>JAZOCT010000029.1:0-41011 GCA_045596685.1 Tidjanibacter sp. | reverse complement strand
GTTGCCCGCTTTTCTTTGCCACTTTTGGTGGCAAAAGTGGCGCAAAAGCCACGCACGACATCTCTGGCGGGAGGGCGGAGCGCAAAGTCTAAAACAAACGCTACGCGGGCAAAGCATTTGCCGTCTTTGTTTCTTAACGCCTTTGCCCTCCGCCCTCGCCACGACCTCACAAGGAGGTCGCTTCTCCGCCGACGATGTAAAGTGCGGGTCTATGGTGCGCCCTGACGGGCGCAGGTATCAAAAAAGACACCCGAGAGGAATTGGGAGCAGTCAGCAATCAACAATCAGTTGTCAGCCCCCATTCGGTCACGGGTATTAAAAAAGATACCCGAGAACAAAAGGGGTAAACCATCTAATTTAGAGGGAGAATAACCTTCCGTTCCTCGCGGGTATTAAAAAAGATACCCGAGAACAAAGGGGTGGGAGCATCAAAAAAACGGGAGCCCCCAACCTCTTGGGTATTAAAAAAGATACCCGAGAAGAAATTGAAAGTTGAAAGTTGAAAGTTGAGAGCAGTCACCCCCTATGAACACTTGGAGATTCCCAAAACTCCCCCACTCCCCTTTTTCCTTCGCTTTTCAGGTGGTTTGGGGTAATTATTTTGCTTGGGGCGCGAGATTTGTAGAAAAAAATGCTATATTTGCAATTAGAATGCGAAAACTTTACATCATAGCAGGGTGCAATGGAGCCGGTAAGACTACCGCCTCCTACACAATGTTGCCCGAGATGCTCGATTGTCGCGAATTCGTCAATGCCGACGAAATCGCCAAAGGTCTTTCGCCATTCAATCAGGAACGTATGGCTATTGAGGCGGGTCGTATTATGCTCCAACGAATGGAGGACCTGTTGAGCCAAGACGAAGATTTCGCCTTCGAAACAACCCTCGCCTCGCGTTCCTACACACAGTTTATCGAAAAGGCTCACGCCAAAGGCTACTTCGTAACCCTACTGTTCTTCTGGCTCCCCTCCCCCGAGTTGGCCATAGAGAGAGTTGCAACGCGCGTAGCCGAGGGTGGCCACAACATCCCCGAGGATGTCATCCGTCGTCGCTACGATAGTGGCATCCGCAATTTCAGGGCGCTCTATATGCCCTCTTGTGACTATTGGACCATCTATGACAACAGTGGCACCAATGAGGTCAAGCAAGTGGCGTGGGGCCAGGGCACCCTTGTGAGGAAGGTGTTGGAGCCAGAGTCGTACAAAAAAATTATGGAACTATGAGTGAGATGGATTTGATACAACTCCAAGAGAAGATTGATAGCGGTGTACGCCTTGCGCAACGTCGTCTGATTGAGCGTGCCATTAAGGAGAATGGCGACCTTGTCGTGGAACAAAATGGCGAGATTATCCACCTCACCGGAGAGGAGTTGGAAGAGATGCGTATGGAGAGTTAATGGGTATTGACCGTTAGCCATCTTATAGGCCTCATAAGACTTATAGGGCTTGTAAGGTTTGTAGGCATTAAGGACTATTAACGTTAGACGTTAGACAAAAAAAGACTTGGATTTCTCCAAGTCTTTTTTCTATACCAGCGCAAGTGCCAACACTTCATCCACCGTCCTGACGTAGTGGAAGGTAACACCTTCGAGGTAGTCCGACTTAATCTCCAAAATATCTTTGCGATTCTCCTCGCTCATAATTATCTCGGTAATGCCCGCACGCTTGGCCGCCAGCACTTTCTCCTTAATGCCACCAACAAGGAGCACCCTACCGCGCAGTGTGGTTTCGCCCGTCATCGCCAAGTGCTCCTTCACCCTACGCCCCGTATAGGTCGAAGCGATGGAGGTCACCATCGTAATACCCGCACTCGGGCCATCTTTGGGCACCGCACCCTCGGGAACGTGAATATTGATATCCTGCTTCTCGAACTTCTCGGTCTCGATGCCGAGTTCGGCGTGGTGCGCCTTCACCCACTCCCAAGCGATGGTTGCCGACTCCTTCATCACGTCGCCAAGATTACCCGTAAGGCTCAATGCCCCCTTACCTGGGGTCAAAAGCGACTCGATGTAGAGGATGTCACCCCCCACTTCGGTCCAAGCCAGGCCCGTAACCACACCCGCAACGCCACCAATATTATACCTTTCGCGCGAGAACTTGGCAGCACCCAGCACCTCACGAGCCTGCTCGGCGGTGATTTCGGGCACAAACTCCTCGCCAAAGCCTATCTGTTTGGCACGATGGCGGGCGAGTTTGGCTATCTGTTTATCCAAAGAGCGTACACCGCTCTCGCGTGTGTAGTCGTCGATAATCATCGCCACAACTTCTTTGGGCAAGGTCATCTGCTCGGGCTTAATACCGTGAGCATCACGCTGTTTGCCCACAAGGTGGCGCTCGGCAATTTCGAGTTTCTCGTCCATAACGTAGCCCGCAATATTTATCATCTCCATACGGTCACGGAGTGCCTGCGAGATATTGCCCACATTGTTGGCTGTGGCTATGAACAAGACCTTCGACAGGTCATAGTCTATGTCGATGTAGTTGTCGTGGAAGGTGGAGTTCTGCTCGGGGTCCAAGACCTCCAAGAGGGCACTCGAAGGGTCGCCGTGATTGGAACGACTCACCTTATCGACCTCGTCAAGAATAATCACAGGGTTAGACGAACCGCAACGCTTGATGGTGTCGATAATCCTACCCGGCATCGAGCCAATGTAGGTGCGACGATGACCACGAATCTCCGACTCATCGTGCAAACCACCAAGCGAAATGCGACCAAACTTCCTGCCGAGGGCCGCCGCTACCGACTTACCAAGCGACGTTTTACCCACTCCCGGAGGACCGTAGAGGCAAAGGATGGGCGATTTGAGGTCGCCTTTGAGTTTCATCACCGCCAGGTGCTCCAAGATACGCTCCTTGACCTCCTCCAATCCGAAGTGGTCCTCGTCGAGCCTTGCGCGTGCCTGCGAGAGGTCCATATTATCCTCGGTGATGTCGTTCCAGGGCAGGTCGAGCATCGTTTCCAGATAGTTAATCTCCACCGAATACTCGGCAACTGCGGGATTGAGCCTCTCCAACTTCTGCACACCCTTCTCGAAAGCAGCCGCCACCTCATCGTTCCAATTCTTGTGTGCGGCCCTCTCACGCAACCTCTCGGCATCGTTCATCTCATCGTGCCCGAGTTCATCTTGGAGGGTACGAATCTGCTGCTGAATAAAGTACTCCTTCTGCTGTTGGTCTATCTCCTGCTTAACCTTGCCTTGAATCTGGTTTTTGAGTTCCACAAGTTGGCGCTGGTTGATGAGAAATTCAAGCAACTTGCGCGAGCGCGCCAACAGGCCGGGTGCCTCCAAGAGTTTCTGACGCTCGGCATCCGTAAAGTCCATATTGGAACAGATGAAATTGATGATTCCGCGCTTGGAATCTATGTTCTTGATGGCAAAGGTTGCCTCTTTGGGAATGCCGGGCGAGATGGAGATAATATCCAATGCCACATCCTTCACCGAGTCGACAATTGCCTGAAACTCAACATTATTTTTGTCGGGTGCAACATCCTGCAACACGCTCACCGTAGCCCTCATATAGGGTTCCGAGCGCAGGAATTGCACAACCTCAATTTTCTCCAAGCCGTGCAGTATCACCGTGAGGTTGCCGTTGGGCATTTCGAGGATTTTGAGAATTTTGGCAGCCGTACCCACGCGGTACATATCATCCACTGCGGGGTTCTCCACGTCGGCCTCACGCTGCAAAACAGCGCCCAAAATACCACCCTCGCGCTCCACATCCCTCACAAGTTTGATGGACTTCTCCCTACCCACCGTAATGGGGGTAATTGCACCCGGGAAGAGCACCGAAGAGCGCAATGAAAGGATGGGTAATTCGGAGGGAATAGCCACTCTTTCACCAAGTTCATCCTCGTCACCCACAATGGGAATAACCTGATGGATGCCCTCGGTGGCCTCACCAATGCCTGCTACTATCTCAAATTCTACGCTTTTATTCTTGTTGTTTCTATTCATAATCGTGCGTAATATACCATATTTACAAAAATCCACGCAAATATAGCACATTTCGTGCGCCAAACTCTCTCACAAGGCAAAAAGTTATTAACAATCAGTTAAATTGAGGACCCTCGGCCTGCGGTCAGTGGTCTGCGGTCTGCGGTCTACGGTCTGCGGTCAGTGGTCTGCGGTCTACCCTTTTATTCTCGGGTATCTTTTTTAATACCCGAGAAGTTTGTATGGGCAATGGATTATAGAACGCATAGGCCCTATAAGGCTTATAGGATGTATAGGGTCTATGGGAGTTATGGGTCGTAAAATAGCCCAGAACCTCCCCAAAGGGGAGGTAATTCTACCTCTCGATTTTCAAATTACAATTATTTTTCGTATCTTTGGAGGTTTAATGCGCCGTAGCGAACAGTGGGTAGATGTAAGGTTAGGGTAATGAGCGTTTTGACACCGCAGTTTACTCGGGGTAAATGAGCATTTCGAGCCCGAGCGTAACGCGGAAATCACCCACAAGGCACAGCCAGAGGGTAAAGTGAAATACAAAGAAACAAACAGAGCCCTCCACAGAGTGCGGCTGGGTTTTGCGGAGGGAGTTCAAGGCTTGCGAGAGGCGAGAAAGCGCAGTTTACTCGGGGTAAATGAGCATTTCGAGCCCGAGCATAACGCGGAAATCACCCGCAAGGCACAGACGGAGGGTAAAGTGAAATACAAAGAAACAAACAGAGCCCTCCACAGAGTGCGGCTGGGTTTTGCGGAGGGAGTTCAAGGCTTGGTTTTGTTTTGACACCGCAGTTTACTCGGGGTAAATGAGGATGGCAAAACAAAAGCGTAACGCGGAAATCACCCACAAGGCACAGCCGACAAAAAAGTGGAACACAAACAGACAATAGAACAACAAAATATATATAAATATGAAACTTGCAGACAAATACGCACCACAAGAGATTGAACAGAAGTGGTATGACTACTGGATGAAGCACAATATGTTTCACTCCGAACCCGACCAGAGAGAGCCCTACACCATCGTTATTCCCCCACCAAATGTGACGGGTATGTTGCATATGGGCCATATGCTCAACAACACGCTCCAAGATGTATTGGTGCGCAGGGCCCGTATGCAGGGTAAGAACGCTTGCTGGGTGCCCGGAACCGACCACGCATCCATTGCCACCGAAGCAAAGGTGGTGGCTAAACTCAAAGCCGAGGGTATCGAGAAGAGCGACCTCACACGCGAAGAGTTCCTCGCACACGCTTGGGAGTGGAAAGAGAAACACGGCGGTATCATCCTCCAACAACTCCGCAAACTCGGTGCTTCGTGCGACTGGGACCGCACCTGCTTCACAATGGACGAAACCCGCAGCGAAAGCGTCATCAAGGTCTTTGTAGACCTCTACAATAAGGGTAAAATCTATCGTGGCGTGAGGATGGTCAATTGGGACCCATCGGCACAAACGGCTCTTTCGGACGAGGAGGTAATCTACAAGGAGTCGCAGGGTAAGTTCTACTACCTGCGCTACAAGGTGGAGGGTTCCGACAAGGCTCTCATCGTTGCGACCACCCGACCCGAGACCATCTTGGGTGACTCGGCAGTCTGCGTCAATCCCAACGACCCCCGCTATGCCGACCTTCCCGAGGATGCAAGAGTAATTGTACCCCTTGTTGGTCGCTCGGTGCCCGTCATCAGGGACGAGTATGTGGATATTGAGTTCGGTACGGGCGCGCTGAAAGTAACCCCCGCACACGACGTGAACGACTATATGTTGGGTGAGAAATACTCCCTCGAAACCATCGATATCTTCAACCCCGACGGCACCATCAACGACAAGGTGGGCTTGTATGTCGGTATGGACCGCTTCGAGTGCCGCAAGGTGATTGAGGGTGATTTGGAGAGGGCCGGACTCTTGGAGAAAACCGAACCATACACCAACAATGTGGGCTATTCGGAGCGTACAGGCGTTGCTATTGAGCCCAAACTCTCGATGCAGTGGTTCCTCTCGATGGGCGAACTCGCCGAGCCCGCAACCCGTGCGGTGATGGAGGATACAATCAAATTTGTCCCCGAGAAGTACAAAAACACCTACCGCCATTGGATGGAGAACATCAAGGATTGGTGTATCTCGCGTCAGTTGTGGTGGGGTCACCGTATTCCTGCGTGGTATCTGCCCAAAGGTGGCTTTGTGGTGGCCGAGACGGAGCAGGAGGCATTGGAGGCCGCACGCGCCAAGACGGGCGATGCTACCCTCACCCTTGCCGACTTGCGTCAGGAGGAGGATGTTTTGGACACCTGGTTCAGTTCGTGGCTCTGGCCCATCAGCGTATTCGACGGCATCCGCCAGCCCAACAACGAGGAGATTCAGTACTACTACCCCACCAACGACCTTATCACCGGTCCGGATATTATCTTCTTCTGGGTGGCTCGAATGATTATGGCCGGCTACGAATGGAGGAACGAGAGGCCCTTCAACCACGTCTATTTCACCGGTATCGTGCGCGACAAACTCGGGCGCAAGATGTCCAAACAACTCGGCAACTCGCCCGACCCGCTGGATTTGATGGCACAGTATGGTGCCGATGGTGTGAGGGTGGCGCTGATGCTCTGCACCTCGGCAGGTAACGACCTGATGTTCGACGAGAGCCTCTGCGAGCAGGGCCGCAACTTCTGCAACAAGATTTGGAACGCCTACCGCCTTGTAACGGGTTGGGAGGTTAGCGATACTATCCCCCAGAGCGAGCACTGCGCGAAGGCAACCGAATGGTTTGAGAACATCTACCAGAAAGCCTACAAGGAGATTGAGGAGCACTTCGAGGCATACCGCATTTCGGATGCTATGATGGCCCTCTACCGCCTCTTCTGGGACGATTTCAGTGGTTGGTACTTGGAGATGATTAAGCCCGCCTACGGCTCGCCTGCCGATGCAGTGACCGTTGCTACAACCAAGCGTTTCTTTGAGCGTTTGGTGAAACTGCTCCACCCCTTTATGCCCTTCGTGACCGAGGAGTTGTGGCAGCACATCTCGGAGCGTAAGGAGGGAGAGAGTATTATGCTCTCGCTCTTCGAGGAACACAAACCCTGGGACGAGAAGATGCTCGCCGAGGTGGACCTCGCAAGGGAGGTGGTGAGCGGCATCCGCAATATCCGCGCACAGAAGAACATCCCCAACAAGGAGAAGGTGGCTTTGGAGGTCATCGTGGATGAGAACTACCACCCCGCCTACAACTGCTTGGTGGAGAAGATGGCAAACCTCTCGGGTATCACCGAGGTGAGCGCAAAGAATCCCACCGCTGCGGCCTTCATTGTGAAGACCACCCAATATTTCGTTCCTATGAGCGACAACATCAACGTGGAGGAGGAGTTGGAGAAGATGGCCAAAGAACTCGCCTACTTTGAGGGCTTCCTTCGTACCGTTATGGGCAAACTCTCCAACGAGAGATTTGTGGCAAATGCTCCCGCAGCCGTTGTTGAAAACGAAAGGAACAAACAGCGTGACGCGGAGGCAAAAATCGCCGCAATCAAAGAACGAATTGCTGCGCTTAAATAGTTGAGAGTTGAGAGTTGAAAAGACTTGTTACGATATTTGCGATGTTAGTTGTATTGTGCGTTGGGGAAACTCACGCACAGTACAACAAGCGCTATATCGCGTGGGCAAGTCGCAATATGCTCGCCAGCGACAACTACAAGGACGCTATTGACATTCTCAATGTGCTCATCCGCTCCGATAAGGAGTCCTATGAGGCGTACTATCTACGCGGGTATGCAAAACTCGGCCTGGGCGACCTGCTGGGCGCAAAAGCCGACCTCTCGAAGGCTATCGAGATAAACGAGGTCTACACCGAGGCTTACCACTATCGAGGAATAGTCAATGCCGAGTTGGGCAACTACGAAGATGCCGTAAGAGACCTCACCTCCGCCATCGAACTGCGACCCGACATCATCGGTTCCTACTACTCGCGAGGTGTCACCCACCTTCGCAACAAACAGTGGGTGAAGTCGTTGGTGGATTTCGACAGAGTTTTGAGGGTGACGGATAAGGATGCACAGACCCACATCAATCGAGGTGTGGCGCTCCTCGGACTCAAAGATACCCTCGGGGCTCGGGAGAGTTTCGACAAGGCCATCCGTACCAACCGCGACTACACCGAGGGGTACAACCAGATGGCGATGTTGCTGATGGCCGAGGGGAAGAATGAGGAGGCTTTGGAGATGTACAATATGGCAATTAAGTGCGACAGCACCTACCTCCAACCCCTCTTCAATCGAGGCATAGTCTTTTGCAATTTGGAGCGCTACGAGGAGGCCACCCGCGACTTCGAGCGCGTTTTGGAGATTAACCCCTACGTCACAAGCGCCTACTTCGATTTGGCCATCATCCACTCCATCGAGGGCAACTACCCCGAGGCATTGGCAATGTACGACAAAGTTTTGGAGCACGCACCCGAAAATGTGAAGGGATACTACAACCGCGCAGGTGTGCTGATGGCAATGGATAGGGATTTGGAGGCGCTGGGCGACTACACCAAAGCGATAGAACTCTACCCCGACTTTGCGAATGCATATTTGCAGAGGGCTGTGGTGAAGGATAAGATTCACGATAGTGCGGGTGCAAAGCGTGACCGCGCCATTGCAGGTAGGAAGATTGCCGAATATGAGGCACGTCTGGCAGAGGACCCCGAGGGGCTTAATATCTATGCCGACACTTCGAGGCACTTCAACCAACTCGTGTCGTTTGAGTCGCGACTCGCCGAGAGAAAACTCGCCGAGGAGAGCGCCACAAACGCCACCCTTCGTGAGATGTTTCGCTGGTCATTGGGGGCTCCCCGCACTACGGAGGCCCACCACTACTACTCCCCCGCATTGGAGGAGGCGAGCATTGGGCGCGATACGCTCATAGTCTTTTCCAACGAACCCACAAGGCTCTCCGAAGAGGAGATTGCAAGTGTCAATGAACGCTATGAAGGGGAGGCTTATAGCGACGTGGATGCTCTCTTCCGTTGGGCTATTTCGCAACTCACGATGAGGCAATACACCTCGGCCATCAACATCCTCTCGGAGGCAATACGACTCGAACCAAAGAATGCTATGCTCTACATCAACCGTGCGGTGGCAAGGGCCGAGATGATTGATTTTATCTCCTCGGTGGGTATGGGCGATAGGATTTCGATTGACTCGGATATGACCCTGCGAAGCCAAGTCAAGCGCACCTACAACTACGACGAGGCAATAGCCGACCTTGACAGGGCCGCGACTCTCGCACCCGATGTGGCATACATATATTATAATAGGGGCAACCTGCGGGCGCTCTCGGGCGATATGCCTGCGGCCTATGAGGACTACTCGCGTGCATTGGCATTGGCTCCCTTCCTTGCCGAGGCCTACTTCAATCGCGGATTGGTGCAACTGCTGATGAAGGATACCCAAAAGGGTGTGATGGATTTGAGCAAGGCGGGCGAATTGGGAATAAAAGAGGCCTATGGTATCTTGAAGAGGTATCAGAAAAATTAGCATAAAACGAGAAAATTAATACTCATATTACTAAAACTTAAATAATTATGGTACAACAGATTCAAAGAAAACTTAACGACTCGGCGTTGGCACGTTGGGCGGCACTCATCCTCATCGCACTGATGATGTTTTTCGCCTATATGTTTGTGGATATGCTCTCGCCCCTGAAAAGTCAATTGGAAACCTCTCTTGGTTGGAACAGTGGCACCTTTGGCACCTATGCTGCGAGTGAGTATTTCCTCAATGTATTCTGCTTCTTCCTCATCTTTGCGGGTATCATCCTCGACAAGATGGGCATCCGCTTTACGGGTGTGCTTTCGGCATCGTTGATGGTGATTGGCGCGAGCATCAAGTTCTACGCTATGAGCGACCTGTTCATTGGTAGTGGTTTGGAGGCTTGGCTCAACTCGTGGTGGGTGGCACTCCCCGGCACTGCTAAACTCTCTTGCTTGGGCTTTATGATTTTCGGTTGCGGCTGCGAGATGGCAGGTACTACCGTATCGAAGGCTATTGCCAAGTGGTTCAAGGGCAAGGAGATGGCTATGGCTATGGGCTTGGAGATGTCGATTGCACGCTTGGGCGTATTTGCTGCAATGTGGCTCTCGCCTATGGTCTATGAGAAGTTCGGCAGCGTTGTATCGGCTCCCGTAGGTTTCGGTGCCATTCTGCTCCTTATAGGTCTTATCTTCTACGTTGTATTCGTAGTTATGGACCGCAAGTTCGACAAACAGTTGGAGGCTTGTGGCGAACTTTCCAGAGAGGAGAGCGAGGAGGAGTTCAAGTTCAAGGATTTGGGCAAGATTTTTTCGAGCAAGATGTTCTGGTTGGTGGCTCTGCTGTGTGTGCTCTACTACTCGGCTATCTTCCCCTTCCAGCGCTACGCTCCCGACTTTTTGAACACCACCCTCGGTGTTGAGAATGGCGCACAACTGTTCAGTTGCTTCCCCATCCTCGCAATGGTACTCACCCCCTTCTTGGGCGCATTTATCGACAATAAGGGTAAGGCTGCTTCGATGCTGATGCTCGGCTCGTTGGTGATGATTGCCTGCCACCTCTCGTTTGCATTCCTGTTGCCCGCCTTCCCCTACAAATGGTTGGCTGTGACAATCGTGGTGGTTTTGGGCGTGTCGTTCTCGTTGGTACCTGCTGCATTGTGGCCCTCGGTACCCAAGATTATCGACAACCGCATCCTCGGTTCGGCCTACTGCATCATCTTCTGGATTCAGAACATCGGTCTGTTTGCAGTGCCCATCCTGATTGGTAACGTGTTGGATGCAACGGGTGGCTACACCTTGCCTATGGTTATCTTCTCGTCGTTTGGCGTGCTGGCACTCTTTTTCAGCCTCTGGCTCAAACGCGAAAACCGCAAGCAGGGCTTTGGTCTGGAAGAACCCAATATCAAAAAGTAAGCATAAAACAATCGAGGCTCCGGAATGGAGCCTCGATTGTTTTATTAGCAGTCAGCAGTCGGTAGTCAGTGGTCAGCAGTTATCCCCCTCTTTTGTTCACGGGTATTAAAAAAGATACCCGAGATGAAGTGGAGCGTTAAAGGTTGCTATTTTTCAACTTTCAACTCCTTCAACAACTCCTCTATCCTATCGGCGGTGGCGTTCCACGAGAAGCGCTCGCTATTGCGTACAACACCCTCACGATAGCGCTCCAAGTTATCACCCTCGTAGCATCGGGCAATGGCATCAGCCACCGAGCGGGCACTCACCTCGGCAAGTAGGCCCACAACATCGTCCTCCACCATCTCCGCCAAGCCGCCCACATTGGTCACCACCATAGGCACACCAAAGGCATAGGCCACCTGCGTCACGCCACTCTGCGTTGCCGACTTATAGGGCAGGGCTACCATATCCGCCACCGAAAACCACTCGGCAACCTCCCCATCGGGCACGAACTCGTTGTGCATCACAACATCCTCCGCCAAGCCGAGGCGCTCGATTTGCTGGCGGTACTTTCCATCATCGCCATAGACCTCGCCAACAACGAGCAACTTCCTCCCCGCACTCTTGCCCTCGGCCTTCAAAAGAGCCCACGCATCGAGCAGTATATCGAGCCCCTTATACTCCCTCACATAGCCAAAAAACATCACATATCCCACCTCGGGAGCAAGGCCCAAGCGGGCGCACGCTTCCTCGCGAGGTGGTTTGGTGCCATAGTTGTCGAAGAGTGGGTGAGGTGAGAAGAGCGCTTTTGCATCGGGCAGATAGGTGCGCAAATCATCGGCCACCGTCTGTGACATATAGATAAAACCGTCGCACGAGCCGAGGAAATAGCGATTCAGCAGGCGGTCATAGAAGTGAGGCTCGTGGGGGGTGATGTTGTCCAGATGCACCACAACCTTCGTTTTGCCATTCTTGCGTGCCAGACGACAGATGGTGCCAAAGCAGGGTGCCATCAGAGGTGTCCAATATTTCAACACCACAGCATCGGGAGCCTCCCTGCGGAGCCTACGACCCACCCGCAACCACGAGAGAGGATTGACGGTGCTCACCTCGCGCGAGATGGCAAGCCCCTCGGGGGCATCACCCGTGCGGAATTGGCTCTTACCAGGGAATAGCAGACGTGGATATTGCAACGAGAAGGTCTTGATATCCACCTCGTTACCCCGCTCTTGAAATACCCTCGCCAGGCTCTCTATGATTGTCGCCAGACCTCCACGATAGGGAAACGCTGGACCAATAAAATTTATCTTCATCGTTTGACGTTAGATATTAGACGTTAGACGATGACACAAGAGTGATTTGCTGCGCAAATCACTCTTGTGTCATCTCTTTGAGTTTTTCGCGGTAGGCAGTCAGGATGCGCGACTTGCTGACAAAACCAAGATAGACTCCACCGGCATCAACAATAGGAAGGTTCCAAGCACCCGTCGTCTCGAACTTTTCGAGCACACTCGATGCCGACTCGCCATCGTAAAGAAGGTCCGCAGGTGGGGTCATATAGCGCTGCACCGAATTGGGATACTTGCTCTGGTCGAACATATCCTTCCTCAAACGGTCAAACTCCACAACCCCCAGCAGTTTATTCTCTCCGTTGAGAACGGGGAAAATGTTGCGCGTAGTATGAGGTATAACCCTCACAACCATATCGCCCAGCGTATCGTACTCACTAACACTCAAAATATTGGTCTCAACGAGCGAGCGCACCGAGAGCACAACACTCACAGCCTGGTCTTTGTCGTGAGTGAGGAGTTGCCCCTTCTTACGGAGGGTTTTGGTGTAGATACTATCGGGTTCGAGGTAGCGGTTGATGACATACGACACACACGACACAAGCATCAGGGGCACAAAGAGTTGATAGGCACTCAAAATCTCGGCAATGAGGAAAACTGCCGTCAAAGGAGCCTTCATCACACCCGACATCAAACCCGCCATACCTACCAGCGAGAATGCCGCAATCGAGAGGTCGGCACCGAAGAATGTGTTGGCAACGTATGCGGTAATCGCGCCCAAAAATGCGCCCACAAAGAGAGAGGGTGCAAACGTACCGCCCACACCTCCCGAAGAGTTGGTGACAGCCATTGCCACAACCTTCACAAACATAATAGCCACCATATAGCCCACAACTATCCACTCATTCTCCCTGAAAGAGTAGAAACCCGAGTTGTCGAAAACTGCCTGCACATCGCCCGTCATAAAGTGGTGGAAAATACCATATCCCTCACCATAGAGAGGAGGAAAAAGGAGAATCATCACACCCAGAGCCAAGCCACCCACCAGCCACTTTTTCCACTGCACTCCGAGGCGGTCTATAACCATCTTTACTCGAAAGTTGATGTTCATAAAGTAGTAGCACATCAAGCCACACAGCAGCGAAAGGAGCAGATAGATGGGGATATGCGAGAAGGAGAGGTCACCAATGGTGCTTGCCGAGAGCATAGGCTCAAAGCCCCTCACAAAGAAGGTGAGCGTCACAGCCGTCACAGAGGAGATAATCAGCGGAATGATAGCCGTCATACTCATATCCAGCAGTAGAATCTCCATCACAAAAATCACACCCGTAATTGGGGCCTTGAAGATTGCCGAGAGCGCTGCCGCCACACCACAAGCCAGCATCAAGGTGAGGTTGCGGTAGTTGAGTTTCAGCACTCTACCGATATTGGAGCCAATGGCAGCACCCGTCAGCACTATGGGTGCCTCGGGACCTACCGAACCACCAAATCCGATGGTCAGCGCACCGCCCACCACCGAAGAGTAGCAGTTGTGGGGCTTAATCTCCGAGGAGGAGGTACTCATCGCTTTGAGCACCTTTGTGACACCCTCCGAGATGTCGTCTTTGACTATGAACCTCACAAACAGGCTCGCCAGAATGATACCCACCATTGGGTAGAGAAGGTAGAACCAGCCCACCTCCTCTTTGGGGAACCAACTTGTCAATCCCCCTTTGATGAGCCCCAAGAGCCACTCGAAAATGCAGGTCACACCTCCCGACACCAAGCCCACAACGATTGCCAAAATAAAAGTCAGTTGTCGCGTGCTAATGCGCCTGGTTTGCACATTGAGCCAGAGCGCCAATCGCTCCCAGGGGCTCATTCGTTCAGTGTTACCTCTCATATTTACGATAACTATTATTTTAGGTGTTTTTAGAATTTGTAGATACCCATAATGCGACGCACCTCTTCGATGGTTGCACGGGCACTCTTGCGTGCCTTTTCAGCACCCATTTCGGTCACGGAGTGGAGGTATTTTTCGTTGGCACGGATATCCTCGATACGCTCACGAATGGGGGCAACGGTAGCGATAATATCCTCCGCCAACTGCTTCTTCAAATCGCCATAGCGAATCTCGCACGAGGCGTATTTCTCCTTGAAGTAGTCGATTGTATCGGGGGTAGATACTGCCTCCATAATGGTGAAGATGTTTTTGATGGGCTCCGAGATGGGCGAATTGGGCTCCGTTGGGCCACTGTCGGTCACAGCCTTCATAACCTTCTTGCGGATTACATTGTCGGGGTCGGAGAGGTAGATACCGTTACCCTCGCTCTTGCCCATCTTGCCCGAGCCATCCAAACCGGGGATTTTCACAAGGTCCTTGCCAAAGTTGAAGGGGGCAACATTCTCATTGAAAAAGTCGGTTTTGTAGATTTGGTTGAAGCGGTGGGCCAAGTGACGTGTCATCTCCAAGTGTTGCTCTTGGTCCTTACCCACAGGTACATAATCGGCCCTATGGAGCAGAATGTCGGAGGCCATCAGCACGGGGTAGTTCAGCAGGCCGATATTGACATTATTGGGATTTTTCCTCACTTTATCTTTGAACGATGCTGTGCGCTCCAACTCGCCAACATAGGCGTGCATACCCAGCAACAGCGAGAGTTCGGCCACCTCGGGCACGTCGCTCTGGATGTAGATGGTAGCCTTCTCGGGGTCGATACCTGCTGCGAGGTACTCCGAGAGGATATTTCGCACATTGGAGTGGAGAATTGTAGGGTCGGGGTGGGTAGTCAGGGAGTGGTAATCGGCGATGAAGAAATAGCACTCTGCCTCATCTTGCAACTTCACGAAATTACGAAGAGCGCCAAAATAGTTTCCCAAATGGAGTTGTCCTGTCGAGCGGATACCACTCAATACTCTTTTTTTCATAATATGGTTGTCTGTTTCTATTTGTTTTTCGGTTTCTATTCTACAAAAATACACTTTCTTTGCCAATAAACACAATTATTTATGTTATTTTTGCGTACTTATTTGGAACAAACACGACTTTTTTCATAATCGCGACCCACATATGAAAACCTATTGGAGATTACTATCGTTTGCGCGACCTCTGGGTAGGTATGCAATACCATACTTTTTCTATACCCTTTTCTACGCGGTATTCAACACCTGCAACTTTGTGATGATTATTCCTCTGTTGCGCACCCTCTTCGACCAGGGAGCGATGTTGGAGGCCGTAACCGAGGCTCCCCAATTCAACGTGAGCGTCGAGTACCTCACCGAACTGCTCAACTATTGGCTCTACTGCCTCTATGGTACCGACTACAACACAATGAACATCCTTGTATTCCTTGCGGGATTTGTCACCATCTCGGCCCTGTTGAGCAACCTCTTCCGCTACCTCGGACAACGCACCGTAGAGAACCTGCGCATCAACACTCTCCAAACCATCCGCAATCAGGTTTTCGACAACGTGATGGGACTCAATCTCTCTTTCTTCTCCTCGGCACGCAAGGGCGATATGATGTCACGCATCACCTCCGACGTGCAGACCGTAAGATTCTGTATTGTAAACACTTTGCAGGTGGTTTTCAGGGAGCCTTTCCTCATCATTGGCTACATCATTGCGATGGTTTCCATTTCGTGGCGACTGTCACTCTTCTCGATAATCTACCTCCCCATCATCGCGCTCATCATCGGTAGCGTTGTGAAAAAGTTGCGCCACCCTGCGCTCAAAGCACAGCAAAATTTTGGCGAACTGACCTCCGTACTCGACGAGTCACTCTCGGGCGTGAAGGTCATCAAGGCCTACAATGCCGAGGGTTTCTTCCGCCAGAAGTTCACCTCCATCAACAAGCGCTACTCCGACATTTCGCGTCGTATGATGAATCGCCAACAGATGGCTTCGCCTATGAGTGAATTTTTGGGCATTGCTGCGGCTGCGGGCCTCCTTATTTTTGGTGGCACGCTGGTGTTGAGTGGCAATGGCGGACTCGATGGTAGTGGCTTTATCGCCTACATCGCCATCTTTACACAGATTACCCGCCCAATGCGCGCCTTCACCGACGCATTCGCCAATATCAATCAGGGTATCGCCGCAGGTGGCAGGGTGCTCGAATTGTTAGACACCAAGAGCACCATCACCTCGCCCAAAGATGGAGGCATTATGCTCGATAATTTCTCGGAGGGCATCGAGTTCCGCAACGTGAAATTCTCCTATGAGGAGGACCGCGAGGTGCTCGGAGGCATCAATTTCACCGTCAAGAAGGGTGAAACGGTGGCATTGGTAGGCCCCTCGGGAGGTGGCAAATCGACCACCTCCGACCTCATACCTCGTTTCTACGATGTGACTGCCGGTGAGATACTTATCGACGGCAAAGACATACGCGAGTACAACCTCCGCTCCCTGCGCGAAAATATGGGTATTGTGTCGCAGGAGACCATCCTCTTCAACGACACCATCGAAAACAACATACGCCTCGGAAATGACCGAGCCACGATGGAGGAGATTGAGAAGGCCGCACGCATTGCCAACGCCCACGACTTCATCATTGAGAGTAGCGAAGGCTACCAAACCAACATTGGCGATAGGGGGGCTAAACTCTCGGGAGGTCAGCGTCAGCGTTTGAGTATCGCCCGTGCGGTACTCAAAAACCCCGACATTCTCATCCTCGATGAGGCCACCAGCGCGCTCGACACCGAGAGCGAAAAGTTGGTACAGGAGGCCCTCGACAAACTCCTCTCGGGTCGTACTTCGGTAATCATCGCCCACCGATTGAGCACCATCAAGAATGCCGACAAAATCATCGTCATCGAGCAGGGTAGGATTGCCGAAGAGGGCACCCACACAGAACTCATCAAACGTGGAGGCCTCTACGCCAAACTCGTTGCCTTACAACAGGTTAATTAGCCACATACGGGGGTTTCATTTACCCACACTGCGTTGCACAAGGTGTGTTACATAGACCGTCAACAGGGGAAAGAGCACCATACCCAATCCCGGAAGCAGAACGGTCAGTGATTTGCCGATGGGGGTTACGGCAAAGAGTGGCGCACCCACCGTTGTAACGTTGAGACCCGCCCACCAAAGGGCCGTACCGAAACTATCCACCGCGTGGTTCACAACCTCCTCGTAGGCATAGAATACAAGGGCCGCAAGGTAGGTAACAATCACTATCAGTGCAACATAACTCCACAATATAGCACTCACGCGCGTGGGTGTTATATATTTTATCAGCCCATAGATTCCCGCGCCTCCTCGCACCAGAGGCAGGCATTTGAGGAGTATGTAGGCCCCTTTGGGGAGCAACACCCCACCCCACTCCAACATATTGAGATAGGGGATTGACACGAGTAGGAGCAGAAGATTGCGCCTGAAATAGCGTTGTGGATTTGACGAGAGCATCATCTGTACCACAAAATCGGTGATAAAAATCATACAGACAATCAGTTGCAACTCCTCAACTCCGGGCGAGAGGATGTAACTCTTACGACGGACAACATCGAGCGAGAATGATACCAACAACAGTATGCTGGCAATGATAGCCACCACATCGAGACGACGTGCGAGGCGCATTTCGGGTGTATTTTTCATAGCAAAACCATTTTTTACACCCAATATGCAAAAAAAATACCTCGGAAAGTTTGCGAGGAAAAAATAAAGACTTATCTTTGCAACGCTTTTCAGCAAAGCGGCGAGATAGCTCAGCTGGTTAGAGCGCATGATTCATAATCATGAGGTCCCCAGTTCAATCCTGGGTCTCGCTACCAAGAGGCGGTAATCTTTAGATTGCCGCCTCTTTTGTTGGTGGGTTACCCGTCCGTCGCTTTTTCAGATTGCTGCCTTTTGTTGGTGGGTTACCCGTCCGTCGTCCGCTTTTTTCGTTGTGGGTTGCCGCTTTTTTTTGGTTGTTTCGTGAGGCCACGTTTGCACCTTGCGCCTTCCCTCTCTATGGTGATTGTTTGTTCGGTTGCATCTTTTTTCATATATTTGTAGCGGTGAAGGTTTTAACCTTTTGAAAAGTAAATATTTAACAACCAAAAATCATACCTTATGAAGAACCTACTCACACTTCTGGCCACCCTCTTTATGCTGTCGTTTGTAGGATGTGGCACATTCGCAGATGACGATGTCAATCCCAACGACAAGCCCTCTACCGAGCAACCCGGTGATGGTGATGAAAATGAGAACCCTGATGAGGGTGAGAAACCAAATCCCGACACCTCCGACAATCACAAAATCTATGTCTACAACCACGTCGGATGGGAGAACCTCTATGTTTATATGTGGCGTTGGGAAGGAGATGTTGTAACCGAGTATGTGGGTAGTTGGTGCGGTGCGGAAATCAAGCAGACCGAGAAGATAGGCGACCTCACCTACTACGTCTACGAAATCCCTGCCGAGGCAAATAACAAAGAGATTGGCGTAATTTTCAACAACGGCAGTGGTCTGCAAACCCCCGATTGGTTCATAACTGTTGATAAAGATTACTATGTGCTCTTGTCGGGTACAACCACCCCTACCATCATTGAGGACAAAAACAACCCCATCCCCGACAACCCCGATGACGGCAACGACAATCCCGACGATGGCAACGACGATGGCAACGACGATGTCGTAAATCCCGACGACCACCCCGAAACCCACAAAATATATTACACCTCGACAGACGGTGAGATTATCGTTTTTGGCAACCCCGCACCTCCTATTGGAGCACGAATAATTTCCAATACCTATGAAGATGGACAAGGTTTAATTATTTGCGATGACGATATTACACTTATTGGAAATCGTACTTTCGAAGATTGTTCAAATCTTGTAACCATAACACTTCCCAATAGCATTACTAAAATCGAAATGTATGCATTCGAAAATTGCTCCTCACTGACAGAGTTAACTATTCCCGACAGCGTTATTGAGATTGGTTTGGGAGCATTCTATGATTGCACCTCGCTGACAAGCATTACTATTGGAAATGGCGTAACTTCAATTGGAGCAAGCACATTCTATAATTGTTCAAGCCTTGAAAATATAACCATTCCCGACAGCGTTACTTCGATTGGATATGGGGCATTCTCTGGTTGCTCCTCATTGACAAGCATCACAATTCCCGACAGCGTTACCTCGATTGGAGAAAGTGCATTCGAGAATTGTACTTCGCTATCAAAAATTTCTCTTCCCAACAGCATCATCTCGATTGGCGGAAGAACATTCTCTGGATGCTCTTCACTAATAGACATTACCATTCCCGATAATATAACGACCCTTGAATACGAAGTATTTAAAGGTTGTGCAAAACTTTCGAGTATCACTATCCCAGACAGCGTCTCTTCGATTGAATATGACGCATTTTCAGGGTGTTCCTCATTGACAAGCATCACCATTCCCAACAGCGTCACCTCGATTGGAAGTGGTGCCTTCGCTGATTGTTCGAATATCACGAGTGTTGTCATTGGCGAGGGAGTTTTGTCGATTGGCAGTGAAGCATTCAGTGGATGTAAAGGAACTTTGACAATTGACAGTAAAATCGTTGAGAAAGACCGAACTTGGTCCAATGAATTCTGTTCCATTCTCACAGATTGGGATGCTGATTTTTCAGAGGTTATCTTGGGAGATAATATCACCAAAATAGGAGCCAGAACATTCTACCAATCTCAAACAATAAAAAATATAACTTGGGGCAAAAATATAACCTCTATTGGAAGAGAGGCTTTCTATAACTGCAATGGATTGAAAAGCATTGAACTTCCCGAAAGCATCGAGTCTATCGGAGACAGTGCATTTGAAATGTGTTACTCTCTTAAAAGCATTTCTATCCCCGATAGCGTTACCGAAATCGGAGAGTACGCATTTTCTTGGTGTACATCACTAACTAACTTCACTATTCCCAGCGGTGTCACTTCTATCAAACTATCCACTTTCAGAGATTGCACCTCGCTGGCAAGCATTTCTATTGGCAATGGCGTAACTTCGATTGGATCAGGCACATTCTATAATTGTTCAAGCCTTGAAAATATAACCATTCCCGACAGCGTTACTTCGATTGGAGATAGGGCATTCTCTGATTGCACCTCGCTAACAAGTGTAACCATAGGCAATAGTGTAACTTCGATTGGAGATAGCGCATTTTGGGATTGTTCCTCACTGACAAGCATCACCATACCCGAGAGCGTTTCCTCAATTGGGAGTCGCGTGTTTTGCGGTTGTACTCTTGATGTGTTTGTGATTAATAGTAATTTTTTAGAGAACGTACCCGAGTGCAGATACAACGCATTTAGTGCTTGTCTTCATTGGTGTGATGGTGCCAAATTTAAGAACATAATTATCGGTGATAATGTAACGACTATTCCAGACGACGCTTTCGATTGGCCTCATAATGCATATGGAGCGAACCCTTATAATAATCCTTTTGAGGACCTGCAAAGTGTAACCATTGGCAGCAACATCACTTCAATAGGACGTACCGCATTTGATTCGTATTCCTGTACAAGTCTTACGGAAATATATTGCAAACCCACAACTCCGCCTGTTATACATTACGAGCGTGAATACTATGATTGGTATGATGGATATTATTTTGAAATAGGTTCATTCCCATTCAATTCAGGAATGGTTATATATGTACCCCAAGAGTCGTATGATGCTTATACCCACATAGGAAACGAAGGTAATCCCTGGTTGGGCTACGAAAAGTACCTTGAACCCTACAACTTTGAGTAGGTATTAAGGGCTTATGGGGCTTATAGGGCATTAAAGACTTTTCGCCATTTTGTTCGCGGGTATCAAAAAAGATACCCGCGAACTTTTATTTTTAGTGCGATGGAATAGGTATAAGGTGAGCCTATCCTGCTATCAAAATTTCCGATTTGACTTTTCCGCGCGGTGGTACTATCTTTGTAATAACAAAAGGAAGTTTAACATCAAAAAATCATAAAACTATGGCAACGAAATTTTATAAATGTAACCACTGTGGTAATGTAATCATTAAGGCTGTCGATGGCGGCGTAGTACCCTTCTGCTGCGGCGAGAAGATGACCGAACTCATCCCCGGAACCGTAGAGGCAAGTGTAGAGAAACACCTCCCCGTAGTGGAGAAAATCGACGACTGCCGTCTGCGCATCAAGGTGGGCAGCACCGAGCATCCTATGCTCCCCGAGCACCACATCGCCTTTGTGTATGTGGAGTTTGAGGATGGTGGCACCCGCATTGACCTCACCGACAAGCCCATCGCCGAAGTGTGCGTATGCAATCGCAAACCCATTGCGGTCTACGAATACTGCAACCTGCACGGTCTTTGGAAAACAGAGTTGTAAAATTGAAAGTTGAAAATTAAGCGGGCTCGGCAAACACTTGCCGAGCCCGATACTTTTTTTCACCTCACCCTCGCCTCTACACCTTCGAGGTCAGTTCCCTCACCAACTTGTAATTGTACAAAAACTCTTTGGCAAGCACACGCATAACCGTATAGGCAGGTATCGCCACAAGCATACCCAGCACACCCGAACAAGAGCCCGCAACAAGCGTAACAATGAATATCTCCAACGGGTGGGCATTGACCTGACGCGAAAAGACCCTCGGAGAGACGAAATAGTTATCCACCGCCTGCGCCACAAGAATGGTTCCCGCAATGGCAATCACCACATAGCCCAGAGTCATACCTCCGGCACTCACAAAAGTCAGACCCGACAAGGCGCTGATTATGAATCCTATCCAGGGGCCAACATAGGGGATAATATTGAATACACCCTCGATGAAGCCCACAAAGATTGCATCCTGCAACTCGAAACCCAAAAGGAGCAAAATGACCGACACCACGCACATCATTATGGTAATTTGGATGATCACGCCCAAGAAATAACGCGACAGAAGCGAAGTGATGGAGTCCACCGCACGCCTCACATTATCCTCCCATTTGGTGGGCACAACAGCCACCAACATCTTCATAAAGAGCCCTTCCTCCTTCATAAAGTAAAACGAGATGAACGAAATACTCACCGCCGCAACCACAACATTGCCCGCAACGGAGAATATAGACGAGAAGAGCGACGTGGCTGTGCCACTATCGACAAACTTCTTCACCCACTCGGCAAACATCTCTGTGAGAGAGGTTTGCGATATATTGAGTTTGAAATATTTTTCCAAGAAGAGTCCCAATTCAGTCATAGGCTCGCGCAGAGAGGAGAGCATACTCTGGTAATCGAGGTGGGCGAGGTCGCTCATCTTGCCCGAAATCAAAGGAATGAGCAACACAAAGAAGAGCACAATCACCACCCACACCGACAAGACACCGACAATGGCTCCTACCCAGCGTGGCAGTTTGCGTCCCAAGACCTTCACGCTCGCCACCTTCGACACGAGCGGTTGGCACATAATTGCCAGCACACCCGCAATGAGGATATAGAAGACTATATCGCCAAAGAACCAGAAGATGGCAACAAGGGCTGCGAGAGCCGCAACACCCAGCGCGCATTTATAGATATTGTTCATAACAATAAGTTTTTATTCATCACCGAGGCGGGCCAAGAGGGTTTGTGCGCCTTTGACCTTCTCGCCTATCTCCACCAAAATCTCGCTACCAATGGGCAAGAACACATCCACACGCGAGCCAAACTTTATACAACCCGACTTGCCGTTTTGCTCCACCCTATCGCCCACCTCGGGGTAGCAGACAATCCTACGGGCAATCCATCCCGCAATCTGGCGATAGGCAACCTGTGCCCCGCCCTCGGTGCGCACAACAACGGTGGTGTGTTCATTCAGAGCCGAACTCTTGGGCTGCCAAGCGAGCATAAATTCGCCATCGTAGTGGTCCTTATAGGTCACTTCTCCCGACACGGGGTGCCAATTGACGTGCACATTGTAGAAGTTCATATAGACCGACATCTGCACACACCTCGGGCAATCCATACCCTCGGGGGCATCGACCTCCTCAATGGTCACAACCTTGCCATCGGCAGGGGCAAAAACGCCCCTCTCATCCCTCAACTTCCCCCTATTGGGCTCGCGGAAGAAGAGGATGACAAAAAAGATGCGCCACACCAAAAAGGCATCCACCAATGCCAACACCCACCAAGCCCAATCATAGACCAAAGCCGTAGCGGTAACTACGGCAATGATGAGCAGAAAAATGGCGGTATTGATTCTAATACCTTTATATCCTTCGGGGTTGATTCTCATAGACCAAAAATTAACATATAGATGTATGCAAAGGGTACGGCCAGCAGCAAGGCATCAAACCTATCGAGCATTCCACCGTGTCCGGGTATCAGGTTGCCCGAGTCCTTCACCTCGCACTCACGTTTTATCTTCGATTCGAGCAGGTCGCCAACCACACCCGCCAGAGCGGTGACAGCACCCAAGCCACCCCAAGTGTAGATGTTACCCTCCATCATATAGCCCACAGCCATCGCAAAGGCCACCGCAAAGA
Source organism: Tidjanibacter sp. (assembly GCA_045596685.1). Lineage (GTDB taxonomy): Bacteria > Bacteroidota > Bacteroidia > Bacteroidales > Rikenellaceae > Tidjanibacter. Next base: position 17,482 of record JAZOCT010000029.1, on the reverse strand, counting down.
GGACTCCACCAAAGAGTCCCTCCCACGACTTTTTGGGCGAAATCGAGGGACACATCTTATGTTTGCCAATCGAACACCCCACAAGGTAGGCGAAAATATCGTTAATCCAAACGATGAATATCACCGCAAGAACTCTTGCTGGTTCCCACTCACCCGAGCCACCGCCAATGAGCATTAGTAGCGACATCGGCAGGGCTACATAGAGCAACGACAGAGAGGCAATAGCGCCGTTTTCGAGCGTATGGTTACTCTTCCTGAAAACCTCAACGACAAAAATCACAGGCACAAACAGTAATCCCACAAGCAACATCAGTGGATCGGGATTGAGAGCCACGCCCGCAACCCAGCCACCCGCAAGGGCTACTATCAAGAGGTAGTTGCCACCCGCTTCGGGGATACGTTTGGAGGCCAAATCCATAAGTTCGGTTATCGCGCCCACGCTTATCAGTACAAGGAGCACTGCCGTAGGCCACACGCCCCAAAGCACTGCACCCACAACAACGATTCCGAGAATGGCACCGCTCAACGAGCGAACACCCAAGTTTTTACCCTTCAAACTCATTCTGTTATCGTATAGTTTACCTGATTATCCTTTGTTGTCTGTTCCTCTTCGGGCTCTTTTGCGGGCTCTCTCTTCGCCTCTTCGGCAATTCTACGTTCCAATTCACACTCCCTTTCGGAGGGCTTACGACGGCCAAAGATGCGTTCCAAGTCCTCCGAGAATACCACCTCCTTTTCAAGGAGCAATTCGGCAAGTTCAGCGAGCCCTGCACGATTCGCTTTGAGGATATTGGTAGCCATCTCAAAGGCCTTGTCGATGAGGAGTTTTGCCTCCTTATCTATCAGTTCGGAGGTCTGCTCGCTATAAGGTTTCGCAAATGAGTAGTCGCTCTGGCCTGTGGAGTCGTAATAGGAGCGGTTGCCCACCTTATCGCTCATACCATAGTAACTAACCATAGCGTAGGACATCTTTGTAGCCCTTTCGAGGTCGTTGAGAGCGCCTGTGGAGATTTCGCCAAAGGTGAGAAGTTCCGAGGCCCTACCGCCCAAGAGCGAGGCCATCTCGTGCATCATTTGCTCGGTGGTAGTTATCTGCCTCTCCTCGGGCAAGTACCACGCAGCACCCAAAGCCCTACCGCGAGGGATAATCGTAACCTTCACCAGAGGGTTGGCGTGCTCCAAGAGCCAACTAACCGTTGCGTGACCCGCCTCGTGATAGGCGATGGTACGTTTCTCGCTGGGGGTTATGATTTTGCTCTTCTTCTCCAAGCCACCTATGATGCGGTCCACAGCGGCGAGGAAGTCCTCCTTGTAGACAGCCTTTTTGTCGCCACGCGCAGCAATGAGTGCCGCCTCGTTGCAGACGTTGGCTATATCGGCACCCGAGAATCCGGGGGTTTGTCGTGCCAGGAATGCCACATCCACATCGTCGGCAAGTTTGAGTTTACGGATATGCACACCGAAGATAGCCTCCCTCTCTTTGAGTTCGGGCAAACCCACATCTATCTGCCTATCGAACCTACCCGCACGCAGGAGGGCCTTGTCCAAAATATCCACACGGTTGGTGGCGGCCAAGATAATCACACCCGAATTGGTGCCAAAGCCATCCATCTCGGTGAGGAGTTGGTTGAGAGTATTTTCCCTCTCATCGTTGCCCGAGAATCCTGCATTCTTACCTCTGGCACGACCAATGGCATCAATCTCGTCGATGAAGACAATGCAGGGGGCCTTCTGTTTGGCTTGTGCAAAGAGGTCCCTCACACGCGAAGCACCCACACCCACAAACATCTCCACAAAATCGCTACCGCTAATGGAGAAGAAGGGAACATTGGCCTCGCCTGCTACTGCTTTGGCCAGCAACGTCTTACCCGTTCCCGGAGGTCCCACCAAGAGGGCACCTTTGGGAATCTTACCACCAAGTTCGCGGTATTTTTCGGGACTGCGAAGAAAATCGACAATTTCCATAATCTCCACCTTCGCCTCCTCCAAACCGGCAACATCCTTGAAGGTCACTTTGTTTTCGTTGTTTCTATCGTAGACCTGTGCGCGAGCCTTGCCCACATTCATCACGCCATTCTGCCCCGCAGCGCCACGAGTTGCCGAGCGGAACATCATAAACATCAGCACCACGAAGAATACCATCGGCAGCCAACTCAACAACTCACGCCACACATTCGAGGAGTACTCCCAAGCGGGCACAGGCACCTCCACCCCATATTTCTCGGCAATAAGAGCCAAATCAGAGCGAAAAATATCGGGGTTGCCAATGTTGTATGTGAACTGGTGTTTGGTATCGGGTAGCGACTTATAGGTAGGCCTTTGGCGGTACTCCTCCACCACCTCTTTTCGGAGCCAAACCTTCGCCATCTTATCATTGACGACCTCGATTTTGCTCACATCGCCCTCCACAATCATCTCCTGCAAACTCTTCCAATCAATCTTGCGGGGCGTGCCCTCGCCTGTGAAGAGTTGCATTGCGAACATTCCGATGAGAATGAGGGTCCAGAATATAAAAAGCCACGACATAGGCCCACGCCTACGTTTAGGGAACATCGGTTGCTGTGGGGGCATATTGTTATTGGGATTTCCGCCCCCCATATTGTTTGTGTTGTTTTCCATCTATGATTGGTTTGTTTATTCAATCTTTCAAATCAGTAACGCAGGGATTAGAGTTTTAGTACCCCGAAGGGTACGATATTCAAAATTATGCGTCCCTCTCGGGCACACACTGCTTCTCCTCGGAACTACTCTTCCGACTCGTAGCGAGTGGCGGGTGCATCGGCCCAAAGTTGTTCGAGGCGATAGTAGTCGCGCAGGGGCGTGAGGAAGATGTGCACCATAACATCCACATAGTCCACAGCAATCCACGCGGCATTGGTTTTACCCTCCACCCTGCGTGGTTTCTCGCCAAGCCTCTCTTCCAATGCCTCCACAATGCCGTCGGCGATGGCATCCACTTGGGTTGTGGAGTCGGCATTACAAATCACAAAGGCATCACAAATCGTACCCTCCAATGCGCGGAGGTCGAGAGAGATGATGTTGTGTCCTTTTTTATCCTGAATAGCCTCAACAATGTTGTCTATCAATTTCTGCATAAATCTTACTATTAATGTCAAATCGAACTACAAATGTACACTTTTCGCACCGAATTATCCCCTTTGTGGGCCACTTTTTTTGCCCACGCACTCCATAATTGTATCGCGCAGGGCTGTAATGAGCATCTCTTTGGCGTAGGTGCGACGCACGCCCACCACAATTTTGCGCGAAGCCGCCCCCCTCGCAAGGGTCTTAACTCGTCCCCTCAACGACTCGGGGATATAGGGCAGAGCCATCTCGGGAATGATAGTCATCATCGAGGTGGTATCCACAATCCTCATAACCGTTTCAAGCGAACCACTTTGGAGCGTATATGGCAACTCGTGGAGCCTTCCGGAGCCACATATCTCTATAATCTGGTCCCTCAAACAGTGGCCCTCGGCAAGCAGAATGAGGTCCTTGCTGTAAATATCCTCAATGCGCAGATTGGTGCGTGCCGAGAGTGGATTCTCGGGCGAAACATAGGCGTAGAACCTATCATCAAAGAGTTCCTGCTCGGTAATGCGGTCAGGGCAGGTGCCACCCGCCAACAGTGCCGCATCCAACTCATCGCTATCCATTGCGCGGATAATATCGGGGGTTATCATCTCCCTGATTTCCAACTCCACATTGGGATACTTCTCGCCAAAGGTGTGGACAAAACGAGGCAACAGATAGGGGGCAATTGTGGGAATAACACCCAAGCGCAAGCGTCCCGAAATGCTCCCTTTGAGTTCTGCAACGCACTCTTTCACATTATTATACGCCAACAGAGCCTCCCGCGCTTTCTCTATCACCAGCGCGCCCACTTGTGTGGGGACAACGGGTTTTTTGGAGCGGTCCAAAAGCACCTCTCCGAGTTCCTCTTCGAGATTTTTAATCTGCATTGAGAGCGAGGGTTGGGTCACAAAGCAGACCTCACTCGCCTTCGAAAAACTCCCGCAGTTAGCCACCGCGAGGAGATATTCAAGTTGGATTATAGTCATAGCCTATGATTTTTTGCAAAGTTATAAATAAAAGTTGAGAGCGCAAAGTTTTCTCCTCCCAACTTTATCACTCCTCCCCACTCTTTGCCAACGTGCAAGTGGGCAACAAAAAAGGATGCGCCCGCTGGGTGCATCCTCGATTTCAATTTTCGGGTTCAATAAGCCGACAATGGTTTCGACTACTCCGTAATGAGCCAAGCCTTACCGCGCTTAACAAGGCGATAGGTAGCCTCCACACTCTGGCCATCTTTGAGCCTAACAACTCCATCAACCGTAGCGTCACTCTCGCCCTCGCTGATGCCCGTCACCTCGAACTCCTCGATGCCTCCCGCTGCCTGCAATTCGCCACACTGTTCGGCAAAGACGGCACAATATATATCCACCTCCTCGGGTTGCACATCCATAAGTTCCACAGCACTGCGCACATCGCCCTTCGAGAGCCTTTCCCAGCACTCCTCAACAACCTTTGCGGGCTTATCTGCGCCACCGCAACCCACCATAAAGAGCCCCAACAGGGGGATAATCAGTAGTTTTTTCATACTCACACTCTACCTATTTTGTTTCCGATTACTCGACAATTACATACTCGCCACACTTGTGCATATAGCCACCCTTGCCATCCATAATGACCGCCGCATAGCCATTCTCAAAGGTGGAAATGCGGTCAAAAATGGGCTCGCGCAACAACTCGCCAGAGGTATTGACCAAGCCACGCTTACCATTCCTCTTCACCGCCGCCACACCGTCGGTAAATTGGCTCACAGCATCGTAAATGCAGGGGATGATGGGCATACCATCGGGACCCACAAAGCCCCATTTACCATCGTGGCGCACCGCAAACCTACCCTCGCCAATCGACTGCACACGTTCATAGAGGCAGGGAACAATCTCATCACCACGACTATCCACCGCACCCGAGCGTCCCCCACGAGTAACAACCGAATAGCCATCGTAGAAGGTCTGGGCATTATCATAGCGACACACAAATGCCACTCTACCTGCGGGGGTCACAAACTCCACATTGCCACGATGCACCACACGCGCAAGGCCACAACTAAATGGGTCGGCACTCTCAAAGCGAGGCTCCACAACCTCCACACCCGAGACATCAATATAGCCCCATCGGCCACCCACCTGAACAGCCGCATAGCCCTCCGAGAACTTGCCGATGGAGTCGTATTGGCACGCAGAAACAACATTGCCACGACTATCCACCACTCCATAGCGGCCCTTATAGCCCACAATCACACAGCCCGTCTCGGGGATAACCTCTCCACGATAGTCGTAGAGGCAGTTGCCCTTTTGGTCGATGTAATAGTCTATGCCATTGAGTGTTGCCAAAGCCAAGCCGTTCTCAAAACTTGTAGCCGTATCGAATCGTGGCGAGATGGAATAGTCGCCACTCTCGTTGATATATCCCCATTTGCCACTTTCGCTCTGCACCACCGCCAGACCATCACAGAAGGAATAGGCATCGCGATAGGAGGCGGGAATAACCATTGAGCCATCCCTACGCAGGTAGCCCCACGTTCCGCGCGACTTAACAGCCGCACGTCCCTGGCTGAAACTCCTCGCCTGCTCGTACTTACACAGCACAACCTCTCGTCCCTGCTCATTGATAAATCCGTAGCGGCCATTGCTCACAACCATAGCCAACTCCTCGCTGAAAGGCTCAATGTGGTCATACTTACAAGGGGTTATCTCCTGACCGCCGTTGCCTATCATACCCCACTTGCCTCCCGAGGATACCAGAGCCACATCCAACGCGCCAAAACCCGTTGTGGCATCGTAGCGACAACCCACAACCACCTTGCCCGTATCGTCCACAAAGCCCCACTTGACACCTCCGCGCACTTCGTGGAGGGCTCGGCCCTCGCGATAGCGCACCTCATCCCATTCGGGAGCAATAATCACCACACCCTCGGCATCCATCACACCCACCTTACCATTGCGGGATATGATGTAGTGGTTATTCACAGGCTCTATGCTGTCGTAATTATCCACCCTATGTTGTGCCATATCCACAACCTTCGAGCCCACTATGATTCGTCCACCACCCTCCTCTTCGAGGTGGGCAGGCATAACCATCTTATAGGTGGAGTTCATAACGCCCCACTTATCGTCGATGCGCACCCAAGCGTAGCCATTAACAAAATTGGGCATCAGGTCGAAGATGGGCTCCACCCTCACCTGACCTTCGCGTGTCACAACGCCCCAGCCTCCGTTCCACTCGTGCCAAATCTCCTGTTTGGCTCCAAACTCGGGGCACTCCACAAAGGTGGCATCACACAGAATTGTTCCTTGCCTCGTCACAACGCCCCATCTATCGTTCCACTTCACCCAAGTGCTCTCTTCGCCACTCTTGAAGGTGGGCTTATGGGACAAAATCGGGCGCAACACGATGCGACCATCGCGCGAAATCACGCCCCATTTGCCACCCCAAACGCCCCACGCCAAGTCGTTCTCGTCGAAGATGGGTTCGTTCTTCAAAAGAGGATTCATAACTATCTGGCCATCACGAGCAACAATGCCCCAAGCATCGTTCCACTGTGCCCAGACATTACCCCTCTCGCCAAACTGTGGGCGCACATCAAGGATGGCATCGAGAATAACCTCGCCATCCTTACTCACTACACCCCACCTATCGTTCCATTTCACCCAGCAGCGGTCCGCACCCTCGGGGAATACGGGACGCGAGGTGAGGATTGCATCGAAGGCGATGCGTCCCTCGCGGGTGAGCGCTCCCCAGCGTCCATTCCACTCTACCCAAGCAACCCTGCCTCCCTCGGCAAAGGTTGGACACGAAGTAAGGCGGGCATTGAAGAGTATCTTACCATTGCGGGCAATGGCTCCCCATTTGCCATTCCACTCCACCCACGCAGAGGTACCATCCTTACCAAAGTCGGGAAGCGTAGCAACAGCCACCTCCGAGAGAACCTCGCCTCGGGTATTGACCAATATCCATCCATCGGCACTCTCCACCCACGCTGTGCCTCCCTCGTCGAAGAGGGGCCTATCCTTCACCGAGGGGGTGAGAAGTATCTCGCCTGCGTGGTTCAAAACACCCCACAGCGACTCCCATTTTGCCCACGCCACATTGTCGGCATCGAAGAGTGGGCGCTGTTCCAATACAGCATCAAACAGCACCTCCGTTGTGCGCGCAACAGCACCCCAACGGTTATTCCACTTTGCCCAAGCGACACCCTCCTCAAAGACGGGTGCCTCCTCTATCACAAAATCAAAGGCTACCGTGCCGTCCATCCTCACCGCGCCCCAATAGAGCCCGTTGCGAATCCACGCCACACCGTTATCGTCGAAGAGTGGTTTCTCATCAAGCACCGCATCGAAGACCACGCCTCCCCTATGTCCGACAGCACCCCAGCGTCCGTTCCACTTCGTCCACGACACCGTACCATTGAACATCGGGCGATTCTCCAAGACGGGTTCGAAAACCACCTCACCCAGAGAGGAAACAACACCCCAGCCCTCGTTCCAGCGCGCCCAAGCAACGCCATCCGAAAACTCGTCCATCTCCTCAATCGTAGGCTCAAAGACCACCTCGCCCTTGAAATTGATGGCTCCCCACGCTCCATTCCACCTTGTCCAACAGATGTCGTTGAAGAATGTGGGGCGCGAGAACAACTTGGGCTCAAAGAGCACCTTTCCCTCGGGGGTAATGGCACCCCAACCTCCGCCCCAATGGGCCCAGGCAACGCCATTCTCAAACTCGGGACGATTGTAGATTTGGAAGTCGAAGAGAACCTCTCCTTTGGTGGAAATCAAGCCCCAACGCTCATCCTTCTCCACCCAAGCGCGCTCCTCTTCAAACTCTTCAACACGCGCAAATTGGGGCTCAAAAAGCACCCTGCCATCGCTCGACACCACACCCCATCGGCTACCCTCGGCAACCCACGCAAGACCTCTTACGAAGGGTGTAATGGTGTCATATTTAGGCTCAAAGAGGTATTCCGCGTTGCGACGCAGAACACCCCATTTTTTCTCAAACTTCACCCTCGCGAGAGTATCCACAAAGGGCTCCGCTTGGGAGAATATCGCTTTGATTACCGTTCTACCCCTCTCGTCGGCATAGCCCCAAAGACCGCGTTTTTCGGTGGGCTCGATGATACCTTCAAGACTCTTCCCCTTCAAGGGGCGCAGGGCGTAAGATTGGGCCTCCGCAGGGAGGTGTAAAGAGAGTAAAGAGAGAGCCAGCACCCCTTTGACAAGGATGCTACGCAATAAGCACACAAGGTTCCCTCTTCTATTCATCTGTTTTTGCTATTAGTGGCGAGTATTGCCCCTTTCCCACGCCACAAAAATACTTTATGCTGCTTTGAATTCAAAAAAAAGTGGCTCACAATTTTTCTATCGCCTTTTCGAGTCCCACCCCACGCGAACCCTTCACCAAAATAAATGCCCCCTCTATGGGATTTTCGTCAATCCAACCACACAGCGCACCCACATTTGCAAAGCGCTCCACACGCTCATCGGCACACTCGCAAGCCATAAAATTTTCGCCCACCAAAATCACCCTCTCTGCATCGCTCGCAAGCGACTGCGCGAGAATCCTTCGATGCTCCTCCTCACTCCACTCGCCAAGTTCCAGCATATCGCCCAGAATGAGCACCTTGCGCTCATAGCCCGAGTGAGAGGATGTCTGATGATTGGCAATAGCCACCCCCATACTCGAAGGGTTGGCATTATAGCAGTCCACCGTCAGGAGGTTCTTTGCCGTCAGGAGAGATTGTGAGCGATTGTTGGAGGGTAGATACTCCGCAATGGCACGCTCTGCCTCCCCGCGAGGCACACCGAAGTAGTCACCCACAGCCAGCGCTGCGGCAATATTGAAGCGGTTGTAGTCACCCACAAGATTGCTCCTAACACCCTCCGACAAAGAGGTAGCATAGGGTACAGCCCTCAACCCTGCGCGTTCCTCAACCATCCCTGCAAGCACCTCATCCTCTGCACGATAGAGAGCCACGCCCGCACCGGCAAGCAAGTAGTCATAGAGTTCTCCCTTGCCCTTGCGGATGCCCTCAACACCTCCGAATCCCTCCAAATGGGCCCTACCAATATTGGTGATAAGTCCGAAATTGGGTTGGGCAATGCTTGCCAACAGAGCAATCTCACCTTGTGCGCTCGCTCCCATCTCTATGATGGCAAATTCGGCATCACGAGGGATGGACAAAAGGGTGAGAGGCACACCTATATGGTTATTCAGATTGCCCTGCGTATAGTAGGTGCGGTAGCGACGCGAGAGCACTGCGGCAACGAGTTCTTTGGTGGTGGTTTTACCATTGGTACCCGTAATGGCAAGCAGGGGGATTGTGAGTCTTTCGCGGTGGTAGCGCGCCAACTCTTGGAGCGCCACAAGTGTATCATCCACAACCACATATCGTTCATCCACAGCCACCTCGGGATTATCGACCACTGCCCATTTGGCCCCGTCCTCCAAAGCCTTTGCAGCGTAGAGGTTGCCATCGAACCTCTCGCCTTTGAGGGCAAAAAACAACTCCCCGCCAGCAATTTTTCTACTGTCGGTCACCACCCCATTCGAGGTGCAGAAATACTCATATAACCTCTCTAACACCTTTTTAGTTTTCAGTTTACAGTATTCAGAATTTAGGCGTTAGCCCCTTAAATATGCTTGTCGCCCGTTGTGAATTTCACATTCTCCACAAAGCGTTTAATATGCTGTTCGGCCTTGCGTGGGCACACCATAAGCACATCCTCGGTATCGACCACGATGTAGTCTTTGAGCCCCTCCAAGACGGCAATCTTGCCCTGTGGGAGTTTGACAATACAGTTTTCCGTATCGAAGGTGAAGTTGTCGGTACGCAAGGTGTTTCCATTCTCATCTTTTGCGGAGTGTTGGTAGATGGAGCCCCAAGTCCCCAAGTCACTCCACCCGAAGTCGCTACAACGCACCCACACATTCGAGGAGCGTTCCATAATGCCATAGTCCACCGAAATGCCACCACACTCGGGATAGACCCTATCCACAGCCTCCTGTTCGGTAGGCTTGCCGTAGTGTTCACTAATTGAGTTGAGAATCTCGTAGGTCTCATTTTGGTGCTCACGGAAGGCTTCGAGGATGGTTTCGACCCTCCAAATGAAGATACCCGAGTTCCAGAAATACTCTCCACTATCGACAAATACTTTGGCAAGTTCAAGGTTGGGTTTCTCGGTGAAGGTCTTGACCTTATTGAACTTACCCTGCACCTCGCGCTTACTGGCCTGAATGTAGCCATAGCCCGTCTCGGGACGTGTAGGTTCCAGACCGATGGTCAGAAGCACCTCGCACCTTTCGTTTGTGAAGTCGAGCCCCTGCTGGATGACCTCACAGAAGTGGTGCTCATTGAGAATGAGGTGGTCGGAGGGGGTCACAACCATTGTCGCCTCGGGGCATATTGCACGGATGTGCATAGCGGCATAGGCAATACAAGGTGCGGTATTCTTACCCACCGGCTCACAGAGCACCTGCCCTGCGCCAATCTCGGGAATCTCCTCCAAGACCATATCGCGGTAGGCGCTATTGGTCGCCACGAGGATATTCTCGGTGGGGATAATGTTGGCGAATCTTTCGAAGGTAGCCCTCAAAAGTGTCTTACCCGTACCGAGCACATCAAGGAATTGTTTGGGGCGTTGGCGACGGCTAATGGGCCAAAAACGGCTGCCGACTCCTCCCGCCATAATCACACAAAAATGGTTGTTGTTCATCTGTTAGGCAATGTTTTTGGGATGGTGTGCGTTATTTTTACACAACTTCCCGAGGTTACTATTGGACAAAAGTACGAAATTTTACTACCTTTGTCAATTATTATGGGATTTAATTTAGCAAGAATTTACATTTAGAACGCGAAAAAATGAAAATTAAGTATTTCACACTACCCAATATCCTCACTCTTTGCAATCTTTTGTGCGGAGTATTCGCCTCGATAGCAACCATCGCAAGCATCTGGGACGAGAGCATCTCGCTCCAAATACCCCTCCTATTCATCCTCGCCTCGGCACTATTCGACTTTTTCGACGGCTTTGCCGCACGATTGACAGGACAGTACTCGGCGCTGGGTGTGCAACTCGATTCGCTTGCCGATATGGTCAGTTTTGGTCTGACACCTTCGTTGATACTCGTTGCACTGTTTAGCAATGGTGGTGGCATTGGTTGGTGGTGGCTCCTTTGCCTCGGTGTTGTGCTCTGCTCGGCACTGCGTCTGGCACGTTTCAACATCGACGAGGAGCAGAAGGAGAGTTTCATTGGCCTTCCCACCCCCGCACTTGCCATCGCTGTGGGCTCCCTCGCGTGGGCTGTGGAGGCGACCTCGCTCACCCTCTCACCAAGCGTGATTCTCGCCATCAGTGTTGTGGGTGCGTGGTTGCTCATCTCCCCCATCAGGATGTTTTCGTTCAAATTCAGGAGTTTTGCCGTGCGCGAAAATGCCGTAAGATTCGGATTTTTGGCAATGGCACTCACCTGCCTCATTGTGGGCGGTTTGAGCACCCTTTGGGTAATCATCCTGCTCTACATCCTCACATCGTTGGTGCTTCAACTCACCACCAATAGAAACAAAAAACAAAGAGCATAAAGGTGAAAAAGAGACTCTACATACTATCCCTAACACTTGTGGCGCTACTCGGTAGTGCTGTGGAGTTGAGCGCGCAGATTATGGACGCACAAGACTTGGGACGCGATGGTGGCGCAGCACTCGCCGCAATGCAGAACTCCAATGGCAACCCCTACGCAGGAGAGGTCGAACTCGACGAGAATGGCAATCCCATCATCCCCGAGGAGCAAGCCGACTCCACCCGCGTGAAGGAGATTATGCCCCTGGAATCCTTCTTCTTCGACGATACCATCCGTCGTCAAAAGCATTTCCGCTGGGTGCCCGACACCTACACCAACAACATCCGTATGGAGCAGGTAGATACCCTTCTGGGGCTCTTCTCGCGCGACTATCCATTCCAGAGGGAGGATGTGGGCGATGCCAATGTGGGTATTCTTGCGGGCGTGAGCACCCCGCTCAACTTCTTCCGTCGCCCGAAGGGTAACAATTTCGACTTCACAAACGGCTACTACTCCTACCTCTTCACGGTGGAGAACGCCTCGCACTACAACAACAAACGCCCCTACACCTCACTCGCCTATCAAACAGGTGGTCAGAAACGCTATGCAGAGGATAAATTGGAGGTTCTACACGCCCAAAACATCACACCCTCAACGGGTTTCAACGTACGCTACAACAGTTACCACTCACGCGGCATCTACAATTGGCAGAGGGGTAAGGTGAGCGACTTTGCGGGCAATGTGAGCCACACAGGAAGACGCTACTCACTCCACGCAGGAGTTATCACCAACTCCATTTCGCAGAGGGAGAATGGTGGTTTGGTGGAAGCTTGGCACGTTGCCGACACCCTCTATGAGTCTGCACAAGGTATGCCAATGAAGATGACCGACGCACTCAACAAGGCCTCCAATACGTCGCTCTATGTGGTGCAGAGTTTCGGCATCCCCTTTGTGCCCCTCACCGACTCGGTATTCACAATGGCTGACCGCACAGCCATACACTTCGGACACGCCCTGACCTACAACCGTTGGGGACGACACTACACCGACACACGCAAAGGTACCTCCTACAACATCACAGACCGCACAGGTGCCGTTGTGGAGAAACTCAATTTCTATGAGAATTGGTACATAGACCCCGAGCGCACGAGCGACACCCTCTCCGAGTCGTTGCTCTCCAATAGGCTCTTTGTGCAGTTTGTCCCCTATGACCGCAAGGGTGTGGTCGCTACGGTGGATGGCGGTATCGGCTGGGACCACCACGAGTACTACCAATTCCACTTGGAGGACTACATAAAAGGCTATCTCACAGACCAATACAACACCTACTATGCCTATGCCGATGCAAGGGGTTTCATTGGCAAATGGCTCGATTGGCAGGGACGTGCAAGGGTCAATATGGTGGGCTACCGTGCAGGAGATATAGATTTCGATGCAGATGCCACAATGAGGTTTTTTGTCAAGGAGCGGCCCATAACCCTCTCGGGGCACCTCTCCTACGACCTGCAAAGCCCCTCCTATTGGGAACAAAACTACTTCTCGAACCACTTTGCGTGGAGTAACAACTTCGTCAAACAAAATATCACGCAACTCAACGTCACCCTCGATGTCCCCCATACGGGCACGCGCATAGGATTCAATCAGGCCCTTATGGGCAACCCTATCTACTACGGTACCGATGCAATGCCACGACAGAGTATGGGTGTGGAGAGCGTCACGGGGCTCTATCTCGAACAGAACTTCGTGCTCGGAGGTCTGCATCTCGAACACAAGGTGCTTTTGCAGTATAGTTCGGCAGAGGATATCTACCCCGTTCCCCGTCTTGCGGGCAACCTCTCCTACTACTACTCGTTCCAGCCTGTGAAGAATGTGCTGACGCTCAATATTGGTTTGGATTGTTGGGCAAACACCCCCTATTATGCCCAGGCGTATAACCCTGCGACTATGATGTTCCACAATCAGGACCAGGTGCTCATCGGCAACTACCCCTACACCAATATCTTCGTCACCGCCAAGTGGAAAACGATGAGAATATTTGTGCAATACCAACACGCAAATGAGAATCTTTTGGACAACTACACAGACTCTTTCAGCGTTCCCTTCTACCCCTACAACAGAGCACTCATAAAATATGGAGTGTGCTGGTACTTCGACAATTAGCCTATGAAGCGCCCCTCCTCTCTGCGACAACTACTCGTCCTACTGCTGGCAACCCTTGTGGTTGTTGGGTGCAACACCTCGCGTGAGTACGATTTCGGGGGCGAGATGAGCCTTGCCATTTCGAGGGATGTGGCCGGTTGTACGGTTGTTAGCGGTGAGCGTTATGGATTTGCCTACGATGTGGCGGATACGGTGGCACGGGCTCTGGGTTGCCGACTTCACATTGCACCCCGACTCTCAACCGACTCCATTGCTCGCGGTTTGAGGAGTGGTGAGTTTGACCTCGCAGTTGTCCCTCGCTCGGAGAGATTGGCACTCCACGACTTCCCCTCGGAGAGTTTCTACACAACAGACTACGTTCTTCTGATGCCCTCGTGGATGGCTGGTGCAAGGGGCGTATCCACAAGTGAGGCGTGGCGTGGCAAAAGGGTGCTATCGGATGAACACTTCCGCACCCACGCAACCTTCAAGGAGTTTGAGAGAAACGGCATTATCGGCGACACAGCAAGGATGGATGGCGTGGAGATGGCGCGCAAGGTCACATCCGGCAGAGCCGACGCGATGATATGTGAGCGCAGTGAGGCGGAGTTGGTGAAGTTTCTCTACCGCTCCTTGTGCGAGGTCGCGACCATCGAGGAGCCTTGTGGGGTGATATTGGTCTTTGCCAACCGACGCATCAAGGAGCAATTTGCCACCTCCCTGCGCACCTTTGCGACCACCCAGGAGTATGCCACACTTGTGGACCTCTATTTTGGCGAAACATCTATTGCCGAGCGATTTACACAACTAAAATATCGCCCAACAAGGGTCGTAAAGGGTATCTCTGTGTGGGATTCGCAACTGAAAAACATCGCCTCGCAGGTGGGTGTCGATTGGAGGCTTATGTCGGCTATGGCATACCACGAATCGAGATTCCGCAACGACCAGATTTCCCACAAGGGAGCTGTGGGGTTGATGCAGGTAACCCCCATCGTTGCCGAGGATTTGGGGTTGGAGGAGGGCTACGACCTTGCCGACCCGAGCACCAATATTTCACTCGCCGCAAGACTCCTGCGCAGGAGCAGCCGCGCACTCGGCTTTGGCGATAGTCCCACCACCGATGACCAAACAGCCATAGTGGTGGCGAGTTACAACTGCGGCATCACCCGAACCCTTGAAGCACAAAGACTTGTGGTTGCTGCGGGTGGCAGAGGCGATTCGTGGGAGGAGATTGCAACGATGATGACCAATATGAGCAATGCGGAGTGGATTGCCACCAGCGACTACAAGATGCGACGCTTTGGCGACGCACCCGTCACCATCGCCTACACCAATGCCGTTATGAGGCTCTACAATACCTATCGAGCGGCTATTGAGGATTGAGAGGAGCATCCAAGAACTCCCAGAGACCACAAAATCAACTGCACAAAAAGCCGTTAGACATTGAAGATTAGAGAACATTCTGGTCTGAAAATTGGATTTTTCGGACCAAGATGTACTATTTTCTCCAAAAATGCGTTACCTTTGCATAATGTGCGCGCTCGTGTGCGCACGAGAACAAAAATTTAGTGTCCGAAACAAAATAGAAAGAACTCTTTATATGGAGAAATTTATCTCAAAGATATGCTGGATAGTTGTGGCTACGCTCGCGGCCCTATCCCTCGCTTCGTGTAATCCCGAGCCCAAAACCACCGATGTGGAGTTTAGTTACCCCACCTTCGATAGCAATGAGGGCGAAGAGGGGGCCTACATCTCGGTCTACCTGATGCAATCGCCCGAAAAATTCCCCGTTGTGGTGGATATGGATGTAGAGATGGTCGATGGCAAAGGCTTTGATGCCGACGGCAACCAACTGACACTCGACGATGTGATTGACTTCATCGAAACCGACCAAACCTATACGGTAAACGATAGTAGCGACCCTCGCAAGGCAACAATCACAGGCGTGGAGGTGACATACAGCTCCTACAATCAGAAGGTCTATTTCAATGTTAAACAGAACGATTTTTTGCAGGAAGAGACCATCGAGATTAAGTTTACCATCACCCGCGTGGAGGGCTCCAATATGGGCAACGTGACCGAAACCATACTGACCATCGTCGATGACGAGAAGGCTCCTCTTGTGAGGGTGGGTTACTACGACACAACCTACACCGCCCCCGCTGACGCAACCCGTCAGGAGAAAGGGCAGTTCTATATGCGTGTGCAGAAGGTCGATAAGTACAACTATGTAGCCTCCGAGTTGTTTGGGCTCCCACGCCCGAGGTTGCTCGGCAGGTACGAGCCTACGAATAATACTATCGTATTCGATGGCACAGACTATGACCACAAACTCTGGCACGAGAAGAGCAAAGAGATGGCCGAAACAGATGAGAATGCCACCATCTTCCAGCCTATCAACGCCTTCCAGAACGACACCATCTGGGCAAATGCCTACAATAAAGAGGGTAAGGTGACCCAAATCCTCAAACTGCGAGGCAAGGAGACTACGGATGGCGGTCAGGAGATTGTGATGACCACCGAGGCCATCGAGGAGAACAGCCGAGGCGTAATTCTCTCGATTGACACCCCTTGTGGTTTCGACATCTACGACTACAACGAGGCAAACAACAAGGTTGGTGAGAAAATTGGCACCTACGACGCGATGGAGAAGAGCACCTCTATGATTTTCAGCGACACCAACTACGAAGAGGCCGAAACACGCAACCTTATGCCCCAATATGCCCCCTTCCCATTTGGCGGATGGGTAATTGAGTAGGTCGCAAAACGACGAAAAGTACAACCAAGAATAAGCAGCATAAAAGAGATATGACCAAAAAGATTTTTTGCACCCTATTGGCAGTGATACTCTCCACCGCACTCTTCGGACAGAGCGGTAAGAGCGCCAAAGAGATACGCCAGCAGAACTTCATCTTCGGACCCAAAGTGGGACTCTCCTCCCCCTACCAAAATATCGTAACCAATACCGTAGACCTGAAAAAGATGCTCGGAGGCCCCAACCTCGGAGTGCAGATGGGTGGCTATATGCGTGGCATCATCCCCATCAAGAAGAGTAAACTGATGCTCTACGCCCAGGTAGAGGCCCTGTGGGATATGGATTTCTACTTTGGAGGCGGAGGTAACGGCTCGGCAGGATATTTCAACTTTCCCCTGATGGTGGGTGGCGGTTATAGGTTGAGTGACGACCTCACCCTGCGCGTGGGAGGTGGAGCGACCTATACCATTAATATATATAGTACCGCAAATACCGCCTTCAAGGATGAAAAATACCAAACCGAGGTTGCCGATATACTCACTCGTGACCCCTGGGGCTGGGTGGTAGATTTGGGTGCCGACTGGAAGAATTTGACCTTCGACGTGAGGTATCTGAACCAATTTAAGTCGCGCTACTACACTCGCATCGCCGACGAAACACGCTATATCTCTTGGGGTTTGGTCGTGGGATACAGATTCTAATTTAACGTGAGTTTCGCGAAAATGGCGCATCGCCAACTTGCTGTTAATAACGTGCTTACTATTGCACCATTTCCGCAAACCTCACGTTAGGGCCTGCTCCGCAAGCCCCATAGCCCACTGCGTGGGCTGCTTAATGCTTATATTCCTCCCTAAATCCCTCCTTTGACAAAGGAGGGACTTGCTCAAAGAGCCTCAAAAAGGCTCTTTGATAAAGCGGATGTTTCGGAATTTCAATAAGTTGAAATTCACGAAACTCACGTTA
>JAZOCT010000028.1:0-42497 GCA_045596685.1 Tidjanibacter sp. | reverse complement strand
AAATGAAAAACCCTCTGAAACGATGTTTCAAAGGGTTTTGCTTGATTTTGTCCTTAAAACTTTTGGACTTGGAGCGGAAAACGAGACTCGAACTCGCGACCCCAACCTTGGCAAGGTTGTGCTCTACCAACTGAGCTATTTCCGCGTATGTTGTGGTTTACTCTTCGGCTCCGCTCGCCTTGCCAAGGTTGGAGTGTTTACTCCTTTTGGGGCAAGGTTGTGCTCTACCAACTGAGCTATTTCCGCAATTAACTAAAACGCGCCACAAGAACTAAATCCCGTTTTGCGAGTGCAAATATAGGCACTTTTTTGTTACCTCCAAAATTTTTGCGCAAAAAAACATTGAGGATTCGATTGTTTTGCATCAGCGGAGTGGTGTGATGGTGCTAACTTCCCTTAAAATATCCTCGGTCTGCTGCTCCAAATCCTGCTGCAAGGGGCCCATTCTGCTTGAAACAATCGCCTCTTCCATCCATATGCGTTTTTCTTGGGGGGGATTTTAGTTTAGGAGGGTTGTGCGAAGGAGGTCGTTATGCTCGCGGAGAATTCGGGCGTTGCGTCTTTCGGTGAGGATGCGGGCACGCTCCTGACCAACAAAATAGGTGGTGCTTAAACCTCCGCAACCTACAATCCAGCCTCCGAGCCATTGGCCGGCAAGGGCCTCACTCACTGCAAAATAGCCCAGAGCACCATTGGCAACAAGCGACACCAAGCCGCTCCATATCTCCCCTGCATAGAATTGTCCCACACCCGGGATGAGGCTCAACCACCACGCGAGTTGTGGGTTACGCATACGGGGTGCGTGGGCGAAAATTTCGTTCAAGACATCCTCTCTTTTTCCCCCATCGGGTAGGGTCTCGACATATCTTTTTGCCGCCTCTTCCGAGCGTTTCCAGTCACCTTTTTCGCCCGCTGCGAGGGCCTCTATAAGTGTTAGGGTGGTGTGGGCTTCGTTCTCTTTTGGGAGATAGAATTGAGCCTCACCGCAGGTAGCCAGAGCCTCGTCGAATTTGCCCGCAAGGTAGCCACAAAGGGCCTTTTGGGTGTAGTAGTGCGCCAACTCTTCGGCCCCGAGTGCATAGGTATAGATGCGCGAAAGTTCTGTCAGGGCCTCTTCGTAGAGTCCTTGTTGTTTTCTCACCTCACACTTACCCAAGAGTGCCGTGTTGTGGTCACGAGGCGAGGTGGAAGCGTAGACTTTACGCTCCCATTCGAGTGCTTGTCGGTCCCACTCGGAGGTCTGTGCGCTACTCGAAAATATTGCGCAGAGGGATATGAATGCTGTACATAACAGCCTGGCGGTTAATCTCTTCAAAATTCTGATAATATACCTTTACGGAAGCCACACTTCCGAATATATTGCTCACATAGAGTAGCGACCCCACTGTGCCATAGGCTATGGTTCGCAGATTGGCGGGAGTACCTGCCTTCACCCAACTGTCAGCCGTCAGAGCGGCGAAAGCGCCCACCAGAAGGAATGAGGCCACACCACCACCGATGTCACCTGCATAGATTTTGCCCAATCCGGGGACTATGGCACTCGCCACGCCTGCCACCCAGGGTGAGAGTTCTTTTGGGCGGTTGAGGGCTATCTTGTCGAGGGTTCGTTGCTCTTCGGCAAGGGCGTAGGTGTTGTATGCGAACTCTTTGCGCAACTCCTCATACTCCACCATATTGCCTTCCAAGAGTGCGATGCCACCTCTCTCGAAGGCCAATAGTTCGTTGTATGGGGTTGCTTGTGGTGTTGAGGCGAAGAGGTTTAGGCGCTCCTTTGCGTGTGCAATGCTTCCTCCCTCCAAGTCGCAAATTGCACCATAGAATGCGCTCTTGGGGTAGAGTGGAGAGCCAACGCCCACCTTTGCGAACTTTTCGGCTGCGGGGGCGAACTGTTGGCTGTGGTAGAGGGCCCATCCCGAGAGATGGAGCATCGAGTCGCGTGCTTCGGGGGTGTAGTCTTCGGGCAGGGTAGAGGTGAGGGTGAGGGCATCGCGCAGGAGTCCTTTGCCAATCAGGTAGCCTCCGAATTGGTAATCTTCGAGTGCGTGACGTTGGGCGAAGCCCACGCCCAGCCCCATTAGGAGCAGAATGACTATGGAGATGATTCTTTTCATTGTCGGTAGCGGTAGCGTTTGGGGTCATCCTCGATGAGTCCGAGAGGGTTGGTGGGTGTGCTCATCCGCCCCACTTTGGTGTTGCGCACTATGCGGTCAAAACCGTAGATGATGGAGGGTAGGGCTCCATATTCCATCACCAATGCTTTGAAATAGGCGGTATTTGTGTCGGTGTAGCCACCCGGTGCACACACATCGGGGGCCACCATATTCTCCCACAACCACAACGCGCCACTTGCCCCGTGATAGAGTGGGGAGAGGGTTTTGCGTCCCGGCTCAATGCCGTAGGGGACACTCCTATCCTCGCGGGGCATAGCAAATTTTGCCTCGCGTAGCAACTCCACGTCGCTCTTTTGCGCCATCATCACAGAGGGCGCAAGCACCGTGAAGAGTGCCACCATTAGGAGTCGTATGTATCCTTTGTGGCGCATCTATTGAGCAAAGAGTTTCTTGGGGTCTATTTCGATGCGCTTGGCATCCGCAGGCACCTGCCAATCGAACATCTCCGAGGTTGCATCACTATCGAATCGTAGGTTGGAGAAGGTCGAGAGCCTCACGAGCGAGTCGCGCTTGGGGGTATATTCAATCTCGGTGATGCGCATAGGCATAGGAATCCTGCCGAACTCGTAGCGCGAGAAATAGACTTTGCGCACGACCTCGTCTTTGCCATTGTAGTAGACCATACAGATGGGCAGGTGGTTTTGGAAGGCGAGTTCCACCTTTGCCACACCTGCTGTGCTTTTGGGAATGAAGGTTTTGATGACCACGCCATCCTCACTGCGCATCTCGCTCTGGGTGTAACCATAAGCGCCGAGAGCCATATCGGTGTAGGCACCCGAGGCGAATACGGCCACAAGTTCCTTGTTCGAGGCCATCTCTTTGTCGCTGATGGCCACGACTTCTCCCGTTGAGGGGGTGTAGATTCTCATCTCACCGAGAGAGTTGGAGAGCGAAATGGTGCGCACGGGTGAGTGTTGTTCTGTGACCATTTTGCCGTCGGGGTGTAGGTAGATACTTCTCTCTCTGGTTTGTTTTTTGCCCTCGGCGACCTGTACACTCTTTTCGTCTATTGAGAGTCGCACTTGTGCCGTTGCCACAATGGGCAGAAGGAGTGCTATGATGGTGAGTAGTCGTCTGTTCATACTAACAATGTGGGTTGGCATTGTACCAATGCCTTAAAAAAGTTACGGGGCGAAGGAAATTCACCCCTTCGCCCCGTAAAGATACGTCTAAATTTGGATTAGAACAAATCAGCCCACATAATAATTCTGGGGTTGTTGACATATTTGGGGTTGATAGAATTGTTCTGAACGAGGTCAATAGTCAGCATCAGAGCGTCTACAAAGGTAACAACGCCGAAGCCACCACCAGTCAAAACATAGGGAAGAGCCATCCAAACGGAGGTACCCAGATAGTAGCGGTGCAAACCACACCAGCCGGTGAACCAACCGAGAAGGGTAGCGATGAGGGGATCCTGGTTGCTCGACAACGAAACAACGTCAGCAGCGGGCATAACAGGAGTAGCCTCCATTACCATCTCAACCGAGTTCTCAACAAGAGCGTCAATAGCGGCATCGTTTGCAACGTAGTTGTTTGCGGATGCGCAGAGTGCCATAAGGGCAACAGCCAATGTAAGTACAAGTTTCTTCATAACACTATAAATTTTAGGTTAAACAAATGAGTTTCAGTATAAAAACTTCACGAAGATTCTCCCTTCTTCGTTGAGATGCCACCCTGTGGGTGGCTTTCTCACTACAAATATAACAAAAAAATCCGTTATTATACGTTCTTGCTCATTTATTTTTTCAAAAACTTACCAGCCACCGATGGTGACACCCAGAGTGACACCCCAATAAGTGTACTCGCGCGAGATGATTTTGCTCTCCAACGTCAGTCGCAGGAGGTTGTAGAGTTCGGCACCTATTCGTGGTGCGAATACGAAACGTTGTCCCCAAGCGCTTATTGGGTCGTCTATGGGGTTGCCAACGGTGTTTCTGAACACCTCACCATAGCCCAAACCCACACCCGCAAAGAGGTTATACCACCCTTCGGGTCGGTAGTTGTAGTCGGTGTAGAGGGTGGCGTGGTGATGTCGGTACTCCTTCCATCCCTCGCGCTGATATTTCACCACTCCGAGTTGCACACCCACGTCGAATGAGGTTTTGGGAATGTTGAACCTCACCTCGGCAGCCACTTCTCCTGCTTTGGACTCTGCGAAAGCATCGTGGCCACAACCGCCCACGAGTCCCAATGCACCCTCGAATTCCACCATTGCCACTCTCTCTTGCGAGTAGAGCGCGGTGAGGGCAAATAGCGTTAGCGCTGTTAAAAGTAGTCGTTTCATAGTAATAATCCTGCGTTATTGTGTAATATATAATATATAGGTATAAAAAAAGGGGGGGCACCCCGCATTTGGAATGCTCCCCTTTTTTGTCGAAGAGTAACTATTTAGTTGCTACGAACTCGGTACCATCGGGCATACGGAAGGTGATGCTCTCGATAGCCAAAACGTCGTTCTCAACGCAGAATGCAGCGGTCTTGGTCAGACCATCCCACAACGACTTGAAGTCGCGGGCTACATTCAAAGCAACCTTAACGGCGAAGGAACCGTAGGTGTTGTCGGTAACGGTGAAGCACTCCTGCTCGGCATCGTATGCACCCAGGGTGAGTTGCAATACTACGCTCTTGCCACGCTCCTTAACATACTCTACCTCTGCCTCCTCGATGAGTTTCTCCCTCAAAGCAGCAACGGTCTCCTCGGTTACCCTCGAAGCGTACTGTGCCTCGGTCTCAAACTCGTCTTTGGCCTCGAAGGCTGCGAGTTTGGGTGCCATATACTCATTTGCATAGTTGGAGAACTTCTGGTAGTAGAGATACTCTTTGCAGTGGTCTGCTGCCTCCTCGGGAGTGTAAACAATGGGCACAACCTCTGCACCGGTGCGGTTGATGTAGCCCCAGAGCTCGTTGATGCTAACCAATGCAACGCCCTCCTGGAAGTCGGCGATGGTGTCGTACTTGGGAGCGGTGATACCCCTACCGTTCTTGTCGATAAGACCACACTTGCCTTCGAGTTTCACCCAAGTGATACCCTCCACGAAGGTACCTACCTCGTCGTAGATGGGAGCCAATACCTCGTCGTATTTAGCGTCGATGAAGCCCCATTTGCCTGCGGCTTTCACTTTGGCAACACCGTCGGCCATCTCGCCAATCTCGCTATATTTCAAAGGAGTAATCTCTTTGCCATCAATGTCGATGAAGCCCCACTTGCCATCCGAGCAAACTTTGGCAACACCGTAGAGGAAGTCACCTACCTCGTCGTAGATTACGGGGATAATCTCGCGGTACTTGGTGTCGAGGAAGCCCATCTTACCACCAATCTTAACCCTTGCAAGACCGTCGGCGTTGAAGTCACCAACGTCCTCATACTTGGGAGCAACTACAACCTTACCATCGTGGTTAGCCCAGCCATATTTGCCCTCCTGGGCGATTTTTGCCAAGCCGGCAGCATCCCAATCACCTACCTCGTCGTAGATTACGGGCAATACCTCCACACCTGCGCGGTTTACATAACCCCACTTACCGGCAGCCGATGCTTTGGCAACGCCACCCTCGTCGAAGTTAGCAACGCTATCGTAGGTCTTGTCGTTGATGGGTTTGCCATCCACGCCAATCCAGTTGTAAACCTCGCCACTCTTAACCATAGCAGCACCCTGCGAGTATGCCCATACAGCGTCATACTGTGCGGGAACAACCATAGTACCTGCTACGTTGCAGAAGCCCCATTTGCCATCGAGCTGGATGGGTGCGAAGCCCTCGTCGAAGTGGAGAGTACCAATATATTTGGGGGTAACGGTGATTACACCCTCGGTGTTAATCTTGAACCAAGTGTCGCCACTCTGAATCATAGCAACACCCTCTGCGTTGAAGGGCTCTGCGCCGTTGTACTTAACAGCCACAATCTCCTCGCCATTGCGGTTGAGGAAGCCCCACTTGCCGTCGAAAGATACCCTTGCCAAGCCATTAGCGTCGAAGTCATCTGCCGAGTCGTACTTGATGGCGATAGCCTCTTTGCCTGCTTTGTTCAACCAGCCATATTTGCCACCGAGTTTAACCCTTGCAACGCCCTGGTCGAAGTTGTGAACGTCGTCATATTGGAGAGCGATTACCTCGCGACCATTCTGGTCAATCCAACCATACTTGCCACCGAGATTAACCCAAGCCAAGCCCTCTGCGAAGTTGCCGGCATCGTTGTATTTGAGTTTGATAGCCTCTTTGCCACGCATATTCACGAAGCCCCACATACCACCTGTGTATTTGCCATCGGCCCAAATACCTTTGGTGCTCACGCGAGCCATACCACCTGCGAATACGTCTGCATAGTCGTAGGAGATGCGCACTGCGGTTTTGCCTTTGGTGTTGTAGAAGCCCCATTTGCCACCGCTGTAATTGCCGTTTTCGTCGTAGGTACCCTTCTGGCTAACCCTTACAAGGCCATTCACGAAGTCGTCTGCGTAGTCGTTCTTTGCGGGAACAACTTTCTTACCCTCGGCATTGATGAAGCCATATTTACCCTTTGCGTCGCGGAATTTAGCAAGACCCTCCTCGCCAAATGCCCAAACAGCCTGGTTGTTCACTTTCAGAACCTCTTTGCCTTTGGTGTTAATCCAGCCCCATTTGTTCTCGCCGAGCGAAGCCATTGCAAGACCATTTGCGCCAAACTCGCCAATGAAAGCATATTTGATGGAGACTACGGTGTCGCCCTCAACGTCAATCATACCATAGAGGCCGTCCCTCTTGACCCAAGCCAAGCCTACCTCGTTCCAGTCGCCAACCTCCGAGAAAGCGATGGGAGCGATGGGGTCACCCTCGCGGGTAATCCAGCCGTAGAGTTCGCCTTTGGCAACTTTTGCCAAGCCGTTCACGTCCCAAGCCCAGAGTTTGGTGTACTCCACTTTGGTGATGCGTTTGCCGGTGATGTCAATCCAGCCGTAGAGTTCGCCCTGACGTACCCAGTTGAGGCCATCCTCGGTCCACTCGCCAACCTCGTCATTCACTACGGGAACAATCTCCCTACCGGTGCGGTCTACCCAACTGATAAGACCCTCGGCGGTCACGAGAGCCAAGCCGTTCTGTGCATACTCTGCGAAGGTGTCGTATTTCACGGGGGTAATCTCCTTACCTGCGGCGTTGATGATACCATACTTGCCGTCGATGCTAACCTTTGCAAGACCTGCTGCGAACTCACCGATGGTGGTATATTTTGCGGGTGCCAAAACTACACCGAGAGTATTTACCAAACCAAACTTACCCTCGTTGGTAACTTTGGCAATACCCATCTCATTGAAGGTGCCGATTTCGTCATAAACAGCGGGGAGAGCCTCCTTACCTGCTTTGTTCACGAAGCCCCATTTGGTGCCAATCCTCACCAGAGCAACACCGCTCTCGTTCCACTCGCTAACCTCATCGTATTTGTTGTCCGAAAGGCGCTTGCCGAGGTCGTTGATAAGACCATAGAGGCCCTCTTTCACACTCCAAGCCAAGCCGTCCTCGCTGAACTGACCGATGCTTTCGTATTGGGGTTTGTGGAGTTCCTTACCGTTTTTGCCGAGGATACCTACCAAGCCTTCCAATTTGACGTGAGCGGTACCGTTTGCATTCCAAACACCTGCCTCGTCGTATTTCACTTTGGCGATAGTCTTACCCTCGCGGTTGATAACGCCCCATTTGTCGGACTGTTTAATCCAAGCCAAGCCATCTGCCGAGAACTCGGTAACTTCCTGGTAGCGCACGCGGATAATCTCTTTACCCTCTTTGTTAATCATACCGTAGTTCTCGTCGATACGAACAACAGCGGTTCCGGCCTCCGAGAACTCCTCAATTTCGTCATATTTTGTCTTTGCGAGCACCTTACCTTCGCGGTTCACAAGACCAAATTTTTTGTCCTCTTGTACCTTGCAGATGCCGTCGAGCGAGTAGTCGCCGAGCCAATCGTAGCGAGGTTTCACAACCTCTTCGCCCGATTTATCCACAAAACCCCACCTGCCTTTGGTGTCTTTCACCTTTGCAAGGCCGTTGGAAGCGAACTCCTCTGCAACTTCATACTTGGCCCTGATGAGCCAATTGTTTTTGCTATCAACGTAGCCCCATCTGCCACGAGCATTTTTCTTTGGGGTCAGCTCCTGTGCCATTGCAGGCAGGGTGAGGAGTGCCACCAAAAGAACTACAAATAGTTTTTTCATGGTTTTTAATTTTTTGGTTATTAGTTATTTGTGTGTTTTGTTGTTGCGCCTTAAAGAGAGGAGTTGGGCGTGTGTGGTATCCCAATAGCCCCTTTGTGTGAGCGTAGTTTCCCCCAAAAGTATAATTTTTTGTTCGGAAGTCAAAATTTTTCCCCTTTTATTTTTTAATAAAGGGGTATTCACCACTTGTGCAGCGGGTTCGAGGCACGAAAATTGACACCCACAGAGGGGTGTGACCTCCTATTGTGGGGATAATTTGGGGCGCTGTTGAGAAGAAAAAATGAAAAAAAATTGCTACTCGATTGTAAATTAACCAAATAATGCCTTATATTTGCACTCCGATTTGGAAAATAACGAATTTAACATAAACTAATTTTTATAATCATACAGTTATGACAAAGGCAGATATCGTAAACAACATCGCCAAAGAGACTGGCGTAGAGAAAGCTCTCGTACAGCAGGTTGTAGAGGCATTTATGGAGAACGTGAAAGGTTCTTTGATTGAGAACGAGCCCGTATATTTGAGGGGTTTTGGTAGTTTCATCATCAAGGAGCGCGCACAGAAAGTAGCTCGCAACATCTCGAAAGGCACCACTATCACCATTCCCGCACACAACATCCCCGCTTTCAAACCCGCAAAGAGTTTCGCAAGCAAAGTAAAATAAGGAGTTGTTTGTAAGGAGTAATTTTTATCAACCAAATCTAAAAATTAAGAACTATGCCTAACGGTAAGAAAAGGAAAGGTCCCAAAATGGCGACCCACAAACGCAAAAAACGCCTGCGCAAAAATCGTCATAAACACAACAAGAAATAGGTTGTCGGTTTACCTTTAATAGAAAAAATAGAGCTGAAAGCCTATCAAAGGGTTTTTGGCTTTATTTTTTCGTGAAGGGGGTCTTTTGTGCCCCGCGCTTGCTTCCTCCTGCCCACAGTGGTAGGACACACTTGAAAAAAGAACAATGAACAGAGAATTAATCATCAACGTAACACCCACCGAGGTAACCATCGCTCTTGTCGAGGACAAACAACTCGTAGAGTTGGACAAGGAGAGTTGCAAGAGTGGTTTTGCGGTGGGCGACATCTATCTGGGCAAGGTGAGAAAGATTATGCCCGGATTGAATGCCGCATTCGTCAATATTGGTCACGAGAAGGATGCATTTATTCACTACCTCGACCTCGGGCCACAGTTCACCACACTACACAAACTCGTGGCGAACCTTTCGACGAAGAAGAAAAACGTGCGAATCGAGAGTTTGAAACTCGACCAGCCCCTGGGTAAGACGGGCAAATTGGCGAGTTACATTGCGGGCGGTCAGCCCATAATGGTGCAGATTGCCAAAGAGGCAATCTCGACGAAGGGTCCCAGACTTACGTCGGATATCTCTCTCGCAGGTCGCAACGTAGTGCTCATTCCATTTACAAACAAAATATCCATATCCCAAAAGATTCGTTCCAACGAGGAGAAAAAACGTCTTAAACGCATCTGCGACAAGGTTTTGCCCAAAAACTACGGTGTGATTATCCGCACCGCCGCACAGGGCAAGAGTGACGTGGATATTGAGCAGGATATCCTCTCGCTCATAAAGCGTTGGGAGAGTGCGTTGGAGGGAATCAAGACCAAAGTACCCCCCGTGCAACTATTGAGCGAGATGAGTAGGGCGAATACCATCATCCGCGACTCGCTCAATGCGTCGTTCAACGCCATTCACGTCAATGACGAGACGATTTACAACGAGATTAGGGAGTACATTTCGGTTATAGCGCCCGAGAAACTCAAAATTGTCAAACACTACAAGGGCACACAGCCCATCTTTGACAACTTCGATATCTCGCGCCAGATAAAATCTCTCTTTGCCAAGTATGTGTCGCTCAAAAGGGGTGCCTACCTCATCATTGAGCACACCGAGGCTATGCACGTCATTGATGTCAATAGTGGCAACCGCGCGAAGGTGGCGGATGACCAGGAGAGTACGGCTATGGATGTGAACCTCTCGGCGGCAGCCGAAATCGCCCGTCAGTTGCGCTTGCGCGATATGGGCGGTATTGTGATTATCGACTTCATCGACCTCCACAAGGCGGAGAATCGCCAGAGGCTCTATGAGGAGATGCAGAAACTGATGGCAACCGACAAGGCAAAGCATACCATCCTGCCCATCACGAAGTTTGGACTGATGCAGATTACCCGCCAGAGGGTGCGCCCCGAGGCCATCAGTAAGGCGGAGGAGACCTGCCCAACGTGTGGAGGTACGGGTAAGATTTCGCCCTCGATTCTCATCGACAAGCAGATTGAAAACCAGATTGCCTACTACGCAATCGAGAAGCGCAAACGCCGTATGTCGGTGGTTGTCAATCCCATTATGGCGGCCTACCTCTCCAAAGGTGGCCTATGGAGCATTCGTCACAAGTGGTGTCGTCGCTACCTCTCCAACATTAAGTTGTTGGTAGACCAGTCGATGGGTATTGTGGAGTTCAAGATTGTAGACCGTAAGCGTCGCCCACTTTCGTAGATGGGGGTGGGAGTGCCAATGTGTGGGATGGGGTGTTGCCCCACCCGAAAGTGTTGAACCATTGAATAAAGAAGGCAATACCATAAAGGAGATTGTTCAGCGCGCCTTGCGGACCACTCCCGCGAAGGAGTTGGCGAGGCAGATTGAGAGCCGAACCGTGACAGAGATAACCTCTCTGGCAGGTTCGGCTTTTGCTCTCTACTGTGCTGTGGTGGCACAAAAGGTCGGTGGTGTGCACATCTGTGTGATGGAGGATAGGGATTCGGCGGCCTACCTTGCGGGCGACCTCTATGGGCTTTCGGATGCGGAGAGGGTGATGTTTCTTCCGTCGAGTTATAAGCGCTCGATTTGTTATGGTGGCGAGGACCCATCGAGTGTTGTGCAACGCACAGCGGCATTGGAGGCTATTCGCAACCATAGGGGAGGCCACTTGTTGGTCTGTACCTATCCCGAGGCTATTGCCGAGTGTGTTGCCTCGCAGGAGAGTGTAGGCGATAGGGTGGTGGAGGTAAAGGTGGGTGAAAACCTACCTATGAGCACACTCCAAGAGAGGGTGGAAGGGCTTGGCTTTGAGAGGGTTGATTTTGTTCACGAGCCGGGTCAGTACTCCATAAGGGGTGGCATATTCGATATCTTTTCCTATTCGGAAAACAGGCCTTTCAGGTTGGACTTTTTTGGCGATGAGGTGGAGAGCCTGCGTCGCTTCGACCTCTCCTCGCAACTCTCAACCGAGAGGGTGGAGAGCATCAGAGTGTTGCCCAACTTGAAGAATCTGGACAATAGCACCAAAGTTCCCGTGAGCGACTATGCCGAAGGGGCTGTGTGGTGGGTTGCGAATCTCGACCAGAGCCTCTCAAAAATTGACGATTTGAGGCGCAGACTCATCTCGGAGAGCGACAATCCTGCGGAGGATGCGCGTAGGGTGACCTCTGCGAAGGCCTTTTTGGAGGGTACGGAGGGGTGTGCGATGGTGCTTTCGCGCCCGAGTTCAAGGCGCGCATCGGTGGCGCAGGTGGCCTTCAACACTACACCACAGGTTGCCTTCAACAAACAGTACGACCTGCTGGCCGACGATATTGAGGCGAGGGCAGAACAGGGCTATACGACATACCTCCTTTCGGAGAACCGCACCCAATTTGAACGCTTGGAAAATGTACTTGCAGCGACCCGTCGCAGGGCACATTTCGAGCCGCTGAAAATGACTCTCCACGAGGGATTTACGGATAGAAATTTGAGAGTGAGCCTCTACACCGACCACCAGATTTTTGACCGCTATCATCGCTATGCCCTGCGAGGTGAGATTGATAGGAAGGAGAGCCTTACGATTGCCGAACTCAATAGGCTCAAAATTGGCGACTATGTGGTGCATATTGATCACGGTGTGGGACAGTTTGGCGGACTTGTGCGCTCGGTTGAGAACGGCAAGGAGCAGGAGTCGGTCAAGATTGTCTACAAGGAGGGCGATGTGCTCTTGGTGAATGTCCATTCGCTCCACCGCATCTCGCGCTACAAGAGTAAGGATAGCGACGCTCCACCACGCATCTACCGCCTCGGTGCTGGTGCTTGGCAGAGGGTGAAGGAGGCCACCAAGAGGGCAGTGAAGGATATTGCCCGCTCGCTGATAAAACTCTATGCCGAGAGGAAGGCAAGCGGAGGCTATGCCTTCTCGCCCGATAGTTACCTCCAATATGAGTTGGAGAGTTCGTTCCCCTGGGAGGAGACCCCCGACCAACAGAAGGCTGTGGAACTCGTCAAGAGCGATATGGAGTCGAAGGAGCCGATGGATAGGCTTGTGTGTGGCGATGTGGGCTTTGGAAAGACGGAGGTTGCTGTGAGGGCGGCCTTCAAGGCTGCGTGCGACAGCAAACAAGTGGCGGTGCTGGTGCCCACCACAATCCTCTCGCTCCAACACTACCGCACCTTTGCCGAGCGTATGAGGGGGCTTCCCGTGAGGGTCGATTACCTCTCGCGCACCCGCACCTCGAAGGATACGAAGCAGATTTTGGCCGACCTTGCGGAGGGTAAAATAGACATCATTGTGGGCACCCATAAGTTGCTGGGTAAGGATGTGAAGTTCAAGGATTTGGGCCTGCTGATTATTGACGAGGAACAGAAGTTTGGTGTGGCAGCCAAAGAGAAATTAAGAGAGTTGAGCGTCAGTGTCGATACGCTCACTCTGACCGCCACCCCCATTCCCCGCACCCTGCAATTCTCGCTGATGGGGGCACGCGATTTGTCGGTCATCTCCACACCTCCGCCCAACCGCCAACCCATCGTCACAGAGTCGCACACCTTCGATGAGGCGATTATCAAAGAGGCGCTCGATTATGAACTTGACCGAGGGGGTCAGGTCTATTTTCTGCATAATAGGGTTGAGGATATTGAACGCATAGCCGCTCTTGTGCAGAAATTGCGCCCGAAGGCGAGGGTCGTTGTGGGACACGGACAGATGCCCGCCCCGCAACTCGAAAGGCTCATTATGGATTTCATCTATGGTGAGTATGATGTGTTGGTGGCGACCACAATTATCGAAAACGGAATCGACATCCCCAATGCCAATACGATAATTATCAATAATGCTCATCGCTTCGGTTTGAGCGAGTTACACCAACTGCGAGGCAGGGTAGGAAGGAGCGATAGGAAGAGTTTTTGCTACCTTCTCTCGCCCCCCGATGAGTTGCTGACGGGCGATGCAAGACGCAGGTTGAGGGCCATTGAGGAGTTCTCCGATTTGGGCTCGGGATTCAATATTGCAATGCAGGATTTGGATATTCGAGGTGCGGGCAACCTGCTGGGTGCCGAACAGAGTGGCTTTATTGCCGATATGGGCTTTGAGACCTATCAGAAGATTCTCGCCGAGGCGATTACGGAACTTCGCACGGAGGGCACCGAGGGGCTCGAAGAGATATTGGGCGAGGGTGCCGAGGTGAGCCTGCCCGACGATGTGCGCTATGTTACCGATTGTCAGGTGGAGACCGACCACGCGGCGCTTCTGCCCGAGAGATATGTGGGTTCGGCGAGTGAAAAATTGCAACTCTACCGTCGCCTGGATGGCATCACCGAAGAGGCGGAGATTGAGCGCTTTGTGTCGGAGATGACAGACCGCTTTGGAGCGTTGCCCCCCGAGGCGCGTACCCTCGTGGATATTGTACGCCTGCGTTGGAGGGCTGTGTCGCTCGGCATCGAGAGGGCGAAGGTGAAAAATGGCCTGATGCTCCTCTGGTTCCCCGCCGATGGCAGGAGCCTCTACTATAAGAGCGCCATTTTTGGTGGCATTTTGCGCTATATAACCTCGCGTGCCGACAAATTTGTTCTCAAACAGAGCAACAATAGAGTCTATTTGGTCGTTAGAGAGATAGAGAGTATCTCTATGGGATGCGACCTTTTGGACACATTGAGTGCCGCTATTTCGTCATCCTCGGTGGCTCAATAATCCCCATTGGTGCCTGAAAATTGCCACTTTGTATGAAAAAAATCACAAAGGGGTGGGAAATGCTTTGAAAAAAGATTAAAAAACACGATATTTGCGAGATTCATATAGACTACGTCTATAAGGAGGCAGAAAAATAAGAGCAAAAAAGGAATGAATTTGAAAGGCAAAATAGTAGCGATTGTAGTGTGGGCACTGATGTGTGGAGGCTCCCTTGTGGCCTCGGCACAAAGTAGTCTTAATACCTACTCGCCATATACATTCTACGGCATAGGAGATATCCACCAAGAGGGTAATGCCACCATTCGCGCAATGGGTGGTGCAGGTATTGGCTTCCGCAACTACCTCTATATCAACACCCTCAACCCTGCGTCGTATAGTTCGGTGAGGAACAACTCCTTCCTCTCCAACTTCGATATGGAGGGCCAAAACTTCTATGCACGCACCTCGGATGCCCTGACTGCCTACAACACCTTCAATATCAGGGACATCTCGATGTCGTTTCCTCTGATAAAGGGAATGGGTGTGGGTGTGAGTGTTATGCCCTACGGCTCGGTGGGTTACAATGTGAGCTACTACGACCCCAACCCCTCGGTGCTTGGTGGCATTGGTCAGATGTTCTACTCCTATGCGGGCTCGGGTGATGTCACTCAATTCAAGGTGGGCTTGGGCTATGAGTTGTTCCGCAACTTCTCGCTCGGTGCCGACCTCATCTACTATCACGGTAGCATCCTGCGCACATTTAGCGCACAACCCACCTCCATTACGGGTAGTGGCGACTACTACGCACTCTCCGGTACCTCCACCGAGTTGGTCAATAGTTTCTTCGGTAAGTTGGGTATGCAGTGGACCCCGATTTCGGAGACCAACACGGTTTTGACGGTGGGCGCAACTTGGCAGATTGGTGGCAAGATGGGCAACGAGGTGGAGACCCGCGTGCCCCTCAATAGCACCCTCACCCCGGGTGAGTATGCTGTGAACGAGACGACCATCTCCGACTTCTCGATGCCCTCAATTTACGCTGTGGGTGCCTATCTCCACCGCCCCAAATATAGCGTCGGCATAGACTATGAGTTTGCCGATTGGGGTTCGCGCAATGCGAATGACGCGAAGGCTAACCTCGCATTCCGCAATACCAATACCATCAGATTGGGAGGTCAATATACCCCCAATCGAGGCGATGTGCGTAACGCCTTCAAGCGTTTCACCTATCGTGCGGGTGTGCATTGGAACCAGTGCTATGTGGTGCTCAATGACCAACCCATCAGCGATGTAGCCCTCACCTTTGGCGTGGGCATACCTTTGAGGATGACGGGTCTGTCGAACATAAACCTCGGTTTGGAATTGGGACAAAGGGGTACAACCCGCGCAGGACTCTCCAAAGAGAACTATCTCAAATTCACCGTTGGGTTTAGTTTGTTTGGCGAGGACTATTGGTTTGTGAAGATGAAATACGATTAGTGAGTGTGCCTTGTGGGTGTTTTTTGCACCAACCTTCGACTCGCAAGGGGGATGAAACATATAAGCCTTGTGTGCCCCATAAGTCCTATAAGGCTTATATGGTAGAGCAAGGTCTGCACTAAAAGTTTTTGGGCGACTTTTTACAAAAAGTCGCGAAAAAGAGAAGGAAAACGAGAAGAAACGAAACAACAATATAAACACAAACAAAAAGATACCTTAACACCAATGAAAAAGATTGTAATCAAGTCGATGGTAGTGCTTTCGCTCGTATTGGCAGGCACGATGAACACCACCACTCTTTTGGCACAGAGCCAGGAAACCCAGCAGGTAGAGGAAACCCCCGCACAGCGTAAAGCACGCGAGAAGGCCGAGAAAAAGGCAGCAAAAGAGGCCGAAAAGGCTCGCAAAGCAGCCGAGAAGGCCGAGAAGGCTCGCAAAGCAGAGGAGGAGAAAATTGCCAAGATTATTGCCGCACAGAAGGCTGCTGCTGCAAAGAATGGCGAGGTTCAGGAGCAGAAACCTGCAACCACCTATGGTCCCGAGTGGGGTGAGAACGCTACCGCAGTAGAGAGGGAGGAGAATGTTCGCCTCTTCAACTTCTTCACCGATGCCTACAACAACAAAGATTATGACAAGGCATTGGAGTATATGAACACCTTGATTCAGAACTGCCCCAAAGCGCGTAGCAGCGTCTATGCCTACGGTGCAAACATCTACCGTAACAAGATTGCTCGCTCGAAGAGTATGCCCGAGAAGGTCGCCAACATCGAGGCGCTGATGAACCTTTGGGACTTGCGTTTGGCTGCTTTTGCCGACGACAAGGAGTACGGTGAGGTTTACATTTTGAAGAACAAAGCCAAAGATTACTACAAATACCGCTCGGAGGATAAGCAGGGTATGCTCCAACTCTTCCGTCAGGCTATCGAGAAAGACCCCGAGGTGGACGCAACCTTCATCAACCAGTACTTCACCGTTTTGGTTGAGGAGTACCAGAACCTCAATGTGGAGACCGACCACTTTATGAACGAGTATGAGTTTATGGCTTCGAAGATGGACCAGGTTACCGACGCAGAGGCAAAGACCACATTCGACGCACTGCTCATCTCGTCGGGTGCTGCTGATTGCAACAACCTCGAAACCATTTTCAGCGACAGGCTTGCTAACAATCCCGATGACGCTGCACAGATTGAGAAGGCGTTCAAACTTATGGCACGCAACAACTGCCAGAGCGAGTTCTTCCTCTCGGTGGGTGAGAAATACTACGCACAGAGCCCCTCGACTGCAACTGCACAACTTTTGAGCCGCGCATTCGAGGCTAACAAAAACTACGCAAAGGCTCTCGAATACCTCCGCTCGGCTGTGGAGATTGAGGCTGACCCCGTAATGAAGGCAACCCTCTGTGTTCAGATTTCGGGTACCGAGTTGTCGGCTGGTGCTTCGAGGGAGGCTGCTACCTGGGCAAAGAAGGCTATCGAGTACAATGCCGAGAATGGTTCGGCATACCTCTGCCTTGCACAGGCTTATGTTGATGGCGCTACCTGCGAGGGCTTCGACAAACAGACCGTATTCTGGTTGGCATATGATATGGTAGCAAAGGCTCGCACCCTCTTTGAGGGCAACGAGGCACAGCAGGAGTTGTGCGCATCGCTGTTGAGCACCTACCGCAACTACTTCCCCAAACAGGCCGACTGCTTCTTCCGAGGTATGCAGGAGGGCGATGCCTACACCGTGAACTGCGGTTGGGTTTCGGGTAGTACCACCGTTAGACCTACCAAATAGTGTCCATCAGAGAAGTATATAAAACAGCAATGGTAGCATCTCTTGTGGGAGGTGCTATCTTGCTGTTTTCGTGCTCTGGCGCTCCCAAGCCCAAAGAGGTCAATATGGAGGCGATGATTACCCAGCAGAGCGACACCCTGACTATGGTCTATACCAAAAATGGTGTCAAGGAGTACCGCTTTACCACGCCTCTTATGGAACGCTATGAGTTTGCTCGCGACCCCTATATGGAGTTTCGCAGGGGTATCAATATCGTGACCTTCGATTCGCTTGGTGGCGACAACTCCAAGTTGAGGGCCGACTACGCCATCTTCTATGAGAAGAGGGAACTATGGGAGACGAGGGGCAATGTTGTGGGCACGAGCGCCGATGGCAGGGAACTCTACACCAATCAACTCTTTTGGGACCAAAAGACCGACAAGGTCTATTCCAACGTGGATTGTAAGATTGTCGATGGTTTGGATGTCTTTGTAGGAGAGGGCTTTGAGTCCGATTCGGAGTTTAAGGATTGGGTGTTCCGCGAGAATGAGGGTAGGATGTGGGTTGATGCAGAGCAGGATTAGCGAGCACATCTCGTAGCGAGCCCATCTCGTGGGCGATTTCTGCGTTATGCTTTTGATTTTGCTTCCTCATTTACGGTTTGTAAACTGCGGAGCAAAATCAAAACCAAGCCTTGAACTCGCCTCACGATATGCACTCGCTGGGTAAGGGGATTGGCACAAAAACCCCTCCACAAAACCCACTCGCCAATAGGTCGACCGTCGACCGACAAAACTTATAAGCCCTATAAGGCTTATAGGGTGGAGCTAAATTAAGGCAGAGAAAAGTATAGCGATACGCAGTATCGCATAAAAGTTTTTGGCAGCACCTTTTTACAAAAAGGTGCGAAAAAGGGTGACTTTTTATAAAAAGTCACGAAAAAAGAATGGAAAGTTTGTTGAGTGTCATAGTGATAGTGTTGGTGTCGGTGCTACTTTCTGCCTTTTTTTCGGGTATGGAGATAGCCTTCACCAGCGCCAATCGACTTCGTATGGAGATAGACCGCAAGAGGGGCGGTGTTGTGGGACGCATCATTGAGCGTTTTGCAAGCAAGCCCGGAGAGTTTATCACCACGATGTTGGTGGGCAATAACATTGTGCTTGTTATCTACTCAACTTTTATGGCAAAACTCATCCACCTGCTGGCGGGAAAGATGGGTATTGCGATGGCGGACGATGCGGTAGTTGTCGAAACCCTCATCTCGACGCTGGTTATTATTTTTCTGGGTGAGTTCACCCCCAAGAGCATCTTCAAGATGCGTCCCAATGCCTTTTTTAGGGCTTTGTGTGTGCCTGTTTATCTCATCTACCTGATATTATTTCCCATTGCCAAGTTCTCCACCGCGCTCTCATTTGCCATCTTGCGTATGGTGGGCTTGAAGGTCAAGGAGGAGCATAACATCAAGAGTTTTGGCAAGATAGACCTCGAAAACCTCATTGATGAGAGTGCCGAGAATGAGAAGGTTCAGGCGAATGATATCAAGATATTTCAGAATGCTCTGGATTTTTCGGATTTGAGGGTTAGGGATTGTATGGTTCCGAGGGTTGATGTGGAGGCTGTGGAGGCGACCATCAGCATTGAGAGCCTCACCGAGAGATTTATAGAGACCTCCTTTTCCCGATTGTTTGTGTGGGAGGAGAGCATAGACAATATTGTGGGCTATGTGACGACCAAGAGTCTTTTCAAGAACCCAAAGAGTATCAAGGATATACTGATGCCTGTGAGGTATGTGCCGGAGGCTATGCTTACCGAGAAGTTGATGGGTGATATGATACGTTCTCGCCAGAGTGTTGCGGTGGTTATTGACGAGTTTGGCGGCACTGCGGGTATCATCTCATTGGAGGATGTTTTGGAGGAGATTGTGGGCGAGATTGAGGACGAGCACGACGAACCCGAGATGGTGGAGAAGGTGCTCAAAGATAAACAATGGGTGCTTTCGTGCCGTTTGGAGGTGGCCTACCTCAATGAACGCTACGGGTTGGGACTCTCGGAGGAGGGCGAGTACGACACCCTGGCGGGCTATATTATCGACCACTACGGTGGTATTCCTGCTGTGGGCACCGTCATTGAGAGCGAAGGCAGGGAGATAAAAATCCTCAAATCTACCTCTTCGAGGGTAGAATTGGCAAAAGTTAGGATTTTGTGATAGGTTTTATGGAGAAAATCACTATATTTGAGGCTGATTTTGTAGAAAGCGCAAAATAGAACAAAATAAATAAACAAAAAAACTAAACTCAACGTATGGCAACATTAAATGATTTGAGGACCAAAGGTGGCGTTATCGTAACCATCGTCATCGCAATTGGTCTTATCGCCTTCCTTTTGGGCGACCTTTTCAGCAGCGGTAGTATCTTCACTTCGCGCGCTAACCGTGTAGGTAAAATCAATGGTCAGAATATCGAGTACCAAGAGTATGCCTACCAGACCGAATATGTGAAGAACATCTACACCGCACTCTACGGTAGCAGCGCATTCGACGCAGCGCAGTACGATGCAATCTACAACGAGGCTTGGAACGATATGGTTATGGCTAATGCCTATGCTCCCTCGTTCACCCGCTTGGGTCTTACTATCTCCGACCAGGAGGTTGTCGATATGATTCAGGGTGGCTTCCTCTCGCCCGTTATCACCTCCTTCTTCTCGGACCCCACCACCGGTGGTTACAACCCCGAGTTCCTGCGCAGTTTCCTTGCACAGGTGGAGGGCAATCAGATGGCCTATGACCTCTGGAACTACATCAAGAAGAAAGCAGCCGAGCAGCGCCTCGTGTCGAACTTCACCACTCTCGTGGGTGCAGGTTTTGCTGCCAACAACATTGATGTGGAGAATTCGGTGAAGGCTGCCAACACCGCATCGACGGCAAAGGTTGTGGTTAAACCCTACTACACCATTGCCGATTCGTTGGTTGCTGCTCCCGGTAAGGCAGAGATTAAGAAGTACTACAACGACCACAAAGACCTCTTCCGTCAGAAATCCAGCCGCGAGGTGGAGTACGTTGTATTCCCCATTGAGCCTTCGGAGGCTGACTTTGCCGAGGCAAAAGAGGCTGTTGAGACTCTTGCCGAGGAGTTCAAGGCTGCCGACAACGCTTTGCAGTTTGCCACCGCCAACTCGCACAGCAATGTAGACAACGCATATTATTCGGCAGAGAAGATTGCCGAGGAGTACAAACCCTACGCTTTCGGTAACAAACGCGGTCAGCTCTACGGCCCCATCTTGGAGGGTAACACCTACACTATGGCTCGCGTTGCTGATGTACGCAATATGCCCGATGAGATTGGCGCACGCCACATCCTTCTCTCCTTCGACCAGAATGAGTTGGCAGACAGCATCGTGACCGCTTTGCGCAATGGCGCGAAGTTTGCAGAGTTGGCAGAGAAATACTCGCTCGATGGCTCGGCACAGAATGGTGGTGACTTGGGTAAATTTGCTCCCGAGGCTATGGTTCCCGAGTTCAGCAACGCACTTCTCGATGCTCGCCTCAATCAGATTGTGAAGATTGAGAGTCAGTTCGGTATCCACGTTGCACAACTCACCTTCCGCTCGAAACCCGTGCGCAAAGCACAGGTTGCAACCATCACCTACGATGTTGTTGCTGGTGACGCTACCATCCAGGGCGTAGCAAACGAGGCTAACAAGTTCATTGCTGCCGCAAACGATAGCGACCTTGCATCGGCTGCTGCCGACCTCGGTGTTGCAAAACGCAATGCTCGTATTCGCAATACAGACCGTACCGTTAGTGGTTTCTCGGATGCTCGTGAACTCGTGCGCTGGGCTTACAACAACAAAGTGGGCAAGATTTCCGACGTTATGGAGATTGATGGCGACTATGTTGTTGCTACCGTTACCAACATCCGCAAGGAGGGCCATATGCCCATTGAGGAGGTTCAGAGCCGTATCGTAAACCAACTCCGCAACGAGGCAAAGGCCGCTTGGGTTGAGGAGCAGATAGCAGGTGCTACCACTCTCGACGAGGTTGCCGAGAAGTTGAACGGCAAGGTTGTAGAGGCCAATGAGGTGCTTGGCAATGCCAACACTATCGTGGGCGTAGGTCCCGATATGAAACTTGTGGGTGCTATCGCTGCTGCCGAGCAGGGCACCATTGAGGCTCCCGTTGCTGGCAACTATGGCATCTATGTATTCACCGTAGAGGGCCGTACCGATAAGGAGAATGTTACCTCCGAGGACGAGAAGGTACGTTTGGATTCCTATCAGCTTTACTATCTCAACGAGCGCATTGATCAGGCTTTGAGTGAGGGTGCTGATATTGTTGATGAGCGCGTTAAATTCTTCTAAAAACGCATATAATTGACGATTTAGTCGTTGCACTGCGATAAACCACCTCCTCATTTACGTTTGTAAACATCGGAGGTGGTTTTCTTGTGCGCCTATAACTCGCCTAATTCTATGCGTTTTTCTTTTGGGAGAACCACCCTCACAAAAGTGCCGTTACGGCACCTTTTGGCACAAAAATCCCTCCGTTCTATGCGTTTTTTGTCTAACGTCTAACGTCTAACGTCCAATGTCTAACGTCGCGGGCTCGCAACCGCGAGCCCGAAGTCGGCTGATGGTCCTTAAATTCCTTAAATTCCTTAATTTCCCTAACCTCCCTAAAAAACTTTCGGGGACTCCAACATTGGAGCCCCCGCGACAATAGACGTTAGACCTTGGACATCAGTCCAAAGCAAATCATCGTCCTATAATAAATATGGTAGGTCGTTTGTGCATTTCGGGCTTGGGGGCTTTACGCCACTCGCCAGCCGAAAGGGTTCGGATGATTTGTGTCGGGGAGGTAACATCCACCGCAACCGTAAGTCGTGTTGTGGGGGTGAGGGTGGCGAGCAGGTCGCCGAAGAGTTTGTCGTTACGGTAGGGGGTCTCAATGAATATTTGGCTCTGTCCCTCACTCTGTGCGCGACGCTCGAAGTTTTTGATAGCCTTCGTTCTCTCGGCAGGTTTGATGGGCAGGTAGCCGTTGAAGGCGAAACTTTGGCCATTTTGGCCACTTGCCATCAGTGCCATAAGTATCGACGAGGGGCCAACAAGGGGTATGATTTCCACACCTCTCTTTTGCGCTGCGGCTACCACGTCGGCCCCGGGGTCGGCAACACCCGGCAGTCCCGCCTCGCTGATTATGCCACAATTGCGTCCCTCCAAGACGGGTTTCAGGAGCGGAAGAATCTCCAACTCTGTGGTATGTTCGCTACACTCGGCAAATTCCAACTCCTCAATGGGGCGACCAATCTTTGCGGCGCTCAAAAAGCGACGTGCCGAGCGCACATTTTCCACAATGAAGTAGTCGATGGATGCCATAATTGCCCTATTGCTCTCGGGGAGTACATCGTAGGGGTTGCCCTCGCTGATGGGGCAGGGGAGCATATAGATTTTGCCGTAGGGTTTCATCTTTTGTGGCGGGGGTTACTCTTTGACGTATATGCGTTTCACGCGCGTAGATATGGAGGTCATAACCTCATAGGGGATGGTGTCGAGTAGTTGCGCCATCTCCTGGATGGAGCCCGCCTCGCCACCGAATATTACCACCTCATCGCCCTCCTTGCAGGGGATGCCGGTGACATCTATCATACAACTATCCATACATACTCGCCCGATGATGGGAGCCTTCATCCCGGCTACGCCGACACTCCACCCTCCCGAGCCGAGCCTGCGGTCCAGACCATCGGCATAGCCTATGGGGATGGTGGCGACTCTCGTGGGGCGCACAATCTTGCCC
This sequence comes from Tidjanibacter sp., assembly GCA_045596685.1. Classification (GTDB taxonomy): domain Bacteria; phylum Bacteroidota; class Bacteroidia; order Bacteroidales; family Rikenellaceae; genus Tidjanibacter. The sequence continues at coordinate 19,200 of JAZOCT010000028.1, read as the reverse complement.
GCGCGGCCATAGCCGACGCTCTCACCCTCGCCCAACTCTTTTATCTGTACGATGCGTGTAGTGAGCCTCGAAATGGGCTTCACACCTTCGCCCACGCCATAGAGCCCAATACCCAATCGGCACATATCGTAGTGGCTCTCTATGAAGTGCTCCATACCCGCTGTATTGTTGATGTGACGCAGGGGTTTGTAGGGCAGGGTGGCCATTATGGCCTCCGAAATCTCCTTAAAGGTTCTCTGCTGACTCCTTACAAACTCCACCTCTTCGGGCATATCGGCTGTGGCAAAATGGGAGAAGATACTCCTTACGGTGAGCAATCTTCTCAACTCTTCGAGTCGCCTCGTAAGTCTTTCTACATCACACATCTGAAAACCGAGGCGGTGCATACCGCTATCAATTTTCAGGTGTATAGGGTAGGCGCTCTCTCCCGCCTTTTCGACAGCCTCGGCGAAGGCCTCCAATGAGGAGAAGTTGTATATCTCGGGTTCCAAACGATAGGAGGTCATAAGCGAAAAACTATCGGCATCGGCATTGAGGACCACAATGGGCATAGTGATACCCTTCTGTCGTAGTAGCACACCCTCATCGGCAAATGCCACTGCGAGATAGTCCACTCCTTCGTGTTGTAGCGCCACAGCAATCTCATAGTCGCCGTGTCCGTAACTCGACGCTTTGACCATTGTCATCAATTTGGTTCCCTTCGGCAGACGCGCACGATAGCGGTTGAGGTTGGCCACCATAGAGGAGAGGTTCACCTCCAAAACGGTGGTGTGGCTTTGGCGCGAAAGGGTGTGAACAATCCTGTCGAAGCCCGACATTGGCCCACCCTTAATGAGCACCGCAGCCCCCTCGAACATATCTTGGGTGCAGACTTTCAGAAATTCGTCAGCCGAGGAGTAGAACTCGTCGCTGTCGGCAAAAAAGTGTTTATTGGCGGCAATGTAGCGACCTATGCCTATCACCTTATCAACCCCCGCAGTGGCTGTGAAGTGTGCCACGCGCGAATAGATTTCCTCATCGGGCAAGGTGCTGTAAAGCATATCCGAGAGCACCACAATCCTGCGCCTTGTGCCCGCCACCTCGCGGAGCGAATCGAGCGCAATGGCTATGGAGTTGATGTCGGAGTTGTGGGTGTCGCTCAAAATTATCGACCCACCCAGCCCTTCGGCAAGCGATAGGCGCAACTTTACGGGTTCGGAGTTGGCCAGATGAGCCTCCACAGCCTCCCTGTCGTAGCCCAACGTGGCGTACAACTCGCCCACCATAGCCCTCATATTATCGACCCCCACCTTTTTTGTAGCAGTGACGGCCTCCAAAGCCTCTGTGATGTAGCGCGAGGAGGAGTTGTAGATAACCTTCTGTGTGCGGGCAAAAAGCACCGCCTTTTCCGCAGCCTTGTGAGCTCTGTCGATGAAATTCTCGTCGTGTTGGCTTTCGAGCGAGGTGAAGATACCCACATCGGGACGAATGATGGCCTCCAAGCGTGCCATCTCATCGGGGCGTGAGATGCCGGCCTCAATCACCGCCAAATCCTCATCACCCTCCATCATCAGGAGCGATAGGGCCACGCCCAACTGCGAATTGTAACTCCTGGGTGAGCGAAAGACCTTCACGCCCACAGGGGCACACTCGGCAATCCACTCCTTGACTGCCGTCTTGCCCGTCGAGCCGGTAATGGCGACCATTGTTCCCTTGAATTTCGAGCGGTAGTTGGCTGCCACCTCTTGCAGAGCACGCAACGAGCGGCCCACAACCACAAATCCCGCCTCGGGATACTGCTCTCTATCAATCTCCCGCTCCACCATAAAGGCTCTCACACCTCGACGATAGAGGTCGTCAATGAAGTTGTGACCATCGTGATTAACACCAGCAATTGCCACAAACATAGGTGCGCTCTCGGGCGCAAAACTATGGCGTGAGTCGGTCATAATGCTCGCAACCTCCACATCGCATCCCAAGAGGCTTCCTCTTGTGACGATGTGTGCGATTTCTGATAGTCTATACTTCATAATTTTAGTCTAACGTCTAACGTCTAACGTCAAGAGTCTTAAATGCTTTTCGGGCTCGTACCAACGAACCCGCGTCGTTAGACTTTCGACGTTGGACGTTAGACAAATTATTTACCTCAAAATCTCATCAATGAGTGCCTGTGTCTCGGGCTTGTGGCCTCGGAAGGCAACATAGAGGTCCATAGGATGGCGAATACCTCCTTTGGAGAGTACCTCCTCGCGGAAGCGGTCACCACACTCGCGGGAGAAAATGCCCTCCTGTTTGAAGAGTTCGAATGCATCGGCATCCAAAACCTCTGCCCACTTATAGCCATAGTATCCGGCAGCATAGCCACCCGAGAAGATGTGGTTGAAGGAGCAACCCATATGGGTACCCTCAACGGTAGGCAATACCTGGGTGGAGGCAGCAGCCTCACTCTCAAATGCCATAACATCCTCAATGGGCTCGCTGATGGTGTGGTAGGCCATATCAATAGTACCGAAGGATACCTGACGAATGTTGGCATAAGCCGCAAGGTACTTCTTCGAGTCGATAATCTTGCTCCTCAACTCCTCGGGCATCTTCTCACCGGTCTGGTAGTGAACGGCTACGATGTCGAGGAACTCGGGCTGGATTGCCCAATTCTCCAAAATCTGGCTGGGCAACTCCACGAAGTCACGATAGACATTTGTGCCGGTGAGCGACTCGTAGGTACCCTGTGCAAACAAGCCGTGCAAGCAGTGACCGAACTCGTGGAGGAAGGTCTCAAACTCGTCGAAGGTCAGGAGCGAAGGTGCGCTCTCGGTGGGCTTGGTGAAGTTACCACACAGAGAGATGAAGGGGCGAACAGCCTTGCCATCTACGGTCTTCATCTCGCGGAAGGCGGTCATCCACGCGCCACCACGCTTGGTAGCCCTGGGGAAGAAGTCCATATAGAGTACGCCCAGGAAGTCGCCATTCTCCTCCAATACGTCGTAGGCCTTCACGTCGGGATGATAGACATCTATCTCCTTATTCTCCACAAAACGGATACCATAGAGCCTCTCTGCGAGGGTGAAGATACCCTTTTTGACATTCTCCAACTCGAAGTAAGGTTTCACATCCTCCTCGTTGTAGTCGAAGGTTGCAACCTTATATTTCTCGTTCCAATAGGCCCAATCCCAGGGCATAATCTCATAGTCGGCACCGTTGCGACGTGCAAACCTTGCTACGGTTTTGTAGTCCTTCTTGGCATACTTGATGGTCGCAGCCCTCAACTCTTCGAGGAAAGCATTGACGGTGGTGGTGTTCTCTGCCATACGCTCTTCGAGAACAAACGATGCGTAGTTGTCGTAGCCAAACAAGTGGGCAAATTCGAGCCTCAAATCGGTCAGGCGCTTAACAATATCGAGGTTGTTGTACTCACCACCCACACACTTGGTGTTCGAAGCCATCCACACCTGTTTCTTCAACTCCCTATTCGAGGAGTAGGTCAGGAAGGGGAACATACTCGCTTGTTGGAGAGTCACAGTCCAGCCCTCCTCGCCACGAGCCTTCGCCTCGGCAGCCATTGCGTCCCTCACGAATGCGGGCAACTCGGCAACCTGCTCTGCGTCGGTGATGTTGAGCGAGAAAGCGTTGGTCGCTGCCAATACGTTCTGCTCAAACTGCAACGACAAAGAAGACATCTCCTCGGAGATTCTCCTATACTGCTCTTTGCCCTCCTCCGAGAGGTTGGCACCACTGCGCACAAAACCCTTGTAGGTGTCCTCCAAAAGTTTACTATCCTCCTCGTTCAGGTTGAGGCTCTCCTTCTTGTCATAGACAGCCTTTACCCTCTCCCACAATGTGGGGTTGAGGCTGATGTCGTTGGAGTAGGCGATGAGTTTGGGCTGCACCTCCAAAGCCAATGCCTGCATTTGGTCGCTGGTCTCGTTGCCATTGAGCACAAAGAAAATGGTCGAAACGTGGTTCAACAACTCGCCACTACGCTCCATAGCCACGATGGTGTTCTCGAAAGTAGGCTCCGCAGGATTGTTGATAATCTCCTCCATCTCTGCCCTTGCCTCTGCCAAAGCGTAGTCAAAAGCAGGCATATAGTGCTCCAATTCAATCTTCGAGAACTCGGGAGTACCATAAGGAGTCTCGCCCTGATTTACAAGTGGGTTGTTCCTCATAGAGTCGCAACTGGTAATTACAGCCGCTGCCATAATAAATGTCATAATTTTAGTTTTCATCTCTCTCTTTTATTTAGTTTATTGTGTTCTCTTTTTTTCGCGACTTTTTGTAAAAAGTCGCCCAAAAACTTTTATGCGATACTGCGTATCGCTTGACCTTGCTATACCTTATTTTAGCACCACCATCACAAAAGACGCTGTGCGTCCGATACTGCGTATCGCTATTCCTTTGCTACGCCTTATTTTAGGACCACTCTACACAAGAGTTCTTATTCGTACATTGTGTCGTAGTGCGAGGAACTCTTCTCGTATTTGAGGTCTTGCAGGAGCGACGACTTGACGCTGATGTTGAAACTCCAACTCTTACGATAACCAAAGGGCACACACGAGAAGTTCATCTGCCAACAGTGTAGGTCCCTAACGAGTGTAACCACACCCGGGGTGAGTTCCTTGTTGTCGAAGTCGAAACCTCCCGAGTAGGATATTGCCCACTTTTTGTCTTTGTCGAGCGTCAGTGAGCCATTGAAGCCCAGGGTATTGACAATCTTCGGTTTTATGCCGTTGTTTGTGTAGTTTATCGAGTAGTTGAACGAGAAGTTCCAGGGCATCGAAAAGTCGTAGTACTGCGAGGTCATAAGTTGCCTGCGCAGGGCGGGGTCCAACGGGTCGTTGGGGTCATAGAAATATGGGTTGGAGTACTCGGGGTACTGCTTCGAGATGTCGTTGATGGTCGCTTCGGTGTAGAGGTCCGAGGAGCGGAATGTGTAGCCACACGACCAGCCTGTTGAGGCAATCCTACCCGGAATGCCGCGACGCAACATAAGTTTGTCATAGCGTTTGCCCGTCGTTTTATCCACCTCATAGGGGTCGAGTGTCATCGAAATGTTGATGCCGAAGTTCTTGATGATATTCGAGCGAATCCTCACGGGGATGGTCGAAAGTTTCATCGAGTCGGCCAGGAAGTTGTAGGAGAGTGAGAACGAGAAGTCGTCAATAACCTTCACCTTCTTCATACCCGTAGTATCTTGGTCGCTTGCGACTTTGGCTTCGAGGGTCTGTGCAACGGAGAGCGAGAGGCTCGCATTGGGTCCGCTGCTGGGCACACCATACATCTCCGACGAGTAGGGGGAGTACTTTTTGGTCTGTGTCCCCTCGGCGTTGGATTGTATGGTTTTCCAATAGCCATATTTCTCTTTGCCGAAGTCGGGTGCCACCGAGGCGCTTGCCGAGAGGTTGATGGTGTGGCGTATGGCCTTCAAGAAACTGTTGGGGTTCTTGAATTGGTACATACCGTAGAGGGTAGTGTTGGCCGAAACGGAGGCGTTGTAGTCATAGACGCGGTAGAATCCTCGGGTGGTATCCTGCACGATAGCCCCCACTTCGGGGTCCCAATTTTGGTTCACGCGGCGGAAATACCACCTCTCGTTGTAGTTCACCGAGGGTGACACGTTGAGGAATCCTCCCACGTTGAATGATGCGCTGATGGGGAGTGTGTGCTTGACACCATTTTTGAATTGTCCGAGAGTCTCGGGCTTCAACAGGTCCTCATATTTGGTGTTGATACTATTCTGCAACTGCGCCTTGTAGGTCATAGCAATCTTCTCATACCAGCGCTCCTTGCCCACCATCACTTTACGCTTGAAGGGGTAGAAGCGGCTCACGTTGAAGTTGATGTTGGGCAGACCGAGGGCTACGTCGCCCGTTTTGAAACTCTGCGAGTAGTTAAGGTTCGCCGAGAGACTCATAGGGGTGCCCTTCCACGAGTGGGAGTAGGAGACAGACGAGGTGGTCTGTGCCGAGAGGTAGTCGGTAAGGTCGTTCGACGCATCTTTGTTATATCCCGGGGTGGAGAAGTTCACGTTGGCCGAGAATGTGGAGTTGGGGTTGAACTTGGAGTCTTGTGTGTGGGTCCAAGTAATCTTCATATTGCCCTGACTCGAATAGTCTGCCGAGCCCTTATCGCCCGTCACCACCTGTGCGTAGTTGATGCCCACCGAGCCGTTGTACTTGTAGCGCACACGATAGGTGGAGGCGGCATTGACCTCCCACGAGCCCAACGAGTAGATGCCGGCAGTGAGTTTGAGGTCCACATAGTCGTTGATGTGGAAGTAGTAGCCACCATTTTTCAGATAGAAACCACGAGTGTTCTCCTCACCGTAGGAGGGCATAATGAAACCCGTCTTGCGCTCGGTATTCATTGGGAAGAATATCTCGGGAATCAGCACCGGCAGGGGTACATCGGCAATCACCAAATAGAGGGGACCCGAAACAATCTTCTTGCCGGGGATAAACTTCGCCTTCGACATACTGATGTAGAAGTGTGGGTGGTTGGTGTCCTCGCAGGTGGTGTAGACACCGCCACTGATGTTGAACGACTTGTCCGCCATCATTTTCACCTCTTTACCCGTCAAGTAACCCTCACCATCTTTGGTCACCACACCGTAGATTTTCGCCTTCTTGGTGTCGATGTTGTAGGTTACGGTATCCATTGTGTAGGTCGAGCCTGCCTCGGTAAATTCGGGGCGTGTGTGTCCATAGGCAGAGGTGTCGGCTTTGCCGTATGCGAGAATCTCCTTCGAGTCCATCGCCACGCGCATATAGTCCGCCTTGATGTTCATATTGCCATAGGTCACATCGCCCTGCTCATAGATGTGTACCATCTTGCCCCTTACGTCGTAGTAGAGCGAGTCTTTATTCTTACCCTTGATGACCTCTTCGAGGAAGTTGCGTTGTTTGCGCCTTCCTGCGGTGTCGCTGGGGAGTACCAGGAGCGAGTCGATGGCCCTATTTTCGGCTCGGTGTATGAGCGAGTCGGTAGGGTGTTGGTGGTTGTGCACTATCTGTTGCGTAGAGTCAGCGTGGGAGTGCAAAATATTTTCTCCCGTAGGGAGATTTTGCGCCCCGAGGGTGGTGCAGACCAGCAACGCCACGAGTGAAAATAGTGAGTATTTTATCCTTTTTTGTGCCAAAATATCCTAAAAAATCATTACCTTTGCCGACAGAGTCGGCAAAAACCCAATAAAATGCGACTCTGTGCGCCTGTGCGCGCGAGAATCATCCAACAAAAATAGTTAAAAACTATGAAATTTACAACAAGGCTGCTACTCATATTAACGCTAATGGTGCCTTATGTGGTATCTGCGCAAGGGAAAATCGACGCTACCGAAAAGAGACTCTCGACGGTGGTTATTGATGCCGGACACGGAGGCAAAGACCCGGGCTGCACTTGGGGCGACAAGACCGAAAAGGCACTCAACCTGAAAGTGGCGCTCCTCTTGGGCGGTATGATTGAGGAGGCCTATCCCGATGTGAAGGTGGTCTATACCCGCAAGGATGACACCTTTGTGGAACTCCATACCCGAGGCGATATTGCCAATAGGGCAGGTGCCGACCTCTTTATCTCCATCCATACCGATGCGGTGGGTAACAATGAGGCACACGGCAGCAGCACCTACATTATGGGTAACGACAAGAGCGAAAAGAACCTCGCGGTGGCGCAGAGGGAGAACTCGGTAATCGTTATGGAGGGTGACTACGAGGAGAAATATGAGGGCTACGACCCTTCGAGTGCCGAGAGTTTCATCATCTTCTCGCTGATGCAGTATGCACACTCGGAGCAGAGTATGATTTTTGCCGAGATGGTGCAGAAGCACTACGCCAAGAATACCGCCATCACAGACCGAGGCGCTCGTCAGGGCCCCTACCTTGTGCTTTGGCGCACCGCTATGCCCTCGGTGCTCACCGAGATGGGATTTATGACCCACAAGGGTGATCGCGACTACCTCCACAGTGAGGTGGGACAAAAGCAGGTGGCAAAGGCCCTCTTCGATGCTTTCAGCGAGTACCGCACGAAGTGTAACGAGAAGGCGAGTGAGGTGACATCTACCCCCACACCCGAGAAGAGCCCTGTGGCACAACCACTCACCGAAACCGCAAAACCCGCAACCAAACCTGCGGAGAGTGTCCCCGCCACAGAGATTAAGCCTACGGCGAAACCTGCGGAGAGTAAGCCCGCACCGAAACCCGCAGTGGAGCCCGCAAAGCCCACCACTAAATACTTTGTGCAGATATGCACCCTCTCGAAGAAGTCCGACCCCACAGACCGCAAGTTTGGCAAGTGGGCGGGTAGGATTGTACAACGCCAGACCTCGTCGGGTAAGTGGCGTTGTTTGGTGCCCGCCACCTCATTGGAGGATGCCAAGAGAATCAAAGCGGAGGCCGAAAAGACCTTTGCCGGGGCATTCGTGGTGACGGAGAAATAGAGAGTAGCGGACGCACAGCGGTGCCGTAGCGGTGCTAAAATAGGGCGTAGCAAAGGCTACACTAAAAGTTTTTTGCGTCGCTTTTTTACAAAAAAGCGACAAAAGGGGCGCCTTTTTATAAAAAGGCGCGAAGAAAAAGGCGCGAAGAAAAAGGTGCAAAAAAAAGAATGAATAAAAAACTCGAGATAAAACTTGGTTTTGACCGTATACGTCAGCAGATTGCCTTGCTGTGCTCCACGTCGGGTGCGCGGGATTTGGTGGCGGAGATGGAGTTTTGCACCTCTGCGGAGGAGGTGAACTACCGCCAGAGTGTTGCCGAGGAGGTGAGGGAGGCTATTTTGATGGAGCAGACCTTCCCGAAGGGTGAACTTGTGGAGTTCTCATCGGTGGTGTCGAAACTCGCGGTGGAGGGCACCTTTTTGGAGTGTGAGGAGTTGGTTTTGCTGCGCTCCGGTCTTAAAGAGGTGGGTGAGATAATGAGGGTTTTTCTCTCTTCGAGGGAGCGCTATCCGCTTATGGCGGGGTTGTCGGAGGGGGTAAGTGACTTTCCGGAGATTGTAAATCATATAGATACGATAATTGACCGTCACGGAGAGGTGAGGGATAGTGCCTCGGTGGAACTCTATGAGATACGTCGCACCATTCGTGCCCACGAGGGTCAGGCTGCCAAGAGGCTACACGCTGTTTTGGCGGAGGCCATACGTCAGGGTATTGTGGAGCCCGACACATCGCTTTCGGTGAGGGATGGCCGCCCTGTGATACCCGTATCGGCGGTCCATAAGCGCAAACTCAAAGGTTTTGTGCACGACGAGTCGGCGACGGGCAAGACGGTCTATATTGAGCCTGTGGAGGTTGTGGAGATAAACAACGCTCTGCGTGAGGCGGAGTATGCCGAGAGACGTGAGATTATACGCATCCTCACCGAACTGACCGACTCCATCCGCCCCGAGTGGGAGAATATTGGTGCAAGTCGTAAATATTTGACTTTCTTTGATTTTCTGCGAGGTAAGGCTCGCTGGGCGGTGGATAATGGTGCTTATAGGGCGATACTCTCCGAGGAGGGTACTTTGCGCTTGGTCGGTGCCCACCACCCGCTCTTGGAACAGAGCCACCGCAAGGAGAAAAAGGAGGTGGTACCTTTGGACTTGCTGCTCAATGGAGCAAGGCGCATATTGGTCATCTCGGGTCCCAATGCGGGAGGTAAGTCGGTGTGCTTGAAGACTGTGGGATTGTTGCAGTATATGTTCCAGACGGGTGTTGCCATTCCCGCCTCGGCTGTGAGCGAACTGCCGCTCTTCGAGCACATATTCATAGATATTGGCGACCAGCAGAGCATCGAGAACGATTTGAGTACCTACTCTTCGCACCTGACGAATATGAAGGAGATGTTGGCGGGTGCTGGGGCAAGGACCCTTATACTCATTGACGAGTTTGGTAGTGGTACGGAGCCCACGATAGGTGGCGCTATGGCGGAGGCTATGCTCGAAAGGTTTGTGGAGTGTGGCACCTACGGCATTATCACCACCCACTATACCAATATAAAGTACTTTGCTTCCAACCACCGAGGAGTGGCAAATGGCGCTATGATGTTCGATGTGCAGAACATCCGCCCCTTGTTCCGCTTGGAGATGGGAGAGCCAGGCAGTTCGTTTGCCATAGAGATTGCCCGCAAGATAGGGCTCCCCGAGGATATTATCCGTAGTGCCTCCGAGAAGGCCGGTTCGGAGGTCATAAGCCTCGAAAGGCAACTGCGCGAGGTGGCCCGCAACCGAAACTATTGGGAGCAGAAGAGGGAAAGAATACGCATTGCCGACAGGCGTGTGGAGGAGATGGAGAGCGAGTATGCCTCGCGCTTGGCGGCACTCAAAGAGGAGCGTACAGCCATCATCCGTCAGGCAAAGGAGGATGCCAAAGAGATTCTCAACCAGACAAACCGCACCATCGAAAACACCGTGAGGGTGATTCGTGAGTCGCAGGCCGACAAGGAGACCACCCGCCTTGCCCGTCGAGAGATTGAGGCCGTCAGGGAGCGCGTGGAGAGCGATGTGGATTACCTCTCCGCCGAGAGCGAGAAGGTGGCGCGTGAGATGGAGAAGATTGAGCGTCGTCGCCAGAAGCGCGCCGAGCGTAAGGCCCAACGTGGAGAGATGGTCGAGGAGGTGAAGCCCCAAGAGCCCGAGAAGTTGCCTGTTGTTGTGGGTGCCAAAGTGCGCATTGCAGGTCAGGAGGGCGTTGGCGAGGTGATGAGCATCAAGGGTAAGAAGGCAATGGTCGCTATGGGTCAGATTATGACCACCATAGCCATAGACCGCTTGGAGGCTATTTCCCATAGCGAGTTCAAGAAATTCACCCGCCCCACTACGGCACGCACCGTTGTGAGTGTGGATATTTCGAGCCGCAAACTCGCCTTCAAGGACAATATCGACATTCGAGGAATGAGGGCTGCGGAGGCTATGGATGTGGTGCAGGACTTCATTGACGATGCGATAATGGTGGGCATTGGCAGTGTGACGATTCTTCACGGCAAGGGCACGGGCGCACTCAAAGAGGAGGTTAGGCGCTATTTGAGGTATATACCACAGGTGGCATCGGCCACCGACGACCACCCCGATAGAGGTGGCGCGGGTATTACGGTTGTGAAGTTTAAGTAGATACGGGCGTGTGTTGCGGGCGATGAATCGCCCGAGGAGATATTAGGGAATTTAGTGAATTTAGAGAATTTAGAGAATTTAGGGAATTTAGTGAATTTAGAGAAGAGAGTCCTAAACTCCCTAACCTCCCTAACCTCCCTAAATTCCCTACCATCCCTAATGGGGTAGAGCAAAGTCAAGCGATACGAAGTATCGCATAAAAGTTTTTTGCGTCGCTTTTTTACAAAAAAGCGACAAGAGGAGCGACTTTTTACAAAAAGTCGCAAAAAAGGCGCGAAAAAAGCGAAAAGAAAAAAGGTATGAAAGAGATTAGTATAAACGGATTGGGCGATTTGCCCGAGGTTGCAGAGGAGATTCTTGCCCGATTGGAGGGCAGAAATGTGGTGGCGTTTTTTGGCGAGATGGGGGCGGGAAAGACTACGCTCATCCGCGAGATTTGCGCACAACTTGGGAGTGAGGATGTGGTGACAAGCCCCACCTTCGCACTTGTCAATCGCTATGACACGGGCGAGGCGCGACCTATCTACCACTTTGATTTCTATCGCATTGAGCGTCCCGAGGAGGCTCTCGATATGGGCTATGAGGAGTATTTCTACTCCGAGGGGTTGTGCTTGGTGGAGTGGTCGGAGAAGATTGAGGCGCTCCTGCCCGACGATGTGATGACGGTGAAGATTGAGGTTGAGAGCCCTACAAAGCGCCGCTTCGAGATTGACTAATGGAGGTGTTTAACCACGAAATCAACAGATAGACAGATGATTAAGAATGCAATATTCGACCTCGGGGGCGTGGTTCTCGGGCGTGATTTCAAGAGGCTTGGCGAGGTGCTGGGCAACACTTTTGCTTTCATCTCCGCAGATGAGGCTTTCCCAGAGTATTGGAGTGAGTTTGACAGGGGCACATACACCCGCGAGGAGGTAACCAAGATGCTTGCCGAGGACTATAACCTCACCTATGAGGATGCAGACGACCAGGTGCAGAAACTCCTCGAACTGCTCCAACCCATCCCCGAAACCGAGGCCCTCATCAGGGAACTCAAAGCGAAGGGTATCAAGTGCTATATTCTCTCGAATATGTCGAAGGAGTTCTATGCCGAGATATCGAAATTTCCTGTTTTCGACCTTTTCGATGGCGCGGTGGTGTCGTATAGGGAGAGGGTTAATAAGCCCTCGAAGGAGATTTATGAAATCATCCTTTCGCGCTATGGTTTGGAGCCTTCGGAGACAGTTTTTGCCGACGACAAGGTTGCAAATACCGATGCCGCCTCCGAATTTGGCATCCATACCGTCACCTACGATTGCAACGGTAGCGGTCCCGACGACGTAAGAAGAGTTGTCAGTAGAGAGTAAACAGTTATCAGTATGATAAAAGTAATGCCACTCCTTTTGGGGGTGGCATTACTTCTATCCTATTAGCGTGCGCGCTTGCGCGCGAGCGGCCTCTGTGACGTTGGAACCCGAGAGCATTGCCGCCACCTCGTCTATGCGCTCCTCGTGGGTGAGGAGTTTGATTTGCGTTGCCCCCTCTTGTTTGAATACGCGGAAGTGGGTTTCGCCCTTTGAGGCGACCTGTGGGAGGTGGGTGATATTGACCACTTGGCGGAGAGTGGAAAGTTCGGCAATGATTTGCCCCATAGCGTCGGCAACGCGACCCGAGACTCCCGTGTCAATCTCGTCGAAAATAACCGTTGGCATCTCGGTTTTGTCGGCCACAAGGGCTTTCAAGCAGAGCATCACGCGGGAGAGTTCTCCACCCGAGGCGACCCTTTCGAGGGGTTGGGGTTGGAATTTGTCGGAGGAGGAGAAGAGAAAATTTGTGCGGTTGGCACCCATAGGGGTAAGGTTGTCATACTCTTCGGCAACCTCACACACGAAGTGGCTCTGCTCCATACCGAGCCTTGCGAGCATCTCCTCGGTTTTATGCGACAGCACCTTTGCCGATTTGACGCGCGAGGCGGTGAGTTTTGTGGCCACCTGAATTGCTCTTTTGCGAAGAGTGGCGACCTCTTGTTCATATTTGGCGAGGTTCTCGTCGGCATCGACAATCATCCCAAGACGCGCGGCATAGTCACGCTCAATGGCTATGAGTTCTTCGACGCTTTGCACCCCGTGTTTGCGCATAAGGGTGTAGATGGCATCAATGCGCTCCACCACCTGATGCGCCCTCTCGGGGTCGCCATCGATTCTCTCGCGTCCCTGGCCAAGTAGTGCGGAGATGTCTTTGAGTTCCACAAGTGCCCCTCTCACCCTTTCGGCAATATCCTCGGCTGGGGCATAGACCTCCTTTATCTTTTGGAACGAAGTTTCGATTTTTTTGAGCCTTGCGAGCACACCGTTCTCATCCTCATCGAGCATCTGCCCGCCTTCTCCCAGAGCCTCGGTTATGCGCTCCACGTTGTCCAAGAGTCGTTGCTCACTCTCCAACTCCTCCAATTCACCCTCGCGCAGATGGAGCGCCGAGAGTTGCCCATATTGGAACTCCACATACTCCCTATCCTTCATTGCGGCCTCCACCCTCTCTCGCAGGTCGGCAAGTGCCCTCTCCGCTTTGCGTAGTGCCAAATAGTGGGTGGTATACTCCTCGCGTAGCGGGCGATTCTCCGCCATAGCATCCACAATTCCCATACGGAACTCCTCGTCGGCAAGCATCAATGAATGGTGCTGGGAGTGGATGTCGATGAGTTTTGTGCCCAACTCTTTCAGCAGGGAGAGTGTTACGGGGAGGTCGTTGATGTAGGCACGCGACTTGCCTGCGGGGGTTATCACCCTGCGGATGATGGTTTCATCGTCGTAGTCGAGGTCGTTTTCCTCGAAGAATCCTTGCAACGAGTAGGGGGCAATGTCGAATGTGCCCTCCACCACACACCCCTTGCCGCTCTCTTTGAGGGTGGCAATATCGGCCCTCTCGCCCAATACCAAACCGAGGGCTCCGAGGAGGATACTCTTACCCGCACCCGTCTCACCTGTGATAATGTTCAGGTGGGGCGAGAGCGTCAGGTCGAGGCGCTCGATGAGTGCGTAGTTTTCAACGGTCAGGTGACGTAACATAGAGGGTCTTGTGAGGTGTTTGGATTGCGAGGTCCGAATAAATGAGCGGGTGGGAAGAGTCTTTGCGCTCCCCAACCCGCCTTTGAAGTGTTAGCCTATGGCGCAATAGGTCAGGCGACCTTCCGATGGCTATTTTTTCTCCTTGAATACAACCTCACCATCGAGGAACTCCTCGGTAGCGATGAGGGTGGGTTTGGGAATACGCTCGTAGTATTTCGAAATCTCAATCTGCTCACGATTCTCAAAAGTCTCTTCGAGTGCGTCTGTCGAGGAGGAGAAGTCAGCCAATTTGCGGTTGAGTTCCTGTTTGAGTTCGGTGGAGATTTGATTTGCGCGTTTTGCAATGATGGTCACCGATTCATAGACGTTACCTGTGGGTGCGTCGATATCGGTGAGTTTGCGAGTTACGGTGTTGTTGGGAACATTCTTTTTGATTTCCATTTTTATTCCTCCTGTTTTGTGGTGGTGTTATGTTTTTGTCTCTTTTTTTATTCCATTGCCTGGTTATCATCCTCTGCCTGGTCACCTTCGGTGCCCATCCCATCGGCGTTGTGTTTGGCGAGGAATCTCTTGGAGCCTCTCTGCATACGCTCTGCGGCTCTTTTGTGTTTGGAGTCGGGGAACTCGGAGATGAAGTTGTAGTAGGCATCCATTGCGTCGAGATGGCGGTCCACCTGCAATGTAGCGATGGAGTTGGCTGCCAACTTGTAACTTGCATCGAGTGTCAGGAAGAGGATTTCCTCACGGTGTGGGGTGTCGGGGTACTCTGCGAGAGCGTTTTTGAAGGCGATGATTGCGGCCTTGTAGCGCTCGGTTTTGTAGTAGGTTCGTGCGTTGATGAACGACTTGTCGTAGAGTTTGCCTTTGAGTTCTTCGAGCCTCATTTCACACACGCCCATTTTGGGCGAATTGGGGTATCGCTCCATATACTCCTTGATGGCGCTGATAGCCTGCAAGGTTGTTGTTTGGTCGCGTGAGGGCTGTGGTGAGGCGAAATAGAAGCCCATAGCGTGCATATACTCCACATCCTCCAATAGAGGGCTACGTCCGTAGGTGCGACGATACTCGTCGAAGATTGTTGCGCTGGTGTTGAAGTCACCCTCTTTGTAGTAGCAACATCCGGTGTAGTACATAATCGTGTCGGAACGCATTGTGGATGCGTATCGAGGTGCAATCTCGGTGAAGAGTTGGAGTGCGTGCTGATAGTCGCCCTCGTTGTAGTACTTGATGGCGGCCTCATACATTTGCTCCGAGTCGTTGAGTTTGAGCAGTTTGTTGAAGGGGCTACACCCCACAACGCTCACTGCCACAATAGCGACTACCCACTTGATTATCTCTCTTGCTTTCATATCTGTTCAATTTGCTTGCCCCCTTGTTTGTTTGCCACACGACTGCTCGCGTGCGTGTGGCCCTCGCGCGCAAAGGGGGTATTTAGCGCGCAAAGTTATACATTTTTTAACGACTAACGAAAAAATATATTATATTTTTCCCCTCTTTTCTCGGAGTTTTTCTCTATATTTGCAAAAATATCTACTCCGATGGATACATTTGGAGAATTTTGGGTTTACAGTAACAATGGGAAATACTAACTGTCAAGAACTATGAAAAGGTTTATTATTATTTTTTGCGCTCTGTGCTTTGTGGGTATTGGGGCGTTTGCGCAAAGTGGTGATTGGAAGACAATCGTTAGTGCAGGATGGTCGCCGGAGCACGCCCCTATGGGCTCAATATCTCACGGCAAGTGGTTCGACAACCATTTCTTCTTGGGTATGGGGTTGAGTTTTGGAGAGTCTGGTGGAGAGTATTTTCTCCCTGCGACATATATTCAGGGTAGAATCAAAATGGGCAGAGGATGGATTGCCCCCTACCTCGACAACAAAATTGGTGTCTATGGCTCAAATATCACAAACCTCGATGGTTTGGATGGCTTGTATTGGCAACCAACCATAGGTGTAGAGTTCAAGTGGTTCTCGCTTGGTCTTACGGGTATGTTTTTGCAGGGCAGTAGTTCATATATCTCGGGCGATTTTAGCAACGTATATCAAAATGGCTATGGAGCCCTCGGGGCAGTTGTGGAGTTCTCGTTCTAATCGGCATTTCGACAATTCAGACGGATAAAAAAGTCGCGAACATCGGCAGGTGTTTGCGATTTTTTTGCTATCTTTGAAGAGCAAATTCTAAAAATATTGCTTTATGAAACGTTTGCTTATTTTTTTGACGGGACTATTGCTTTGGTCTTGTGACACGGGGTGGGTGATGAATCCACCATATCAAAGCGAGTGGGTGATTGTTAACCAAACGGGGTGTGATGTGCGTTTGTGTATTGAGAAAGTATATGCAAATGATAACTCACAAGAATACGAGGAAATTGAGAATTACTCCATATCGGATGATGATATTTTTTGTCAACAATATCAGGGAGATAATGAAAATAGAGGTGATTTTTTAGCTCTGTTTTTCATAAATTCAAATTCCTATGAATTGATTTCGAGCAAAGTTTATCTTACCACCATAGACGGGGAAGATACCTTGAAGGTGTGGGTGATGGGCGAGGATAACGGTGAGCACGATTTGTTTGATGAAACTCAATGGGTGCACGAATATCAAGAAGACTCCAAAACCGAAAGACACACCATCTATCACAACAAATGGACCTTCACCATCACCGAGGCAGATATCGGTTTGGCGGAGTAGGAATGCTCGCCTGAAAAGTTGAAAAAAACGCAAGCGCACACCTCGCGCTTGCGATTTTTTTTCGTATCTTTGAAGAGCGGAAGCACCAAATGAGAAGAATATGGCGGAGATGCTGACAAAATTTGAGGACTATTTGAGGGGCGAAAAGCGACTCTCGGAGGGAACTGTGGCACACTATCTGCGCGATTGCAGAGAGTTTATCGCTTGGTGTGGAACCTCCCCCGAAGAGTTCGCACCCCAAGAGGTTACATCCGACGACTTGGGCGGATGGGTTATGCACCTGATGGAGCAGAAAAAGGTTATCTCCTCGGGTGGGCGCAAGCACCGCGAGCCACTCTACAAACCCTCCTCGGTGAATACCAAAACCTCCTCCATCAAAGCACTCTTCGAGTGGCTCCACGCCTCGAAACAAATCAAGACCAACCCTCTCGCTATCACCCAGCGACTGAAAACACCGACACTCCTGCCTACCTACATTCCCGAGGAGCAAATGTTGAGGCTCGTGGAGGAGTTGATGACGAGGGCGGAGAGTGAGAATTTCGAGGAGAGGCGCGACGCGGTTTTGGTGCTCCTGTTCTACTGTACGGGGCTCCGTTTGGCGGAGGTCACAAGCCTCACCCGCGAGAGTTTCACCCCCTCGTGGAGCCACGTCAGGGTGGTGGGTAAGGGCCAAAAAGAGCGAATCGTTCCCATAGTGAGCCTATTAGGCCCTGTGCTGAAAAATTTTGTGGACTTTACCAATGAAAAAATTTGCACAAGTGGTGAAAAATCACTATTTTTAACATCGGAAGGCAGACCTATGAGTCGCTACCAAATAGAGCGCGCTGTGCAGCGGTTGCTGGCGGCCTGGGGCATAGAGGGTAAACACAGCCCCCACGTCCTGCGTCACACCTTCGCCACGTTGCTGCTCGAAAGGGGGGCGGACATTAGGGAGATACAGGGGCTCTTGGGCCACTCCTCGTTGGGGACAACACAGATTTATACCCACAACAACATCTCGCGCCTGAAAGAAATTTACCAATCGGCCCATCCGAGAGGGAAGATAGATAGGTGATAAAAAGAGGGTGATAATATGAGGTTCAAATTGATATATAACAGTTTGC
Source organism: Tidjanibacter sp. (assembly GCA_045596685.1). Taxonomy (GTDB): domain Bacteria; phylum Bacteroidota; class Bacteroidia; order Bacteroidales; family Rikenellaceae; genus Tidjanibacter. Next base: position 1,301 of record JAZOCT010000028.1, on the reverse strand, counting down.
GTAGCGCACTCTTGGGGGTTGTGCCGGGGCTCGCTGCGTGTGTCAACAGCCTCGAACTTGCAACTACTCTTCAAAGACTGTGATTAAGATGAAATATTACGCTGTAATTATTGTTCTCCTATTTTGTATTGATAGTTGTTTTGCGCAACGTATGGAGTCGCGGACATTTACTGCAAGCGACTATACCACCGACACATTGCAAATGGAGGATTATACATATATTTGCGACACATTAAAACAGGTACGCATCACTTTGCGCAATATTGAGGACCATCCTGGGCGCGGAGAGTTGTGTTATTCAGATGGCACACCGTTGGACTCTGAATTGGCCACAAGTCTATGGATTGATGCGCTTGTTATGAGTGATTCAAAAGATAGGCATTTGTATAATATTGTGGATGAAGCATTCTCGCAAGAGCAGGCCGAGAGTTTGGATGGTCGCCCTTTGCACATAGTCCTCAATGTATCTTCAAGTAGTGGAGAAATAACGGATGTGTATTTCAACTATTTGGCGTATGATGGATATGCGGATATTCCTATTGAGGTTTATAGAAATATGGAGTTAAGATTCAAGAATGAGATATTCTTTGAATTGACTGATTTGGGAAGAAAATTGAATTACTGTTTACTATCGTGGCGACAGTGCCCGCGAGGTAGAGAGGAGAGTGGCTTGGCAGTGCCCGAGGATGGGGAGAAACTTACGATGCCCGATGGTAAGTTGGGCAATGCGGTGGGCTCCCTCGGAGGGTCGATTGGACGACCATAAAAGATGTATGAAAACGTGAAAAGGTTCTTAATACATATTGTATTGCTGTTCGGGTGTGCGGATATTTCATTTGCACAACGCGACGTGCTCTTTGAGCCGAGCGACTACAAGAGTGATACTATAAGGATGGGGGACTATACCTATATTTGCGACACTTTGCTCAATTACGAGATTAGCCTCTATAATTTGACAAACCGTTCAAGTATGGAGCCTGTTCGTTATAAGGATGGTAGCCCAAAACCGAAGGGTGTGGATGTGGTAAATTTTTCCACAAATACAAATAGATTACTGAATAGTATCATAGACGAAGGATTTACGTTGGAACAAGTTGAGAAAATTGACGGAAAAAGATTGATAGTCTTCATTGATATATCCTCGGATGATGGTAGTGTCACGGGTGTATGTTTTACATTTTTCAAAAACACCTACTATACACAACTGCCCATTGATGTATTCCGAGAGATGGAATTGAGATTCAAAAATGAGGTGCGATTTGAACTGACCGAAGAGGGTAAAAAAATGACGCACTATTCTA
>JAZOCT010000027.1:0-44936 GCA_045596685.1 Tidjanibacter sp. | reverse complement strand
TCATCGCCTTGCGTGAGATGAAGTGGATGATGCGTCCCACAATTTGTGGCGTACATCCCTCCTCGTTGGGGCAGTAGTGCTTCGCCTCGCCCTCAATCCTCACAAGCGGGATGCCGCACTCGGGACAGCGGTCGATATATTCAAAAGGAAGGCACTCTTCGGTGCGCTCCGAGAGTTCTACGCCCGTAATTTTGGGTATAATCTCGCCACCCTTCTCCACATAAACCATATCGCCCACCCTCACATCGAGGAGTGCTATTTGGTCGGCATTGTGGAGCGAAGCACGCTTCACGATGGTGCCCGCCAACTGCACAGGTTCGAGGTTGGCGACGGGAGTTATGGCACCCGTGCGTCCCACCTGGAAGTCCACCGAAAGCAGACGCGAGAGGGCCTGCTCCGCCTTAAACTTATAGGCCACCGCCCAACGAGGGGCTTTGGCTGTGGCACCCAGAGAGCGCTGCACCGAATAGTCATTGACCTTAATGACCGCGCCATCGGTGTCGTAGGGCAACGCGGAACGCTCTGCATCTGTGCGTGTTATGAAGTCGGAAATTTGCTCCCAAGAGGTGCATTTTTCCATACGGTCAGAGATTTTCAGTCCCCAACGACGCGCCTCTTGGAGGTTGTCCCAATGGTTGTCGTGCGGGAGCCCCTCACCCACCATATTATAGAGGTAGCAATCCAGGCCTCGACGCGCCACCTCGGCGGAGGATTGGAGTTTTATGGTTCCTGCGGCGGCATTTCGGGGATTGGCGAAGAGGTTCTCACCCGCCTCTTCGCGCTCGGCATTTAGGCGGTTGAAGGAGGCGTGGGGCATAATCACCTCACCTCTCATTTCGAGATAAGGGGGTATGCCTTCGCCCTGCAAGACGAGTGGTACGGTGCGGATGGTTCGGATATTGGCGGTCACATCGTCACCTCGCGTGCCGTCACCGCGCGTCACAGCCCTCACGAGTTGCCCGTTTTCGTAGATTATGGAGATGGCTGTGCCGTCGAATTTGAGTTCGCAGACAAACTCCACTGCTCCTTTTTCGCGCTCGATGCGCTCCACGAAATCGTGCAGTTCGTCGAGCGAGTATGTATTGGCGAGAGAGAGCATTGGGAATCGGTGGGCTACGGAGTTGAAGGAGTTTGCCAGGTCGCTGCCCACGCGCTGTGTAGGTGAGTTGGGGTCGAAGAACTCTGGGTGTAGTGCTTCGAGTTGTTGCAATTCTCGTAGTAGTGCGTCGTATTCGTAGTCGGATATTTCGGGGTTTGCCTCGACGTAGTATTTGTAGTTGAGACGGTTGAGTCTATTACGGAGTTGTTCTATTTTGTGTTGCATAGTATTGTTCTAAATTCAGTGTAAAGGTACGAATTTTGGTTGAGAAAACGGGCCATTGAATCGAGAAAAAGTGGAAAAAAGCAAAAAAGTTATTAACAACCGTACCGAATAAGGAAATTTGCCTTATAATTGCAGAAAATTTTGAGCAAAAACAAAAAGATATATGACAACAAAAGTAGTTAAGAGACGCTCCGTAGTGAGTTTTGCGAACCTTCCCGAGGAGTTACAGGAGGAGGTCAGGAAGTTTTATCCTCACGGTTACAATGAGGCGATGATGCGTATAGAGAAGCCCAACGGTGATTTTTTCTATGCGGTACCATTTGAGACCGAGGAGGTTAGTTATTTGGTGAAGGTTGCGGTGAAGATCGACGACCACATTGAGGAGGAAGAGGATAAGGACTATTATAGCGACGATTTGAAGGGCGCCGACGAGTTTGCCGACAGCGAGGAGGACGAGGATATCGACAACCTCCGCGACGAGATTTAGAAAACAATCCGCCAGCATTTGGCGGGTTGTTTTTTAATTCAAAATTCAAAATTCAAAATTCAAAATTCAAAATCATTCCCTCTCATAAGTTAGGAGAGGGTCCGCGTAGCGGGGGTGAGGTCTGTCAATTGAGAATTCAAAATTCAAAATTCAAAATTCAAAATTATTACCTCTCATAAGTTAGGAGAGGGTGCCGCAGGGCGGGTGAGGTCTGTTAGACGTTTGACATTAGACATTAGATGTTAGACATTAGACGTTTGACGTTAGACATTTGACATTAGACGCGAAAAAAAATTCGCATTTTTTTCGCTTATTATATAAATATTGTGTACCTTTGCGCGCAGAATGCGCGTCGCAACCCCACGAAAAGTGGTGTAACGCACAGATAATGAAACGATTAACACAAATATAAACAATTTTTTATTTACTAACTTTTTTATTTACACAAACAAACAAAATGAAAAAACAGTACACACAACCCGAACTCTACGTTGAGAACGTAGTAGTTGAGAGTGGTATCGCAGCATCAGTTACTCCCTTGAACTGGGGCGACGCAGGTTACGCCGGTCAGGATGGTGGCGTAGAAGATTATGGTGTAACCCTTTAATTCATTGCAGCTATGAAGAAACTTTTGAAATCATTGGTGCTTTTTGCAGCAGCTGCAATGGCACTCACCTCGTGCGAGAACGAGGCTATCAACGACGGTATCGAGACTAACGATACCTACACTATGACTTTCACCGCAGGTGCTCCCGAGAGCCGTACCTCGGTTGCCATCGACGGTGCCACCGCAACCTACTCTTGGAGTGCAGACGACCAGATGGGTTTTGTTCAGTACGCTGTTGGTGCAGACAAGACCAACCGCACTGGTAGCAAAGAGACCACCATCGATGGTAATGTAGCAACTTTCACCACAGAATTCAAAGCACAGGATGGTGCAAGTGCATACAACTATGCAGCATACTATCCCTACACCACCCCTGCAAACGACCAAACCAAAACTTTCGACAACATCGTCCTCAACTTCCCCGCAAGGCAGGCTTATACCGAGGGTACTTTTGCTCCCGCAGCAGACTTGTTGATGTCGAAAACCATCGAGGGTAAAGATCTCAACGCTCACGGTGGCAACTTGGAGTTTGCTCGTTTGGTTGCTGTTGGTAAGATGACTCTTTCTGGCATTAATGGGGGTGAGACTATCAAGAATGTACGCTTCACCATCGAGAATGCAGTTCTTTCCGGTCAGGTTACTCTTGATTTCGTTAACACTACCGCAGAGTATGCAACCGAGGGTAACAACTACATTGAGGTGTATGGCGATAACGTAGGTAATGAGATTATCTTCACTTGCTTCCCCGGCACCTACACTGGTAACTACTCTATTGCTGTTGAGACCGACGAGGCTACCTATCTCAACGAGAAGAGCTTCACCAAAGACTTCACCCTCACCGCAGGTAATGTTCTTGCTTTCAACGCAAGCGCAGGTGTGCGCACCGAGAAACCTGCCGATGAGACCGAGGATACCCTCAACCGTGATTTCACTGGCATAAGCAGTGGCGCAGGCTACGGTACTTGGAGTGACAAAACTGGCGCTTCGGGTGCTGTTTATGCAGGTCAGTCCGCAGGTGGCAATGATGCTATTCAGTTGCGTTCCTCCAACAATAACTCTGGTATCGTAACAACCACTTCGGGTGGCTATGCAACCAAAGTAACTGTGGCTTGGAATAGTAATACCCAAGATCGCATTTTGGAAGTTTATGGTAAGAATAGCGCATACACCCAAGCAACCGACCTTTATAATGACGCAACCGCAGGCACTCTTCTTGGCACTATCGTAAACGGTTCTTCCACCGAGTTGGCTATCAACTATGATTTCCAATACATTGGCTTGCGTTCAAAGAGTGGTGCTATGTATCTCGACGAGGTGAAGATCACTTGGTCGGAAGAGGCTACTGGCAATGTTCCCACCCAGTTGGCAACTCCCGGCAATGTTAACGCAACAGTGGATGGCAAGGATGTAACTCTCACTTGGGATGCTGTTGAGAACGCCGATTCTTACAGTATTACCGTTGTTGGTGGCAATACCTACACCACTACCACACTTACCAAGACTCTTACTATGGATGCTTATGAGACCGAGTATGAGTTCAGCATTGTAGCCACCAGCGACGTTATTGATTACAGCACTTCCGAGGCTGCTGTTATCACAGCAACCACCGGTGAGGAGCCCGAAACACCCAGCACTGGTAGTACCGATACCATTGTATTTGCAGACTTGGGTTATAGCGATGCTAGTGCCCTTGGTGAGATTGTAGTTGGTAAGACCACCCTTAATTTTACACAAGGAAGTGCATCTAACCCTGCCAAATACTACAACAATGGCAGTGCTGCACGTTTGTATCAGAATAGTACAATGACTGTAACTGGTACGGAAAATATTTCCAAAATTGACTTCGAATTCGTTTCTTCTAGTTACAACACACTTTCAACAACAACTGGTACTTATTCGGATACCTCTTGGACAGGTAGTGCAAGTAGTATCACGTTCACAGTAGGTAGTAGTGGACAAACCCGCATCGTTTCTATGACTATTACCTACGGTGGTGGTAGCAGTGAAGGTGGTGAAGGTGGTGACGTGGTTACTCCCGATCCCGAGGATCCCGAAACCCCCGGCACTGTAACAAAAATTTTGAGCTGCTTGTTTGCAGACAACGACGCTACTGGTTGGGGTACCAGCTATGCTGCACATACTTTCACCTATGATGTCGCAAACATCAATTTTGGTACTGCATCTAAACAAACTGGCACTATCACAACAATGCCTGTCACCAAAAACGGAACTGTTGACGTTGTTATGACTAATGATGCCAAACTCACTGCCGTTACATACAACTGCGCACAATGGGGCTCCAAAACCCAAACAATGAAGTTGTATTATAGTACAGATGGTTCCAACTTTACTGAATACACCACTAATGTAACTTGGAGCAACTTTGTACTTACTTGTACAAGTTTGCCAGAAGGTACCGTAGCTGTAAGAGCAAAAGGCACTAACGGCAGCAACCAGATTGGTATTCAATCAGTAACTATCACCTACGCTAATTGAGACTTATCCGGCGGGGGCGTCGGTGGTGAAGAGCCAATAGTAACGGTGGTGCCCGCAATTGACCAAACGGGGTGGCTGGAAATTCCAGCCGCCCTCGATGGGGCAAGCAACAACTATGTGGGGACGCTCTACGACGGTAGCACACGCAACTACTCGTTCCTCTACGACTACTCGACATACGCTTCGCTCTGGGTAGCTTATCCACTCTCCCCAAGTGATCTCTCGGGCACAGAGTACAGCCACTCATCGTGGGCGAAGTACAGCGAGATAGACGCAAGCAAGCAGGTGGACATCTCCTCCGCATACGGAGTGAGTTACACGCCAACGAGTTACGTCAACGGCAACTCCTATTCCAGAGGGCACCAAGTGCCCGATGCCGACCGTGACCACACAACATCGACAATGTTGAGCCAAACATATCTCTCGATAAACTCAACACCACAGATTCAGAACGGTTTTAATGGCGGCATTTGGAGCTCGCTCGAAAATGCCATTCGCACAGAGGTGGAAGACTACGGCGACACCGTATACATCACGACGGGTCCCGTATTCCAAACCGTAGGCGGCAGTGAGAGCATAACCTACATAACCAACAGCGGTGACAGCAAAAGCGTGCCCGTGCCCAACTACTACTACAAAGTGGTGCTCAAAGTCAGTGGCAACAACGCAACCGCAATCGGTTTCTGGTTTGAGCACAAGGAGTACAACAAAGACGTTGTGGGCACCGAGGCTGCCGACTACGCAACTTACGCAGTGAGCGTCGACGAGATTGAGGCACTGACAGGTTTGGATTTCTTCGTAAATCTCTCCGACAACCTCGAAAACTCCGCCGAAGAAAACAACAGTTGGACAACTTTCCAAAATTTCTAAAAACCACCCGATTCGGGGCACAAAAAAAACTCTTCCGAGGTTTTCGGAAGAGTTTTTTTGTGCAGTCAGCCGTCAGCAGTCAGCAGTCAGTGGCCCCCTCCTTGTTCTCGGGTATCTTTTTTAATACCCGCGCCCGCCAGGGCGCACCTTGAACCCGCACTTTACATCGTCGGCGGAGAAGCGACCTCCTTGTGAGGTCGTGGCGAGGGCGGAGCGCAAAGGAACTTACGCACAAAGACGGCAAATGCTTTGCCCGCGTAGCGTTTGTTTTAGGCTTTGCGCTCCTCCCTCCCGCCAGAGATGTCGTGCGTGGCTTTTGCGCCACTTTTGCCACCAAAAGTGGCAAAGAAAAGCGGGCAACTCGGTTGCCCGTAATAAAGCGCGGTAGATGCCAACCGCCTCATCTGCAATGAGTCGTGGCAAGACTATTTTTACAGACCTCACCCCCGCTACGCGGACTGCTCGGCGAGGACACCGAGCGCAATTACGACCACCCCTCCAAACCTCCCCTATCGTAGGGGAGGCTTGACAGACCTCACCCGCCTTCGGCACCCTCTCCTAACTTATGAGAGGGTTCTTCCTTTGTTCACGGGTATCTTTTTTAATACCCGCGTCCGAGTGGGGCTGACTGCTCTCAACTTTCAATTCTCAATTTCGGGCAACTTATTGCCCGAGAACTATTCCACCGTGAAGTCCGCAAATACCGCCGTTGCAGTAGCGCTATTGTTGCCGCTCGTCACCGCCAAGCCAACATAGACCTCCGAGGGCAGTGACGGGGTGAACGTGTCGCTCTTCATCTCCGTAAAGGTCGCACCATCAGTCGAGTAGGAGGCTGTAACCTTATCACCAACCCTCACAAGGCGCAGCAGAACGCCACCCTGTTCGGTGCGCGCGCCCGCCGATTTCTTGCCCGAATTGCCCTCCGCAAAGCGATAGTGGCTATAATACTCCGACATCGTAGCGCCCGAGGTCGCATAGAGCATCGAGGTACCACTCGCCTCGGGATTCACGTTCAGCATCAGGCACGCAGCGCTCTGGTTGCCGTCCTTCGCCGAAGTGTAACTCACCAAGCGCACCGTAGCCGTAAAGTCGCCACTCACCTTGCGCCACACATAGCCCAACTTCTGATTGCCACTCTCAAATTTGCCATTGGCCGTCAGTGTCAGCGTACCGTCGGCATCCATTGATGCACTCGCGTCCGAATCGCCCACAGAGGTCAGTGTCCAGCCGTCGCCCAATGGTTCGCCCGTAGGTTCCTCGGGGTCGGTGGGGGTGTCGGGTTCCTCGGGGTCGGAAGTGTCACCACCCTCGTCGGTGCCGCCCGTGCTCATACCTCCATTATCCACAGCCACAGGTGCCTCCGCATAGCCCGAAAGCCTGCCCACACCCGCGCCACTGCGAACAATATCGGCAATCTCCTCCGCACTATCGACAACATAGTCATAGGAGGGTTTGAAATCCTCATAGGTGAGCGGTGTGGCCAACTTCTCGCCACCATACTTCGTGTACTCCACATTCGTAAATGGATAGGGATCCGAAGCGTCGGCGGGAATATTCGTATAGTAGTTATCCAGCGCGTAGGCGTAGCCCGCAACGCTACCCGTAAGGTTCGAAACCCAACTGCTACCGCTCTTCTTTGCAGGGTAGGTGCAGATGTCGATGGGCAACCTCACGCCATCAAACGAGTTGTGCTCCACAAGCACCTTCGCACCATAGGCACTACCCACACCATAGGTCGACACATTGTCGTAGAAGTTATTGAAAACGTGAGCCTTACCAAACCTTACCCTCGGATGGCGCGAGTTGCTGTGGTCGAACCAATTGTGGTGCATAGTAATCGTAATTCTCTCGTCTGCCGAGGCGCTATTGGAGTGTCCCACAAGGCTACTCTTCTGTGTCTTGATATAGTGGCACCACGAGATAGTCACACCATAGGTTTCGTGCGTCACATCACACGAGCCGTCCTCGTAGTCTTTGGTGGAATTGACGCTCTCGAAGGTGCAGTGATCCACCCACACGTTGCTACTCTCCTGCATCGAGATGCCATCGGCACCATTATCTGCTTTGGGCTGAACGATATAGACGTTACGGATAATGATATTGTTTGCCTCATTGAGGAAGAAGCCCACATTCTCCATACGGAACGAGTCGGTGCCGTAGATTGTGATATTCGAGGTACGTTTGACATCAAACCAGGGGCTACCCGTATCGCGACCATCCGATTTGGTGAAAGTACCACTCAACCAGACGATTGCAGGCTCCGTACTCTTATTTTTCTCCCTCAATTTGAGCCAATCGCGGAAGGCGGTACCGCTATCGAAGTGGTGCACCTTACCGCCCGCGCCACCCGTAGCACTCGCACCATAGCCTATCTGCGCATCCAGGGGCACGTCACCCACAACGGGGGGATTTTCGGGCTCCTCGGGCTCGGTTGGAGTATCGGGTTCCTCGGGAGTGTCGGGGTTCTCTGGTTCCTCTGGTTCCTCGGGCTCTTCGGGAGTGTCGGGGTTCTCTGGTTCCTCGGGCTCTTCGGGAGTGTCGGGGTTCTCAATCTTATCATTCTCGGGAGTTTTATCCTCCTCGCAAGAGGTCAGCGGAAGTGCAAAAACAAGCACCGCCACGACACACATCAATGCATAAAACCTTTTCATCATATTGAGTTTCAGTTTTTGTTCCTATTTGGGCAATGTAACCTTATCCAAGATACCTTGCAGGTGGGCAATAGCAATACCGTAGTTGGTCATTGGTACCCCTTGTTCCTCGGCACTTGCAAGGCGCGAGAGAACGTGAGTACGGGTGAACATACAAGCACCGCAATGTATCACAAGGTCGTAGGGCGAAAGGTCGGCAGGAAAATCTGCACCGCCAACAACATTCACCTCCAACCCCTCTCCTATTCTACGTCGCAACATAGCAGGAAGTTTCACTCTGCCAATATCTTCCGACTGCGGAGCGTGAGCACAAGCCTCGGCAATGAGCACACGCGAGGACTCGGTGAGCCTATCTATAACCCTTGCGCCTTCCACAAAAACAGCACCATCGCCTTTATAGCACGCCATCAGCACCGAAAAAGAGGTGAGCATCGTACCCCTCGGCACTCGCTCGGCAACATAGCCAAAGACTTGGGAGTCGGTAATAATAATTTTCGGCGGTTCTTTCAACCCGGCAAGTGTGCGCTCCAACTCCTCGGGCTGGCAACAGATGGGCACGCAATGTTTGTCCAACAATTCGCGCAAGGTCTGCACCTGGGGCATAATAAGCCTCCCTTGGGGTGCGCTCCCATCCTGGGGCATAACCAACACCACAACATCACCAGCACTCACCAATGAGGCCGTAATGGTCTGTTCCACATCGCTCTGCGGGCGCAATTTCACCAGCGCCTCCACCATCTCCGACACGCCCTTTCCACTCGTAGCGCTCACCAATAGTGGGCGAACACCCAACTTCTCCTCTATGCGTTCCACACGCTCCTCGGGGGCTATGAGCATATCGCTCTTACCCAGCACCACAACTACGGGCACTCCCCTCTCGGAAAATCTACCAAGCCACTCCTTTTCAAGCCCGTAGTCATCCGTAGCACCGCACACAATCACCGCCATATCGCAACGATTGGCAGCACGCAAGGTCTGTTCCCTACGCATCTCGCCCAGCGAGGTCGTATCGTCAATACCTGCAGTGTCTATCACCACACACGCGCCCAATGCTCCCAACTCCATACTCTTCACAACGGCATCGGTTGTCGTACCGGCCACCTCGCTAACAATAGAGATGCTCTGCCCCAAAAGGGCATTGATGAGAGAGGACTTGCCCACATTGCAACGGCCAAAAAAGCCTATGTGGGTACGCAGGGATTGTGGTGTGGTATTCATAGCGGTAACTCTTTGATTCAACAACAGATACTAAAAGCGGAAGTCCCTCTCGCCATTTTCGATGCGCACGAGGTTCTCACTCGCCAAGCGTTTCACATTGGGGTGAGGCACCCTCTCCAACTCCTCGGCAATAACCTTCAAACCCAGGCGCAGAGTCTCGGGCGAGGCGTAGTCCATAAGGTACTCTTTGAGGGTCATCAGCGCATTGGGTTGGCAACAGTTGGCAATCTGACCACTCTTGGCAAGCGACATAAACCTGTCGCCTGTGCGCCCTTCGCGGTAGCAAGCAGTGCAAAAACTCGGCACATAGCCCAATCGCAACAACCACCCCACAACCTCATCGAGAGTACGGTGGTCACTCACGTCGAACTGCGCCGTCTGATGGCTATCCTGCTCACTATCATCGGCATAGCCACCAACGCCCGTATTGGAACCACCGCTAATCTGCGACACACCCAACGAGAGAACCTTCTCCCTCGATGTGGGGCTCTCGCGAGTGGAGATAATCATTCCCGTATAGGGTACAGCGATGCGGATAATTGCTACCATTTTGTGGAATATTTCGTCGGGAACAGCGTCCGTAAAGTCGGCAACATCAATATCGTCTGCGGGACAGATGCGGGGAACACTTATGGTATGTGGGCCCACTCCGAACCTTGCCTCCAAGTGTTCAGCGTGCATCATAAGTCCCACAAAGTCATATCGGTAGCCCTCCAAACCAAACAGCACACCGATACCCACATCGTCTATGCCACCCTCCATAGCCCTATCCATCGCCTCCGTATGCCAAGCGTAGTTGCTCTTGGGGCCCCTCGGGTGGAGTTTTTCGTAGCGTTCCTTGTGGTAGGTCTCCTGGAAGAGAATGTAGGTACCGATACCCGCATCCTTCAAGCGGCGGTAGTTCTCCACCGTTGTCGCGGCAATATTGACATTCACCCTGCGAATTGCGCCATTCTTATGCTTGATGGAGTAGATGGTCTTGATGCTCTCCAAGATATACTCCAAAGGGTTATGCAGTGGGTCCTCGCCCGCCTCCAAAGCCAACCTCTTGTGTCCCATATCCTGCAACGCCACAACCTCTCTGGCGATTTCCTCTTGGGTGAGTTTCTTGCGCGGAATTGTCTTATTGGCAATATGATAGGGGCAATAGGTGCAACTATTCACGCAATGGTTCGACAGGTAGAGGGGGGCAAACATCACTATACGATTGCCATAGATGCGCTGTTTTATCTCCCTTGCAAGGGCAAACATTCGTTGCAACAAATCCTCTTGGTCGCACTCCAAAAGCAAGGCTGCCTCACGGTGAGAGAGTCCCTTGCAATCTGCGGCCCTCTCAATAAGGCTTTCTATGAGTGCGCGGTTGTTCCTATTGGCCCTAGCCCACTCCATCGTGGATAGAATCTCCTCGTGGGAGATGAACTCCTCGGCTATGTTTGATTTCGGATTATACATATCTTTCTGCTCTATTCTCTTACTTTTTCGACAAAATCGGGATGGTCACCACGCGACATAACAGCCTCAAAGCCACCCTCCTTCAACTCCTCGCAGAGTCTTTCTATTCCCTCGCCCGACTCGGTACCGCTACTCTTCTTGCCATCATAGATGGCGTAGTCGGCACGATAGGCTCTTGGGGTGATATTGGGCATAACCACATTTGCGCCTGCCATCACACCTCTCATTGTGCCACTCTCATCCACCGTTGCAAGTGCCGTAGTGGATGGTATCAGTGCCTTCGGAAGGGTTATTCGCGCGAGTGCCACCATCAGCAATGTGCGCTCCACGCTCCCTCTTCTCTCCCTCGCAAAGGGGGTATCACTCTGGGGTATAAATGGACCTATGCCGACCATTTCGGGCTCTGTTTCAGCCATATACTCCACCTCACGCGCCAACTCTTCCTCACTCTGAAAGGGACTACCGACCATAAATCCCGCACCCACCTGATAGCCCAACCGACGCAAATGAGCAAGGCACTCTCCTCTATGCTCGAAACTCATCCTTGTGGGGTGCAGTCGCTCGTAGTGTTCGCGGGTGGCTGTTTCGTGGCGCAACAAATACCTATCGGCACCTGCCTCACGCCACACACCATAGACATCTTCGGTCTGTTCGCCAAGCGAGAGCGTCACTGCCACATCGGGCATCTCGCGTTTAATTCTACGCACCACCTCGGCTACCATCTCTCGATTGTCGTACACCTCACCCCCCTGCAACACAAAACTACGCAAACCTCGCTCATAACCCGCCACACACGAGGCAATAACCTCCTCCTCGGTGAGCGTATAGCGTCTTATGGCTCCATTTTCGGCTCGCAGGCCACAGTAGTAGCACCCTCCCGCACAGCGGTTGGAAATCTCCACCAATCCGCGCAGATAGACCCCTCGGCCAAACCACTCACTGCGAATCTCACGCGCCAAGCCACACGCCCACGCAAGGCGTTCACTATCGGACGTGGCAATCAACCGAACAAGGTCACGATGGCTTGCGCGATGTTCCAAAGCGAGGTTTTCGAGTATTTGTTTGTAGTTTCCCATCTCTCTCTTCGGGGGTGCAACTTTACAAATATACTATTTTCAGAGGAAAAATGCAACTATTCCGGCCACAGCAACCGCCAAACCCACAATCTGACTACGCGACAGGCGCTCTCCAAAGAGCACGACACCTAATGTGGTGACAAGTGCCACAATACCAATGTGATATATAGGGAAAAAGACTCCACTTGGCAAGGTCGCCAGACCAAGAATCATAAAATAAGTGGTGAAGAAATTGGCAACACCAAGCGCCACGCCACCCAACAAAGCCCACCACGAAAAGCGCCTCTGTCGGGTAGTCGCAAGGTAGTAGCCCACCGCGAAAAGTGCCGCAAAGAGGAATATCGCCGCCGAAAGTTGCTCGGGAGCACCCTCCTCCGTCATCCTATTTTGGGCCCATTTGAGGCAGAAATTATTTGTGCCAAAGAGCAAAAATACCCCCACAGGCAACAACACTCCTCCTATATTGCCACCCTTTCTCCTCTCCGTACCTTTGGCGTTGGGTTGCCAAATAACCAGCACAAGGGCCAATAGTATCACCACAATAGCGCCCCAGCGTGGCTCCATCTGGTCGGGAATGAGCAGGAAACTCAATACTACTGGGATGATGAGCGCAACCCTTGCCGCAACCGTCGTTACCGATACACCCGCACGCGCAGTACTGCGTGCCATAAGCACAAAAGCGGTCATAAACATCGCGCCCATAACTACCGACAAGCCCCACTCTATGCCATCGAGCACAACGCCCCCCGTGAGGCTTTCGAGGCTCAATCCTATGCCCAAAAGTGCAGCCGTAAGGTAGTTAAAAGCAATCGCTTGCAGGGAATCTATATCTCTGCAAGCGAACAACTTAAATAGTATCGAATAGGTCGATGCCGAAATTACTGCAAGGAGTAGGTATAACATCTGCGTCGTTTATGATTTCGGTGTTCAAACATCTTCCATTGGCTCTGAACCTCCACGTTGGTTTCGAGTTCGGGACCCGTCTCCGCAAGTCTCATTCCGTTCTTGATGGCACCGGCAAGGCTCTCGCGCAACAAAATCGCATTCACACCCTTATTCTGGTACTCGGGTTTCACACCAATACTATACAAATCGAGCGTTTTACTCTTCTTCAAGTCCCTCATAATGCGGAAGATACCAAAGGGCAACAATCGACCCCTCGACTCCCTCACAGCCTTACTGATGGAGGGGGCCATAAACCCATAGCCGATAATCTTACCGTTCTTATCCTGAACCACCGACACATAGTCGGGATTACCGACCAACATAATCAGTTTCGAGAAGTCCAAGAGTTGCTTGTCGCTCAACCACACCACACCAAAGAGTTTCTCGAAGGCCTCGTTCATAATCTGCAACGCCTCGGTAATGTAGGGCTTAATATCGGATATCTTCTTGAAGTGCAACACCTTATAGCCATATCTCTCAATCGAAAGATTGGCAATCCTATCGAGCCTGTCAATCATCTTTTCGGGGAGGGTAATCTGAAATTCCAGCCAATCGACCTTCTTGGTCATACCCAACCTCTCGAAATGATTGACATAGTAGGGGTAATTGTAAGGAGTGACATACATATCCTCCTCCTCGAAGCCCTCAATAACCAAACCCTGTTTATCCAGGTCGGAGAAACCGATGGGGCCGATAATCTCATTCATTCCCATCTCTTTGGCATACTCCACGACCTTCTCAAAGAGAGCATCCACCACCTCGGCATCGTCTACGAAATCGAACCTCGTAAAACGCATCTGTTTGACATCCATTTTCTTGTTGTAGGCCTTATTGAGCACCGCAGCGGCCCTACCCACAACCTTGCCATCTCGCTCGGCAATCCACATTTTGCACTCGGCATAGGCAAAAGCGCCATTCTGCGCGGGGTCAAACTCGCTCTCCTCGTCAATATAGAGCGAGGGAACATAATAGGGGCAATCCTTATAGAGCCCTATGGGAAAGTTGAAGAATCTTTTTTTACCCTTTTTATCGTTTGTTACCTCCCTTACTGTCAGCATAATATCTAATTTGAATGAAACATTCGGTTCGTTTCACACACTCTCTCCAACAACAACCGAACTCTTCTATTTAATCAAAGATTTGATATTCTCAATAATCATCTTCACTGCCACCGAGTTGAAGCCACCCTCGGGAATAATCACATCGGCATACTTCTTCGATGGCTCCACAAACTCCTCGTGCATAGGCTTCACAGTGGTTGTATACTGCGAGATTACCGACTCCATCGAGCGGCCCCTCTCCTGCACATCGCGCAAGATACGGCGCGAGAGACGAATATCGGCATCGGTATCAACAAACACTTTAATATCCATCAGGTCGCGCAACTCCTTGTTCTCGAAGATGAGAATACCATCCACAATAATCACCTTTGAGGGCTTTACGGGCACCTTTTCATCGGTGCGGTTGTGCTCCACGAATGAGTATACGGGGTGCTCAATGGCCACTCCGCTTTTCAGGGCCTTGATGTGTTCCACCATCATATCCGTATCGAATGCCTGGGGGTGGTCATAGTTAAGTTTGCAACGCTCCTCGTAGGTCAAATTGGGGAACGCTTTGTAGTAGTAGTCGTGGCAGATGGTTGCCACATCGTCACCTGCGAAAGCCTCCTGCAATCGCTTCACAAGCGTACTCTTACCACTACCAGTACCGCCTGCAACGCCAATGATTGTTACTTTCATACTATCTGGAATTCAAAATTCAAAATTCAAAATTCAAAATTATTTCTTCTCCATCCAAAAGCCCCCATCCACACTTGCGCTTGCGAGTGCATATCGCGTAGCAGATGCAAGGCTTGCAACCACCTCCCCCGCGAGTGCATATCGCGTAGCAGATGCAAGGCTTGCGATGGGCGAGAAACCGCAGTTTACTAACGTAAATGAGGATTTCGAGCCCGAGCGTAACGCAGCAGATGCCCGTGAGATGTGCTCGCTCAAAAGCACCCATCCACACTTGCAAGTACATATCACGGAGCAGATGCAAGGCTTGCGATGGGCGAGAAACCGCAGTTTACTAACGTAAATGAGGATTTCGAGCCCGAGCGTAACGCAGCAGATGCCCGTGAGATGTGCTTGCAACTATGCGTCGATGTTCGCATATTTAGCGTGCTTCTCAATAAACTCGCGACGAGGACCCACCTCATCACCCATAAGCATCGAGAAGATACGGTCAGCCTCGGCAGCATTCTCTATGGTCACCTGTTTCAAAATGCGGGTCTCGGGGTCCATCGTGGTCTCCCAAAGTTGGTGCTCATTCATCTCACCAAGACCTTTATAGCGCTGTACGGTCACACCCTTTGTGCCCAACTCGGCAGTAATCTGTGCCCTCTCCTCATCGGTCCAGCAGTAGTGCTTTGCGTTGCCCTTCTTCACAAGGTACAAGGGGGGCATTGCGATATAGACGTGACCCTGCTCAATGAGGGGTTTCATCTTGCGGAAGAAGAAGGTGAGCATCAGCGTTGCAATGTGGCTACCGTCCACATCCGCATCGGTCATAATGATAATCTTATCGTAGCGCAACTTCTCCATATTCAGAGCATTGCTGTCGTCCTCCGTACCAATCGACACACCCAGAGCGGTAAACATATTCTTGATTTCCTGATTCTCCCACATCCTGTGCTCCTGCACCTTTTCGATATTGAGAATCTTACCCCTCAATGGCATAATGGCCTGGAACTCGCGGTTACGGCCCTGCTTTGCGGTACCGCCTGCCGAGTCACCCTCCACGAAGAAAATCTCCGCTTTCGAGCGGTCACGCGTTGCACAGTCGGCAAGTTTACCGGGAAGACCCGAGCCCGAGAGTACGGTCTTGCGCTGTACGAGTTCGCGTGCGTGACGCGCAGCGTGACGTGCAGTGGCAGCAAGTATCACCTTATCGACAATGGCTTTGGCATCCTTTGGGTGCTCTTCGAGGTAGTTCGTAAGGGCCTGCGAAATTGCACCATCCACAGCCGTTGCCACCTCATCATTGCCGAGTTTGGTCTTGGTCTGGCCCTCAAATTGGGGCTCGGCAACCTTCACCGACACAACAGCAGTCAGACCCTCGCGGAAGTCGTCACCCGAGATGTCGAACTTAACCTTCGAGAGCATACCGTTCTCCTCGGCATATTTCTTCATAGTGCGCGTAAGTGCCCTACGGAAACCCGTCAGGTGGGTACCACCCTCGATGGTGTTGATGTTGTTTACATAGGAGTGTACATTCTCCGAGAAACTATCGTTGTACTGCATAGCCACCTCAACGGGAGTGCCGTTACGCTCGGTGTCGATGTAGATAATGTCGTCGATAATCTTCTGGCCACGACTCTCATCAAGGTACTCCACAAAGCCTTTCAGACCATTCTCCGAGTAGAAGTGTTCGTGGAGATACTCCCCATTGTCGTCCCTCTCCCTACGGTCCGTAAGGTCGAGATTCACACCCTTATTGAGGTATGCCAACTCGCGCAGACGAGCCGCCAAAATCTCGTAGCGATACTCGGTGGCGGTGAAGATGTCACCATCGGGCTTAAATTGGATGGTGGTACCCGTGCGGTTACTCTCACCGATAACCTTCAACTCCGAGGTGGCAGCACCACGCGAGAAGGTCATCTGGTGAATCTTACCATCGCGGTGAACAGTGGCTATCAATTGGGTAGAGAGAGCGTTCACACACGACACGCCCACACCGTGAAGACCACCCGACACCTTATAGGAGTTCTTCGAGAACTTACCACCTGCGTGGAGGATGGTGAGCACCACTTCGAGTGCCGACTTACCCTCCTGCTCGTGCATACCCACAGGAATACCTCGACCATTGTCCTCCACAGTAATGGAGTTATCTTCATTGATAATCACCCTAATATCCGTACAGAAGCCTGCCAAAGCCTCGTCGATAGAGTTGTCCACAACCTCATATACAAGGTGGTGCAGACCTCTCTCACCAATGTCACCAATATACATTGCAGGGCGTTTGCGCACTGCTTCAAGACCTTCGAGTACCTGGATACTCGACGCAGAATACTCCTCCTGCTGTACGGGCACATTCTGTTGTTCCAAATTTTCCATCGTTTGATTACTATTTTTTATCTCTATTTTATCTCTTTCTTTTCTCTCTCTTTTTCCCCGTTTTTAGCCTCTTCCGAGGGCGGCCCTAACATCAACCTCCTGCACCCTGCCCTTCTTAAACATCAGCGTGCGGGCGGGATACTTATCCACAAGTTGGATATTGTGCGTAGCCATCACCACCGAGCAACCGCTCTTCACAATATCACAAAAGAGCATCATAATGTCGTTTGCCGATTTGGGGTCGAGGTTGCCCGTAGGCTCGTCGGCAATGATAAGTTTGGGACTATTGACCAACGCGCGTGCAACCACAAGCCTCTGCTGTTCGCCACCCGAGAGTTCGTGAGGCATCTTGTACTCCTTATTGCGGAGCCCCACAATACCCAAAACTTCCTCTATGCGGGCGGCAATATCACCCTCGCTCTTCCAACCCGTCGCCTTCATCACAAAGCGCAGGTTCTCACACACATTTCTATCCCTCAATAGTTGGTAATCCTGAAAGACGATACCCATACTCCTGCGCAGGCGAGGTATATCCCTGCGACGCAAAGTGCGCAAATCGAAGCCTACAACTTCGCCCTCGCCCTCCAAGAGGGGCAACTCGGCATAGAGCGTCTTTAAGAGCGACGATTTACCACTACCCACTTTGCCGATAAGATAGACCATCTCACCCTCCGCCACCGCAAGGTTCACACCCGAGAGCACCTGCTGGGCATTCTTGTAGGAGAGAGAACCGCCCTCATCTTCGGGCTGAAAAACCGCCACATCCGAAAGCCTTATAACCATCTTTTCTTTCATCGTAAATTACGCTCTAAAAACAAACAAAGATAGGAATTTTTCGCCTAAAAATCAAAAAATAGAGGCCATAAATTTCGCATTTTTAGCCTCCTTCTGCATCTTTTTTATACCTTTGCGCCAAGTAGCACACAAAACAGCACCAAGAAGATGTTTATTTTCATCATAACAACCATCCTAACTCTCTGCTTGGCAGGAGAGTACATCATCTATGCTCACCGCATAAAACATCTGCCACAGAGGGGTAAGAACATCTATTACACTCTCACAAGCATTGCCGTTTTGCCCTATATTCTACTCTTTGTCATCGGGCTCATTTGGGAGTTATTCTCGCCTATAACCTCCGCCATAAGCAGTGTGAGTATCATCCTCCTGCTTCTTAACGCCACTTGGAAAATACTCTACGCACTCGGTCTGCTTGTGGAGGCACACAAGGGGAGGAAATGGGGCATAAGGGTGGCTACCATCGTGGCTTCCACCATCACACTATTGATTTTCTACGGCACATTTTGGGAGCGTCATCAAGTGCGCACCACCGAGGTAGAGATAGCCTTCGACAACCTCCCCGAGGAGGCCGATGGTATGCGCATAGTGCAGATTAGCGACCTACACATAGGCCTCCGCTCGGGCAGGCACTCACTGCTCCGCAAGGTCGCCGAGGAGATTGATCGCATTGCTCCCGAAGTGGTGATTGATTGTGGCGATATGGTCAATTCGCGCTACGCGGAAGTAGATACTCTCTCGATGGAGATACTCTCGCGAATACAGGCTCCTCTGGGGGTCTACACTGTCCTCGGAAACCACGACAAGGGCATCTACGTCAGGGATACCGTCGCTCTGCCCAAAGAGGAGAACATACGCCTGCTTATGGAGCGCCAGAGGGCTATGGGGTGGCACAACATTACCGACTCTACGGTGGTGCTCCTTCGTGGGAACGCAAGGCTCCACCTCACCGCCATTGGCTACCCCGACAACCTCAAAAAAGGCTCTCACGGAGTGAGCATCGAGGAGGATTACTCCCACCATTTCAGCGCCTTACCCGAGGATGCCTTCAACATCGTCATCGCCCACACCCCCGTAATGTGGGAGAATGTACTCGCGGCAACGGATGCCGAATTGACCCTCTCGGGCCACGTTCACTCTATGCAACTGAAACTCCCCATCGGGAGGCGTGGTTGGTCACCCTCGGCACTCGTATATGACCATTGGAGTGGGCTCTACCGCGAGGGGAACAACGCACTCCACATCACCGACGGCATCGGTAGCAACATCCCATTACGCATTGGTGTCAGGCCCGAAATTGTGGTTATCACACTGAAAAAAGCACAGAAATTGCAATTTTGAATTTTGAATTTTGAATTTTGAATTATCTTTGCAATCACTTACGACTATGGGGTTGACCGGTTTTGACAGCAGGGCATGCAGGTTGGTAAGCACGTCGAGCTTTGTGTGGGGGCTCGTTAATCTCAACGCTCAAACAATTAAATGGCAATAATAGCTACGCACTCGCTGCTTAATTAACCGAGTTAATTGGCTTAATCCACGCGCCCGAGGCTGGTGTGAGGACGAGTACTCCGCAGAGGAGCCCGCTTCTTGCCCCTTTGCATACGGAGTATCATCAATGAGAAGATTGCCCGAGGAGTGTTCCGGCCATAGGGTGAAATTTTAGGAACTGGGGCTGTAACTTGGTCGCCACCCGGCAGGTTGCAGCAGGAGGATTAAGCGGTGGATAAGCGTGTAGAAAGCCGTCAGGCAGACTGTTTGGACGGGGGTTCGACTCCCCCCAGCTCCACAAAAAATGAGAAGACAACATTGTCTTCTCATTTTTTGTGGAGCCAAAGCTCTCATATTTACATTCCTCCCTAAATCCCTCCTTTGGCAAAGGAGGGACTTGGTCAAAGAGAAATCTTCTCTTTGATAACAGTAGCTTCGGTTCTCTCTCTTTTTGTGGAGCTGTTATAGAACAGCTCCATTTTTACATTCCTCCTAAATCCCCCTTTGAGAAAGGGGGACTTCTTGGAAGTTAGAAACATCGCAAGATACTCTCTTTTTGTGGAGATAAAGCAACCTTTAACCCCTAATCAATCTTCACGAGGGTGTAGGTGCGACTACCAAGACCGATTTTTTCGGCGTGTTCGATGATATGGATACCGTGACGCGAGTTGATGCGCTCGATGAGTGCGGTAGCATCATCACCCTCGCTCGAAGGGTACTCGAACACCAAATCTACGCACGCCTGGTCGAGTGCTACGGGATCGGTGGATGCCAGAATACCGATGTCGCCCATCTCGGGGTCTGCGGGATGTGCATTGCAATCGCAGTCCACAGAGAGGTTATTCATCACATTGATATAGACCATCTTACCACCATAGTATTCGTGAATGGACTGTGCCGCTGCGGCCATCGCCTCCAAGAAGTGGTCTTGTTCGGTTTGACCGATACCGGCCCAAAGTTCCTCTTTGGTCTCCACCCTACCTGCCGAATGGATGTAGGCCTTGCCGTTTGACGATGCCACACCGATGGATTGGTTTTTCAGCACACCTCCGAAGCCACCCATAGCGTGACCTTTGAAGTGTGCGAGGTTAATCATCCAATCGTAGTTTTTGAGGTGGTCGCCAACAATGTTGAATTTGATGTGGGTGGTATCCTGCACAGGGATACGCATTTCACCCTCTTCGTCCATAATATCGCAGGGGGCGATGTCGTAGAAGCCGTGCAGTTTGATGGTATTCCAATGCTCCTCTGTGGAGTATCGCGCACCTGGGTATGCAACATTGCACTCCACGATGGTACCATCAACCTTCTGAACGAGGTCTTTGATGAGGTCGGCACGGAGGAAGTTGTGACCTCCGCGCTCGCCTGTGGAGATTTTCACCGCCACTTTACCCTCGTAGTCCACACCCAGCGCCTCAAAGACCTTCACAAGTCCCTCGGGCGAAATGTCGGTGGTCATATATACTTTGGGCTCTGCGGGTTTCTGCTCACAGCAACCCGCCATTGCCACGAGGGCGACCAACAGAGTAAAAACAACCCTCTTCATAACTACTAATTAATGGGCGTGGTTATGGTTGTGATTGTGGTCGTGACCACCGCAGCAAGCATCTTGTTTGGCGTGCTCACCCACACAAGTGCCGGCACAATTCTCCTTATCGCACGCCTTGGGCTCTACAACGTGTACGTCAATCTTCTCCAACTCTTTGGTGAGCACCTCGGCATTGGTCTTGCGGGTGTCAAAGGTAACCTCAACGGTCTTTGCGGCAACATCCACAACACAATCCTTCACACCTTTCTTAAAGGGAATCACGTTGAGAATTTTCTTTGCGCAGTTCTCGCAATCGAGGTCGGTCTGGAAGGTTACGGTTTCGGTTTTTTTCTCTTTTTTCTCCTGTGCGAAGGAGCCACCAACGCCCATAGTGAGAGCGAGCATAAGAATCAAAATCTTCTTCATTGTCTTCAATTTATTTAGTTACACTTCTATTTTTCAGCGTTTTAGTAGAGGTTAAACCTTGCACCGATGTAGAACTTGCGTCCCATCAGAGGACCCCAAACCACCGACGAGTTGAAGTCGGGCGAGAAGGGAGTATCAATACCCACAATAGGGTTCATCTGCATATAGTTGAGGATGTTCTCGCAACCAACGTAGATGTCCCACTGTCCCACGCGGTGGCTCACCTGACCGTAGAACATCGGGTAGATGGGCGAGTACTCCGCAGCAGCGATGTTTCCATCCAAAGCGGGCAGACGCATAGGACCGTTGAGTTGGGCGGTAAAGTCGAACACCCAACGACGGAACTTGGTGGCGTACTGCACATTCACAAGGCCCTTAAATTTACCCACCAGGGGACGGTCTACCAACATCTCTTTACCCTCCCTTTCGAGCGTTACGCGCGAATCGGTATAGCGGAAGGTGGTGAATATATCGAGCCCCTCGGTGGGAGTCCACTGCACGTCGATTTGGTAGTTATTTGCCCACGAGGGAGCCTCGGTATTGTAGAGGTGGATGGTGCCATCGGCCCACTCTTGGTCGGCATAGACGCTATTGCTAAACTGCGTGCGGAAGAAATCGACACTCACCGTCATATCGTTGTAACCCACAAGGCTCAACGTGTGGCTCAAACTACCACCAAAGGTTGCCGCCTGCTCCAAATCCTTGCCAGCCTCAATCTCATTCACAATGGTACGTCCCGTTGCGAGCATCCAGATGTTGTCCGTAAAAGGCATAACTTTACGCGAGCCCAAACCTGCCGAAGCCCTCAATACGGTCTGTTCCGTGAAGTTGTAGCGGAGGTGCATACGGGGGGTGAGGAGGAATTTCGACTCCACATCACCCTCGGCTGTGGGGGTTGGCATCACATCGCCCCTCACACCTGCCACAAGGGAGAATTTGTCCTTGATGGCGTATGTATACTCGGCAAACACGCCGGGCTCCAACATCTCAACACTGTTAGTCAGTTCTTTGCCCATCTGCAATACGCTCTCTCCGATATTGCGCATCCACATCGAACCACCCGCAACCAGCGACGAGCGACCCGAGAAGTAGTGCTGATAGAAGAAGTTGCCCCAAACGGAACTCTCCACACCCTGATAGGTATTCAGACCAAAGTAGGAGTCCATATTGAAGTTATCGACATCCATCACGAAGGCCACGCTGGAACGCTTCTCCTCTTGATTTTCCTCGTCCCACACAGCAGCACCAACGGGCATACCCACCTTCATATAGGCATTCAGCCCCCTATTCTTAATCTCCGAGCCGTAGATTTGTTTCTCGCTGACCATCTGGTCGTACCTTGCGGGCTCATACTCCATATCGCCACCCACGCGATTCTCATTGACAAATCTCCAACCCCAGCGCCACTGCGCACCATTGTCCTGTTGGTAGAGCCAGCGGTTGGCAATGTTGAATTGTTGTGCCATAGGCAAATCGCGGAAGCCGTCGCCATTATGGTCCATAGGTTGCGTATCGCCCGAGTAGTGGAGCAGGATATTGGTAGTCAGTTTTTTATCCTTATCAAACGCAAAGGGCATTGCAATATTCACCTCGGGTTTGAGTTCGTTATCGAAGTAGAGGTTCAGGAAGAATTTCTCCTCGTCGGTAGGCTTGCGATATTCGAGATTAATCTGTCCCGTCATCGCCTCGTGGCCAGCCGTAACCGAAGCGATACCCTTCGATACCTGAATCGAGTTGAGCCACATACCAGGTGTATAGTTCAGACCGTAGGGGGAGCCGATACCGCGCATAATGGGGCGGTTTTCGTCGAGTATCTGGGTGTAGGTGCCCGCCAAGCCGAGCATCTTAATTTGGCGCGAGCCACTCACCGCATCGCTATAACCCACCGTAACGGCTGCCGAGTTCTCGAAACTCTCCGCCAAGTTGCAGCAAGCCATCTTACACAAGCCCGCAAAACTGATATTCTCACCCACCATTATACTGCTCTGGCGAATCTTATTATTTGCCACGCCTTCGATTACAACCTCCTCAATGCCAACGCCATCGGTGAGGACAAAATCGACCTCGCGCATATCGTCGGTAACCTCAATCACCGTCTCATTGTAGCCCATATATGCCGCCACCAGAGCGGTGTGCCCCTTGACGCGATAGAGTTCATAGGAACCATCCACGCCCGTAGCCGTACCGACAGTTGTGCCATCCCAATAGACGCTCGCACCAATCAGCACCTCGCCTTTGGCATCGCGTACATAGCCCTTAATGTTTTGTGCCGAGAGGGTAACAAAGCCACCCAAGAGGGCAACAACCAACAACGCAATCCTCTTCATAGTATTACCTCGTTTTGCTAAATTATAGGTTCTCCAAACAATACTCCACCATCTTCTCCCTTACATTCACCTTTCCGTAGGGCATCATCGAGTGGTTATCGTCGGTGTATATCATCATATCAATCTGTTTGCCTGCCTCCACAAATTCGTGAACCATTGCGTAGGCGTTCTGAACGTGGACATTGTCATCAGCCGTACCGTGCATCAAGAGCAATTTACCTTTGAGGTTGGCGGCATAGCCGATGGGCGAAGGCTCATCGTAGCCCTCGGCATTGGTTTGTGGCAGACCATTGACCCTCTCGGTATAGACCGAGTCGTAGTAACGCCACGAGGTCACAGGAGCCACCGAGATTGCCATCTTGAACGTATCGGCACCTTTGAGGATGCAGTTCAGAGCCATAAAGCCACCATAACTCCAACCATAGATACCAACCCTCTGACCATCCACATAGGGCAGCGTCTTGACATACTCGGCAAAGGCTATCTGGTCCTCGGTTTCAAGCCTACCCATAATGCCATAGGTGCTCTTCTTGAAGGCTGCCGAACGGAAGCCCGTACCCCTCGGGTCGCAATCCACCACGATATAGCCGTGCTGCACCAAAGCGTCCTCCCAATCCATCGTCCACCTATCCCTCACATCCTGCGAGCCAGGACCACTATACTGCGTCAGCAACACAGGGTACTTCTTGGTGGGGTCAAAGTCGGAGGGCTTTTTGATGTAGGCGTTCAGCGTGTCGCCACGAGGTGTCACAAAGGTGAAAAACTCCTTCTCGGGGAGCCCAATCTCGGCAATGTAGCGTTTGAGTTCCGCATTGGATTCGAGCGTATCGACCAACTTACCATTACCCTTGTGGAGCGTCACGGTGTTGGGCGTGGAGGAGTTCGAGAAGTAGGATATGTAGTACTTACATCCCGCGCTGGGCACAATGCGATAGGTGCCCTCGGTGGTCGAAAGGCGCTTCTTGCCCTTACCATTGAGCCCTATCGAGTAGAGTTCCCTACGCAGGGGCGAGCCCTCGGTTGAGAGGTACCAAATCTTCTTGTCGGTGGCGCACACAACCTCCGTCACGTTCCAGTCGCCCGAAGTGATGGGCGTCAAGCCACCCTTCGAGAGCGAAGAGAGGTAGAGGTGGCTGTAACCACTCTTCTCGTTGCGCACAATGAAGTGGTCGGAATCCGAGAGGAAGGTGATGGTCGAGCCTGCGATACCATCAATGTATTTATCGTCCTGCTCGGTGTAGATAACCCTCTGCTGGTCGCCCTCACACAAAATCACATCGAGGTGGTTTTGCAAGCGGTTAATCTCAAAGTAGTACAACCTACCATCGGGTGTCCAATCGAAGAAGGGGATATAGAGGTCGCCATCCTTACGATTGACCTTTCTTGTCGTGCCCTGCTGTACGTCATAGACGTGGAGCGACACCTTTGAGTTTGCTTCTCCCGCTTTGGGATATTTGTATTTGAAGAGTTCGGGATAGGGTGAGCCGGTCAGAAACTTCATAAAACCAAACTCCTTAACCTCACTCTCGTCGCTTTTCAGGAAGGCGATATTATTTCCGTCGGGCGACCAACAAAATGCGTGGTCGATACCCCACTCCTCCTCATAGACCCAATCGGGCATACCGTTGATGATGTGGTTCCATTTGCCATCCTCCGTAACGGGATAGGTGAAGTTCTGCCTTAAATCCTTGATATAGATGTTGTTCTCCTTCACATAAGCAACCTTCTCTCCATCGGGCGAGAAGAGCGCATAGCGCACATCGTCGCTCTCATCCACCTCCACAACTTCTCCTTTTTCAAGGTCGTAGACCGTATAGTGTGAGAAGTGGGAGCGACGATAGAGGGGGCGTGAGTCGATACGCAGAAGTATTTTGCTCTCATCGGGCGAGAATGTGTAGTCGGCAACCACTCCATCCAAAAAGCCAAACTCCACCAGCAACTCCTTCTCGCCACTCTTGGCGTAGGAGCAACGATAGAGTCCTCCGTTCTCCCTTATGGTGTAGTGTTCGCCATCGCTCATCGAGCGCAGGCCTCCCACACTCTTTTGTGCAAACTTGCCCGATGCGATATCGGCATAGGTAAATTTGGGTTGCGCACTCGCCATAAGGGTTGCCGAAAGGACGGCCAACACGATAAAAGCAAACTTCTTCATATTTTTATTCTCTTTTCGGGTTGCAAAATTACTTTGTTATCACGAGCGGTACAATACCGCGATAATTGTATTTTTCTCGGTGTCTGATACCTACAAATGATTACTTGCACGCCTTCAAACTCAAATCGAGGCTCTTGATTTGGTGCGTTAGGGCACCCACCGAAATGTAGTCCACACCTGCCTCGGCATAGGCCCTCATAGTTTCGAGCGTGATACCACCCGACGATTCGGTGCTACACCTACCCGCCACCTTCTCCACTGCACGCCTTGTCTGCTCGGGAGTGAAGTTGTCAAACATAATCCTATCCACACCACCTGCCTCAAATACCAAGTCGATGTCCGCAAGGGAGCGCACCTCGCACTCTACGGGAATATCTTTACCCTTCTCGGCAAGGTACTCTCTGACGGCTTTGATTGCAGGCACGATACCTCCTGCAAAGTCGATGTGGTTATCTTTCAAGAGCACCATATCGAACAGGCCGATGCGGTGGTTCTCGCCACCACCAATCTTCACAGCCATCTTATCCAGCACCCTCATACCGGGAGTGGTCTTGCGAGTGTCGAGCACCTTACAGTTTGTCCCCTTCAAAACCTCGGCATAGACAGCCGTTTGGGTCGCCACGCCACTCATTCGTTGCATAATATTGAGCACGATGCGCTCGGCTTGCAGGAGAGTCTGAATACGGCCCTCGACATAGAAGGCCACATCGCCCACCTTCACCCTGTCACCATCCGACACCAGAAGTTCGATTTCGATTGTGGGGTCGAGCCTACGGAACACCTCAACTGCCACCTCAATACCGGCAATAATACCCTCCTGCTTAACCAGCAGGCGCATTTTACCTCTCGCATCGGCGGGGATGGTCGAGAGAGATGTGTGGTCGCCATCGCCAATATCCTCACGAATGGCAAGCGTGATAAGTTCTTCTACAAAGGGGAGATATTCTGCTTTCATATTTTTCATTATGTTATATTTCACCAAAAAATTTCTTCTTCTTTTTTCAAGTTGTACATTTGCACAACCATACAACCAACAAAGATAATCATTATTTGTAAAATAATGATACATCAGAGCCAACATTGGGAATATTTTTTACCAACAAGGGTACTTTTATGGGGAAACTATTGATAAATGAAATTTTAGAGGCCCTTTCGTGTAGGGAAAAGACCTTTCGCACGTTGCATAATTTCGAGATTGTGTGCGACGAGAGAGGGTGCATCCGTTTTATCGCGGGGCGCAATAGTATAGTTCTGCAAATCAGAATACAAGGGCTCCTCTATGCCCTCAAATGCTACAACTCGCCACTCGTAGCCGGAGAGAGGCTCGGCGGCCTCATCGCAAGCCTGCCCGACAGACTGACAATCAAGCCACAAATTCTCCCCGAGGAGTTGTGGGTGGATGGCCACTACACCGATGTGGCACTCTATCCCTGGGTGGAGGGGCGCACATTGGAGTGGACGATTCGCAAAGCCATCCACGACAAAGACAGTTCCCTACTCCTCTCCCTCAAAGAGAATTTCATTGCTCTGGCTGTGGAGATTTTGGAGAGCGAGTGGCGACACGGCGACCTGAAAGCAGAGAACATTGTGGTACGCCCCAATGGGGAGATGGTATTGGTGGATTGCGACTCGCTCTACCACCCCACTCTGCCCAAGCGTTACCCTCTCGGCACACCTCCCTACATACACCCACAGCGTGGCGATGCCTACGACAGCCACATTGACGACTACTCGATTGCCCTCGTGGTACTCTCATTGGAGGCGTTAGCTCGCGACACTTCACTCTTTGCCAACGAGACGATGGTGGCACTCCCCACAGAGGGTAACGTCGCCCGCATAAGGGAACTGCTGGCTACCTCACCCGCACTGCTCACACTCCTCGATGAGATGCTCGCCGAGGAGTACAAAATAGCAAACCTAAAAGATTTACTTCAATGTATAACGCACAGATAACCAGACGTAACAAAGGTGCCATAGTAATCCTATTGGACCGCTCGGGCTCAATGGCCGAGGAGGTGACTTTTGAGGGCAAGGTGGCAACCAAAGCAACCGCACTTGCCGAGTGTGTCAATGCTCTTTTGGAAGAGATTGTAAATCGTTGTCACCGCGAGCGTTACGTTGGTGACTATTTCGACGTGGCAATCGTTGGCTACGCAGGCGACAAGGCGGAATCACTACTCGGCAAGGGTTTCCGTAGCATAACCGACATCGACACAATGGATGTGCCCACACGCACACTCCGACACATCCGCACAATGCCCAATGGTGAGCGATTCGACACCCTCATCGAGAGGCGCGAATGGATAGCACCCTACGCCAAAGGGCGTACCCCAATGGGCGATGCTTTGCGTATGGCACGCCGTATGGTCACTTCGTGGTGTCGCAAGCACCCCGAAAGTTTCCCACCCATAGTCATCAACATCTCCGATGGCGAGGCTACCGATGCCACCCCCGAGGAGATTCAAACCCTCGCCACACGTCTGCGACAAGCGGGAACCAACGATGGTGATGTACTCCTAGTAAATATCCACCTCGCCGACCACGACACCACCTCTACAACCCTGCGTTTCCCCTCGGAAGAGGAGCCTCTGCCCACCAATCGCTACTCCAAACTGCTCTACAATATTTCGAGCACCCTACCCGCACTCTACAACTCGGAGATTGTGGCAATGAGAGGTGGAAGGCCACCCTTCCGCGCAATATGTTACAATGCGTCGGTGAGCGAACTTGTAGGTCTGCTTGCCATCGGTTCACTCGCCATCAACCAAATGATTTAACCGCATAGGCTTATGAGCAGACCACTAACCATTGAGGCCTATTTGGAGGCGCTGGGAAACTCTCGCCAGCAAGACCCACAACTCGCCACTCTACACCCCACCTCGGAAGACTCTACGCGGTGTTTCAGGCTCCTCGACCACCACATCATCTTTACCCTCTCGGACGGCAAGAGCCTTTGGACACTCACCCTTCCGTTGGGTGAGAGGTTCGACGTGGAGCCGAGTATCATCAAGGCGCGTGTGGCACACATCAACCGTCACCCGCTCTTTTGCGAGGCCCACTACCTACCCTCGGCACTCACCATCTTCGATAGTCGTGGTAGCGCTCACACCTGCGAGGGACTTTTGCAAAGGGCCTACACCCCACTGATGGAGTTTTTGCGAGTAAATTGTGCCCTTTCACGCCAAGAGACCCTACGCACCGCGCTGCAAAACCTGGCACTCGTCACAAGAGAGTTGGTTATTGAGGGGCTCTCGCACGGAGCACTCTCGCGCGAGGATATACAATTCGACAGCCGAGGTGGTGTACACCTCGCCAACTTCCCATTCGCCACCACACACTCCAACGATATGGAGGCTCTGGGTAAAGCGGCGATAATTCTATATATCATTGGTTGTCAGCCGAACACATATAGGACCTTCATCGCACAAACCACCTCCCACGAGGAGCACAACAAACGCCTACGCCATATTCTTGCCACAGCCGAGTACTATGGCATTGAGTCCCTTGCCATTCTCACTCGTCTGCTCACAACGGGCGCAAACGACCAGAGCATCTGCACTGCAATAGAGGCTCTCTCGGGTGAGCCATTCCGCCCAATGCCCCTACTTTTGAACCTCTTTGCGGGAAGTCGAAATGAGAGGGGAAGAGTAGAGATTGTAACAGAGTTGGAGGAGCCCCACGAGGAGGTGTGCGAAAAGGTCGATTTCGGAACGTGTGACGAGGTGTTCCAAAGCGACCAGATAGTGCGCTACCGCAGAGGGAGTATTTGGGGCTACGCCCACTATAATGGTGAGCGTATTGCCACCCCGCGTGTGCTACTTGCCGCCTACGACTTCGTGGAGGGGCGCGCAGTGGTCCGTACCCACAGAGGCTACGGACTGATAGATACCTCGGGGCGTGTGGTTATGAACGACGTGTGGGAGGACTTGGCGTGGTACGGTGAGGAAAATGTGGTCACAGCCTGCGACGAAGGCCGATGGAACATCTATGACCGACAAGGCCGCCAACTCTCGGCCCAATCTGCCGATTGGATGGGCGATGCAAGTGAGGGATACATCGTAGCACGCCGAGGGGCGAAGTTCGGATACTACTCCACCGACGGACAGAAACGCACCGACTTCATCTACGATGAGGCTTTCAGTTTTTCGGAGGGTGTGGCCCTCGTGGTCCGCAACGGCATCCGCTACCATATCGACACCACCTTCCACCGCCTCACCAGCCGAGCCGAAGAGAAGGTAAAAAAGAAGGCGTAAAGGGAGGAGAGTTATCAGTTATCAGTTATCAGTTATCAGTTATCAGTTATCAGTTATCAGTTATCAGTGGTCAGCAATAAGCAATCAGCAGTCAGCAATCAGCAATCAGCAATCAGCAGTCAGCCTTTTTTCGCGGGTATCTTTTTCAATACCCAAGAACATAGGGGGAAAACCCTCTCATAAGTTAGGAGAGGGTGCCCGAAGGGCGGGTGAGGTCTGTCAAGCCTCCCCTACGATAGTAGAGGATTTTTCTTCCCACTCTATTCCCTCTCCTGGGTTAGGAGAGGGTGCCCGAAGGGCGGGTGAGGTCCGTTTGGGGCGCAGGTATTAAAAAAGATACCCGTGAACAAAAGGGGGCGGAGGTGAGGCGCAGATGAGTAAGTTGGCATCCACCACTCTTTATTGCGGGCAACCGAGTTGCCCGCTTTTCTTTGCCACTTTTGGTGGCAAAAGTGGCGCAAAAGCCACGCACGACATCTCTGGCGGGAGGGCAGAGCGCAAAGCCTAAAACAAACGCTGTCGCGGGCAAAGCATTTGCCGTCTTTGTTTCTTAACGCCTTTGCCCTCCGCCCTCGCCACGACCTCACAAGGAGGTCGCTTCTCCGCCGACGATGTAAAGTGCGGGTCTATGGTGCGCCCTGGCGGGCGCGGGTATCAAAAAAGATACCCGAGAAGAAATTGAAAGTTGAGAATTGAGAATTGAGAGCAGTCAGCCTCACTCGGACGCGGGTATTGAAAAAGATACCCGCGAACAAGGAGGTGAACCATCAAAAAAACGGGAGCCCCCAACCTCTTGGGTATTAAAAAAGATACCCGAGAAGAAGTTGAAAGTTGAAAATTGAAAGTTGAAAGTTGAAAGCAGTCTGCCCCCACTCGGACGCGGGTATTAAAAAAGATACCCGTGAACAAAAGGGGGGGGATACAAGATGCTGACTACTGACTACTGACTACTGACCGCTGTAAGCCAATTTTAGAACGGGTAGCCGATACCGAAGTTGAGGGTTGTGTTGCGGAAACTCGGGTTGGCGATAACCCAGCGTTTGCCGGCAGCCTTCCCGGGGTTATAGAGTTGCACACCCCAGTCGAGGCGCAGAATTAGCACGTCGAGGTCCAAGCGTAGGCCCACACCCGTATCGAGGGCTATCTGCTCAAAGGCAGTGCCAAATTTGAAGGCCGAACCCTCGGGGATACCTTGTATGTTGGGGGTGTACCACACGTTGCCAGCATCCACAAAAATAGCACCATCAAACACTCCCGTCAGAGGAAAGCGCAACTCGGCATTAGCCTCCAAGCGGAGGTTACCAAATTGGCTCGGGTAGCCACTATTGACCTCTGCCGAGCCACCCGGACCGAGAGTGCGCACTGTCCAACCACGCATACTATTGGCACCACCCGAATAGAATAGGCGGTCAGCAGGCAGGGATTCGTTGCGAGAGTTGCCATAGGGGAAAATCAAACCTCCATAGAGGCGGTAGACAAACGACGACTTCTCACCCACAGAAATGGCGCGCACCCAAGTGACATCGCCTCGCAGGTACTGCGCGTAGGGGATGCCAAAGACCGTATAGTGTCCGTTGGTTTTGCTCTTGCCCAACATCTTCATCGCTCCCGACAGCAGGTTGCCACTCGTGGAGAGGCCCACACGCAGAGAGGTATAGGTGGGCAGGTTGGTGACATTTTGCGTACCATAGGTGTAGATGCCAGAGACTCCGGCCATCATCTGTGTGGTGTAACTATCTCTCAAATAGGGGTTTTGGAGTTTGTCGAGGAAGGTGGGACTCACATAGTTCATCTTCACAAGGCTCACGTCAAACGGGCGCACCGAGAAGTGACTACGGCGGCCATTGCTCCAATTGTAGCCAAAACTGATGTTTGACAACACGCGGTCATAGTAGCGACGGTTGTGGTGGCTGATGGAGAACTCCAAGCGCGTCTGGGGGTTGAATACGCGCCACTTGGGGCCAAGTTCCACAGGGAGTATGAAGCGGGGGAAAGTGACACCAACCATACCTCCCAACTCCGTAGAGTTGCGGTTGAGGTTGGGGTCGGCAACCTTCAACAACTCGTAGCCGTAGGTGAAACTCATATCTATCAGTTCCGCACCTCGGAAGAGGTTGCGGTTCTGGTAACCAACCGTTGTTGCCAAGCCATAGAAGGTGGAGGTGGTGGAGGCTTCGAGTTCCAACTTATAACTCTGTCGCAAGGCGGGAGCAAGGCGTATTTCGCAGTTGAGCACTCCCTCGGTGGTCTCGGCGGTGTCGCTCCAATGGTCGCCAACGTAGGTGACTTTGCGCATCTTATCGGGGCCCTCGGGGGTGAAGATTATATTGGCGCTATGGATGTAGTCCACGCCCATAAGGTTGTCATAGGTAACATTCACTCGTCTGTCGTTGTACATAGAGCCACTGCGCAATCTGACGAGTTGGCGCAACACCGAGGGGCGAATGTTGGGGCGTTTGCCACGATAGATTATCTCCAAACCGTTGCGCGAGAGCGTGTCGAGCGAGAGGAGATAGTCGGGATTGGTAGCGGCCTCGGTAGCGTCGTAGTCGGGCAGAATACGGATGGTGCCGAGGCGGTAGAGGGGGTTGTTGGCAGTGATGGGTTTCCCCTCGGGGGTGTAGCCCACAGTCGCACGTTTGAGTATCATCTCCACGCTCGCCTTGTGGTTGCCGAGGGTGGTATCTACCTTAAACTCAATCTTATTCTCCGCAAAATCGTAGTAGCCCTCGCTACGCAAAATGTTGGTAATGCGACTGCGCTCCTCGCCCAGGGCATTGATGTCGAGGATGCTCCCCACGCGGATACCCGAGAGGGTGTCGGTTTGGAGCAACTTGGCAATGTAGTCATCCTCAATGTTATACTCCACCTCGGCAATGCGGTAGGGCTCGCCTTGAATGGTTGTGTAGGTGACTTGTGCGGTATGGTTCTCGGGATTGAGGTGGAATGAGTACTCCTCCTCGGCGCTGAAAAAACCACGCGAGGCAACATAGGCCTCGATATTCTCGGCACTACGACGTGTGAGGGTGCTGTCAAGCAATACGGGAGGGGTGCCGAGGGCGCGCATCAGCGAGTGCCAAAGGTTGTCGTTTGAGGGGTCGGAGTTGAGCCACAGCCACGCGCGGATGTTGAATAGGTCGAGTGCGGGGCGTTGTTTGATGTACTCCTCCATCTCCTCTGCCGAGATGCGTTCCTCGCGCGGGACGGTGCCATCCACCTCTACGCGGTTTTTGGTGAGGACATATTCATTCTCGGGGAGAAGTGCGCGGATATTGCACGAGGTGGCCACAGCAAGAAGCGTGGCAACAGCCAATAGGATTCGGTGTTTCGGGTGCAAGTGGCGCATTGTTTCTCGTGTGTTGGCAAAAAATTTCTCAAATATACAATAAATTATCTATATTTGTCGGTACAAATACCTTTTTTTGGATGAAAATTGAGTTTTGGAAATACGAAGGGGCGGGTAACGACTTCATACTGCTCGACCAAAGGAGTGCAAATTTTGAGCCCTCCGCAGAGCAGATTCACAAAATCTGCAACCGTCGCACAGGAATAGGTGCCGATGGGCTTATGATGCTCTCCAATAGTGGGGAGGCCGACTTCGCAATGCGATACTTCAATGCCGATGGCCCCGAGGCTACAATGTGTGGCAATGGCGGTAGGTGCATCGTTTGGTTTGCCGATATGTTGGGCATCGGGGGCGATTGCAAAACCTTCAAGGCAATAGATGGGCTCCACACTGCCGAGGTGCTCTCGCGCGAGGGTGATACAGCAACCATAAGGCTCGGAATGGTCGATGTGGAGAGTGTGGAGGTCTGTGAGGATGGCGACGTGCTCCTCAATACCGGCTCACCACACCTCGTGAGGAGGGTTGAGAGCCTCGATATGGATGTTGTGGGCGTGGGCCGCACCCTGCGTTACGATAGCAAAACCGCACCCACAGGGGGCGCAAACATAAACTTCGTACAGGTGACGGGTGAGGGTAGTGCCTCACTGCGTACCTATGAGCGAGGAGTGGAGGACGAAACACTCGCCTGCGGAACGGGCGCAACAGCAACGGCTATCGCCCTATGTCACACCGCGCAACCTGCCGTAAGATGTTTCACACTCCAAGCCCTCGGAGGGACTCTCCGTGTGGAATTTGACCGCACGGATGACCGTTATACCAATATTTACCTTACGGGGCCTGCCCGTTTGGTGTTTAGGGGCGAAATGGAGATTTGAAATTAGAGTAAATATGCAAAGAAGGCGCACCAATGTGGTGCGCCTTCTTTGTGTTGATTTTGAGTGGTTTAGAACTCCACAGTGGGAACCTCGGAGGCCTTCTCTGCGGCCTCAAAGTATGCCTTCTGCTCGTAGCCAAAGAGGTTGGCAATGAGGTTCGAGGGGAAACGTTTGGTCTTTACGTTATACCCCCTGACTGCCTCGTTGAAGTCCTTGCGGGCAACAGCAATACGATTCTCGGTGCCCTCCAACTGCGCCTGCAACTCCATAAAGTTGTTGCTCGCCTTCAAGTCGGGATAGGCCTCGCCAATGGCCATCAGACGGCCCAAAGCGGCACCCACAGCGCCCTGTGCTTTGTTGTACTCTGCCAACTTCTCGGGGGTGAGTTCGTCGGCACTCACCACTACCTGTGTGGCCTGTGCTCTGGCGGCCACCACAGCCTCCAAAGTCTGGCTCTCGTGGGCAACATAGCCCTTGACAGTGTTCACAAGGTTGGGAATCAAGTCCAAGCGACGCTGGTATTGGTTCTCCACCTGACTCCAAGCCTGCTCCACCTGCTCGTTGCGATTAACAAGTCCGTTGTAGGTCGAAACGCCCCACACCAAGATGACTGCCACAACAGCCACCGTAATCCATAATCCTTTGTTCTTCATAGTTTTTTTCGTTTAGTCTAACGTCTTTTTGTTAATTTTTAGTTTTCAATTTTCATTTTGTTCTTGGGTGTCTTTTTTAATACCCGAGAGAAAAGAGGGGAGGCTTTACAGACCTCACCCCCGCTACGCGGACTGCTCGGCGAGGACACCGAGCGCAATTACGACCACCCCTCCAAACCTCCCCTTTCGTAGGGGAGGCTTGACAGACCTCACCCGCCCTTCGGGCACCCTCTCCTAACTTATGAGAGGGAATAATTTTGAATTATCAATTTACAGACCTCACCCGCCCTTCGGGCACCCTCTCCTAACTTATGAGAGGGTTTTTCCCATTTAGTGTTAGAGGTTTTTCCTTTTGTTCTCGGGTATTAAAAAAGATACCCGTGAACAAAGGGGGGGGGGAATACAAGATGCTGATTACTGACTACTGACTACTGACTACTGATTGCTGATTACTGATTACTGATTACTGATTACTGCCCCCTGATTGCTGACTGCTCTAAAACCGTCCTCCTGCGCCTCCGCCACCGCTGAAACCGCCACCGAAGCCACCGCCGAAGCCACCACCGCCTCGGCCAAAGCCTCCGCCACCCATAATGATGGGGCCACCACCGCCCGAACCATTGGAGATGTCCTCCGTCTCGTTGCGCCAAACAATGTGGCCACATTTATTGCATTTGAAGGCCACCTTATAGACCTTCTGGAAGGAGTTTTTGCTAATCTCCACGCGGTCCGAGGTGCGCACCAAAGTGCCCTTTTTGCACTTCGGGCAACGGCTGTAAAGGTGGAGCAATACCACAATGAGAATGAAGAAGATGATGCCCGTGCCGATGAAAATCGCCAGACCTATAAGCGCGTCATCATCTTCCTCGGCAGTGAGCCTCTCGGGCACCTCGGAGGTGGAGAGCACACTCGCAATGGCCCCCACACCCTCAATCATACCCTTGTCGAAGTCATCCTCCTTGAAGTGGGGAATCATCAAGCGCTCAATAATGCGTTTGCACAAAGCATCGGGCAATGTGCCCTCCAATCCGTAGCCCACCTCTATCTCGATGGCTCCGTCGTCGAGCACCAACAGCACCAACAGACCATTGTCGCGACCCTTCTCACCTATGCCCCAATGGCGGAAAAGTTCGGTGGCAAACTCCCTCGGCTCATCGAACATACCTATCGACTTCACAGCCACCACCGCTACTTGGGCTATACGCTCCTCTTTGAGGCGCAAGAGGGTGGTGTCGATGCGGTAGACAGCCTCGCGGGAGAGTATCCCATCGGGGTTGCTCACAAAACGACGATAGTCCTCCACCTGCACATTGGGCACAGTTTTGGGGGTGTAGTTCTTCGCGAGGGCCCCCTGCGTGCAGAAAACCATCGACCACCCGAGAAGAGCCACTATTATTGCTGAAAACTTCTTCATAATTCAAAAAAAACTTGTCGCGGATGCAATACAAATATACTAATTTTTGTATATTTGCGAATGTGCAAAGTGGAAATTTAATGTAAAATTTATAAAACTTCACTATTATGAATCTGAAAATCAAGTTGATTATTATGAACTTCCTGCAATATGCAGTTTGGGGTTCGTGGCTTATTTCTGCCGGTTCGTATTTCAGTGGCATAGGATTCACCCCCGTACAAGTGGGTAGTATCTTCGCCGCACAGGGTATCGCATCCTTGTTTATGCCTGCCTTGCTGGGTATTGTCGCTGACCGCTGGATTCCCGCACAAAAGGTGCTCGGCTTGGCTCACCTTATTTCGGCAGGCCTGCTCATCGTGACGGCATTCCAAACAACCTATGAGACAATCTATCCCTTTATGCTGATGGCGGTGATGTTCTTTATGCCCACAATCGCACTCTCCAATACGGTGGCATACAATGCACTCTCAAAAGCAGGGTTGGATACTGCGGAGCACTTCCCCCCAATCCGTGTCTTTGGTACCATCGGTTTCATTTGTGCAATGTGGGCGGTTGATTTGTTGCACCTGGGTACCAGCAATGCACAGTTCTTCCTTTCGGCAGGCCTGGGCATACTGCTTGGCATCTACGCCTTCACCCTGCCCTCGTGCGACATCAACAGAGGTAGCAGTCAGTCGTTTGTTGAGAAGTTGGGACTCAAAGCCTTCACGCTCTTCAAACAAAAGAAGATGGCTATCTTCTTCATCTTCTCGATGTTGCTCGGTTTCTCCTTGCAGATTACAAATGCCTTCGCAGATGGATACATTAGGAGTTTCGGTGAGATTGCAGAGTTCCAGGGAACCTTCGGTGTGGAACATTCGGTGATGCTGATTTCGCTCTCGCAGGTGAGCGAGACCCTCTGCATCTTGCTCATCCCCTTCTGCTTGCGCCGATTCGGCATCAAGAAGGTTATGCTGATATCTATGTTTGCTTGGGTTCTGCGCTTCGGCCTGCTCGGCTTGGGTGACCCAGGCAGCGGCGTTTGGATGTTCATCCTCTCGATGATTGTCTATGGTGTGGCATTTGACTTCTTCAATATCAGCGGTTCGCTCTATGTGGACCAGGAGACCGACCCCTCCATTCGTGCGAGTGCGCAGGGCGTGTTTATGATTATGACCAACGGCTTTGGCGCATTCTTCGGCTCCTACATTGCGGGTGCCGTAGTTGAGCACTTTGCTTGGCCCAATTCGTGGTATATCTTCGCGGGCTACGCGTTTGTGGTGGCGGTGCTGTTTGCGCTTGTCTTCAAGTATAAACACACACCCGCAAAGAATTAGCATTTGCTAAAAAGTGTGGAATAATAGGTGTAACCCTCGGGTTGCACCTATTTTTGTTTTGGTGGCGGAATGGAGGAGAAAAGCAATAAAATTGATTTTCTATTTTTGCATTTTGCATTAGTAATGGGTATCTTTGTCCGATGTTTAGCGCACTATTTAGTAAACTCTTCAACACGAAGAGCAAAGAACCGGATGTTATGAAATATCTCATTGTAGGACTTGGAAATATCGGTGCCGAGTATGAGGGCACACGTCACAATGCAGGATTCGATGTTGTGGATAGGTTGGTGGAGGGCGCGGGTGGCACCTTCTCCCCCGATAGGTACGCTTCCAGGGCAGAGGTCAGGTGGAAAGGACGCACGCTTGTGGTCATCAAACCCTCGACCTATATGAATTTGAGTGGCAAGGCGGTGAGGTATTGGATGGATAAGGAGAACATCCAGCGCGAGAACCTCATAGTGATTGTGGACGATATTGCCATCCCCGTAGGCACGCTTCGCATTCGTGCAAAGGGTAGTGATGGCGGACACAATGGACTGAAAAATATTGACGCGCTGTGTGGTGGCAACGGCTATGCCCGTATCCGTATGGGGGTGGGTGGCGACTTCCCACAGGGCCATCAGGTGGATTTTGTGCTGGGTAAACTCTCTGCCGAAGAGCGCGTGGAGTTCGACAAGATGGTTGAGGCAGCGGTGGCGGCCATCAAGGATTTTGCAACCATCGGTATTGAGCGCACAATGAACTACCACAATAAGAGAAAACCGAAAACTGAAAACTGAAAACTGAAAACTGACAACTGAAAACTAAAAGAGATATGAACCGAATTGTTTCGCCCTCGATGCTTTCGGCAGATTTTGGGCATTTGGAGAGAGATACCAAGATGATTGACCGCAGTGCTGCGGAGTGGGTGCACATTGATGTGATGGATGGCGTTTTTGTGCCCAACATATCATTTGGTTTTCCCGTATTGAAGGCCATCACTTCGGCTACGAAGAAGTTTATGGATGTCCACTTGATGATTGTCGAGCCCGAGAAGTATGTGGTGAGGTTTGTGGAGGCGGGAGCCGACCTTGTTACCTTCCACATTGAGGCCACCGAAAGGGTGGAGGAGTGCATCGACCTCATCCGCAAGGCGGGTGCAAAGGTGGGTGTGTCGATTAAGCCCAAGACACCCATTGAGGTCTTGGAGCCCATTCTGGACAAGGTAGATTTGGTACTCGTGATGAGTGTGGAGCCCGGTTTTGGAGGTCAGAGTTTCATTGAGGGTAGCACCGAGAAGGTTGCCGCCTTGCGAGAGATGATTCTCCGTAGGGGGCTCTCGGTGATGATAGAGATAGACGGTGGTGTGAGCCGTCACAACGCCCGCGAGTTGTACGAGGCGGGATGCGATGCTCTGGTTGCAGGCAGTGCGGTATTTAAGGCAGCCGACCCCGAAGCGGAGATTGTGGCCATACTTACAGCGTCTAACGTCTAACGTCCAATGTCTAACGTTGCGGGCGACTTGTCGCCCGAGGAAATATTCGGGAATTTAGTGAATTTAGTGAATTTAGAGAAGAGAGCCCTAAACTCCCTAACCTCCCTAACCTCCCTAAATTCCCTAACCTCCCTAACCTCCCCAATGGGGTAGAGCATAGGCTACACTAAAAGTTTTTTGCGTCGCTTTTTTACAAAAAAGCGCAAAAGAAAAAGCGGAGAAAAAGAAAAATTTTGAATTCCAAAGGTGGTTTCTATTGACAACGTAACGGTAAGTTTTGGTGGCTGGGACCTTTTTAAGGATATTTCGCTGCTGATAAATCCACGCGACAGAATAGGTCTTGTGGGCAAGAATGGTGCGGGCAAAACTACGCTCCTGAAAGTCATTATGGGTATGCAGCCCCCCACCTCGGGTGTGGTGACGATGAGTGGCGACACTACGCTCGGCTATCTGCCCCAGCAGATGAAGGTACACGACACGACAACCCTCGTGGAGGAGACCGCCAAAGCCTTCGAGGAGGTGCTCTACTTGGAGAGGGAGATGGAGCGTCTGACTGCCGAGATTGCCACGAGGGAGGACTACGAGAGCGAAGAGTATGGTGACCTTGTGCACCGACTCTCGGAGGCTACCGAAAGGCACAACCTCTTGGGGGGTGAGAGTAGGGAGGCGCAGATTGAGCGCACGCTCCTCGGCTTGGGTTTCAAGAGGGAGGACCTCACGAAGCCCACAAGTACATTTAGTGGCGGTTGGAGAATGCGAATTGAGTTGGCAAAGTTGCTCCTGCGTCGCCCCTCGGTATTCCTCCTCGACGAGCCCACCAACCACCTCGATATTGAGAGTATCCAATGGCTCGAAGGCTATCTCAAAGAGTATCCGGGCGCGGTGCTCTTAATCTCCCACGATAGGGATTTTCTGGACAACGTGACCAATCGCACTGTGGAGTTGCTCTTGGGCAAGGTCTACGACTACAAGGTGCCCTACTCGCAGTATGTGCAGTTGCGCAAGGAACGCCGCGAGGCCCAAATTGCCGCCTACAACAACCAGCAAAGGCTCATCGAAAAGACCGAAGAGTTCATCGAAAAGTTCCGCTATAAACCCACCAAAAGCAATCAGGTGCAGAGCCGCGTCAAACAACTCGAAAGGCTCGATAGAATAGAGATAGATGAGGAGGATTTGAGTGCTCTGAATCTGAAATTTCCACCCGCACCCCGCAGTGGACAGATTGTGGCGGAAATTAAGGAGGTGGGTAAGATTTTTGGCACCAAACACGTCTTTTCGGGTGCCAATTTCACCATCGAAAAGGGTGATAAGATTGCCCTCGTGGGGCGCAATGGAGAGGGTAAGACCACTCTCGCACGAATACTCATCGGAGAGTTGGAGCCCTCGGAGGGTAGTGTTAAGAGGGGTGCCAATGTGAGCATCGGCTACTATGCGCAGAATCAAGACGACTTGATGGATGGCGAATTTACCGTCTATGACACTCTCGATAAGGTGGCGGTGGGCGATATTCGCACCCGTCTGCGCGATATTTTGGGAGCGTTTCTGTTCCGAGGCGAGGATGTGGATAAGAAGGTGAAGGTGCTCTCGGGTGGTGAGCGCTCGCGTCTGGCTATGGCGCGTATGATGCTCTCCCCCCACAATCTGCTGGTCCTCGACGAGCCCACCAACCATATGGATATGCGCTCGAAGGATATTTTGAAGGAGGCAATCAAGAAGTACGATGGCACGCTCGTGGTTGTGAGTCACGATAGGGAGTTCCTCGATGGGGTGGTCGAAAAGGTCTATGAATTCCGCGACGGAGGAGTCAAAGAGTATCTCGGAGGCATCCGCTACTTCTTGGAGAAACGACGTTTGGAGGATATGCGCCA
This sequence comes from Tidjanibacter sp., assembly GCA_045596685.1. Taxonomy (GTDB): domain Bacteria; phylum Bacteroidota; class Bacteroidia; order Bacteroidales; family Rikenellaceae; genus Tidjanibacter. The sequence continues at coordinate 3,795 of JAZOCT010000027.1, read as the reverse complement.
GATAGAGGTGCGCGAGGCGACCATCAAGGAACAAAAGAACACCTCCGGCAAGGAGGACTATCTGGCCAAAAAAGAGAACGAAAAACTCGTGCGCAAGACCCAACGCGCCATTGAGGAGAAGGAGTTGGCGGTTATGGCGTTGGAGGAGCAGATTGCCGAGTGGGACCGCAAACTCGGAGCCCCCGAAGAGTACGGCATAGACCTCTCGGATAGCAAGGTATTTGAGGAGTACAATGCTCTCAAACAGCGCCTTGCATTCGAGGAGCACGAGTGGGAGAAGTTGTGCTACGAGTTGGAACTCTTGCAGGAGTAGCGAGCACATCTCGTGGGCGAGCACATCTCGTGGGCGATTTGTGTGTTATGCTTGCGCTCGAAAAAATATTAGTGAATTTAGTGAATTTAGTGAATTTAGTGAATTTAGTGAATTTAGTGAATTTAGGGAAGAAGGCCCTAACCTCCTTAACCTCCCTAACCTCCCTAATTGGGGTAGAGCACAGGTAAAAGCGATACGCAGTATCGGACGCACAGCGGTGCCGTAACGGCACTTTTGTGATGGGACGCACAGCGGTGCCGTAACGGCACTCTTGTGATGGTGGTTCTAAAATAAGGTATAGCAAAGGAATAGCGATACGCAGTATCGCATAAAAGTTTTTTGCGTCGCTTTTTTACAAAAAAGCGACAAGAGGAGCGACTTTTTACAAAAAGGTGCGAAAAAGGTGCGAAAAAAAGACGTTAGACAAAGATAGAAATATATGAACGAATTTTTGAAAGACAAGAGGGTGAGAACCAAACCGGTGGAGAGCCCCGTAAGTAGTGAGCCACAATATGCCGAGGCAAGGGATTTGAATTGGGAGGAGCGCACCCGCCCCGCAAAAAGCGCACCCCGCAGGGAGGGTAGGCCACAGCGTGAGGAGCGCCCACGAAGGGAACACGCCACAGGGGAAGAGAATATTGTCTACGGCCTGCGCCCCGTGATTGAGGCTATCGAAACCGACAAGCAGATAGAGAAACTCTATGTGAAAAAGGGGGCCGAGGGACAACTGATGGCAGACTTCAAAGACCTCTGCTATCGCTCGCGCATCCGCTATCAGGAGGTGCCTGTGGAGAAACTCAACCGCCTGACAAGGGGTAACCATCAGGGTGTGGTGGCGATTATCGCCCCGATTGCCTATGTGGAGTTGGAGGATATTTTGGATAGGATACCCGACGATGAGAAGGCGCTGATTGTGGTGTTTGACGGCGTTACCGACGTGAGGAACTTTGGAGCCATTGCCCGCTCGGCAGAGTGTGCGGGTGCTCACGGCCTCATCTGCCCGCTGAAAAACTCCGCCCCCGTCAATGCCGATGCCATACGCTCTTCGGCAGGTGCCCTCACCCGCATCCCCGTACACCGTGCGGGTAGTATTCGCAATACGCTCAAAACCCTCGCACAGCAGGGTATGCAGATTGTGGCAGCCACCGAAAAGGCAGACACCCTGCTCTTCGATGCCGACCTCACAAAGCCTACGGTTATTGTTATGGGCAACGAAGAGGTGGGCATCAGCAAGGAGGTGCTCAAACTCTGCGACTGTAAGGCAGCAATTCCTATGGTGGGAGCCATCGAGTCGCTCAATGTGTCGGCTGCTGCGGCTATTATGCTCTTCGAAACGGTGCGTCAGCGCTACTGTAAGTAGTGGATAAAGAGGTTGTTATGACGGAGTACACCATTGAGGTTGTGAGAAGTCGCAGGGCTCGTCGTGCCTCGTTGCGCGTGACACGAGAGGGCCGGGTGAGGCTCTCAATACCCTGGTGGGGTTCCAAAAAAGAGGCCCTGCGTTGGGCGGCCACACGTCACGAGTGGATAGTGGCTGCGCTCGAAAAATTGGAGCGCGCAAGGGTGCAAAATCCACCGCTAACACCCACACAAGTGGAGGAGTTGAGGAGGGTGGCAAAGCAGAAACTTCCACCCATATTGGAGGCTGCAAGTAGGCGTACAGGGCTCCGCTATGGTAGGCTCACGGTGCGCAAAAGTCACTCACGATGGGGCAGTTGCACGCGGGAGGGCAACATTTCACTCTCACTCCACCTCGCGGCCCTGCCCGATGAACTCATAGAGTTTGTCTGCATCCACGAACTCTGCCACACAATTCACCATAACCACTCTGCCGAGTTCCACGCATTGGTCAATCTCCATACGGGTGGCAGGGAAAAAGAGTTGCAAAAAAGGCTAAAAATGTATGCTCCGAGGTAGAAAATTTTTTCTTTTCGAGAAAAATTTATACCTTTGAAAACTGCGAAAGGAAACGACACAAAACCATAAAACTATGATAATCTTAATGCACGAACCCACCGATGAACTTTTTCTCGGTGTGATGCACCCCGATGCGGCACTCTTCTCGGACTATTTCGACATCGAACTCGCCGCCAAAGAACACGCAGCCTACCGTAAGGCCCTCGAAAAAGTGGGCGCAAAGGTGCTTACCGTTAGGCAAATACTCCTCGAAGGTACTCTCGATAAGGAGGGTCGCCCTATGGAGGGTAAGGAACTCAACGATTTGAGGGCTTTCGCCTCCAAGTTCCTCACCTACAACACCTCCAATGTGCCCGATGAGGCAAAAGCACAGGAGCGATACAAAAAAATGATTGTCGATAGGGCTCACCCCAAAGACCTCGTGAAGATGATTATGCTCCAACCCGAGATTGTCCTCTCCTACACCGAGAGCAATACGGGCTTTGCGGCAACCTACATCCAGCGCCCCATTATGAACATCTTCTTTATGCGCGACCAGATGATTTCTACCGCCAAAGGTATCGTCATCGGACGTATGAACTCCGCGCAGAGGCAGTTGGAGTGCGACATCGCCGAGTTCTGCCTCAATAAAATTGGCTTCCCTCCAATCTACCACATTGAGGGTGAGGATGCCTACCTCGAAGGTGGCGACTTTTTGCCCTTTGGCGATATTGCCTTCATTGGTCGCGGTTTGCGCACCACACAGGCGGCTATCGACCAACTGATGGAGCACGACCTGCTGGGTTGCAATAAGGTGGTGGTTGTGAAGGATATATGGGACGAGCAGGAGCAGATGCACCTCGATACCTACTTCAACATCATTGACCGCGACTTGTGCACCCTCTCCGAGGCGCGCTATCTGGCCGCCAAAGGCGACTCGCAGTATCTGAAAATCGACATCTGGGAGCGCGAAGCACCCGGCGAACCCTACCATAAGGCTTTCAGCGACATCTCCTTTGTGGATTTCATTGAGGACGAGTTGAAGATGAAGGTTATCCCCATCCAGCGTTCCGACGAACTCACCTATGCCAACAACTTCCTCAATGTTGCACCTCGCAAGATTATGGCGGTTGCGGGTCAGTCTGTGGAGTTGCAAGACGCTTTCAAGGCCAACTTTGTGGATGTCACCTGGGTACCTCTCTCCAATCTCACGAAGGGTTATGGCGCAGCGCACTGTATGACACAGATACTTGACGACGGCGACGTGTTGTTTTAGCAAGCACATATTGTGGGCGATTAGGTCGTTACACTTCAAAAGTGGCTTCCTCATTTACATTTAGTAAACTGCGGAGCCACTTTTTTGTGTGCCTACTACTCGCCTCACACTATGCACTTGCTTGGTGGGGAGCACCACCCTCACAAAAGTGCCGTTACGGCACCTCATTTACGTTTAGTAAACTGCGGGGGAGATTTTCTTGTGCGCCTAAAACTCGCTCGATTCTCTGCGTTTTTTTAATCTCTTCCGAAAGTCTCGGGAGCCCCACCCTCACAAAAGACGCTGTGCGTCCGGCACCTCATTTACGCCA
>JAZOCT010000026.1:0-69302 GCA_045596685.1 Tidjanibacter sp. | reverse complement strand
TTCATCGTCGCTCCCAGCCCGTATCCCAGCAGGCAAAGAAACAATAATGCAAAGGCAGGTCTTCTGACTTGTCCCGTTGTCGCGCCTTCCCAATCTTGTCGATCAGTGGCAAAGAGTGCGTCCAACATTCATCCTTTCTGTGGAGGGTAGATTAAAGAGCTAATTACCTCGCAGGATGGGACTTACAGCAACTGGTATTGTCTTGGTTTTTCACCAAATTCCCTTTTCACCGCTCCCGACGCTCAGGTCGTTCACGGCTCCGTTTGCAACGCAAAGATAGTAATTAATTTCGACACCACAACCCCTCCGCCAATTTTTTTCACCTCCATTGATTATAATGTAAACAAAAATACCCTCTTGTAACTATGCCATCAATTATACTTCTGCCAATGTTTTATCCCCTTTCGTAGGGGAGGGTGCCGTAACGGCACTTCTGTGCTGGTAGTTCTAAAATAGTACATCGTATAGCCCCACCCCGCGAGATGAGCGAGCGCGAGTAGAATATCGCGGAGCAGATGCAAGGCGCACAAGAAAATCTCCCCCGCAGTTTACTGAACGTAAATGAGGGGGAGATTTATCGCAGTGCAACACCGCAGATGCCCGCGAGATTCGCTCGCAAGCGTTTTTTACCAGTTGAGGATACGCTTGAAGTCGTAATCCTCGGGATTAGCAACATAAGCCTTCGCTGCCTCGTAATCCGCAGGAGTGATGTAGCAAAGGATGTTGTTCACGAGGCCCTGGAACTGGTCGCCATCGGGATTAACCAAACGGGGAGGAATTTTGCCGGTGGTGGGGTCTTGGAGGTCTTTGAGGTAGAGTTGGCTAATCTGACCATCCTGTGCCACATAGACCATACAGCCGGTTTTGCCCTCGCTGAAAAGTTTGTAGACACCCATACCGAGAGTGGTGCAATACAAGAGGTCGCTTGCAACAGGGGTCTGACAACGTACCTCGTAGCCAATCTCTACGGGGCGCGATTTAACTTTGATTTTCAGCGCTTTGAGTTTCTTTTCGAGAATCTCGTTGAAGACGTGAGCCTTCGAAACCTTGCCGAGTTCGGGGTGACCGTGCTCATCGTAGGAGAAGTTCACACCTGCATTCTTAATCTCCTCGTCCGAGAGGCTGTGGAATACGCCCTCCGACACCATAGCGGCACCGTAGTCCATACCCATCAGTTTGCGTTTGATGATGGAGGAGATAACGAGGTTTACAATCTTGTCGATGGTAATCTCGGTTTTATTGAACATCTCGGGGATGACAATCATAGGATAGTGGCAAGCAGCGCCAATACCGCAAGCCAAGTGACCTGCCGAGCGACCCATTGCAGCGATGATGAACCAGTTGCCACTGGTGCGCGCGTCGGAATATACGGCACGGCCAATCACTGCACCCTTGTCCATTGCCGACTCATAGCCGAAGGTAGGAGCACCTGCGGGCAGAGGAAGGTCGTTGTCGATGGTTTTGGGAACGTGGATGTTGGCGATGGGGTACTTTTTGGCTTCGAGGAATTTGGCGATACGGTTTGCGGTAGAAGCGGTATCGTCGCCACCTACGGTAACAAGGAGTTTGATGTTGTTCTCCTGGAAGAATTTGAGGTTAAAGTTGTTCTCAAAGTCTGCGTCGGTGGGTTTGAAGCGGCTCATTTGGAGGTAGGAGCCACCCTGATTGAAGATGTCATCGGCACGACGGAAGTCAATATCCTCATAGCGTGCATCTGCCTTGAAGAGGCCTGTGTAGCCCTCGTGGAGACCAATTACGCGATAGCCTTTGGTGATGAAAGTTTTTGCTACGGAGCCCACAACGGTGTTCATACCAGGTGCGGGACCGCCACCCGTAAGAATTGCAATTGCTTGTTTCATAGAATCTTATAATTAGTGTTTTTAACCTTTTCTAACCACGCCCTGCGGATTTCGTTCCATAGGGCACACAAAGGTACAAACATTTTTCAAATTTTTTAATAAATTAGGCAAAAAATCATTTCTCTCCATTATTTGCTTCTTTTCAATTATTTCCCCTCTAATGTTAGAGGGTTTACCCCCTTTGTTCGCGGGTATCTTTTTTAATACCTGCGTCAAACAACAGACCTCACCCGCCCTTCGGGCACTGCTCGGTGAGGACACCGAGCGTAATTTCGACCACCCCTCCAAACCACCCCTATCGTAGGGGAGGCTTGACAGACCTCTCCCGCCCTACGGGCACCCTCTCCTAACTTATGAGAGGGAATAATTTTGAATTTTGAATTTTGAATTTTGAATTTTGAATTCTCAATTGACAGACCTCACCCCCGCTACGCGGACTGCTCGGCGAGGACACCGAGCGCAATTACGACCACCCCTCCAAACCTCCCCTATCGTAGGGGAGGCTTGACAGACCTCACCCCCGCTACGCGGACCCTCTCCTAACTTAGGAGAGGGTTTCCTCCTTGTTCGCGGGCAGGCAGTCGGTCACCGATTGCTTTTTCGTAGTGGGTATAAAATATAAAGTTGCAAAAAAGCGTTATATTTGCACAAATGAAAAGGCTCATCTTAATAGTTGCACTGCTGGTGGGGTTGGGCGCAGAGTGTGAGGCACAACGCTCCTACTCCTCGCGCAAAGTCCCCTACTCCCGATATGGAGGCGGATATATGGCAGGTACGGAGGTGGACCCCATAACGGGGGATACCGCCTACGTCGTGCAACTTTCCGACGTGGTGGCCTTCCGCTCCATAGGCGACATCAAACGACACAAACGACTCATTCGCAACGTCAAAGCCGTCTATCCCTACGCTGTGGATGCTCGCAACTATTTCGAAGCACTCACCACACAACTCGACACCATAACAAACGAAAAAGAGCGCAACCAAATAACCAAAGCGCTCGAAAAAGAGATTGTCAAGCGCTACACCCCCGTACTCGAAAAGATGACCTACTCGCAGGGCAAAATACTCATACGACTCATAGACCGAGAGACACAGCGCACCTCCTACCAACTATTGGAGGAGTTCAGGGGTAAGTTTGCCGCCAAATTCTGGAACACCATCGCGCGCATCTTCCGAGCCAATCTCAAACAAGAGTACGACCCCTCGCAGGGCGAAGATAAACTCATCGAACAAATAATCATCCTCTACGAGGCGGGACTGTTGTGAGAATTCAAAATGCAAAATTCAAAATTCAAAATTATTTTTGATAGGGGCCTTAAAGACCTTAATAAATAAAAAACGCAGAGAACGAGATGAATGCAAGGCAGAGGCGTAACGCCTCTTTTGTGCTGGTGGTGCTCTCGAAAGTTTCGACAGAAATTAAAAACGCATAGAATCGAGCGAGTTTTAGGCGGTGCCGTAACGGCACTTTTATGCTGGTGGTGCTCCCGAAAGTTTCAGCAGAAATCAAAAAAAACGCATAGAATCAAGCGGATTTTAGGCGTGCAAGAAAGCGGGCTCCGCAGTTTACTAAACGTAAATGAGGAAGCCCGCTTATCGAAGCACAACGCCAAAGACGCCGATTATATGCGTTTTTTACTCTTCTTCGGGCGACATCGTGGTATAGACGTTGGTCACATCGTCATCCTCTTCGAGTTTCTCAATGAGTTTGTTGAGAGCCTCGCGCTGCTCGGGAGTAACATCTTTGGTGTCGGTGGGGATGCGTACAAACTCACCGCTCACAATCTCCATATTGTGCTCATCGAGGTAGTTCTGAATAGCACCGAAGGCCTCGTATTTAGCGTAGATATTGATGATATTCTCGTCATCCACAAAGAGTTCGGTCATATCGAGGTCGATGAGTTCCAATTCGAGTTCGTCGATGTCGATGCCCTCTTTCATTGCGGTTTTGAACACGCAGAGGTGGTCGAACATAAAGGTAACGCTACCGCTGGTACCGAGGGTGCCACCACACTTGTTGAAATAACTGCGCACATTGGCAACAGTACGGGTTGTGTTGTCGGTTGCGGTCTCCACCAAAACGGCGATACCGTGAGGACCATATCCCTCATAAACCATCTCTTTGTAGTCGGAGGTATCCTTGCTGATTGCGCGTTTGATAGCCCTCTCCACGTTCTCTTTGGGCATATTTTCAGCCTTTGCGTTCTGCAAAAGCACGCGCAGACGGGTATTACCCGAGGGGTCGGGGCCACCTGCCTTAACAGCGATTTCAATCTCTTTACCAATTTTTGTGAACGTGCGAGCCATATTGCCCCAGCGTTTCAGTTTGCGCGCTTTGCGATACTCAAATGCCCTTCCCATAGTCTGGATGTTATTTTGTTTGTTATTATTAATTTCAAAGTGCGCAAAAGTAAGTATTATAATTGAGAATTGAAAATTGAGAATTGAAAATTATCCCAAAACTCCCCAACCTCCCTAATTTTTGAATTTTGAATTTTGAATTTTGAATTCAAAAAATCGTAACTTTGTACCAATATAATATATGATTACTATGCAGGAAGAGGTAAACAAAGCGGTGGAGGTGCTCAAAAAAGGGGGCATCATACTCTACCCCACCGATACCGTTTGGGGAATCGGTTGTGACGCAACAAATCGCGAAGCGGTGGAGAGAATCTACCGCCTGAAAGGGTCGGTCAATAAGAAGGGGATGATTGTCCTCTTGGACACTCCCGCCACTGTGGGGCGCTACATCCGTCGCGTTCCCGAGGTAGCCTATGACCTTATGGAACTCACCGACAAACCCCTTACGCTCATTCTCGACGGGGCTGTGGGTGTTGCTGAAAACCTCATTCCCGAGGAGGGCTCATTGGCGGTGAGGGTGCCCGACCACGACTTCTGTCGCCGTCTGGTGGGCAGGCTTGGCAGGCCTTTGGTATCGACCTCGGCAAACTTCTCGGGCGAGGCCACACCCACCCGCTTTGCGGAGATTTCGGAGGGCATAAAGGAGGGGGTTGATATGGTCATAAATCCCGCTTTCGAGGGTAAGCCCACACGCAAAGCATCCTCCATTATGATGATTAAGGAGGATGGAGAATTTAAGATTTTGAGATAGTCTCAAAGCCATTTTTTATCCTTTGATGTGAATTTTTATGCAAAAAATGTTGTATAATTAATTTTTTTGATTTAATTTTGTACTGATTACAGATTAGAACTTATTAATTTATTTCAAGTTTAACAAAATCGATAGTGTTATGAAAAAACTTTTACAACTTTCACTGATGATGATGGCAGCATTTATGTTTGCCTGTGGCCCCGTGCCCACCCCAGACCCAGATCCTAACCCAGATGGTCCTGGCGTAGAGAATCCAGATCCCGAACCAGAGCCTTCCGCTGACACCTATGGCCTGATGGGTGACTTCGAGAATAACAACTGGACTACCGACATTCCTCTGGTAGAGGATGGCGACTACTTGGTAGCACAGGATGTTGTTTTCGCAAATGCAAACAATGAGGGCCTTGCATTCAAGGTTCGCAAGAATGCTTCGTGGGATGTTAGTTATGGTGCCGATGGCAGCACCTACGACCTCCACTCGGAGATTGCCCTCACAGGAGGTAGCAATGTGTTTGTTAATGGTGAGGTGGGCGTGAAGTACGACTTCTATTTCACCGTAGAGCCTATGAAGATTTGGGTTATGACCGATGGTGCAAAACCCGGTGACGCTCTTCCCGAGCCCGAGATTCCCGAGCCCGAGACGGTAGAGGTAACTGCTGTGGTTGTATTCTGCAACTACTATGGCGATATGTTTGGTGGTCCCGGCTACAACTACTTCTTGACTCTCTCCGACGTTGGTTTCGATGAGAACGGCTACGTTATGAGCAACAGTAGAAACTACGCCCTCGACCTCTACTCGGACACTCCCGCTGCTGACGGTGACTACTCACTTCCTTTGGGTACCTACACCCTCGACGAGTTGGATACTATGGAGCCCGGCACTATGGGTACCTATGGCTATGCAGTTATGTGCGGTGCAGCAGAGGATGGTAGCGAGGATGAGGAGCATCTCTACACTGCGGGTACCGTTGTGATTAGTGAGAACAAGATTGAGGCTACCCTCACCCTCGACAATGGCGAGGTTCACCACATCGTTTTCGAGGGCTCGCTCGTAATTCCTGGTGGTAGCGAATATGAGGGTTGGAGTATGCTCCCTGGTGACTTGGACGTAACCTCCGCAGAGGGTTACTACGCAATTGAGCCCTATGGCGACTACTATGAGGTTGGCGCAGACAACTACTTCATCTATATCTATCAGGGTATGAATATGGAGACTGGTGAGCCTACCGGTGTATTCTTCAACCTTGATATCCTTGCAAGTGGTCTGAATACTACCGACTGCCTCGGAACCTACACACCCTTCGTGGGAGAGAGTTTCTTCAACACTTTCATTCCCGGTTCGCTCCTCGAAGAGGAGGGTGAGGTATTCCCCGTTGGTTGCATCGCAATGGATATGGAGTCGCAGGGTATAGGTCCCGTCTTTGATGGTACCATTAAGATTGAGACTGGCGAGGCTGGCAAACTCAACTTCACTTTCGACTGCGTGGATGACTGTGGTAATGCAATTGCCGGTGTTATTGAGGCTGCGAATATGTATGGTACCGCATCGATGATGGCACCCGCAAAGGCTGCAAAGAAACCCGCATCGGCTGTTCGCGGCAAACTTTTCAGCAAAAGGAATGTGCAGAAAATCGTGCGCTAAAAACGCATAAGCACTAATACAAAAAAGAGAGGCTTCCGAGCAATCGGAAGCCTCTCTTTTTTTGTTCTTACCACCCGAGATAATTTTGACAAACAACGACTTACATTATGCCAAATTTGCAAAACTCTCGTTAAAACATATCCATCAGCGCGTCAAGGTCGCGACGCTCCTTCTTCGTAGGGCGACCCGCTCCCCTATCGCGACTGATAAAGATGGTCTCCTTCGGAGGATTGAGTTTGGCCATCTCCTCGGGAGGTGTCACATCGAGGCAGTAGGTGGGCACATCTTTGGCGGGCAGGCGACGCTCCACGATGCCCAATACCTTGTAGGTGAAGCGCATAACGGGCACCTTCTTCACTGTGAGGATGTCGCCCTCCTTTACCTCCTTTGACGGTTTTGCCTCCGAACCATTGATTGTCACCTTGCCTGTGCGACAAGCCTCTGCCGCGTCACTGCGGGTCTTGAAAATCCTCACCGCCCACAGCCATTTATCTACTCTTGTTTGCATAAAGTATCACTATTTTCTCCAAAGTTACGAAAAATAGTGCTAACTTCGCAAACAAATTGTCGAACACTTTATCTTTTTTTCTATGGATATCGAACAGAAAGTGGCGGGATTCACCGCCGAAGGCGACGCTGTGGTCATCTACACAATGCGCAACTCGAAAGGCTACGAAGTGGAACTTTGCAATATGGGTGCGGCCATTGTCGCCATCAGGGTCCCAGACCGCGATGGCAATGTGGGCGACGTGGCTCTCGGCTACGAAAATCGTATGGATTACATCACCGAAGGCCCCTGTATGGGTAAGGTCCCGGGCAGGTATGCCAACCGTATCGCCAAAGGTCACTTCGTGCTTGACGACAAGGAGTACCACCTCGCCATCAACAATGGCCCCAACGCACTGCACGGCGGGCCTACGGGCTTCCACAAGAGCCTTTGGGAGGGACGTGTGGAGGAGAACCGCGTGGTCTTTGCCATCGACTCGCCCGACGGACACGAAGGCTACCCAAGCGACCTCTATGTGGAGGCTGTCTATGATTGGGACGAGGACAACCGCCTCGAACTCACCCTGCTGGCACAGACCAACGGCGCCACCGTCATCAACCTCACCAACCACGCCTACTTCAACCTTGCAGGGGCCGGCAATGGCACAATCAAGGAGCACACCTTGCGCCTGAATGCCACAAAATACCTCCCCACCGACCAGACCCTCGTTCCTACGGGCGCTTTCGACGATGTGGAGGGAACTCCTATGGACTTCCGCACCCCAAAAGCGCTCGGCAAGGATTTGAATGCCGACTTTCCCGCGCTCATCTACGGCAAGGGCTACGACAACTGCTGGGCTATTGATGGCTACAAGGAGGGCGTTATAAGCGAGGCCGCTCTGCTCTCGGAGCCCACCTCGGGGCGCACCCTGCGTGTGCTGACCGACCAACCGGGCGTGCAAATCTACACCGGCAACTGGCTCTCGGGCTGCCCTCTGGGCAAAGGTGGTGTGCGCTATGAGGATTACTCGGGTGTTGCCATTGAGTGTCAGGGCTTCCCCGATGCACCCAACAAGCCCCACTTCCCCTCGCAGGTATTGCGAAAGGGCGAGAGGTATGAGCGCCACATCATATTCGAATTTGGCGTGGAGTAAATTGTTAATAACTCTTTGTGCGGGTACTTGGAAAGTCGCAACAGATGGACTACTTTTGCTCACAGAAAATGACCAATTAAGTATAACCTACTAACCCCTATACACAAAATATGTTTTTAGAAGCAAGTAAACCCGGTTGGATTGAGGTGATTTGTGGCTCGATGTTCTCGGGCAAAACCGAAGAACTCATACGTCGTATGCGTCGCGCACTCTTTGCAAATCAGCGAGTTGAGATTTTCAAACCCCAAGTGGATGTGCGCTACTCGGTAGACGAGGTGGTGTCGCACAACGCCAACGCTATCCCCTCGACACCCGTTGAATCGTCGTCGCAGATTCTACTGATGGCTACCGAAGTGGATGTGGTGGGCATCGACGAGGCACAATTCTTCGATGAGGGTATCGTGGATGTTTGTATGCAACTTGCCAATCGTGGCGTGAGGGTCATTGTTGCGGGACTCGATATGGACTACCTCGGCAAACCCTTCGGCCCTATGCCCCAACTGATGGCCAAAGCAGAGTTGGTCGATAAGGTTCACGCCATCTGCGTGCGCTGTGGCAACATTGCACACCACTCCCACCGACTGACCAAGAACGACAAACTCGTGGTTCTGGGCGAGAAAGACACCTATGAGCCCATTTGTCGCCACTGCTTCAACAAAGAGATGGAAAAAGCCGAGAATTAAGCGTCGAATGCACCCGACATTAGCAGTTAGCAGTTGGCAGTCAGTTATTTGTGGTTTGCAATCGGCAATAATCCTTTGTTCGCGGGTATCTTTTTTGATACCCGCGACTTTTTTTGTTCCACACCAGCCCTTAAAAAAACAAGAGGTACAAGAAATTCTTGTATTTCCTGTAACTCTTGTAACTCCAGCCCCTTTCGGGCTCGCAAAATGGCGAGCCCGCAATATTCTCTCACTCAATTCGTAACTGCCTGTATCTTGGGAGGCAAAAGAAACTCCAAATCCAAATCTTTGCCCGAAAGCAACAACACAGACTGCTCCTCGGGAGTGGTCATATACATCGCAAAGCCCGTGCGAGAAGAGTTCATATACACCCACGCACGACCACTCTCCGCAACATAATCACCCACACATTCGTAGCCATCCACCAATCGCTCGAAATCCTCGTGAAGAGCCACATCCTCACCACCCTCGCGTTTGATGCTCACCAGCAGGTCGAACTTTCGCATCACCTCCCTGCTCTCCTTGTCACCAGCAAGTGCCGCCATTCGTATGGCTGTACGACCAATGGTGCTCACATCATAGCCCCGACGATTGTACTTCTTGCCAAACTCCTTGTAGGCATCGCTCTGCGCACACAGTGTCACCGACACCAAGAGCGCACACATAACTAACCCAAATCTTTTCATAATCAGTATATTTTACCCACCAACGCCCAACATTAGACGTGGAAGAGAGTTTAGACATCAAGGGAAAGCATAGTCTAATCTACTTTTTTATAGACGGTTGCGGTGCGGGCTACGTTGTAGATTTTGATGTAGTGGCGCACCACCCCATCGTCGCACTTGCGCGAGAAGGAGAAGTAGTCACCCCCCAACTCATTGCGCTCGAAGCCCCCAAATCGTTCCTCATCGGTGGAGAGAATTATGCGATACTTGCCCGCCTCGGGAACAGGAATGATGTAGTCGGGGACACTGCGCGTGGGATTCCAATTGACCACATAGACCACCGTACCGTGATTGTAGACCATCACCTGATCACCATCGTACATCGCCAGATTCCAAGCATACCCCTGGCCGAGTTGGTCATAGCGACGGAGCATCTTCAAGAGCGCCTTGTCGAACTCGCCCAATGCGTGATAGCGCAACTCTTTGTTATCCACCAGCGACCATTGGCGACGCGCGTAGGTGTAACTCCAATTATTCCCCAACCTCGGGAAGTCTATCCACTCGGGGTGTCCGAACTCATTACCCATAAAATTGAGGTATCCCTGACCACCCAGCGAAGCGGTAACAAGGCGTATCATCTTATGCAGAGCCATACCCCTATCCACTACGGGGTTCTGGCTACCCACCATCATCGAATCGTACATTGCCGTACCCAAAAGTCGGAAGGCTATGGTCTGGTCGCCCTGCATTGCCTGGTCGTGCGACTCACAGTAGGCTATGGTACCCGTGTCCTTCCCCCTATTGTTCATCACATTCCAGATGTCCCACACGTTCCACTGTTCATCGGGCACCTCTTTGAGCATCTTAATCCAAAAGTCGGGGATGCCCATCGCCAAACGATAGTCGAAGCCAATACCTCCATCCTCCACAGGGCTTGCAATGCCCGACATACCGCTCACATCCTCGGCAATGGTCACCGCATCGGGGCGCAAATCGTGAACAAGGCGGTTGGCAAGGCGGAGATAGGTGATAGCGTCACGATTGACCCCCTCATCGAAGTATTTTTCCCTACAATCGAACTCGGTGTAGCCGTGATGGTAGTAGAGCATCGAGGTCACACCGTCGAAACGGTAGCCGTCAATGTGGAACTCCTCTATCCAATACTTCACATTCGAGAGCAGAAAATGTGCCACCTCACGCTTGCCATAGTCAAAAATTTTCGAGTCCCAATAGGGCTGATTACCCGCCTCTCCCGCTTTGGAATAGAGGTTCGGAGAGCCGTCGAGTTCGTTGATACCCTCGGCAAAATTCTTCACATAGTGGGCGTGGACAATGTCCATAATCACAGCAATATCCATATCGTGGGCCCTCTTCACCAGAGCCTTCAACTCCTCGGGGGTACCAAACCTCGACGAGGGAGCAAAGAAACTCGAAACGTGGTAGCCGTAACTGCCGTAGTAGGGATGCTCGGCAATGCCCATAATCTGTATGGCGTTGTAACCCGCCTCCTTAATGCGTGGCAGAACCTTCTCGGCAAACTCCGTATAGGAGCCCACACCCAACTTCTCCTGCGCCATACCGATGTGGCACTCGTAGATGAACAGCCCTCCCTCACGACGAAGACGGTAGCCATCATTTCCCCAATCGAAGGGCTCCGAAGGATTCCAGAATTGAGCCGTAAAGTTTTTTGTTTCGTCGTCTTGCACTGCGCGAGTCACCCAAGCAGGGATGCGCTCGTGGGTACCATTGGCACCTGTCACAAGTATCTTGTAGAGCATACCGTGAGCCAAGTGGTACTCCCTATCCGAGAGGAATATGCTCCACACACCCGTTTGCGGGTTTTTGTAGAGAGGCAGGGACTCCCTGTTCCAATCGTTGAAATCACCAAACAGATAGACACTCTCGGCAGCGGGTAGCCATTCGCGGAACCACCACCCCTTGTTGCGCTCATCTCTTTGGAAGCCAAAATAGCGGTAGCCATTGGCGAAATCGACCAACGAACCCGAAGCCTTTTGGATATCTGCGAGATAGTCGGTATAAAGTTTGTGACGATAGTTTAGTTCCCCCTCTACGGGCAGGAGCCAATCATCTTTTTCTATGATTGCCAGACGTTTAGCCATAATACGGAATGTTTTACGAGAATAAAAGTACTCTTTTTCTCGGGAAAGAACAAATTTATTCCCAAAAATTACTATTTTTGTACATTGTAAATGGACTTAATGTGACTACAAACAACACTAACATTATTTAACTAAAACTTTTTTTATGCTTCAATTTTTTTCAAACCTCTGGGCAAACAACCGCCCGATGCTTATTCTGATGGCGATTTTGGTTGTGGTAATACCCTTCTTGGTATTCTACATCAACAAAGCCAAAAAAGAGCACCCCAAAGGCTTGATTGCTGCTGCATTGAGCAATATGGGTGAGCGCTTCGGCTACTACATTATGAATGCCGTTTTGCTCCTTTTCATCTGCTCCAAATTTGGTATCAGCGACGCTGCTGCCGGTTGGATTTATGCAGTATTCTATTTCCTCATCTACGTTTTGAGCCTTCCCGGTGGTATTATTGCAGACCGTACCCAGAAGTTCAAAGGCACCATCATTGCCGGTCTTTTGGTAATGGCTCTTGGCTATGGTATCCTCTCGATTCCCGTATTTGCCGAGACTACCGGTTTCTCGTGGGTTTTGGTACTCACCTGCGTGGCTCTGTTTATCATTGCCTTTGGTAACGGTTTGTTCAAAGGTAACTTGCAGGCTATCGTTGGTCAGATGTACGACAACTTCGAGGCAGAGGCTGCAAAGAAGGGTCCCGAGGAGTTGGCAAAAGCAAAAGAGAAACGCGACTCGGGTTTCCAGATTTTCTATGTATTCATCAACATTGGTGGTGTGATTGCACCCTTCATTGCTCCCCTTTTGAGGAGTTTCTGGTTGAAGATGCACGACCTGGCCTACAATGCTGACCTTCCCCGCTTGTGCCACGAGTTCATCAACGGTTCCGAGAATATGAGCGCAGTTGCTACCGAGAACCTCAACAACTTGGCTGTGGCTGTCGGTCACACCGGCGTGGTAGATGCCGCATTCTGCAACAACTATTTGGAGATTTTCAACACCGGTGTTCACTTCTCGTTCATCGCTTCGGTGGTTGCTATGCTCATCTCGCTCACTATCTTCCTCTGCGTGAAAGGCAAATTGCCTAACCCCGCAAAGAAAGAGAAGAAAGCAGAGGTTCAGTACACCGCAGAGGAGAAGGCCGCAAATGCAAAAGAGATTAAACAGCGTCTTTACGCTCTCTTTGCAGTATTGGGCGTTGCTGTATTCTTCTGGTTCTCGTTCCACCAGAATGGTCAGTCGCTGTCGGTATTTGCTCGTGACTTCGTTTCGACAGGTTCGATTCCTCCCGAGATTTGGCAGTGCATCAACCCCTTGTTTGTGATTATCCTCACCCCCATCATTATGTACGTTTTTGCTGCTTTGGCACGCAAGGGCAAAGAGGTTTCGACTCCTCGCAAGATTGCTCTGGGTATGTTCATTGCTGCTTGTGCATACATCTTCCTGATGATTATCGCTATGGTGAACAGTTATCCTTCGGGCAACGAGTTCAAGGGCTTGGTAGAGGCTGTTAAGGAGTCTATGAAGTGCAGTCCTCTGGTACTGATTGCTACCTACTTCTTCCTCACCGTTGCCGAATTGTTCATCTCGCCTCTGGGTCTTTCGTTTGTATCGAAGATTGCACCTCGCCACTTGCAGGGTATCTGCCAGGGCTTGTGGTTGTCGGCTACCGCTATTGGTAACCTCTTCATCGCCATTGGCGTTACTATGCTCAACACCTTCCCCGAGCAGTGGATGTGCTGGGGTGTATTTGCAGGCTTCTGCCTCATTTCGATGGGTGTGATGCTTGGTATGGTTAAGTGGCTCGAAAAAGTTACTGCATAGGGACTTTTAGTACTATAAACAATAGTTTCGGCTCACCTCCTTTGTGGGGTGAGCCATTTTTTTGTATATTTGTAGTGGATTCGAACATATAGGTTACGACTATGATACGACTGACATTCTTGGGAACGGGAACCTCACAGGGGGTGCCGATGATTGGGTGCGACTGCGAGGTGTGCCACTCGGCAGACCCTCGCGACAGACGTTTGCGCTCCTCGGTGATGGTGGAGGATGGCTCCACAAGGGTTGTCATCGACTCGGGGCCCGATTTCCGCTACCAGATGTTGCGCGCGAGGGTGAAGGATATTGATGCAATACTCCTCACCCACCAACACACCGACCACATCATTGGGATGGACGACGTGAGGGCCTTCAATTATTTCTGCTCCAAGAGCATTTCGGTCTATGCCACCGAACTCGTGCAAGGGGTTGTGCGCAAGGTTTTTGACTACGCCTTCGAGGAGAAACCCTATCCCGGGGCCCCACAAATCTCGCTCCACAGCGTCACCAATGAGCCTTTCAGGGTGGGTTCGTTGGAGATTTGCCCCATCCGAGGTCGCCACTTCACCCTTCCCGTTACGGGCTATCGCATCGGGGGTGTCGCCTATCTCACAGATTTCAACCATATAGACGAGCAGGAGATTGAGAAGTTGCAGGGGTTGGAGGTGCTTGTCATCAACGCTCTGCGCCACACGCGCCACATTTCGCACTTCTCGCTGCCCGAGGCTGTGGCTGTGGCGAAGAAGATTGGGGCGCAGAGAACCTATTTCACTCACATTTCGCACCAATTTGGATTGCACGCCGAGGAGGAGCCCCTTTTGCCCGAGGGTATGCACCTCGCCTATGACACTTTAACACTCGAAATACCATAGAACTATGACCGATATACTACTCCTTACACCCCCCTTTGTACAGCCCAACTGCCCCTATCCCGCAACCGCCTATCTTACGGGCTATCTGCGCAGGAAGGGATACGTCGTGGAGCAAGCCGACCTCTCCATCGAAACCCTCACAAACGTTTTCTCTCGTGAATTTATTAGTGACCTCTTTGAGAACTACGATGGCGAGGGCGATGAGAATTGCAACCGTATGTGGGCTTTGAGGGAGGACTATGTGGCCACCATTGAGAGCACTATGCGCTTCTTGCAGGGCAAAGATGCCACCGTTGCGAGCCTCATCTGTTCGCCCGACTACCTGCCACAAGCGGGCCGTTTCGAACAGATGGCAGAGTTGGAAGAACTCTTCGGCACTCTCGGCCAGAAGGATTGTGCCGAGCATCTCGCCACACTCTATTTGCAGGATTTGAGCGATATGATACGCGCCACCATAACCCCCGATTTCGAGATTGTGAAGTATGGTGAGAGCCTCGCTATGGCGATTGCCGAGTTTTCGACCATCGAACAGGAGTTGCAGAAACCCCGCAATGCCATAGAGAACATAATGTGTGACATTTTGAGGGGGCACATCGAGCGCACATCTCCACGAATGGTGGGCATCACCGTACCCTTCCCCGGCAACCTGCTGGGAGCGCTACGCATCGGTCAGTACATCAAGGCCAACTATCCCGAGATAAAGGTTGTTATGGGTGGAGGCTACCCCACTACCGAGCTCCGAGCGATGACCGATAGGGAGATTTTCCGCTATGTGGACTATGTGGTGCTCGATGATGGCGAGGTCGCTTTGGAGCGTATCCTTTCGGGTGGCCCGCTCCTCCACACCTACACCTCGGAGGGGTACACCGAAGGCTCGGGACACATAAGCCACCGCGAGCGAGGATGCCCCGATTTCGATGGACTCCCCCACTCGCTCTACTTCTCCCTGACGGAGGTTACGAACCCTATGCACCGCCTGTGGAGCGATGGCAGATGGAATAAGATGATGCTTGCGCACGGTTGCTATTGGGCCAAATGCGCATTCTGCGACACAAGCCTCGACTACATCGGTTGCTACGATGCGGTGAGCGCCTCCGAAATTGCCGATTGGATGGAGAGAGTTGCGGAGCAGACCGGCTCACGAGGTTTCCACTTTGTGGATGAAGCCGCACCCCCACGACTGCTCAAAGAACTCTCCCTCGAACTCCTACGCAGAGGTGCGAGGTATAGTTGGTGGACAAACATACGCTTCGAGAAGAGTTATACGGGCGATTTGTGCGCGCTGATGGCCAGGGCAGGGTGTGTGGCTGTGAGTGGCGGCTTGGAGGTGGCAAGTGACCGCCTCTTGGAGATGATTGGCAAGGGTATCACCATTGAGCAGGCGACCATTGCAATGCGCAACTTCTACTATGCGGGCATTATGGTGCATACCTATCTTATGTATGGCCTGCCCACAGAGAGCCTCCAAGAGAGTATCGACGCTGCCGAGGTTGTGCGCCAAATGTTCCGCGCCGACCTCATAGGCTCGGCATTCTGGCACCGCTATGCTATGACCGTACATTCGCGCTCGGGACAAGAACCCGAGGAGTTTGGCGTAAGGCGCAAAGACCGATTTGCCAACCCCTTCGCCAATAATGAGGTACCCTTTGCCGAGAATCGTGGCTACTCGCTCGATATGGTGGGCGAAGGACTCAACCTCTCGCTCGCAAATTGGCTTGTGGGTAACGGCTTGGAAAGACCCGTACATAAGTGGTTCGCCTCGAAGGTTCCCGCCACAACAGTAATTCCCTCGCTCATCACCGACCACCTCATAAAACCCGATGGTTGCCGTATCTACAACGACAAGGCACGCATCGTGTGGGTGGGTGGTAGCCCCGAACTGACCGAAGAGGGCATCCTCATCCATACCCCCTCCACCACCAAAGAGGTGAAGTTCTCGGAGGCGGAGGCGGAGTTTATGTATGCCGTTGTGGAGCAGACCTCGGATTTGAGGGAGGAGTACACCTTTGAGGATATTCGCTCGCTGTGGGAGGAGCACTTCGACAAGCCCTTCATTGAGTTCTACTCTTCGAAGAAGTGGGATGTGGTAAGGAAATTGGGGTTGTTGCAGATTTAGTGAGTTTTTGACCGAAAAGAAGGAAATTTATTGTATCTTTGCACCGCCCATAAGGCAGAAAGGATTGTGGTACCCTCTCTTGCTGTTGGGTTTCGGGATGTAGCGCAGTCCGGTTAGCGCGCCAGCTTCGGGAGTTGGAGGCCGAGAGTTCGAATCTCTTCATCCCGACAGAGAATGAAAGGGCTCACACTTGTGTGAGCAAAATAAAAATAGCAAGTAGGCTTGGGAGTTCACTCACAAAAGCCTACTTGCTGTTTTTATTGCGTGCCGCTATGCGGCACGCCTTTCATTCGCCTCTGCGGGACGAAGAGATCACCGAGCGAAGCGAGGTAATCTCTTTTTATTCAAAAAAGCCCTCTCCAACACAAAAGATAACCTGCCTACGGCAGGTCTTTCTTTCATTCACCTCTGCGGGACGAAGAGATCACCGAGCGAAGAGCACCTCGTGTGGCTCGTAGCGAGGTAATCTCTCCTCAATACCCCACATCCCTCCCCCTCAACAAAAAAATATCGAAAAAAATTAGCCAACAATTTGCAAATTACTAAAATGTCAGTATCTTTGTACAAGAATCAATTTTGTAATTACTACAACCTAAATATTACGCCAAATGAGAGCAGCAAAAGAGTATTTGATGAAATACGGGATTCGTCCCTCGGTTCAGCGAGTGGCAGTGATGCACTACCTGCTGACACATCGCACACACCCCACTGTGGATGACATCTACACCGCACTTGCGCCCGAAATTCCAACCCTCTCGCGCACAACGGTCTACAACACCCTCCACCTACTCTATTCGAGCGGTGCGATTCTCGTTCTCGGCATCGAGGAGGCAAATGTACGTTTCGATGGCTACACCCATCCTCACGCCCACTTTCTCTGCACCGAGTGTGGCAATGTCTTCGACGTGGAGTTCGACGACACGGAGTTCATAAGCCGTAACGCGCCACGCAATGCTGCACAAGTAACCGAGGCGCAACTCTACTACAAAGGGGTTTGCACCGACTGCAACAAGAAAAAAAGCAACTAAATAACAACAACTAACAAATCAAACACGAAAAATTACTATGAAAAAATTCCGTTGTACCGTATGCGGTTACATCCACGAGGGCGAGAATGCTCCCGAGCAGTGCCCCCTTTGCAAAGTTGGTCCCGAGAAATTCGAGGAAATCGTTGAGAATGGTGACGCACTTTCGTTTGCCGACGAGCACCGTCTGGGCGTAGCACAGGGTTGCCCCGAGGAGATTTGGAAGGGCTTGCAGGACCACTTTATGGGCGAGTGCACCGAGGTTGGTATGTACCTTGCAATGTCGCGCCAGGCTGACCGTGAGGGCTATCCCGAGATTGCCGAGGCTTTCAAGCGCTACGCTTGGGAGGAGGCAGAGCACGCCGCCAAATTTGCCGAACTCATCGGTGAGGTTGTTTGGGACACCAAGACCAACGTCTACAAACGTATGATGGCAGAGCACGGCGCTTGCGACGGTAAGAAACACATCGCAACCCTCGCAAAACAGCACAACCTCGACGCTATCCACGACACCGTACACGAGATGGCCAAAGACGAGGCACGTCACGGCAAAGGCTTCGAGGGCCTCTATAACCGCTATTTCAAATAGGGAGAATAGAACTCCTGACGAGTTTGTTTGCGGGTATCCTTTTGGGGTACCCGCAAATTTCTTATAAGGTGTATAGGGCAGATAAGACCCATAGGGCATACAATAAGGAACCCTCTGAAATTCCTCGGGCCCGAACCCACAATGTGTGCTCACAAAAAAAGACCTCCGAAGTTTCGGAGGTCTTTGGGTGACTGATGGGGCTCGAACCCACGACATTTGGAACCACAATCCAACGCTCTGCCAACTGAGCTACAGTCACCATTTAAGGTCTTCCACTACCTTGTAGCAAAGACCTATGACGGACTACTACAAACCGTTAACGTGAACCTGCAAGCCACTCTTCAAGTTGGCTGCTTTGTTCTTGTGAATAACGTTGCGTTTAGCGAGTTTGTCCAACATTGCTGCTACTTTGGGCAGAAGAGCCTCGGCTGCTGCTTTGTCGGTGGTGCCACGCAATGCCTTCACGGCGTTACGAGTTGTTCTGTGGTAGTACTTATTCGCGACCCTGTGTGTCTCGGTCTGGCGAATACGCTTCTTGGATGACTTGTGATTTGCCATAGTTATTTAATTTTTAAATTTTTTAACTCTTGCAGCCCATAGCAGAGTCGAACTGCTCTTTCAAGAATGAAAATCTTGCGTCCTAACCGATAGACGAATGGGCCCCGCCTACTAAACGTAGGTTGCTTTTTAGCGGTGCAAAGGTAACTAAAAATTGGTAAATTCCAAACTTATTTTCGTTTTTTTCACTTTTTTAATCGCACGTTTCCCCTTTCACGGTCAAATTCTATCTGTGTGCGTTCAAAAATGCGTCCCAAGTCGCCATTTTCGATGAGCATTTCGGCTGTTCCGTAGTGAAATTCTCCCCCCTCAATCATCGCTATCGTATCGCACAATTCGATGGCTATCGAGAGGTCGTGGGTGGAGAAAAGTATGCACTTTCCCTCCTTGTGTGCCAACTCTTTAAGCAGCAGGCATATCTCGTACTTATTGGGCAGGTCGAGGAATGCGGTGGGCTCGTCGAGCAGTATTATGGGGGTATCTTGTGCCAGGGCACGAGCAATCATAACTCGCTGACGCTCACCATCACTCAACGCATCCATCGAGGCTTCCCTAAACTTTTCCATACCCACCAAGCGCAGCGACTCCTCAACCTTGCTCCTATCCTCCTCGGTGAGTCTTCCAACCCAATTGGTATAGGGGGCTCTGCCGAGCGAAACCACATCCCAGACGTGGAGGTTCTGCACCCTCACATCATCGGTAGAGACAAATGATATTTGACTTGCCACCTCCCTCATCGTTAGCGACGCAACATCCTTGCCAGCGATGGTGATGGTTCCCTTTTGTGGTTTTGCGAGAGCCGCGATGGTGCGCAGGAGGGTGCTCTTACCCGTACCATTGCGCCCGATGAGTGCCGTCAGTTCGCCCCAGCCGAAGCCCACATTGGCATCTGTCATCAGCACCCTATTGCCATAGCCCAGCGTCACATCGTGCAACTCGATGGTATATATGCGTTCCATCTGCTCCATCACATCATCATTTTGCGGTTACGGAAAATCACTATCACAACAATGGGGATACCCACCAAAGCCGAAACGGTATTTATGGGCAGTGTCAAATCGCTCGAAGGCACCGATGAGGCAATGTCGCAGAGGAGCATTATGGTGGTGCCACAGAGCATCGTGGCAGGCACCAATACGCGGTGGTCGGCCTCACGGAAGAGCATTCTCGCAACGTGGGGCACCGCCAGACCCACAAAACCAATGGGACCACAATAGGCCGTAACCGTACCCGCCAAGAGAACGGTTGTGAGAGTCACCATCAGGCGTGTGCGTCTAACATTCAGGCCCATAGTGCGGGCGTAATTCTCGCCCAGCAGCAGTATGTTCAGCGGTTTGATGAGCAGCACCGAGAGCACCAAGCCCACCGTAATCACGGGTACAATCACCCACAACTGCGAGAGGGTAACACCGCCCAGCGAGCCCATAGTCCAGACCACAAACGACTTCACCGCACCCTCGGGTGAGAGGTACTGCATAATCTCCACAAGAGCCGTTGCGGCACTGCCAAACATCATACCCAAAATGAGTACCGTCATAATATTTTTGATGCGGGCCGTCACAGCCATCACAACCATCATTATCGCCGCCGAACCTATCCACGCGGCACCCGCCACACCCACATTGTGGACCAAAGGCGAGGAGGTGGCAACCCCCAGCAGTGGCAGTCCCATAAGCATAATCGACACTCCGAGGCTCGCACCCGAACTCACACCCAACACATAGGGGCCAGCAAGGGGGTTACGGAAGAGGGTCTGCATCTGCAAACCAACAGTCGAAAGAGCCGCACCAGAGAGCAGTGCCATCACCGCCTTTGGCAGACGGAAATTGCGCACAATCATCCCCGTAGCCTCGCCATCGGCTCCCGCGCCCCACAAACCACGCCACACCTCATCGAGCGGTATAGCAACACTGCCCACCGCCAAATCGACCATAAAGAGCAGGAGGGTTGCCACCGACAAGAGGGTGAAGAGTATGCCATTTCGTATTTTCATCGTAGTTGTTCGTAGTAGTATAGTGTGTGTCCATTTGCCACTTCGGGGTGGAGGATGGCAATCATATCTGCCAGCACAAGGTCGGCCCTCAAAGCACCACTCTCCCAAAAGTCGCTACCACCCGCTTGGGTACTTCGCGCGGTGCAGTTATACACTCCTCCACTGCGCACCACCTTTGTGGTGGCAAATTTTGGGTTTTCGCTCATAAGAGCCACAAGTGTGCGTGCCGAATTCGTATGGAGCCAGAAGTCGGCTTGCGAGAGGTAGACAAAGGCGCTCTCGCCGCTTATCGGGTACGAGGAGTGACCACCACTACCCGCACACAGCCACTCGCCGCCTGCATCCTCAATCAGCCTCACAACATAACTATCATCCGCCGGCACAAACCACACATCCTTATAGGGTGAATTGAGCATAACCTTCGGACGCTCCGCGCAGTCGAGCATACCGAGGCGCAGACTCTCATATCTCTCGGCAATGCCACCAAAGCACTCCTCGGCAGCCATTCGCACATCGAAAATCTCGCCCAGGGCCACCACCCACTCGCTCTTACCCAGAGGGGTACGCTCTGCGTGGTCGGCAACATAGACATAGGGGATTCGCAACTCTTCGAGTTTGGAGGTTATGGCCCCATTCTCGCCCGAGGTGCCGTAGATAAAGACCACATCGGGACGCAAGGAGGCCAAGACCTCGTAGTTGATGTTACTATCGTAGCCCACCTCACGCACCTTGCCTTGTGCAACGCCTTCGCCTATGTGTTCATTGGTGATATACTCTGCGCCACTCACGCCCACGATGCTCTCCACCTTGCCGAGCGCGTCGATGAAGGCTATGTGGCTTGATGACATACACACAACCCTCTCGGGTGCGGCCTTCACACTCACGCCCCCGAAACCCTCGGGTGGCACCTCACCATTGCGGCTCACAAAGACCTCCTTAATAACCCCTTCGGCACCCTGCCAGGGGGAGAGAATTCGCACTACGGTTGAGGCTCCCTGGGTGGCAACAATCTCAAAACCAGAGGCCGAATTGGGGGTATAGATACTCTCGCCCCACTCCACTTGTGTGGTCGTAGCGGGACATCCCCAAAGGAGAAAAAGCGACAAAAGAAGGGTTATGTTTAGCCAAATTTTACGCATAGCGTACAAAGATAGGGCACGAAAAGCAAATATCAAAATTAGTTTTTCGTATCTTTGCCCCCGCAAAAAAAGAAAGCAACTCTATGAGCATACGCCAAACCATATCTCTCTCCGACCACTTCACCACACAGAGGCTCCTACGTTACACTCTACCCACGATTGTAATGATGGTCTTCACCTCGGTCTACACGGTGGTGGATGGTCTTTTTGTGTCAAATCTCGCGGGTAAGACCTCTTTTGCCGCACTGAACTTCATCTATCCCGTAATAGCGATTATCAGTTCGGTGGGATTTATGACGGGTACGGGAGGTAGCGCTTTGGTTGCCAAGATACTCGGACAAGGCGAAAGGCAAAAGGCGCAACGCATCTTTTCGCTCATCGTCTATTTCACCCTTGCCCTCGGCGCACTGCTCGGGCTCATACTATTCTTATCCATAGAGCCCATAGCGCGATTTATGGGTGCCGAAGGGGTCTTTTTGGACGAGGCGCTCACCTATGGACGCATCCTTGCTCTCTCGCTTCCCGCCTTCATCTTGCAGATGATGTTCCAGAGTTTTATGGTTGCCGCAGACCGTCCCTCTTTGGGGCTAATTTTCTCGCTCCTTTCGGGTGGTCTGAACATTCTTCTGGACTATCTTTTCATTGCCGTTTTTGGCTGGGGATTGGCGGGTGCAGCGTGGGCTACTGCCATCAGTCAGGTTGTGGGCGGAGTGGTGCCTATTCTCTATTTTGCCCTCCCAAATAGCAGCCTTCTACGTCTTGGGAGCACACGTTGGAGTGGTGCCGACATTTGCAAAACCTGCATCAATGGTTCCTCCGAGATGGCCACACAGATTTCGATGTCGCTTGTGGTAATGCTCTACAACACCCAACTTTTGCGCTACATTGGCGAGAATGGTGTGGCGGCATTTGGGGTTATTTGCTACATACAATTTGTCTTTATCTCCATATTCCTCGGCTACTCCATCGGTTCTGCTCCGATTGTGAGTTACAACTACGGGGCCGAGCAACACGAGGAGTTGAGGGGTGTGGTGCGTCGCAGCCTAAAAATCGTGGCACTCTTCGCCATCGGGCTCACCCTCACAGCCGAACTCCTTTCCACTCCCCTTTCGCGCCTATTCGTGGGCTACGATGAGGAACTCTTTGCGCTCACCCGCAAGGCACTCTCCATCTATGCAATCTCATTTCTGCTTCAAGGGTTTAGCATCTACTTTTCGTCGATGTTCACAGCGCTCAACAATGGTGTGGTTTCGGCCATTATCTCCTTCTCGCGCACCCTTATTTTCGAGTGCGGGGCGGTGCTAATAATTCCCTCTTTGGTGGGCATTGATGGTATTTGGTGGTCGGTGAGTGTTGCCGAGATTGCCGCATTGATTCTCTGTGCTTTCTTCTTTGTGCGCCTACGCAACAGATACCACTATTAGTCCGTCGCACAAGCAACAACAAGTGGCCAATACGCAAAAACCACTCGCAACAAATGTGGCAATCACGCGCGGGGATAACCAACGTAGCGGGGCGGTGGCTAACAGTTGTAAATAACGTGAGTTTCGTGAATTTCAACTTATTGAAATTCCGAAACATCCGCTTTATCAAAGAGCCTTTTTGAGGCTCTTTGAGCAAGTCCCTCCTTTGACAAAGGAGGGATTTAGGGAGGAATATAAGCATTAAGCAGCCCACGCAGTGGGATAAGGGGCTTGCGGAGCAGGCCCTAACGTGAGGTTTGCGGAAATAGTGCAATAGTAAGCACGTTATTAACAGCAAGTTGGCGATGCGCCATTTTCGCAAAACTCACGTTAAATATGACAAATAGGCAAATGGGGCGGGCGTTTTAGCCCTCAATTTCTATCACCTCCGAAGGGAGCGTCTTGCTTGTTTTGATGCCCAACGCCTTGATATCCTCCACCTTTTTGAGAATATTACCCTTACCTGTGGAGAGTTTGCTGAACGCGTCGTTGTACTTCTCATTGACCTTCGCAAGCGAAGAACCCACATCCTGCAAATCCTTCACAAAGCCACACAATTTGTCATACATCTTACCCGTCTCCTCGGCAATCAAGAGTGCATTTTTGGTCTGCTTATCGCGTGTCCAGAGTTGATACATAAGTTTCAGCACCGATATGAGGTGAGTGGGGCTAATAATCACAACGTGCTGTGCATAAGCCTTTTCCCACAACTCCGTATCGGCATTCATAGCCGCCATATAGGCCCCTTCGTTGGGCACAAACATCATCACAAAGTCGGCAGCATCTTTCACATAGCGCTGATACTGTTTGGCGGTGAGTTCCTTGACGTGTGACACAACCGAGGCAACGTGTGCCGCGAGTGCCGCCTCACGCTCTTTTTCGCTCGTGGCATTGACGTAATTGACGTAGGCGGTGAGCGACACTTTCGAGTCGATGACTATATGTTTTCCCTCGGGCAGATGGAAAATCACATCGGGGCGCAAGAGGTTGCTCTCCTCTCCGACAATCTTCGTTCCGTCGGCATTGTGAGTGGCCTGCATTGTGAAATTGACACCCTCCTCCAAGCCCGACTTTTCGAGTATTTGGCGGAGAATCATCTCCCCCCAATCGCCCTGTACCTTGCTATTTCCGCGTAGTGCATCCGAGAGTTCGCGAGCCTCACGCGAGATTGTGGCGTTGAGTTCGGTGAGTTCTTTGAGGCTGGCACGCAGCGACTTAACCTCACTTACCTCATCCGTATAGCACTTGTCGATTTTATCGCGCAGTCCCTCCAAATTCTCCTTGAAGGGGGCCAAAATCTCCGTCAGTCGTTCCTCATTACTCTTCTTGAAGGTTTGGGATTTCTCGTCGAGTATGGCCGTAGCCAACTCCTTGAAGGTTTGCTCACTCTCCTTGCGCAACGAGGCCCTCTGCTCGCTCTCCTGGCGAAGTTGCTCTTTCAGGCGCGCATTCTCGGCAGAGAGGGCGGTGATTTCGCGTTGTTGTTTGTCGGTGCGCTCTGCGAGAGGTTCGAGCGAAGTGATGCGCGCCTCCAAACGAGCCCTCTCCTCGGCACGTCGGGTATTCTCCGCGCGCAGGGAGTTCATCTCCTCGGTGAGCCTTGCAACCTCGGCGGTACGCTCCGCCAGAGCACGACGATTGGGATGGAGGTAGAGCATCAGCACAATGCCTAAAACGAGAGCCAAAACAACGGCTACAACTACAACAACGGGTTCCATATCAATAGGTTAGTTATTTCACTGTATTATCTACTCAAAATCTTCTCCGCAGCCCATAGTGCCGAGAGGGTGGCAACACCACCACCGCACGCCTCCGTCACACCATCGGCCCCTGCCAAAAGTGCACCCACAGCGTAGAGGTTCTCTACCCTTACGCCACCAATAGAGGGGTGGAGGTCGCCATCGGTGGTGACTCCAAAGCGCTCGAAGGGTTGTTCGGAGAGCACACTTGGCGCATACCAATCTTCACGCGCCGAAGAGAAGGCAACATCCACACCCACAACGGGTTCATACACCCGTGTAGGGGTCGCCACAAGGCCCCCGCCAAAGAACCTACCCGTAGCGAGAACATACTCCTCCGCCTCCAAACTCTCACCCTCGGAAGTCATAAGGCACACAACCTTTCCACTCTCCACTCTACACGCGGTTGCTCTCTGGTTTTGGAACACCCGACCACCGAGTGTGCGGAATCTCTCCAAGAGAGCCCTTTCGACCCTTGCACCCGCCATCGAAGCCGAGGCAGTGGGGACAAGAAAGAGCCCCTCACCCACAACACTACGCAGTGTGGTGAGTTCCTCTTGCGAAAATATGGCGGGCAAGAGTACCCTTTTGGCACTACCCCTCACCTCTGCGACCCTCCGAGCAAAGCCAACAAAATTCTCTTTGGTGAGAGCAAGGGTAGTTACCACGCACTCCGCGCCACGCCTCCTGAATGGACGAGCGACAAATTCGGGGTTGAAGTCGAGGTTGCCCTCAATACCCACAATGGCAACACTCTCCGATAGGAGTTCCTCACTACCGAAAGTCACAAAATCTTCCAGCGTCAGCCACGCGGGTTTCAGCACACCGAGTGGCGTAAGGCGCAGGTGATTGCCCTCAGCATTGCCCCTTAAAGGCATACCGGCATCCCGAAAGATGTTCTTAATCACTTCGGTATACTCCGCAATCCTCTCCTTGCCGATAATCGCATAGGGGTATGAGGGTTCCCTGCGAAGGAATCCTTCGAGTTCACCCACTCCTCCACCGAGGAGTTCGAGTGAGCCCGAAAAGTAACCGAGGCTACTGCGACCTCCTCGCACAAGTCCCACACGTTTGCCACCGCCCACCAAAGCGATGCCACACACAAGACCTGCAAGTCCGCCACCTATGATTATCGTATCGTATCTCATCAGTTTCGTTTTTCTCTTCGTTTTCTACTCCTCCACGCTCCCATCGAGCCCCAAAACTCCTCCGTAGAGCCAATGGGTGAGTTCGGCATCGGCAAGTGCTCCACCCCAAGCAATGGGGCGCACACCACGCCACCTCTCGTCCAAGAATTCCTCAACCCCTCGGAGTGCATATCGTTGGCTCACACCACTTTGGACAAGCACACCCGCCGCCCTCAATGAGCAAAGGTGGCTCTGACAAGTGCCCATACCGAGGCGTGTGCGACGACGCAAATCAACAACGCTCGATGCACCAAGCCTCTCGATGGCACCCATCACCTCCTCCACCGAAATCTTCTCGCACTCACACACCATCTTCGGTGTATTACCACTCTTCTCCAACTGCACAAACTCGCTCCTACGCCTCTCCTGGCTGTCAGATTTGGGGCTCGGAAGAAGAGCCGTAGCGGTGGTGCAATGTGCCTGTGAGCCGAGTTTGCGGCATACCATATCGGTTGCCCACTCCGCCATCAGTCGGTAGGTCATAAGTTTTCCGCCCGTAATGGTCACAAAACCCTCCAAACCATCCCTCTCGGCGTGGTCCAAGCAGACAATACCGCGCGAAATACTCCTGCCCGAGGGGTCATCATCAGCCGCCACCAACGGGCGCACACCCGCATAGGCCCTCAAAATGCGCGTCGTGGCAAGGGCCGGCGCCAACTTCTCACCCTCGCGCAAAAGTATCTCCACCTCTGCGGGGGTGACCTCATTTTTGTCTATCTCCTCAAAGGGAATACGCTCCGATGTGGCACCAATGACACAAACCCTCTCGCCCGGCACCAAAATGTCGGCATCCGCAGGCTTGCGACAGCGGTTAAGTACCATATTGTTCACCCTGCGCCCAAAGACCAACAAAGAGCCTTTGGCAGGATACATACATATCTCCACGCCAGCCTTGCGAGCCACCAAGTGACCCCAAATGCCCGCCGCATTGACCGTCACAGGCGCATAGGCACAAAGCCTCTCGCCCGTAGCAATGTCGCGCAAAATCACACCCTCAATGCGGTCAGCAGTGCGCACAAATTCCTCCACCTCGTGGTAGGTCAAAACCTCGGTGCCGTGTAGGCGCGCGTCAAGCACATTTGCCGCCACCAACCCAAAAGGCTCCACCGAGCCATCGGGCACCCTCACAGCACCCAGAAGTGCAGGATTGACTGCGGGTTCCAACCTGCGAGCCTCCTCGGGAGAGATGGCCTCGGCTGCGATTCCCGCCTTATGGCAAGCCTCAATGAAGGTGGATTGATAGGAGAGGTCATCCTCGGGGAGAGTGATGAACAAGCCGTCGCACTCCTTGATGTAGGGAGCAGCGATGTGACGCAAGATGCGGTTCTCCACGATGCACTCCGAGGCACCCTCGCCATCGGTCACAGCGTAGCGCGCACCGCTATGGAGCAGTCCGTGATTGCGCCCCGAAGCACCCATCGCCAAGTCGCCACGCTCCACCAAAAGCACCCTCAAACCACGCAAGGCGCAGTCGCGGGCGGTACCCGCTCCTGTGATACCACCTCCAATGATGATAACGTCGTATGTTCCGATGGTCCTCATACTCTTTTTCTCTCTCCTTCTCCAATTTTCGGGCCTGCAAAAGTCCTGCGGCAAGCCATCGCACGCAAAACTCCCACAAAATATACAAAAATATTCACTTTTGTGAAAGTCACCAAATTTTTGGCCCTCATTTAATCAACACCGATAGAAAAAACACCGCCACTCCATCCAATGGAGTGGCGGTATTGAGTGGACCCAGAGGGGCATGATCCCACGACCTTCGGATTATGAGTCCGCTGCTCTGACCAACTGAGCTATGGGTCCAACGCATTTTCAGCCCACAAAAATAGTAATAAATTTGAAAACTGAA
Organism: Tidjanibacter sp.; assembly: GCA_045596685.1. Classification (GTDB taxonomy): domain Bacteria; phylum Bacteroidota; class Bacteroidia; order Bacteroidales; family Rikenellaceae; genus Tidjanibacter. Next base: position 41,238 of record JAZOCT010000026.1, on the reverse strand, counting down.
AATTGAAAAAAGGAAAATTATTACCCTACGCACTCTTTAATGGCATCAAGGGCCTTAAAGACCTTAAAAAAGACCTCCTAGAACCTATAAGACCTATAAGACGGTCGACAAAAAAACGCAGATAAGCGAGCGGATTTTAGGCGCACAAGAAAATCTCCCCCGCAGTTTGCTTAACGCAAATGAGGGGGAGATTTATCGCAGTGCAACGCCAAAGACGCCGCTTATATGCGTTTTTAGCCCAGTTCGGACTCTTTAAGCCTCTCCGCATTCTCCGCAACCACCAATTGGTCAATGCAGTCCTGGATGTCGCCATTCATAAAAGCGGGAAGATTGTAGATGGTGTAGTTGATGCGGTGGTCGGTAATACGCCCCTGGGGGTAGTTGTAGGTGCGAATCTTCGCGCTCCTATCGCCCGTCGAAACCATAGTCTTACGCTTGGAGGCTATCTCATCCATATACTTGGCATACTCCAAGTTGAAAATACGGGTACGCAACTCCTCCAACGCCTTGTCGAAGTTTTTGAGTTGCGACTTCTGGTCCTGACACTGGACAACAATACCTGTGGGAATGTGGGTGAGGCGCACTGCCGAGTAGGTGGTATTGACACACTGTCCACCAGGACCGCTCGCGCAGTAGGTATCCTTGCGGATGTCGTTCATCGAAATCTCCACATCGAACTCATCGGCCTCGGGGAGGACTGCCACCGTAGCCGCCGAGGTGTGAATTCGGCCCTGCGTCTCGGTTGCAGGCACCCTCTGTACACGGTGCACACCACTCTCATATTTCAAAGTGCCATAGACACCATCGCCCGTAACCTTCATTACGACCTCCTTATAGCCACCCGACGAGCCCTCCGAGTAGGAGTTGATTTCGTACCTCCAACCCTTGCTCTCGACGTACTTCATATACATACGCAACAGGTCGCCAGCGAAAAGCGCAGCCTCGTCGCCACCCGTACCACCACGAATCTCCACAATGGCATTTTTGCCATCCTGGGGGTCCTTCGGGATGAGGAGCAGTTTGATTTCCTCCTCCAATTTTTCTGCCAGGGGCTCCAACTCTGCAACCTCCTCACGCGCCATCTCGCGCATATCCTCGTCTTTTTCATTGGCGAGAATATCCTTTGCATCGGCAAGGTTGGAAAGTGTTTTTTTGAACTTATCGGCGGCAATCACCAGCGGTTCCAACTCTCTGTACTCCTTGTTGAGTTGCACAAAGCGTTTCATATCGGCAATCACCTCGGGGTCGGTCATCTGCTGACCCATCTCCTCGAATTTGATTTTCAGACCGTCGAGACGGTTAAGTATTGCGTTGTCTACCATATAAAATTCACATTTGGGCACAAATGTACAAAAAAAATCCGTACCTTTGTATTAATGACCCCCGAAAAGCACATAACTCTTTCAGATTTACTCACCGACGTGAAGCGCACGCTTGCAGAACGCTTCCCTTTGGGCGTGTGGATAAGTGCCGAGATTGGCGAGATGAAGGTAAATCGCTATTCAGGGCACTGCTACCTCGAACTCATCGAGAAGGGCGACAAGGAGGGGGCACCAAAGGCCAAAGCCTCGGCTGCCATCTGGCGCAGTCGATGGGGAGCCATCGAGAGCCACTTCCGAGCCGCAACGGGGTGTGACCTTATGGCGGGTATGAGTGTGCTCCTCAAAGTGAGCGTCACATTCCACGAGGCGTATGGTTTCTCGCTCGTGGTGAGCGACATAGACCCCACATACACCCTCGGTGAGAGGGAGCGTCGCAAGCAGGAGGTCATAGCCGCGCTCGAAGCCGATGGCATCCTCGACCTGAATCGTTCACTCCCACTTACTGCTGTCATTCAGCGTGTGGCGGTTATCTCCTCGGCGACGGCTGCAGGGTTGCAAGACTTCCTCAACCACCTCTCGGAGGCCCCCTACCGCATTTCGCACACCCTCTTTGGGGCGATAATGCAGGGTGCAGGAGCCGAAGAGTCCATCATTGGGGCTCTCGAAGAGATTGCTCTCCACGAAGAGGAGTTCGACGCGGTGGTGATAATTCGCGGTGGCGGTTCGCAGAGCGACTTGGAGTGTTTCAACTCCTACACACTCTGCTCACACATAGCACAATTTCCGCTCCCCATCCTCACGGGTATAGGACACGACAAAGACACCTCCGTAGCCGACCTTGTGGCTGCGTGGGCGCTGAAAACCCCAACGGCTGTTGCCGATTTTCTACTCGCGCGCGCCGAAGGGTTCCTCACCGAGGCCGAGAGCACCTATGCACGCATTGCAGGCCTCGCAGGGCAAATGCTCACCACCCAGAGCGCCAACCTCACACTCTTGGGGGCAAGGCTCATCACCACAACACGCGACCTCCTCGGGGCACTATCGCTACGTCTGCACACCTCACAAATGAGACTCCACCACGCCACCGAGCGTCTATTGGAGGGTCAGCGCGCACGCTTGGCTACTGCCGAGGCTCTGGTGGGTGCCGCCTCGCCCGATAGGATTCTCTCGATAGGCTTTGCGATGGTCAAAAAGGGTGGCAGAACCATTACCGATGTTTCCCAAATAGCCGAAGGTGAGGAGGTCGAAATTAGGCTTGCAGGGGGCAGAGCGGAGGCCACAATCACAAAGAAAACGATTGAAAAATAGATAGTTATGGAACAACAAGAGATTAGTTACAGTGCAGCCCTTGCGGAGTTGGAGGAGATTCTGCGCACCATTGAGGCGGGCGATGCAGACATCGACACCCTCGCCACGAAAGTCACCCGCGCCACCGAACTTATTGGGCTTTGTCGCGCCCGCCTGCTGAAAGTCGAAGGCGAAGTGAAGGAGGCGTTGGAGGGTTAAGAGTGGTCAGTAATCAGTAATCAGTAATCAGTAATCAGCAGTCTGCGGTCTGCCTTTTTTCTCGGGTATCTTTTTTGATACCCGAGAACTAATTGAGAGGTATTTTTTAAGGGCATTAATGTTTTCGGGCTTGCATCTTGCAAGCCCGCGACATTACGTCATACAAAAGCGAGGCTCCCAAATTTATAGGGAGCCTCGCTTACATTATGATTGAAACGACCTAATTAGTAGGTGTACTCAATCGAGAAGAAGTTTACGCCACTCTTTGCGCTATAAACGTAGATGGTCGAACCTGCCTTTGCAGCCGAGCAGTCAATGGTGAAAATTTCACCACTTGCCTCCTGACCCTGCATAACAGTGTCGTACTGACCAATCTCGGTACCGTCAATAGCAACAGCAATAGGATGAACCTCGTCTTTCGACGAACTTACAGCATCAATCTTCAGAGTACCAGCAGCAGGAACCTCGAAAGTAATCATATTCTTCATATCGGCAATCTTACCAGTGCCACCAACCTGTATACGAGTAGGTTTATCACCCTCCTGGCTTGCGAGACCGTAGTTAGTGCCAAATTTGAACTTACCACCACCGATTGAAAGCTCGAGACCTTTGTAAGTTACACCATCAGCATTAACGGTGAGGTCATCGGTAGCTACAACATTTGCCAAAGTGGTTGCGTTGAGTTCATTGCCAACAGCAGCTTGGATAGCAGCGAAGTCTTCGCTACCCCAATAGAGGCGACCACCCTCGGAAGGCTCGTCGGCAACTACCTCCTCGTAGGATACGAGGTACATAGTTGCATAACCCTTGCTTGTGTTGCTACCACCAAGATAACCATAGAGAGTTACGTCTTTCTCGTTCAAGGCGCTCAAATCACCGTCGAAGTAGGAAACACTTACGGTATTGGTGGTGCCCTCTACGATAAGGTTGGTAAAGCTATCTACCGACAATTTACCGGTAACTTTCACATATTTGTAGGTGGGAGCCGACATATAAGCATCAATAGCAGCGCCATTAATCTCCTCTGCCTCGGGGTAGGTAACCTCAACGGTTGTTACATCCTCAACAGTGGTAGGAGCAATCTGCATCATTTTATAGTAGTAGGTCACAGCGCCGGTTACGGTCATCTTGGTACCAACAGCGTAGTCGGTCTTACTGCCAACATAAACGTATGCGTAGCCGGTGGTATCATAGAGCAAGTAACCCTTTGTGGTAACTGCCACAACAGTAGCGTTCTCTACTTTGTAGGTACCCTCTGCGGTAATGGCACCAAAGGTCGAAGTTGTAATCTCGGGCTCGGGTTCGGGCTCGTCACCACCCTCGACTGCCTCGTGCGAGAAGTAGAATGCGCTACCTACCTGGGGAGTGTCGTTGTAGGAGGTGCGTTTGCCAATAATGGTCAGGGTGTCGCCATCCTTCAAACCGGTAGCCTCAACCAAAGCGGGGAACTGTTTCTTCGCACCATTCCAGCCAGAGAGCAGACCATATACATAGACGCTGCTGGTCTCGTCATTGAGGTAGATGTTGCCATACTCGCCAGCACCTGCAACACCGCTAACGGTACCGGTAACCATATAGTAATCATCACCCTCCTCGGCTGCGAGGAACTCGGTAACGGTCTTGGCGGCTACGTCGATGTGCGAAACGTGGTATGCACCACCTACCTGGGGAGCATCGTTATAGGTTGCATAGTTGCCCACCAAAGTGAGGATGTCGCCCTCCTCAACACCGAGTGTTGCAAACTGCTTGCTTGCGCCACCCTCCTCGGTCAGAAGACCATACACATATACCGAACCAGAACCATCAACCAAATCGAAGTTGCCATACTCTGAACCGGTAATGTTCTTCACAACACCTGTGAGTTCATAGAGTTGGGTGGGGTTTGCAGCCTCCAAGAAGTCGCCAATGCTCGAAGGAATAATCTCCATAGGAGCACCCTCCGTGTGAGAGATGTAGGTTGCATTCACAATCTCGTGGGTAGTATTGTAGAGAGTATAGGTACCCTGAACGGTGATAATATCGCCCAATTTGGCACCCGTAGAACTGAAACAATACTCACCCTCGGCATCCACCAGACCATAGATGTAGATGGTGCCTGTCTCGTCGGTCAAATCGAAGTTACCGTAGGAGGTATTTGCTATGCGGGTGATAGTACCGGTGAGTTCATAGGGAGTCTTCGAATCGGCCTTTGCAATGAAGTCGGCTACGCTAATCTTCTCGGGACCGGTGTAAACCTTATTGGGGTCACCAGCCTGTTTAACAGCAACCTCACAGATGGCATCGAGGTAATCCCACACGGGGTTACCATCCTTATCCACATCCTGCTCGCCGTCACCATCGGCATCGACAGCAACCTGCTCATAATCCTGCTCACCTGCAATCTGGATGACACACTCACGAGCATAGCCAAGTTCCTGCACCGAAGTGCCATCCTCCTTCTCTACCATCATATAGTTGTTGGTAGGTTTCACACTTACGGTGGTAGTACCTGCCGAACCAGTGCGAGGAGCAATCTCCAACCACGCGGGTGCAATAATAGCCCACTCGCCATTGGACTCTACATTAAAAGTCTGTGCCTCGGCGTTCTCTGCTGCAAACTCGGGCAAAGCCGCCACGCTTGTCGTAATCTCGGTACCAAAGGTAATATCCTCATCATAGGGATTGGAGCAAGAGAACATCATTGCACCAACCAAAAGGGCACCAAAAATCGAAAAAATCTTTTTCATACTTTTCTATCTTTTTTTTGTTTTTTCCAACTCTTTGTCGAGGTGGTGCTGCGACTACCCATAGCCGCAGCCACCTCGATATTTAAGTCCATCTCTTCGTACTCGGAATTAGAAGGTTACACGCAGACCAAGCTGGCACCTCCAACGCGAATTGAAGTCACTGATGTAGATTCTCTTGGGAGCGAACTTATAGGTAGGAGTCATATTACCGGCACTGTCGGGAGTCAGTTTGGTCATATTGAGCACCTGCAAAGTATAACTTGCGCTATACTGAACACCCCATTCGGGATTGAGAAGATTGGCAACATTGATTACATCGGCAATCAACTGAACCTTGCGACCATTCTGCTTGTCGTAGAAGAAGTCCTGTGTCAAGTGAAGGTCGAACTGGTGCTCAAAAGGAGCAACACCTGCATAGCGCTCACTCCACTCACCACGATGGCTCGAGAGGTACTTGTCACCACGAATGTACTTCTCAAATGCCACAGCACTTGCAGCACCATCTGCCCAAGTCATCATACCAATCTCCTCGGAGGTGGGGATGTAGAGCAACGAGTTACCTTTCTGACCGTCACCGTTGAAGTCGGTAACCTCGTTCATAGTGTAGCTATAACGCTGACCACTCTGACCATTATAGGAGAGAGCGATGGTCGTCTGCATCAAACCATTGCAATAGCGAGGAGTGGTGTAGTTAATCATAGCGGTCACTTTGTGAGGACGGTCGAAGAGCGAGTAGGAGAGCTCCGTACCGTTGGAGTCAACCGAGTAGTTGTATTTCCAGTTGGAGTAAGCAACCGACGAGGTACCGTCGTTCACCGAGTAGGAGTGACCGAAGGTGTAGGCTGCCATCAGGTCAAGACCAAAGTCAAACGACTTCTTAATCTGACCGCTAATCGAGTAGGTATAGCCCTTGTTGGTGTTTTGGAGAGCAACAATAGCGTAGTAGCTCTTATCGATGGTGTAGTAGGGAGCCGAAGCATCTACACCCTCTCCAACTGCGTAGACAACATTGTCGCTGTTGATTGCAAGGTTGTTGAAGAATACGTTGTTCAAGGTCTTCGAGAAGAGTGCATCAACGGTCAGAGTCCAATTGTTGCCCAACTCCTTATCCGAACCGAGGTTCACACGGAACACCTGGGGATATTTGAAGTTCTCGTTCAAAGTATTGATGGTTGCGCTACCCAACTTGAAGTCGCCACCAGACTTGATGATATCCTCGTAAGGATTCGAAGTCATAGGAAGGTTCTGCATATCGGCACCGCTAATCGTAATCGACTTGGTATCCATACCGGTATTGTTGTAGGCATTCGAGAGCCATACGAAAGGTACACGACCGGTGAACAGACCAGCACCACCACGAATGAGCAGGGTGTGGTCGTCATCTGCCCAGTAACGGAAACCTACGCGGGGCGACCAGAGAATGGTTGCTTTGGGGGTAGTGCCCACATACTCGTTGTTCTCGATAGCAAAGCTGCTCTCATTGAAAGTGGGGTTCTCGGTAGGATTGTTCAGGAGCATAGGAAGATCCGCGCGCACACCAGCAGTAACGGTGAGCCTATCGTTGGGTTTCCACTCATCCTGTGCATAAAGACCAAACTGTGCAGCGTAGGTAGTAGCCGCCCATACAGGGCTGTTGCTACCGGTAACCTCGGGATCTGCGTATGCATAACGATACTGGTAGGGGTTGTTATTCAGGTAGTCATTAACGGTCTTGAAATAGTAGGAACCATAGGCACCCTGGAGGAAGATGTTGCTAAACTTGAACAACTCATTGTGGGTACCCAGAGTGATGTTGTGGTCACCCAGGTAAATCGACAAGTTGTCGGTCAGAGTGTAACTGTCGGAGTTCATACCGTTTGCACCCGACGAGTAGTCGGTACCAAGACTGAAACCGATGGTATCGCTATCCACATAGATATTGGCACCCTTGTAGGGAACATCGCGGTGGTCACGCACCAACACAGCAGTTGCACGGAACTCATTGGAGATATTGTCCGAAATGCGCGAGTTGAGTTCGAGCACAAAACTGTTGGTAAGGTTGTTCATCTTATAGGACGAATTGTGGAATACATAACTACCCAAGTTTGCGCTATATTTGTCCTGATAAGCCGTAGCCAACTGATAACGGAACATCAGTTTGTTATTGTTGTTGATGTTCCAGTCCAAACGTGCCATTGCATTGATGGCGCGGTTGGAGAGTTGGTGAATGTCATAGCTCTCCTCAAAACCCTCTACGCCTTTTGCATAGTTGTCTGCATAGTGCTTAATCATAGCATCTGCCATAGCGGTATTGAAGAACGAACCGAGCGACTGACCGTTATAGAAAACCTCCTCGGTAAGTTGAGCATCCTTTCCACGATGCTCACCATAGGTGTCGTTGGTGGGACCATAGATATTGGGGCGCGACGAGCCTACATACTCACCACTGACAAACAAGAAGAGTTTGTTCTTGATGATAGGACCACCAACGGTGAACGAGTAGGTCTGCGAAATCTGCTCCTCATACTTGCTACGAATACTCTCGCCCTGCGACTCCAAATATTTCGTATTGCTCATACCAATGAGGTCCTGATTGTAGATATAACTCGAGAAGGTACCTTTCACTCTGTTGGTACCCGACTTGGTGATGGCATTGATAGCACCACCGGTAAAGCCCGACTGACGAACATCAAAAGGAGCAACTACTACCTGAATCTCCTCGATAGCGTCGAGCGACACAGGGTTGCTACCGGTCTGACCACCATTGGTACCCGAACTTGCAAGACCAAACGAGTCATTGGCAATAGCACCGTCAATCTGGAAAGAGTTGTAGCGGTTGTTAGAACCAGCAAACGACATACCACCCTCCTTGTTCACCGAAGCCTGGGGGGTGAGTTTCACCACGTCGTAGACGCTACGGTTGATGGTAGGCATCGACTCCACAGCCTCCAACGAGAAGTTGTCGGCAGCACCGGTCTTGCTTGCTACAAAGGCGTTCTGACCTACAATCGAGATAGTCTCGATTTCGGTACCCTCCGACAAGGTAGCATTCACCTCACCGGGCTCACCAAGTTTGAGGTAGATGTCCTCATACTTCATTGTGGTCATACCAATGTAGGATACCTCTACGATGTAGGGACCACCGGTACGCATACCATTGATGTTGAAACGACCACTGACGTTGGTAGCAACTGCGTACTCCGTGCCAGAGGGAGTGTGAGTAGCAACAATGGTTGCACCAATTACGGGCTCACCATTGCTGGTAGTCACCAAACCGTTCATACTCGATGTTGTAACCTGTGCCATTGCGCCCAGAGCCACAAACAACGAAATAACCAATGTGTAGAATTTCTTCATACTTTTTGTTTTTAGTTTGTGTGTTAATTAATTGATTTGTTTGTAAAAATATTTATTTTTGGTCTATTTTTCTCAATTTCGGCAACGTATTAAAACAAAAAATGAGGGGTGTCTATACCTAAAACACTCCTCTTTCGCTATCGAATTCGACACCATAATCCAATGTCTTATAACTCTGGATTCCTTGCTTAACACGCTGTAAATTAATGGTGTGCATCTTTCTCGTCTGGTATTCTGTTGTTCAACGTCTTCCGACAGTGCAAATATATACAAATCCCCGTATCTTTTGCAACTAAAATCTCAACATTTTATCAACATTTTCTCCCTCCCCATAACTACGTTATGGTTCCCAACCACCAATCAGAACATCGCTCTGGGCAATTCCGACACCGAGTTGATATAGACAACCTCCACGCCTTCGGGCACACGCAAGCCCCTGCCTACAAGGTAGCCACTAACGATTATCTTACGGAAACCGTGACGTGCAGCCTCGGCAATCCTCTGTTCTGTGCGGGGCGCGGGACGAACCTCGCCCGAGAGCCCAATCTCCCCGGCCATACACACACCCTCACCTATCGCCCTATCGAAATAGGAGGAGATAACAGCGCCCACAACGGCCAAATCCAAGCCCGTATCCTGAACCTTGAAGCCTCCCGCAAAGTTCAAAAATACATCCTTCTGAAACATCTTCATACCCACTCGTTTCTCCAACACCGCAAGAAGCATATTGAGCCTGCGCGAGTCGTAACCCGTAGCCGAGCGTTGGGGTGTGCCGTATGCTGCGTTACTCACAAGAGCTTGCACCTCAATGAGGTAGGGACGCACACCATCAACAGCAGCACCCACTCCCACGCCACTCAAAGGCTCCTCCGAGTGGCTCAAAAGTATCTCCGAGGGGTTCGACACCTCCACCAGTCCTTCCTCCCTCATCTCGAAGATGCCTATCTCGAAGGTGGCACCAAAACGGTTTTTGATACCTCGCAGGAGGCGATAGACGTTGTTGTTGTCGCCCTCAAACGAGAGGACTACATCGACAATGTGTTCCAAGATTTTGGGGCCCGCAATGGCACCGTCTTTGGTGATGTGGCCAATGATGATGACCGAGGTGTCGCTCTCCTTTGCCATCTTCAAGAGCCTTGCTGCACACTCGCGTATCTGCGACACACTACCCGCCGAGGAGTCCAAAGCCTCGCTATAAATCGTCTGGATGGAGTCTATCACCACCAAATCGGGCTTCATCTCCCCCACATAACTCAAAATATTTTCCAGCAGGGTTTCGGAATAGATGTAGCACTCGTCGCTCACCGTGCCGAGCCTCGAAGCCCTCATCTTAATCTGCGATGCCGACTCCTCGCCACTCACATAAAGGGTCTTAATGCCCTCGGTTGCGAGCGCTATTTGGAGGCTCAAAGTAGATTTGCCAATGCCGGGCTCACCACCCAGCAGCACCATAGAGCCACGCACCAAGCCACCCCCCAGCACCCTATTGACCTCGGGGCTGGAAAGTTCCAATCGTCCCTGCTCGGCATCGGCAATCTCGGCAACCCTTTGTGGGCGGCTCTCACTCGTGCGCCTCACCACACCACTATCGCTACCTCGCGCCACGACCTCCTCGGAACAACTGCCCCAAGCACCACACGCAGGGCACTGTCCAAACCATTTGGGGGACTCATTTCCACACTCCTTGCAATAGTATGCCTTCTTAACCTTTGCCATATATCTCTCTAATTTTTTTACTTTTCGAAACTACTCTTTCGGGGAAAACGACGTTCCAGATAGTTCTTCATTCCGCTTCGGCAGTTATCCGTCGCCATTTCTGTATCATTCAGACACATAAGTACCGGATTGTACCTCTCAATCCTCTTCTCCACACCAACTCCGTGCAGACCAAAACTACGCGAATCGGTACTATACTTTCCTCTAATCAAACACTCCACGCGCTCTCTCACCGACTTGGTTGCCGTGTAGTGGCGCACAATTCTCTTTTTTGCCCTACCTTTGGCCAATGCCCAATAGAGCCAGACGATGCGTTGCAAGTCATTGGTCGTGCGGAACTGCTGACTGCGAGTGAAATTCACCTGCTCCTTAAACTCTTCGTTGCAGGCAATAACATCGCTTTTCAGGTAAGCGTCAATATTGTGATGGGGATTGAGATTGTAGTTCTTGCCACACCTCTCCCACACCAATCTGCCAGCCTTGCGAACTACCGTCATATAGAGGCTCGTGTGGCGTGGCATACGACGCGAAAAGCGCGCAATGGGGAATCCCTCTTGGGTATAGAAGAAATCGGGTGTTGTGGGATTGGCAAAGAACATATCATCATTAGCATACAAAAATCTCTCGGCGAGCCCTTCGATATTGGGAATGGAGGCCTCTATGGCGTGGGAGTTGAAAGTTGGGAGGTACTCTGCGGGGAGAATATCTCGGTGTGACACCATCTTTATTTTGGGGTGCTCGGTATTGAGCCACGCAGGAGTTTGGTCGTCGGTCACAATCCAGATTTTATTAATCCACGGTGCATACATCTCCACCGAGCGAAGCGAATACTTCAACTCATTGTTATCCATAAACCTGCCCTTATTGAGCGCTTCGGGAGCAGGCTCCTCGCCCCTCTTTATGAGCGCCTTTCGTTTCTTCATTTTCCACTCGGGGTCGTTGCCATCCACCCACAAATAAACAAGGTCTATCTTCTCCATAGTACAAAAGTAATCCATAAATTTGAAAATGGAAAATTTTTGAGCAAACAGTTATCAGTTATCAGTTATCAGTTATCAGTTGTCAGTTGTCAGTATTCAGCCCCCTCCTTGTTCTCGGGTATCTTTTTTAATACCCGAGAGGAAATTGAGGCAAATGCGAGTCGAGTGAGCGCAGAGCGGGCTTGCACGCTATGCCGAGCGTGGCATTTTAGAGCACGCGAAGCGTGGTCTATTGAAAATTGAGAATTGAATTATAAGACCTATAAGCCCTTAAAAACAAGAAAAACAAGAGATTCCTGTATTTCCTGCAATTCTTGTAACTCTTGTGTTTCCTATAACTCTTGCCCCTTTCGGACTCGCAAAATGGCGAACCCGCGACGTTGGACAATAGACCGCGCCTTTGGCGCAACAGACCTCACCCCCGCTACGCGGACCCTCCCCTAACTTATGGGAGGGTGCCGTAACGGCACTTTTGTGAGGGTGGTTCTCCAAAGCCCCCTCCGAGTGCAGATGGCGAGGCGAGGAGGCGGAACGCCTCTTTTGTGAGGGTGGTTCTCTTCTGCATTTTCGAGAAACACCCCACCCGCGAGATGAGCGAGCGCGAGTAGAATATCGCGAGGCAGATGCAAGGCGCACAAGAAAATCTCCCCCGCAGTTTACTGAACGTAAATGAAGGGGAGATTTATCGCAGTGCAACACCGCATATGACCGCGAGATTCGCTCGCTAACGCTCGCGAACTCTACCTAATCCGATCCAACGAGCGCACCAACCTCTCGTCCTTCAAAATGGCGCGGATGGCAAGAATAACCAAAATCACACACACGACAGGGAAAAAGACGGGAGTTTTGATGCTGGTCATCGAAATTTCACCCAAAGCCTCAACATTATTGGTGAAGCCAATGGAGTACCAGAGCGAGAAGGCCTGTGCGCCTACCAGCAAAACCAACTCGGCACACAGTATGCGTACCTGCACAAGACGTTTCTTGAAGAGCCAGATGACCACAAAGGCAACAATGGCACAAAGAGCAAAAAGCACCCCTATCCACCAAAAATCGAAGGCTACAAATGCCCCCTCCACACCATCGGCTGTATAGGTCGCCAGAGGAGTGAAACAAAGGGCTGTCATCAGGCCTGCAACAAACAGCAGGTAGAGGGTTTGAATTCGTTGTAACATTTTATCTCAATAGGTTTATTTACAATTATTTGAATCTATCTCTTCGTCGATGAAATAGTGGTTTCTTTCGGGGGCGTTGCGGTTGATGAGTTCGCCCAGAAATCCCGCCAAAAAGAGCACCACACCCAGCACAATAGCCATAAGGCTCAAATAGAAAAGTGGCTGGTTGGTCAGGGGGCGGGCGATGGTGAATTTCTCAACAATAATCCACACCATAGCCACAAAACCAACAAGGAACATCAGGGTACCGCCACCTCCGAAGAAGTACATTGGCGAGCGTCCGTATTTCGACACAAACATCACGGTCACCAAGTCGAGGTAGCCCTTCAAAAGTCTCTCCCAACCATATTTCGACACCCCAAATTTACGGGGATAGTGGGTAACCTCCTTCTCGCCTATGTGCTCGAAGCCCGCTTTTTTTGCCAAGATGGGAATGTAGCGGTGCATCTCGCCATAGACCTCAATGCTCTTGACCACCTTACGACGGTAGGCTTTCAGTCCACAGTTGAAGTCGTGGAGGCGGATGCCCGACACCCAACGACAAGTGGCATTGAAGAACTTGCTGGGCAGAGTTTTAGCCTTCGGGTCGTGGCGTTTGCGTTTCCAACCCGAGACCATATCGTAGCCCTCCTCGCGAATCATTCGATAGAGTGCAGGAATCTCATCGGGGGAGTCTTGCAGATCGGCATCCATAGTGATGACCACCTCACCCGAGGCGCGCTCAAAGCCACAATAGAGGGCCGCACTCTTGCCATAGTTAGTTCTAAAACGCACCGCCTTCACCCTCTGGTCCCTCGCCGCCAGCGACTCGATAAGGCTCCACGAGGAGTCGGTACTGCCATCGTCAATGAAGATGACCTCATAGGAGTAGCCACTCGCCTCCATCACACGCTCAATCCAAGCGTAGAGTTCGCCCAGCGACTCCTCCTCATTGAGTAGAGGTATTACGATACTAATATCCATCCTATTCCGTGCTATTGGTTTGCGTTGCTATTCTCTTCGGGGGCAAAGATGTCGGGCTGACGACGGGTGGAGAGCGAAAGAACCAAGCCGTAGAGCAGGCCCAGGAAGGCATTGCTGATTACCGACGACAAGGTTACAAAGAAGGGGTTGGTCACCGAGGCGCGCATCATATCGTAGGTGCTCTCGAAACTCTCGACAGGCACCATATCCTGCATCTGCGCCATCGTTATATCGACAGCCTCCAACAACTCCTCCTTGATGAAAAAGTTGGCCATTACCGACGAGTAGACACCCGAAATAACACCCGCAAAGAGCATCATTGCCACAATAAAGCCCACGCCTCTACCGTAGGAGAAACCCTCGGCACGCGAATGACTCCTTGCAAAACGACGCAAGTAGCCCACAGCCAGCAAGATGGTGATTACCGTCGATGCGAAATTCACCACCGTCACTAACGTGGTCTGCTCGGGAGCAACTTGAACCACGAGCGAAAGCGCCACAACTACCAATCCGATGATGGTGCCACCTTTGAGCGCCTCCATCCAAAACTGTTTTCTCTCTTCCATATCTCTATTATTGTTCTATTCTTTATTCCACAAATTAACGTAACTTTTGCGAATAGGTCCGCACATTTTTACAAAGTGCCCCAAACTCCGCCCCTATTTCAATTCTCCTCCGCCTTCGCGCAAGATTTCGGGTTCATCACCCATCAAATCAACAAGCGTTGTGGGCACAATGGTACCGTAGCCACCATCAATCACCATCTCCACATCCTGTTCGTAGCGCTCAACGATGAGTTCAGGGTCGGTGGTGTACTCCAACACCTCATCGTCATCTTTCACCGAGGCGGTGGCCAACGGGAAACCCAAACGCTCCACAATGGTGAGTGGTATCTGGTTGTCGGGGATTCTCACACCCACCGTCTTACGCCCCGCGAGGGCCTTGTCGGGCACTTTGCTCGATGGCTCCAAGATAAACGTAAAAGCACCGGGAGTATTGCGTTTGAGGACTTTGAATTGCGAATTGTCAATCCTTGCAAACTTATCGACCATCGAGATGTCGGAGCAGACGATGGAGAGCAACTTTTCCTCCTTGCCGGAGAGTTTTCTCAATTTTTCGACAGCCTTTGTGCTACGCAACAACGCCCCGAAAGCATAGACACCATCGGTGGGGTAGATTATCACGCCATCGTTTTCGAGCACCTTCACGACCTTTTCGATTTCGCGTTCCGAAGGGTTCTGGGGATAGATTCTAATGAGTTGTGCCATAGACACCAGATGTATTAACTTAAATTAGCGACTCATTATTTTGATTTATTTGGTGGAGATTTTCGAGAATTTTTGGAGAGTTGTCCGAGGGAGCATAGCGGGACTATGTGACCGAGGAAACTCAACAAAAAGGCCGAAAAGAACACCAAATAAACAAAATAAAAAAGGGGTAAGCTACTTATATCGCACCGCTACAACCACCTACCCTTGCTCTCTTCCAAGCCTGGGGGATTCAGCAGGAGCTGGTCGTATAAGACTTACCCGAGGTGCAAATGTACAATTTTTTCTTATTTTTGCAAAAAATTTCTTCAATTATGCAAAAGAAGTCTCGTCGCCCACTTTGGGCTATAAGGTTGATTGTGGTGGTTGGTGCCATCTTTTTGGGGGTTCTATGGAGCGCCACAAAGCCCTGCACCACAGTTCCTGTGGAGATTGTAATACCCACAGGTTCAACCTATTCGGCAGTAATGGACACTCTCGCGGCCCACAACGTAGAGAGGCTCGGAGTGGTAAATCTCGTCGGCAAACTAAAACGACTCGACCAGAATCCCAAAGCGGGGCACTATCTCTTGCCCGAGGGTGCCACCCCTATGTGGATTGTCAATACTTTGCGCAGTGGCGCACAAAAACCCGTAAGGCTTACCTTTAATAATATACGCACCCTCGAAGATTTATCGGGGCGCATTGCGGAGCAGATAGAGGTGGATAGCCTTGCGTTGCTTGCACACCTTACCGCTCCTGCTACGGCACAAAAGTATGGCATAGAGCCCGAGGAGGTCATCGGTCTTTTCATTCCCAACACCTACGAAGTGTGGTGGAACATCTCCCCCGAGGGGCTCACAGACCGTATGGCGAAGGAGTGGGAGCGTTTTTGGAACAAGGAACGCACCGCAAAACTCGCACGCACGAGGCTCTCGAAAATGGAGGTCGTGACTCTCGCGTCGATAGTCTACGAGGAGACCAAAAACGTGGGTGAGATGCCCAAAATTGCGGGTGTCTACATCAACCGTTTGCGTCGTGGGATGCCGTTGCAGGCGTGTCCTACGGCCAAATATGCCGTTGGCGACTTCACCATCAAGCGTGTATTGCACAAACACACCCAAGTGGAATCGCCCTACAACACCTACCTCCACCGAGGGCTCACACCCGGCCCCATCTGCACCCCTTCGATTGCGGCCATTGATGCGGTGTTGGGCTATGCGGAGCACAAGTGGTTATATTTCTGTGCAAAGGAGGATTTTTCCGGCAAACACAATTTTTCTTCCACCCTTTCGGAGCACAACCGCCACGCACGTCGCTATGCCGAGGCTTTGCGTAAGGCGGGTATCAGGTAGTTGAAAAGAGATGAAACAAGAGGATATGCAAAACCAAAACTCCATAATTCACCGCCCGAGGTTGATTATTGCGGGCGCGTGTAGTGCCGAAAGCAGGGAGCAGGTATTGGCCACTGCCCGCGAAATTGCCGCCCTCGGTAGGGTGGATATTTTCCGCGCGGGGGTGTGGAAACCACGCACCAATCCCAACTCTTTTGAGGGTATGGGCGATATTGCTCTCGAATGGCTCGCAGAGGCCAAACGGCTGACGGGTATGCCCATAGCCACCGAAGTTGCCACCGCCACCCACGTCGAGAAGGCTCTCTCGGCGGGTGTCGATGTGCTGTGGATTGGCGCGCGTACTTCGGGTAATCCATTCAGTGTTCAGGAGATTGCCGAGGCCCTGCGAGGGGTGGATGTCCCCGTAATGGTCAAGAACCCTACGAGTGCCGACTTGGCATTGTGGAGGGGGGCTGTGGAGAGGCTCGCGCGTGTGGGGGTGAGGGATATTGCCCTCATCCATCGTGGTTTTGCGGGCTACAATGTGGGAGATATGCGCAACGCCCCACTCTGGCAGTTGGCCCTCGAAGCCAAAAGAGAGATGCCCTCGCTACCAATGATTTGCGACCCATCGCACATCTGTGGCAACCGCACGGGGCTCCTGGATGTGGCACAAAAGGCTGCCGATTTGGACTACTCGGGACTGATGATTGAGTGTCACGCGCATCCCGCAGAGGCCCTCTCGGATGCCGACCAGCAGATTACCCCCGCCGAACTCGGTTCCCTCTTGGAGAGCATCGTGTGGAGGAGTGTGGCGAGCGATTCGATTGTCTGTCGTGACGAATTGGAGCGCCTACGAGGAGCCATTGACCGCCTCGACGAGGAGATTTTCTCGCTCATAGCCAAACGTATGGAGGTGGCAGAGGAAATTGGTAGGCTCAAACGCCAAAACAACCTCACAATCCTCCAATCGGGCCGCTGGGAAGAGGTCGTGGAGAGGGTGAGCCATAGGGCCACAGAACTCGGACTCGGGAAGGAGTGTACGAGCAAAATACTCGATGCTATCCACTTGGAGAGCATTGAACGTCAGAACAAAATTATGCACTAATGAGATATTGCCTATCCATAGCCAATCGCGCCACCACACCCCCTACGGATGGGTTTGTGGAGTTGCGTTGTGACCTTATGGAGAGTTCTCCCGAGGAGGTGACAGCGATGGTTGGAAGGGCAAAACGAGCAATTGTCACCTGCCACCATAGGCCCAATGCCGAGGAGGTCTACGCCTCTGCCATCGAGGCCGGATGCTGGGCTGTGGATGTGGATGCAAGACTACCCAAAGAGTTGATTGGCAGAATTTTAGGGCACGCAAGAGGGAAAGGTGTGAGGGTTATCATCTCGCGCCACTACCCCACCACTCCACCCCTCGACCTCCTTGTTCTCCACACCGAGGAGGCTTTCGAGATGGGTGCCGATGTGGCGAAGATTGTGACCACTGCCCACTCCACTCGGGAGGCAACCGTTCCCCTCGGGCTCTACGGGAAATTCGCACCCGAGAGAGTTGTCGCCTTTGCGATGGGTGATGCAGGACGATTCTCGCGCCGCCTGTCGTTGCTGATGGGTGCCTCCTACACCTATGTCTGCACCAACGAGGAGGAGGCTACGGCCTCGGGGCAACCCACTCGCGAGTGGCTCGAAAGGTCGTTTGAGGCTCCCTACGAACTTGAAGATTGCACCCTCCCCGATGCAGTGAAGATTCCCTGCTCGAAGAGTGAAGCACAAAGGGCAATCCTCATTGCAACACTTGCGGAGGGTAGGACCATTTTGCGTGGCTACACCCCCTGCGGTGACACCCAATCGGCACTCTCTCTTGCCCGCACATTGGGGGCCAATGTGGATGTTTGTGGTTCCACCGTAACCATCGAGGGCATTGGCTACGAGGGTTTGCGTAGGGCGTTGAGTAAGACTCGGAGTATCTCTGTGGGCGAGTCGGCACTATTGGCAAGATTGATGATGCCCATTGTGGCAATGTTTGCGAAGAGCGAGGTGACAATATCGGGCACAGGCACTCTCCCGACAAGGAGTATGGAGGGCGATTTGAGAGCCCTCGAAAAGTATGGCGCAAAGATTGGGTGCAAGAATAACTGCCTGCCCATCACCATTTTACAAGGTGTAAATGTGGAGGAAGCGTGTGAGATTGACAGTTCCCAATCGTCACAGACCACCTCGGGATGGATGGTTGCGTTGGCAGTGAGAGCAGAGGAGAAGCATATAACCATACGCGGGGCTGTTAGTCGTCCATATATTGGTCTGACTGCCAACCTCTTGGGAATGTTTGGCGCAAACGTGGAGGTTGGTGGTGGGGAGCCTATGGAGATTGATATTCGCCCGAGCAAATTGCAGGGCAGGGAGATGGCTCTTTCAACCGATTGGTCATCAGCAGGCTACTTTGCGGCGGGTTTTGCCATTGCACAGAGCGGTTTTGCACCCCGCGAGGCCTACACCCTTCAAGCCACCATCCATACACACCAACCCGACGAACAAATAGTTGATATTCTGCACTCTATGGGTGCAAAAATAGAACCCACCGAGGGGGGATTTCGTTTTATGCCAAGTGGCCGACTGCACGCAGTGGAGTTCGACGCAACAGACGCTCCCGACCTTATTCCCACCCTTGCGGTGACGGCACTCTATGCCGAGGGCACCTCGCGCATCGGAGGTATAAGCCGACTTGTGAGCAAGGAGAGCAACCGCACCGAAGCGCTCTACGAAAACCTCGTGGCTATGGGGGCGAAGGTGAGGATTGAGGGCGACGAATTGGTCATCGAGGGAGGAGGTAGGCTACACCCCGCCCCATTGCGCACACACAACGACCACCGCATTGCGATGGCTCTGACGGTGGCGGGATTGTTTATGTCCCCGCGCCCCACATTGGACAACACCGAGTGCGTGGGCAAATCGTTCCCCTATTTCTATGAATTATTGAAAATCAAAACAATAGACCGATGAATAGCATTGGACACAATTTCAGAATTTCCCTCTTTGGGGAGTCGCACGGCAAAGCCATAGGTGTGGTTTTGGATGGCGTACCTGCGGGTTTAGCCCTCGCGGAAGAGGATTTCGCCGAAGATTTGGCACGTCGCAAGGGGGGTGCTTTGGGCACCACCTCGCGCGTGGAGCCCGACAGCCCCGAGATTCTCTCGGGCATATATCGTGGGCACACCACAGGCGCACCCCTCGCTGTGATTTTTCGCAATGAGTGCGCACAGCCACAAGCCTACGAATCACTAACGAATACCCCACGCCCCGGCCACGCCGATTGGGTGGCAAAGGAGAAATTCGGAGGATGGAACGACCCTCGTGGTGGAGGTCACTTCTCGGGTAGGCTCACTGTGGGGGTAGTTGCTGCGGGTGTGGTGGCAAAGCGTGTGCTGGGCGAGGGGGTGAAGATTACCTCTCGTTTGGTGGAGATTGGCGGTGAGAGCAATCCCGAGCGTTGGGAGGCACTCTTGGAGCAGACACAAAGGGAGGGCGACTCCATCGGTGGCATTATCGAGTGCCGCGTGGAGGGCGCAGGCGTAGGCTTGGGCGAGCCCTTCTTCGACTCGTTGGAGAGCGCCATCAGCCACCTCCTATTCGCCATTCCCGGGGTTAGAGGCGTGGAGTTTGGCGACGGCTTCGAGGCGGCACGCAAGAGAGGTTCGGAACACAACGACGCTATCATCTCGCCCTCGGGCACAACAGCGACCAATGGTGCAGGAGGTATTAATGGTGGTCTATCCAATGGCAACCCTATTGTTGTGCGCGTGGCTGTGAAGCCCACATCGAGCATCTCACGCCCACAACAGACACTCAATACCACAACGGGAGAGATGTGCTCGCTCTCTGTGGGTGGTCGTCACGATGTGTGCATAGCCTTGCGTGCAGGTGTTGTTGTAGAGGCGGCAGTAGCCCTTGCGCTGGCGGATTTTATGGTCTAACGTAGAAAGTCGAAGGTAGAAGGTCGCAAATGCGAGTCGAGTGAGTGCAGATTGTGAGGCAAGTTCAAGGCTTGCGAAAAAAAATTCCTCCGCAGTTTACAAGACGTAACTGCGGAGGATTTTTTTCGCATAAGGCGGAAATCGCCCACAATCTGCACTCGCAAGAAAAAAAAACTCGGGCCCACCAACAAATGGCGGGCCCGAAAATATTAGTCATCTTTGCTATTCAGCATCAGACTCTACTCTGTCTACTCCTCGGGAATGAGTTCAAGACCTGCAAACTCACGAGCATTGAGTTTCCAGCACTCGTGCCAGTAAGTCTTACCATCCTCACCAACAGTGCTCCAAGTCATATAGAAGTGGAGAGTGTTGTAGATGCTACCGCTGATAACCTCATACTCGGTAGCCTCGGTAACCTTCTGGGTGTAACCATAGGATACATAGGTGGTAGGATAGCTGGGATAATAGTGCGATACGCAGTACTGCAAGAGTGCCCACTCGGTAGAGTAGGAATCCTCGTACTCCTCATCCATACGCATAAAGTAGGTCTCTACTGCGCCCTCGCCAGGAGTAACTTTAATCTTAACGGTGTACGTATTCCAAGCAGGATTGCTGGTGCTCTCCTCGTCAAGAGTGCAACTTACCAACTCAATAGCGGGTTTGCCGGTCTCCCAACCTGCCTCGTCAGCGTAAACAATCTCACCAGGCATCGAAGGAGTAAACTCGAAGCCATAGGGGTGACTTACATTACCCTCTGCATCATAAGCAATAACTACGAACCAATAGGTAGAACCGTAACTCATACCTGTGTTGGAAGCAGTGTTCTCGGTGGTCTCCTTGTAGTAGTAAGTCTGGTTGGTGGTTGCGATAGTGCGACCTGCCTCCTCAAACGAACCGCCATAGGTCGAGTCCCACGAGTAGGAATTTGTGATGAAATTGTAACGATACTTAACAGCCTCACCCTTGGTGGTCGAGAAGGTTACTTTGATATCCTTACCATTGTTCTCGTACTCATAAGATGCGGTTACTGCAATTGCATCCGAGAACTCCAACTTGTTGGAAACGAAAGTCTCTACTGCAACAGGACCATATTTACCATTTGCATCAACTGCAACAGCAGCGAAACGGATAGTCTCACCCTGGTTGATACCCGAAAGGTTGTAAGTGAAAGAGGTGCTCTTCTTCACATAACCACCAGTCGAAAGTGCTTTTGCCCAAGCATCATCAGTCCACGAAGCCATCTCATCTGTCCAAGCTGCCTGACGGTAGTAGTTGTAGTAAACCACAGTTGCACCCTCTGCGTCGAACTGACCTTTCACGTTGTTGTAACCAATCTCGGCAGCGGTAATGGTAGTCTTAACCTCACCACCTGCTTGGAGAGCAGAAGTCGAAAGGATGTAGTCCTTCACATCATCAACGGTGTAATCAGCAGGTGCTTTGCCATCAACCAAAGGAAGAACGAGCAAGAGGTAATCCCTGTTAGGAAGACCTTCGAGCATATCGCTCCAACCATTTACATCGTAGCCAAACTCAAAGAGCGAGCCAGAGAACTTCTTCTCGGTCCTCTCGAAACCGAAATCATAGCCATATTTCTGCCAGTATTCGAACAACTCTTGCTCCCAGTACTCTGCATACTCCAACTCGTTGAGGTAAACAATGTATTTGTCGTAACCGGCAACGGTAACATCAATAGTGATGTCGAATGCGGTAGTCTTAACAACCTCAACCTCTGCCCAACGCTCAACATAGGTAGTGTAAACGAAATCCTCGGGGTAGAGTACATTGGGATCCCAATAGGTAGCACCTGCCTCGTAGGGCGAAACCCAAGCCACATACTCAACACCAGCCTCAATTGCCAAAGGCTCACCATAGGGGCTCAAATAGAGGTATTCGATAGGGAATACCTGAACGCTCTCGTTCTGACCCTCTTCAAGAAGAACCTGCTCGGTCTGAATGGTGTTATAGGGATACATATAGTTTGCCAAACCATCAACAACACCCTCTGCCGAGTACTCCTCTGCGGGCATAAAGCCTACATAGAGCGAAGGAACTACGCGGTAGATCATACCATAGTCGTCAATCTCGTTGATCAACTGGTTGGTAACAACAACCGAAAGAACGGGTTTCATTACAACATCGTCAGCCTCGGGATCGTAAACCTCCTGCTCAACCTCTTTGATCTCAACGAAGTAACCAGCACCTGCCGAAACATAGAGTTTAGCAAAAGCAACCTTACCCTCACCGGTAACAGCCAAAACCTTAACAACACCGGACTCCTCGCCTACGCCTTTCGCAGGAGCAACAATGGTGAGTTTCTTGCCATCAATAGTGGCTTTCCAGCCCTCGGGTTTAGCAAGAACCTCGCAATCCTTGATAGCCTGCAACTCCATATCTACGGTGCGGCTCTCCTCGGCTTTGAGGAACAATTTACCCGACTTGATGGAAACTTTGAACTCCTCGGGAAGAGTAGTGGTGAAGGTATCGCCATTGTTCAAAACGAAAGTCAACGACTGACCATCCTCCGAAACAGTCACACTCTGGAACAAGCCAATGTCGCCACCGCCCATCTTGTACCAGTTGATACCACCGTCAAACGATACCTCGTTGTGACCATTCTCGTCCTGACGAACCTGGGGCTCTGCGTGACCCTCGGGAATCTCGGGCATTACAGTAGCGTGGTGAGCAACGTATTTGTTGCCATCCCTGTCGGTCAAGTAAGCAGCCTGACCATTGACAATCTGTGCCCAGTAGTAAACGCCACCCTCCTCGATAACGGTCAGAAGGCCCTCGTTGTTCTCCTGGTACTGGGGATAGATAGTGATATCCTCACCATCTTTGGTGGTCAAAGTCCACGAGCCATCCTCATTGGCCTCATAGTCCAAAATAGCAATCTTACCCTCAACAGCGTCAATAGCGTCGTTCAGGTCTGCTACTTTCTCGTCGATAAGGGCTTTCAGAGCGGTAATCTCGTTGCCGAGTTTAATCTCCAATGCCTCTACGCGAGTTTTCAACTCCTCGATGTCTGCCTTGATTTGGCTGTCGTCGTAAGCCTCCGAGCAGGAAACTGCCAACGATGCTACACCAACCATAGCAACCACTGCAAGAGTTTTCAGATTACGGAAAAATCTTTTCATAGTAAAATAGTAATTGGTTAATAAAAAAGGTGAATTGTATTGATTCTCAACATCTTAACACTTGCCTAATTCACCAATCCCCCTCGGAATCGGTGAATTAAACAAGCCTCATCAACTACAAATATAGGAATTTTTTTGATTCATTGTCATTTTCCGATGATTTTTTTACCAAAAAGTCCCATTTTGCAACATTTCTACATACCCGTTGCTTTGGGGTGCGAGGAGAGTTTAGCATAGTCGAGAGTATACTCGAAAAGCTCACCTGCGGGAGTGATGCATTTCACATCGATGGGCACAACTTTATTCTGTGCCTGGCGATAGTAGCGAGGCAACGAACTCTTTGCAGGAGCAGCGCTCTTTGCAGGATAGTAGTAATCCAAAGTGCGGAACTCGCCACCATCGTAGATCAGGTGGGCCATTTCGCCAAAGACGATATTGTCGGGCGTTCCACCCAAAGGAATACACAACGCAACACACTTTCCATCATTGCCCTTAACGTTGGTTTTAATGCTGCTCGAAAGGGTCGCGCCACCGTTCACCTTGTACTCCATACAGAGGTCATACCACTTCTCCAAAGCCTTCTCCGCGTTGCGGAACGAGAGTTTGCTGTCGCCCAAATTCTTCAACGACAAACCATCCATAGTCTCATCGCCAACCATATAGTAAACGCCCCAAGTATCCTCGTTGCTCTCGAAGAGGAAGTAGTCACCCTCGATTTCGTCTTTCACGCCCGTAATTACGGTTGCAGGATTATCGCCACCGGCGAGTTGTTCGGTCTTGGTCGAAGCGAACTTCACCTCACCCAACACACCGTTCCAGTCCTCGGCAACGTATGCGATGGTGTAGTCGGTGTCGGGGTCGAGAATATCTACCCAATGCATACGGTTACCGGGCTCGGTAGACCAGCGGTTTGCGTAGGTATTGTAGTAGATGTAGGAGAGCAACTCCTCACGCGAGGACTCCTCGTTGGGGTACGAATAGGGACCACCATTAGCGTCGTAGTACTCATCGCCAAAGCCCTCGATATATTGGAAGTGGATACAAGCGGTCTTGGTGAAGTCGTAGGTATAGTCGATAACCACTTTGGTTGCGCCCTCGTGCGAGAGGGTCAAGTGTGCATCCTCCACGCTCTGCTCGGGAGCATCCGTAACGAGTGCTTTGGTGTGGAAGGGGCCTACGAACTGCATAGGCGACAACTGCCTGTACTCATTCATTGCGGTGTAGGCAATATAGTACTCGGTGTCGGGAGCGCCAAACATAATAGGCTCCGAACTTTTCCAACTATCATAGATAAGGTTACCTTGCTCATCGGTATTGAAGCCGTAGTTCCAGTTGGTGAAACCGAAAGAGGGCTCCTGCTGGGTGAGCAGTGCGTAGTTGGCCAACTGCTCCTCGTTGTACGACATAATCGCCTGTGCCTCATCTGCGGGGAGAAGTTTGGTGTACACATTGGGGCAGTTCTCGGGCATAAAGCACTCAATCCAGAAGAGAGTTGCACCAATCCTATCCTCGGGGATTGTAACGATTGCCTCTGCGGGGTCTGCATCATCGGGACGCTCCTTCAAGGTAAACACATTCTGCTGGAATTTGGTTGCGGGAGTGTAGTTTGCGTCCAAACCAATGGCGGTAGCCATAATGGGCACCTCCGACGAAGCGGTCATACCAAAGTTGATAACGTACATGTGGGGGCTCAAACCCGTATTGGGGTCAATGCCTGCATCGGCAGGGGTGGGATCGTAGATTGCATTACGCATAAAGTCGGTGTAGAGTTTGTCACCGTAAGCGTCGATGTAGGGCTGCAAATCGTCGTAGTTGGAGCACCACTGGTAGTAGAACTTCGCATCGGCGTTGCAAACATACTCTACGATTGCCGAAGTGTAGCGGGGAGTAACATTAATCTCCACCTCGGGGCTACCTTCGAGTTCCTGATAGGGGGTGCGTACATAGCAGAGCGACAACTCACCCTGCTCGCTACCCTCGGTATCGAAGCAACCAACAGCAGCAATCACATACTCGCAATCGGGCACAACCCTTGCCTGTGCATAGGGGGTGTTCATCCAATCGAACTCGTGAGAGAGGTAGTCATCCATAGCGCCTGCCGAGAAGGTGTAGGCACCTGCACCCGAACTATCGAAGATAAAGCCACGAATCATACTCTCCACCGTAGCCTCGTCGAGTTTCTCTCTCGTGAGGTCCCTACCTTCACTTCTGGCGCTCTCATAGAGCGAGTTGTAGAGGCGACACAGGGGATAAACGTCCAAGCGGTAGGACTGAATGTTGGCACCAGGGCGTACTACAAACTTGAAGTTGTCGGTGTACTTACCAGAGATGTAGATGCTCACACCATCCTCACCACCCTCCACCACATCGGGGGTGTAGTTGACGGGGGTACAAACATCGGGGCGCATAATCGCCTCGGGACCCTCGGGGATTTCAATCGGGGAGCCACCAGGGCCATCGGGGCCAGGAGCGGGCTCAACGCACGAATTGAGAGCCAAAGCACCCAAAGAGAGTGCACAAATAATGTTGAATAACTTTTTCATACTCTTATATTTAGGTTTATAAATTAATTAGTCGATATATTTATAATCAACACTCTCACCAACGGGGCACACAGCCACATTGTTCACATATCCGTTGTTGTCAATTGCCAGAGCCACAATGCTCAACTTCTCCACATTCCACTCTGCGGGGAGGGTGTAGTTGTAACTCTTTGCGCTCTCGTTCTCTGCCGAGAGGGTTCCCAGAGGATCACCCTTCCAATTTTCGTTCAGAAGTGCGCGCACAACGTGTTCGTGGTTCCAATCGGTGTAGTCTATCGAGCCGTCTTTCTGGGGGCCCACAACGCCATCCTCCAACAACCACACACTTACTGCATACTCGCCCGCGAGTTCGGCAAAGAGGCTCACATCCACACTCAACGCCCTATCCGACAGACTCGTAGCCACCTTCACATCGCAATGTGCAGGCCACTCATCGAAGGAGGTGTCAATGCTGGGTGCCAGATTCATAATACCATCTGCGGAGAGCAAGCCCGACTCCCTCATATCGGTGACATAGCCGGGGAAAGCGCCCACTTTGAAGAAGGCATCAATGGTATTTGTGAGTGTCAGAGCCATAGGGTCTGTGCCACCCGTACCATCGTGCAGCGCCATAACGTGCACCTTATTTTTCCTGCTGGGGGCCGAAAGCAAACCTTTAAGACTGCGGTAGCCCTCGGGGCAGTTTGCGCACCACGCACCCGTCAGTTCCATAATGCAGACGTGTCTTTCGAAGCGCGAGATGTGCTCCCCAACAGGCTCGGTGGCAGTCACCATAACCTCCTCCGAATCACTGTTTTGATAGGTTGCCTTGAAGATGTACTCACCCGGCTCTTCGGTGGTGAACGTCACACCATCCCACACCATATCGGGGTGGCTCACAAGGTTAATTTGGGCCTCGGTGGTGACAACATTGGCACCCCAATGCACCGTAAAGGTCACACTCTGCTCTCCATCGGCAACAATGCTTGTTGCGCTTGGCACGAGGGTCAGTTTCACCTCGCCCTCATCACTCCTGCCGTGACACGATGCCAAGCCCACCAGGAGGGCCAAAAGCACTGCAATTCTCTGAAAAATCCTCATAACATTCTCTATTAGTTGGGGTTATTACTCTGCGAACTTATAATCCACACTACCATTCAAGGGGCACTGTGCGCAGTTATTCACAATGTAGGTTTCGCCACCATTGTAGGAAGACATCGCAGCAACCACAACCCTCATATTCTCGTGGCTACAACCGCGAGGAATATCCAACGTGCGCTCGGTAGTGGACTCTACGCCCACCTGCATAGTCATACCATCATTAAAGGTAGCGCCATAGACATTGTCGGAAGCCGTAACCCTCACAACATTGTTGTGTTTGTAGGAAGTGCTCTCGCCAGCCTGATAGTCATCAATGTTATCCTCCACGAGGAAAATCTGGTAGCGATATACCGAAGGGGTATTGGAGGTGATTTTCACCTTCACTTTCACTTTACCCTCCGAGTCGCCAACAACACCGCTTTCAATGGCCACGCCACAAGTTGCAGGATAGTTCTCCTCCACCCTATCCAAGATATTCACAACATCGTCGTAGCCCGAAACCACCTTATAGTCCTTATCGTCAATAAAGTTGGCATTGAATTGGGGCAGACCTTGTGTGAACAATTTTTGGTAGTAGGCGCTCGTCATAGGATGGGTCATCTCATCGCGCTCATTTGCGCTGAAATGCTGGTGGAACGATACGGGAACAAGTCTGTCGGGGAAGTCGCTCTGTATCTGTTTGATATTTGCCGACAGCATAGGGCAGGCGATACATCCCGTCGAGGTGAATTGGAAGCCGAGAATCTGCTGTTTGTAACTCTTCTTCTCACCAGAAGCACTCTGGGGAGTGGCCGTAACATTCACACTATTGTCGGTGTAGTAGCGCACGCCATCGTAGTAGTACTCTGCCGAGAAGGTGTACTCACCCGCCACAACAGTCGAGAATGTGTGTTCACCATAGCCACCCAACTTGCCATTCCTGACGAGTTGCAGGTTGCGCTCCTGGCTGACATCGCGGCTACCGAGCATAATGGTGAAGGTCACCACATCGTTGCCATCGGCAACAATAGTAGTCTTGTCGGCAAAAATCCTCAACACGCCCTCGGGCACGCTATCAATGCCGTCATCCACCTTACCTCGGCACGAGGAGAGTGCAACTACTGCCACAAGTGCCATCAAAAAATACTTAATACTCTTCATAATCTAATCATTTTACTCGTTGAGAATATAATCCACGCTCTCACCCAACTTGCAAGTATTCGCATTATCCACGAAACTCTTCGTGTAGGCATCGCTGTGGGCAAAGACTACAACTTTCAGGTCGGAAGCCTTATAGTCCTTCACTTGAGTGGTGAAGGTTACGGTGTGCTCCTCACCCGCTTTGAGGCTCTTCTTACCCGAGCCCATCTTGATGAAGTTGTCCGACACGGCAACCACAACATCGTTGTAGACACTCTCGTATTCGCTACTATTGCCCGCCTGATTGTCGGCCAAAATAGCATAGCCGAGTTCGTAGTTGGCATTCTTATCGGCCTTCACGCTTGCCGAGATGATGATGTTACCCGCACCATCCACGCTCGAAGAGTTCACCTTCACACCACAGGTTGCGGGATAGTTGAGCAATTGGTTGGCGATGAGCGAATTGAGAATAGACTCTCCACGCTCCCTGCTTTGGAAAGCCATATCGTAGAAGGCGTGAGGTACTGCGCCATCGTGACCGAAATGGTAGCAAATCTCGGTAGCCAAATCCTTTCCCTGAACCTCGATTGAGAAGCGGTCATTGAGGTGGCAGGCCATAATGATAACATTCTCGCCATAGGCTCCCTCTCGCAATGCGTGCAAACCAGCAGTCATCGAGGGGCAATTGACACACCACGAGCCGGTGAGTTGATAGACTCCCACCTTCTGCACATATTTCTCGTAGGCACTCCTATTCTGCACCTTGATAGTTACCATATTGGTAGTTTGGGTGCCCTTTACTGTTGCATAGAAGGTGTATTCACCATTGCGGATGGAGGTGAAAGAGGTGGTAAGACGAGGAAGGCGACTCTCGTCGGCTGCATTCACAAAGTAAACCTTGCTTGCCGTATCCTTATCCTCCATAATATTTCGCCCCGTCGAATCCTTCACGATAAAACAGGCGGCATCCTTACCATCAGCCTCAATGGTTGCCTTATCGACTTCGATTGTGTAGGTGCCATCAGCCTCCACAGGCTCACTGCACGAAGTCATCGCAAACACAGCGAGCAATATGGCTACATATTTCTGAAATTTCATAATCGTCCCTATATATTATATGGTATATTTTTGGTTAGAAAGAGGTCGAAATTGTGAGGTTGCCACCCGTATAGGCGGGCATCAGGCGGCACACGCCACCCGAGCAAACCATACCTGCGCGGTTGCGACCATAACTCAACGCCACCCTTGTGCGACCTGCGGTGTAACTGAAACCTGCATTGTAGTAGTGAATGTCAGTCATACCGTGATTATACAAATCGCTGACGTAGATACTCCACGAGGGGGCAAAGTTCACCTCCAAGAGTGCCGACATCCAATCCTTCTTATCCTCGAAGGTGGTCAGGTATGCCAACTCCATACGAGTTGAGAAGGTGGATGTGAACTTGTAGAGCAGGTCGGCAACTACAATATTGGATATCCAGGTGCCCACATTCGAACCGTGAGAGTGGTTGTACTCCTGCATCGAGTAGAGCAACTGCATCTTCAACTTGCGGGTCATCTGTTTCTCCACGCCCACATTTATATTTCTCCACAAGAGGTTTTTGGGTTTGAAGGAGCCCTCCTCTGCGAGATTGTAGTAGGTCGAAAGATTCAGATTGACCTTCATACCCCTCTTACCTCCAAGTGTGGTACCGCGACGGAAGTTGTAATAGACATCGAGCTGGCCGCCAATCTCACCACTATTGATGTGACCTGCGGTGGTACCTGGCTGGGGTATATAGGGGTTCAGGTTGGTGATAGCGTAGGAGTATTGTGCGCACATTGCGGGGAGGTAGTTCAGCGCGTTGTTGGTTTCGTAGGAACTATTGGAAACCTTGCTATCCATCCACTCCAAGCGGCGCATCGTCAGATTGACACCCAAGCCACCACCACTATACGACAACTCCACGAGTTGTGCGTTGCTATCCTTCACGAGGTAGTTGTTACCGTCAATCAGCGCGTTGGGGTTTTGGTACATCTTCTTGCCACCATCGACCCACTCTGCTTTGGCAATAAAACCACTGCACTCAAAGTTGAGCCTTGCGGAGTAGCCCATAGTCGAGGGGGTCATACCCGAAGCCTCGGCACTCACACCAATAGGCTCATAGCGATTTAGCAGCGAACCCTCCACTGCGAGGTTGGTGCCATTCATACCCAAGAGGCTCGACAGCGAAAGAGCGGCATCCACGCCCCTCACCTGCGTCTGTGCGAACTCCATTCCGAGGCGAGGTGCACCCCAAAGAGCCTTCACACGGGCAATGTCCTTATAATGGTATGCCACGCGTGCACCCATCATTGCGGTATTGATACCCAGCGTGCGGTCCTCGAAAGTGCGGAAGAGCAGACCACTACCAAATTGGTCGTAGTAGGTACCCGCAGTCACATCGAAATCGCCATCGCTCCACTGCATATAGTAGTTGGTGAGTTTGGCACCTTCGAGGTTGCCGGGATAACCCACCAAAGCGGGCTGATAGGCCTCCAACTGCACACCTGCCGAGAACCTACCGAGGTAGTAGTCGGCTTTCAGGTAGTTATTGGAGCCGAAGTTACCCTCGGGTTTCTGTGCATTTGTCACATTGTCCTCCACATAGACGATGGAGTTGCTCTCGAAAGAGCCCACAACATAACCCTTCTCGTCGCTCTGCGCCCAGAGAGTTGTGGTGGCCAAAAGCAACAACAAGAGTGAAATTACCGATTGTTTCATTGTCGGGATGTTGGTAGGTTCCAATTTCGGGTTAAAAAAAGTTCAAATTCTATTGGAGAGTCTTGATAATCTCGAAGAGTTCATACTCACCACCAGGGGTGTAGCCTGTGTGGGAATAGACAATGTTACCATTCTTGTCTACAACATAGACCTGGGGGGTAAACTGCACATTCATAGCCCTCTTGAAGTCGCCGTTTTTGTCGTAGAGAAGGGTGTAGTCACTCCAACCGTGACCCTCGGCAAGCGAGCGAGCCTGTGCGGTGAAACGTGCATCGTCAGTCGAAACAGCCACTACGCGGAAGTTTGCCTCCTCAATCCAATCGGGATAGAGGTCGTTAATAGCGTCCAACTCGCGGATGCAGGGTTTGCAAGTCACAGCCCAGAAGGAGATAATCATAGGGGTTTTGCCATCCACCAACTCGGCAGTGTTGAAAACCTTACCCTTGCCGTCCTCCACCTTAACCGAAGGAATCTGTGCCATAGCAATCGAGGAAACCAAAAGCGCAAATGCTGCAAAAAGAATCTTTTTCATAGTGTTTTTTTCGCTAAAAAAGTAGTTATAAATCTGTTATCTAATTTCGTTTCTTCTCTCTTTTTCGGGACATACCGACTCCGAAACTTCGCCTCGGTACTTAATACCCCATAATCGGGACAAAAGTATAAAAAAAATATTTTTCACCAAAAATTTAACCTATAAATAACACGCGCACGACAAAGCAATCTCACAAGGAGAGAAAAAAGGTGGATGTGTAGGTGAAATTCTAACAAAAAGATGACTTTTTCTCGAAAATTATTTGTATATTGCCACCGATTTATAGACTTTACCCAAAGTGGGCAAAGTTATACACTAAACGAACCGCAAATAAAACAATTATAAACTAACTTCTTACAAACTATTTTTATGAAAAAGTTAACCAAAATTGCAGTGCTTCTGCTTGCCCTCTCGGCAACAATCTTCACTGCTTGTAAGCCCGAGCCCATTCCAGAGCCTGTCGATCCTTTCAAGGATGCGAAATTGGAGGCATCGCTCGTTGGTACCGACAAAGCAAGTGGCACCATCTCGATTGATGCAGCAGTCATCAAATTTGTTGGCTATGTGATTGAACCTACCGCTTCGAAGGGCAACTACACCGCCGCACAAATCTTCGAAAAAGAGAACCTTGTCACTTTGGAGGCAGAGGGTGCAACCCAAGTAACCTTCTCCGGCCTTACCCCCGACACCGAATACACCGTACAGTTGGCAGGCCGCATCAACAAAGACAGCGTTTGGGAGCAGGTGGAGACCATCGAATTCACCACCGAGATGAGGGATCCCATCTTGACCGCAGAGGTTGGCACCGTAGCCGCCACCGAGGCATCCTTCGTGGTGACTACCGACAACATCTCGCGCTTTGCATACCTCGTGAAGAGATATGACCCCGAGGCAAAGGCACCCAAGATTCCTACCATCTTCGCAACAGGTACCGTTGTGAAGGCCGTTGCCGGCCAGAACGAGATTGCTCTCTCGGAGTTGAGCCCCAACACCGAGTATGTAGTCTACATCGCTGGTGAGATTGCAGGCAAAGAGGAGTTCTTCGAGAATGTTGTAACCCTCACCGGTCTGAAAACCATCGACTTCACCGACCAAGTTACCATCCGCGACATCAACTATCGTGGCTTTAAGGTAGACCTGAAAGTTGATCCCCAAGTGAAGGCCAACAACCACGTTATCAAGTGGGGTTTGACCGACATTGTGATGTACAACAACAACTACTTCGGTGGCCTGATGAACAACGCAATGGGTGGCGCAACTGTTGGTTCGATGATCAACCTCAATGACCGTTTCTACCACAACTTTGTGAACGAGAGTACCACCTTCAACTTCAACGAGATGAACAGTTACATCTTCGACGAGTTGGGCAACTACACCGGTGCTTCCTACTATGAGGCTATGGTTCCAGGTCAGCCCGAAGTATTGATGTTTGGTGAGTATGAGTGGGGTGACATCGAGGCCTACCTCGGCTACTCATACGGTACCCCCGAACAGAACCTCGGATACTACATTCCTTTGTTCAAATGGACACAGTATGCCTACGCTTGGGAGCGCAGGAAAGATACTTGGGATGAGGTTGATGAGGCAGCCTACTGGACCGGCTTCTTCCACAAAGAGATTGTTGAGGTTCAGAAACCCGAGCCTTTGGCAGAGGATGCTTTCAACCTGACAATCACCACCTCACCTCGTGATGCCTACCTCGATTTCGAGGTTAACGCAACCGAAGTGGAGAGAATCTCGCTGATGGTACTCGAAGAGGAGAACTATCAAAAACTGATGCCCTACCTCAATAACAACGAAGACTATTTGCAGTGGTTCACCACCTCCATCACCGGTATGTATGCTGTAAGTTCGTTTACTTTCAGCCCCTGGTATGACGCAAATGGCGTATCGTTGGGTGGCAAAGTTCGCGTTAAGTTGAGCGAGTTGTTCTACAACCTCTACCGTCAATACAACTACCGCGTATTTGCTGTGGCTCTTGCTGGTGACGTTGATGGTGATGGCTATTTGGATGGAAACAAACAGTGCTACAAGACATTTGAGTTCCAACTCCCCGAGGCTACCAAACCCGCACCCGAGATTACTATCACTCCCGTTGAGGAACTCACTACCCCCTACAAGGTTGCCTACAACATCAAGTGCAACAACGTAGACCTCGAATCAGCAACCTATGCTGTCAATAGCAAGAAAGAGTGGGACCGCGCAGGTTACACCATCGAACAGATTCTCGAAATGAACAGCCAATATTCCGCCTACAACTTCAATGCTGCGATGCTGATGCAGATGCAGAGCGAAAACGGCTACACCCTTGAATTCGTTGCTAACCCCGAGGAAGAGTTGGGTCTTGCAATTATGGCTGTAAACGACGAGGGTACCAAAGGCTTCTCGGAGGTATGCTACAACACTGCCCTCGAAGAGGAGGCACCCGCAAGGGTTGAGAGCGAATTGTTCGAGAGCCTGAAAGGCACTTGGACCGCTACTACCAGTGTGCTTACCGTTCAGACCACAACCGACGAGGAGACTGGCGAGGAGGTTAATACCATCGTTCCCGTAACCCGCTCGTGCGAGGTTGTTGTGGGTGGTATTGAGTATCCCGAGACTCTGCCCGAGGAGGTATACGAACTCTACGAGAGCGCTGTGAAGGCAGACCGTGAGACTACCGACGGCTACTATGCAGAGTTCAAGGCTGCTGCCGACAAGGAGAATGAGAACATCAGGAAGTGGAACCGCATCCTTATGAACGGCTTCAACTTCGAGGCAGAGGATGTGCCCTACTACAACTACCAGAGCGCATTCGACCTCTTCTGCTCATCGACCTACAATGGCGAATCGAGCACTTCGCCCGTTGTTGACTTCGGTCCCAAGTGGTATCTGGAAATCGCCGAGGATGGCAGCGTAAGCGTTCCCTTCAATATGTCCTACTTCGATCCTATGTCGAGTTGGTACTACGACAGCAAGGCCCTCTATGAGAGCCACTTGGTAGGTTACGACTACGAAAATGGTATGTTGGTTGGCTACTTCGGCAACGCAGAGCGTTACTACAATGGTAACTTCCCCGTTGAGATTTCCGAGGATGGCAACACCATCACTATCAAGCCTTTGATTTACACCTATCAATCCACCGAGGGTGCTGTTGAATACACCTTCTATCCCTCGCCTGCTATCAACTACGGTAGCAATCAGCTCGATCCTCTGGAAATCTGTGGCGACATTGTCCTCACCCGAGGTGGTGGCGCAGTTGCTCCCGCACTTGCTCCCTCGAAGGCCGGCAAGAATGGCAAGAGCGACCACAGCGTCATCAAGACCGATATGAAGGTTAAGGAGCGTAGTCGCGTACACGCTCGCAGCAACTTCGACAACCTCAAACCTATCAATGAGGTGAAGGTTAAGAAGTACAACTCGCGCGAGGAGGCTGCTGCCGACTTCTGGAAAGGCCAAAAAGTAAGGTAATAAACTCTCAAAGAAAGAGTTGCAAGTTCAGAAACCCCTTCGAGTGAGGGGTTTCTGAATCTCGCGTTTTAATAAACCACAATGGGTTGTTCGGAGGAACAATTCCATAAGAAGCAATTAATATAGTATTCAGAAATGAAGCGACTGATTTTCACTCTGTTGGCTCTCGGTTGCATTGCATCGGGCAGTGCACAACTTCCCCTTGCGGGTGGCAACATTACGGGTAGTTTGGAGTCCAACTCCATCTACTACCTCAACGACCCCGTTTTGGGCGACAGACAGATAGCCTTCGGCTCCAACGACTACCTCAAACTCGCCTACTACAATGGCAGGTGGAGTGCCGGTTTGCAGGGCGATGCCTATCTGCCCGCGCTTTCGGGCTACGACGACATCCGCAATGCAGGAGGCGATGAGCCCACCTTTGCGCTCTCTCAAATCTATGTAAACTATCGTGGCGACTGGTTCGATGTCACTGCCGGTGACTTCTTTGAGCAGTTTGGTAGCGGTCTGGTCTATCGCAGTTTTGAGGATAGACAGTTGGGCCTCAATACCGCCACACAAGGTGTGCGCTTTACGGCAATGCCCACCTCGTGGCTCTCGCTCAAAACCTTCTATGGTCGCCCCCGCCTTGCAGTCCTCAAACACACCAAATCGTGGATTGGAGGCTTGGATGCGAGTGCCAACCTCGGCTCGGTGCTCGGTTGGCAGGAGGTGATGTTCACTATGGAGGGTTCGTATGTAAACCGCTACGAAGCCCTCTATAAGTATGGAACCGATGAGCTGATGTTCGATCGGAAGGGCTACACCACCCCTATGATTCACCTCTTTTCGGCTCGTGGCGCCTTCGATTGGAACGGTTTGAGCCTCAAAGGTGAGTTTGTGGGCAAGACCAACGACGTGAGTGACCCTACGGATAGCGAAGCACACGGTGGCTCGGCCCTGTTGGGCGAGATGTCCTACGCCTACGGCAAGTTCAATATGATGGCACAGGTACGCTTGTTGAAGAATATGGGTACCCGCTTGTCGCTCTACGACTTGATGGAGATGAGCGACTTCGGTTTCTACGCTCCAACGGCTGTGATGGGTAACGCTCTGAACTACATCCCCGCGCTCACCCGTCAGCACACCTACCTGTTGGCTAACCTCGAACCCCATCAGGTGAATACCCACAGCGAACTCGCAGCACAGACCGACCTCTACTACTCGATTCGCAACAAGAAAGACCGTAGGAATTTCTGGCGCTTCCACGTCAATTTCTCATTGGCTCGCAACCAAGAGACCGAGACTATGACTTGGATGGACCTCAACTTCGACATCGAGCGCCAATGGAATAAAGATTGGAAGGCTACATTCCTCTTTTCGAGGCAGATGCGTAACCCCTCGAAGGGCTATTTTGCCGAGGTTAATTACACCTCCAACATCTTTGTTGCCGACGTAACCCACAAGATTGACAGGAAGAACTCTGTGCGTGCAGAGTTGCAGTACCTCTACTCCAACGACTATGAGGGCGACTGGGTAGCAGCACTCGTGGAGTACAATATGGCACCATCGTTGAGCATCTTTGTGAGCGATATGTACAACCACCAGAGGGTTGAGACCGACTACAATAGGGCGCTCGACAAGGTGAACTATTATAGCATCGGTGCAAGTTACACCATCGAGCGCACAAGGATACAACTCTCCTATGGCCGCAACCGCGCAGGTATGGTATGCTCGGGTGGCGTGTGCCGCTACACTCCCGCATATACGGGCTTCAACCTGCTGATTAGCAGTTCGTTCTAATGGCATAAAGAGAAAGAAATAACGGAAAAGAAATTATAAACCAACAGAAGAAAGAAAAGTATGAAAATCTACAAATTCCTTGCAGCAGCCCTCTCGCTTGCTTTGGTGGCTTGTTGTCCCGACACCCCTCCCACCCCTGCCGAGAAAAATCACGACTTCAAGGTTACTGCGTCCAAACAGTTCATCTCTCCCAATGGCGTTGATGCTGTGGAGTTCACCGCAACATTCGATGGTGAGGCTGTGGTTGATGGCGTGGAGGTATTCGATGGCGAGGGTCAGGCACTCTCACTCTCCAACCTCTCCTTCACAACCGATACCGAGGGTGACTACACCTTCAATTTCAAATACACCTTCGAAGAGAAGGTCTATGAGTATGGCCCCATCAACATTGCCGCCAAGAACCTCACCGCAAGTGTCAATACCACCTACTTCCAGAAAGGTGTGGACAACGTGTGGTTTGAGATTTACTACAAGGGTAGCCTCGTAACCTACCCCGATGACGACCTCTCCATCCTCGACTACGAAACACACGAAGAGGTTGATATTGAGGGTATTGATGTGGAGGTTGATGGCAAAACAGTGACTCTGCCCAAATACAACGCAGCGGAGTTGGGTACCCAGAAGGTCTATATCTACTATAAGACTTCGAGCACCTACAAGAAACCCATCTCGCTCACCGCAGTGGACTTTGCTATTCCCCAGCGTTTGGCAGATAGCAACCCCGCAAGCACCGACTTCACCAAACGTGTATTCTTCACCCAATTTACGGGTACCGGCTGTGGCTTCTGCCCCTACATTTCGGCTGCTCTTCACTCGATGAAGGCCGACCCCGAGTGGAATGAGAAGTATATGAGCGTGGCTTGCCACACATACAGCCCCACCTCGGAACTCTATCCCGATTTGGCAAATGGTATCGACTCGCAATTTGGCGTGAGCAGTTATCCCGTAATCTTTGGCGATATGAAGTTCCGCACCAGCAACGTTGGTGGCTGGGAGCTCAATAAGACCAACCTCACCAACTACATCACCTCGTCGCTTGCGGAGAGTGCCAAAGCAGGCATTTCGGTGAATGTGGGTGGTAGCGAAGGTAACACCATCATCGCACGCGCAACTGTGAAGGCTGCCGAGAATGGCAACTACCGCCTCGGTGCTTGGCTCGTGGAGGACAACATCTACGGCTTCCAAACAAACAATATGAGCGGCAAACTGCCCGATGGTATGGAGAGCAAAGATTTCAACTACCACAATGGCGTATTGCGTATTGCCGACAGCGAGCCCGCATCGCGCTACACAGGCCACAATCTCGGCTATATGAACGCTGGTGAGATGGTCGATATGGTCTTCATTATGGAACTCAAAGAGGATGCCGCAGAGAAAGGCAAGGAGAACGAAAAGATGAACCACGAGAAACATTGGGTAAGGGAGAATTGTCGCCTTGTATTCTTCGTGACTACCGAGAGCAAAGATGGCTACTACGTCACCAACGTGGTTGGCAACACCTCTCTCACCGAACCTATTGCATTTGACTACAAATAGCCGACGGCATCTTAACACAAAAAGGGAACTTCCGGGAATCGGAGGTTCCTTTTTCATTTTGGGCATCGTAGAAAAATTAGGTGAGAAATATTGCTATTTAGAAAAAAAACTCTACATTTGTGTGATTTACTCTTGGTATATGGCAGACAATTACCTGGAAAAAAAGATGGAAGAGTTTAGGGCAAGTGGCTGTGGTGGCAGTAGAAGCCATAAAAACCACACCTCGCTCGACAAACTACTGACCAAAAATCGGAGTTATCGTGGCTACGACAACACCTATGTTGTGCGCCCCGACCAACTTCGTCGCATCATTGCTGTCAATACCAAAATCCCCTCGGCTCGCAACTCACAACTTCTGCGTTTCCGCCCCGTAACCCACCAAGAGGCAGAGCGAGTACTGCCCCACATCCGCTTGGGTGGTGCACTGCGCGATATGAAACTCCCCTTCGAGGGCACCGAACCCCGCGCCTTTATTGTCATCTGCACCACAACCCCTACCCCCGACCACTATGTCTATATAGACCTCGGCATCTCGGCACAGAGTATGCTTTTGCAGGCTGTGGAGATAGGTTTGGGTGGCATCTGCATCGGAGCATTCGACAAACAAGCCGTCAAAGAGGCGCTGGCGCTCCCCTATGAGCCATTGTTGGTGGTGGCTGTGGGCAAACCCGACGAGAAGATAGAGTTGGTGGAGATTCACCAAGAGGAGAATCACAACTATTGGCGCGACGAAAAAGGCGTACATTACGTTCCCAAAGTCGCCCTCGATGAGTTGATTATAAAGGCGAAAGAAGAGAATCAAACAAAATAACACACAAAACAAAACGACTACAAACTATGAAGAAAACATTAGTAGACCTTTTCGAAGGCGCTGTTGCCAACTACCCAGGCAATGTATTTCTGAAAGAGAAAATCGGTAAGACTTGGACCGATACCACCTATGCCCAAACCCGCGATATCGTATATGAAATTGGTGCCGGCTATGTAAAATTGGGCGTTGCCCCCAAAGAGAATATGGCCCTTCTTTCGGAGGGTAGGAATATGTGGATTATGTCCGAACTCGCGATGTTCTACGCAGGTGCTGCCAATGTTCCCCTGTCGATTAAACTCGAAGAGAGCAACGACCTCATCTTCCGCCTTCGCCACTCCGATACCAAGTGGGTTGTGGTTTCGAAAACGCAACTTCCCAAGATTCGTCGCATCATTTCCGAACTTCCTTTGATTGAGAAGGTTATCATCCTCGACAAGGTTGATGATTTGCAGGAGAAGGAGATTTTGATGGACGACGTAAGGGCTATGGGCCGCGAACTCCTCGCCGAGGACAAAGAGGGCTTCTTGAAGATTGGTCAGGCTATCCAGAACAACGACCTGGCAACCATCACCTACACCAGCGGTACTACTGCTGACCCCAAAGGTGTCTGCCTCTCGCACCGCAACTACACCTCGAATGTGGAGCAGGCTCTTTCGCTGATGGATATCAACCAGAGTTGGCGCACGCTCATCATCCTTCCTTTGGACCACTGCTTTGCCCACGTTGTAGGTTTCTACATCTTTATGCACAAGGGCGCACAGGTGGCCACCGTGCAGAATGGTCGCACCGGTATGGAGACCTTGAAGAATATCCCCATCAACATTAGGGAGGTGAAACCCCACCTGATTCTTTCGGTTCCCACCCTTGCAAAGAACTTCAAGAAGAATATCGAGAGCAACATCAAGGCGAAGGGTAAATTTGTGGAGACCCTCTACAATTGGGGCTTGAAGAATGCCATTGCCTACAACGGCGACAGCAACGAGGAGCGCGG
Organism: Tidjanibacter sp.; assembly: GCA_045596685.1. Taxonomy (GTDB): domain Bacteria; phylum Bacteroidota; class Bacteroidia; order Bacteroidales; family Rikenellaceae; genus Tidjanibacter. The sequence continues at coordinate 1,235 of JAZOCT010000026.1, read as the reverse complement.
TAAAGGTCTGCGTGCGTTGCGCAAACCCCTTGTATGGTTCTTCGACAAACTCGTTTTCTCGAAAGTTCGCGAGGGCTTTGGTGGCGAGTTGAAGTTCTTTATTGGTGGTGGTGCACTCTTGGACAAGGAGTTGCAGGTTTACTTTATGGCCGTTGGTATGCCTATGTTCCAGGGCTACGGTTTGAGCGAGGCTACCCCCGTTATTTCGTCGAATGGTCCCGAAAGGTACCAATTTGGTTCGAGCGGTGTGATGGTTAAACCCTTCGAGATGAAGATTTGCGACCCCGATGGTAACGAGTTGCCCGAGGGCGAGAAGGGCGAGATGGTCTGCAAGGGCGAGAACGTGATGATGGGCTACTGGAAAAATGCCGCATCGACTGCCGAGACCGTCAAGGATGGTTGGTTGTACACCGGCGATATGGGTGCCATCAAGGGTGACTTGTTGTATGTCTATGGTCGCTTCAAGAGCCTTTTGATTGCTGCCGATGGTGAGAAATACTGCCCCGAGGGCATCGAGGAGGCCTACGTCTCGACCTCGAAGTTCATCGACCACGCGATTTTGCACAACAACCAAGACCCCTACACCACTCTGCTCATTTCGCCCAATAAGGAGGCTATGAAGGCAGCTCTTGCACCCCTCAAACTTTCGCTCGATAGCGAGGAGGGCCAGAGGAAGATTATTGATATGGTACAGGCCGACTTGAACGAGTATAAGAAGGGTGGCAAGTATGAGGGACAGTTCCCCGAGCGTTGGTTGCCCGCGACCTTTGCTCTCTTGGACGAGCCCTTCACCGAGCAGAACCACCTCATCAACTCCACTATGAAGGTTGTTCGCGGTAAGGTTGAGGAGCACTTTGCCGAGCGCCTGAATGCGATGTACACTCCCGAGGGTAAGGATATCTACTACAACGTAGGTAAGTTCTAAACCGACTCTCGGTTGAAATAATCGGAACATTTTTTGAGCAGGGACACCGAGTGTGCCCCTGCTTTTTTTGTATGTACTGCTGTGATTTTGAGCGCAATCATTTGTTTTTTAACTTTTTTGTATTATATTTGCAACAGAGCAAATACCACCGCAATGGACACCAACCGATTCTTCGGCAGGTGGTAGCGAACTGATAACACCTGTCGCGTAGCCCTCGCCCCCGCTATGTCACTCATCGGGGCACAATAAGTTTGAGCGCAAAACCATTCATTATGAAAAAGTTACGCCTACTCATTTCGTTATGCGTGGC
>JAZOCT010000025.1:0-3493 GCA_045596685.1 Tidjanibacter sp. | reverse complement strand
AACGCGCAAAAAACTCACCCACCAAATTCTCCCCCGGGAGTGTTTTTATTTCGTGTTTAGCCATATCCGTAACTGCTTTTTGCAAAGATAGGTATCTTTTTTAATACCCACAACCCTTTGAATAAATCGGCTTCTCTTGACGCTAATTTTCTACCGCTCGTATTCATTCGCGCCCCTTTGCTCTATTCCCTATTCACGGGTATCTTTTTTGATACCCGAGACCATTGGGGAGCACCCTGATTTTCAATTTTATTCTCGGGTATCGTTTTTAATACCCATCACTCTCTTGCGTGTTTGAGTTCGGACAATTCACCCTTAAAACCCTATCATTCTGGTCTCTCTGCCTTCGGCGGCATTGAGTTCTTCGATGTTGCGGATGATGGTCTGAACCATCTCGGGCTTGCCCACAAAATCCACCTCGTCGATATTGATAGTCAAGAGTTTACCCTTGTAGGATGATATCCACTCATTGTAGCGGTTGTTGAGCCTTTCGAGGTATTCGAGGTCGATGTTTTTCTCATACTCCCTACCTCGTTTGAGAATCTGACGCACGAGTGTGGGGACACTTGCTTTCAGATAGATGAGAATTTCGGGCGATGGCACCAAGTCGGTTGCGAGGTTAAAAATCTTCATATAGGTACCGTAGTCCCTCGAACTCATCAGTCCCATTTGGTGGAGGTTGCCCGCAAAGATGTGTGCATCTTCGTGGATGGTCCTATCCTGAACCACACACCCAGTGCTCTCACCGAGCATTTGGAGTGTTTGGTTGATGCGGCTACCGAGGAAGAACATCTGGAAGTTGAACGACCAACGGTTCATATCCTCGTAGAAATCAGCGATATAGGGGTTGTCGATATCCTCGTAGTAGGCCTTTGCTCCATAGTGTGCCGAGAGGATTTCCGTAAGGGAAGTTTTGCCACTTCCGATGTTGCCTGCGATAGCGATATACATAGTATTTGGTTTTTTTGGGAGTTTGTAGTTTTGTTGTTGTCTGTTTAGTTGAAGAATCGCCCGATTTTGTCTATTGCGGAGGGCAGTGAGAAGACCACCACTCTGTCGTAGGCGTTGATTTGCGTGTCACCGCCCACGAGGAATACGTTGTCGGCCCTCACGACACCCCCGATGGTTGCATCTGCGGGGAAGGATAGGTTGGCAACGGTAGTTTTTGTTGCGGGCGAGTTGGGCTTGACGATATACTCCAAGACCTCTGCTTGCGAGCCTGTGAGGTATCGTATGGCTTGCACGTCGGTGTTCATTGTGAAGCGGAAGATGTTGCTGGCGGTGACCATCTTTTTGTTGATGATGGTATCTATGCCGATGCTCTCTGCGAGGTTTATGTAGTTGAGGTTTTCGACCTCTGCAATAACCTTTTTCACGCCCATTTTTTTGGCGAGCATTGCGGTGAGGATGTTGGTTTCACTCCTGCCTGTGACGGCCACAAAAGCGTCCATACTCTGCAAACCCTCCTCCAACATTGCCTCCATATCTCGACCATCCTCATTGATAATCAGCGTGCTGTCCAGGAGTTCGGCCAATCGGTAGGCCTTTTCGGCGTTGTACTCCACGAGTTTCACACCGAGCCTTTCTTGCAATTCGAGGGCTATTCGCACACCGATTTTGCTACCTCCGAGAATCATCACATTTTCGATGGCTATGTCGGTCATACCGCAGAATTCTGCCAGCCGCGAGGTATCCACCACATTGGAGATGATGTAGATGGTGTCGCCTTCGTGATAGACATCCTCTCCGTGAGGTATGATTGTCTGCTCATCTCGCTCTATTGCCACAGTGCGGAAGGGCACACCCACCACCTCTGCGTTCACCTCCATAACCTTGTGGTCGATGAAAGGCGAGCCTGCCACCAGACGGAATACCGAGAGAGAGAGTTTTCCTCCCGAGAAATCCACATACTCTGTTGTTGAGGAGTGTCCGAGCAGATTGACCACTTCGAGAGCGGCGACCTTTTCGGGGTAGAAGAGGTAGTCGATACCCATATTGATGAAAACCTCTTTGTTGTTTGGTTCGAGGTATTCGTTGTTGTCGATTCGTGCGATAGTTTTCTTTGCTCCCAACTGTTTTGCGAGCATTGCGGAGATGATGTTTGGGCTTTCCTCTCGATTCACGGCGATGAAGAGGTCGGCTTTTCTCACTGCGGCCTTTTTGAGAGTGGCAAAAGTTGTGCAGTCACCCTCGATGGTGACCACATCTGCCATACTTGTCACATCTTCGAGGAGTTTTGGGTCGCTGTCGATTACAGTGAGGTCGTGTTCTGCCTCACAGAGCATCTTTGCCAGGTGGCTACCCACCTCTCCTGCTCCGGCAATAACGATTCGCATAGGTCCTTTTTTGGTTTATTTCGACAAAGTTTCGCACAAAATTTGTGCATTATCACGCAAAAATAGTATTTTTGCGCGAAACGAACCAATTTTTAGATAGGTAAAATGTCCACGATAATAGTAGTTATACTCATAAGCATAGGAGTCTTGGGTTTTTTTGTTGTTGCACTGTCGCTGACCCAGATGATAAAGGGCCATCCGATTCAGTCGGAGATTTCGACCAATCCCAATATGAAGGCATTGGGTATCAAGTGCGCTATGCAGCAGGAGCGCGAGGCTCAAATGGAGGCTATGGGCTTGGAGTCTTGCGACACGAACCCCAATTGTAATGGCGAGTGTGGTGCCTGCGGAGCAGTTGAGAGGAAGAGGTAAGAGCAATCAGCAGTCGGCAGTCAGCAGTCAGCTCCTTCCCTGTTTTTTCTCGGGTATCTTTTTTAATACCTGCGAAATTGAGAAAAAAAGAAGGCAACCCTTGTGGGATTGCCTTCTCTTTTTTGAGTTCTTCTTTTCTTACTCGCTGATAGGAGTAACGCTCACGAAAGATTTACCACCCTCTTTCTTGCGGAAAGTAACGGTGCCATCTACGAGTGCGAAGAGAGTGTGGTCTTTACCCATACCCACGTTTTCGCCGGGGTTGTGTACGGTACCACGCTGGCGGACGAGAATGTTGCCTGCTTTTGCAAATTCACCGCCGAACAATTTTACTCCGAGTCGTTTGCTCTCCGACTCACGGCCGTTCTTTGAACTACCTACACCTTTTTTGTGTGCCATTGTCTGTGAATTTTTTTAATTATGCAACAATAATGTCCTCCACTACCACCTGGGTAAGATACTGACGGTGACCGTTCAATTTCTGATAGCCTTTGCGGCGTTTCTTCTTGAAGACGAGCACTTTGTCATCGCGCAAGTGGCGAAGAACTTTAACTTTTACAGAGGCACCTTCTACAACAGGTGTGCCTACCAAAACCTGACCGTCGTTGTCTACCAGCAGGACTTTGTCGAAACTCACCGAGGCATCTACATCCTCGTGGAGACGGTTTACGTAGAGTTTCCTACCTTTCTCAGCCTTAAACTGTTGGCCTGCGATTTCTACTATTACGTACATAGTTTAAAAATTAGATTTTGTGCCAATTAGCCCGCAAAGATACGCATAAAAT
>JAZOCT010000024.1:0-2742 GCA_045596685.1 Tidjanibacter sp. | reverse complement strand
AAGAGATTCTTGTATTTCCTGTCACTCTTGTCCTTTTCGGGCTCGCAATTTTGCGAGTCCGCGACGGTTGGCTGCGCCTTTGGCGCAACAGACCTCACCCGCCTTCGGCACCCTCCCCTAACTTATGGGAGGGTTGCTGGTGGAGTTAAAATAACACATCGCATAGCCCCACCGCGAGATGAGCGAGCGCGAGTAGAATATCGCGAGGCAGATGCAAGGCATACGAGAAAGCGGAGTCCGCAGTTTACTGAACGTAAATGAGGAACTCCGCTTATCGAAGTATAACGTAGCAGATGCCCGCGAGATTCGCTCGCCTACTTCTACCAAAGTTTCGCAGGATAATACCCCTCACGAATCAAGGCACGAATTTTAGCCTCGACCTCGGGTTTATCCTCCTTGTAGGTCACGCCAAACCACTGTGCGTCACAAGTGAGCACCTTCATTGTTGCCTCTCCCGAGTTGAGCAGAGAGTTTACTGCCAGAGCGATAAAATACTCGCTTTTGAGGTTGGCCATAGTTTCGGGTTTGGAGAGGAAGTCCACGAAGATGCGCTCGCTGTGCTTGAAATAGTCAGGTGTGAAGCCAAACATATTCATCGAAACGGTAGCATCGGGATTGATTTCCACCAGGTTGCCATTCTCCTCATAGACAACCCTACCATCGGCAAGGCGTTTGATAGCCAAGCGCTCGGTCATACCCACGAGGTTGCTATTCTCATCCACAACACACTCGCCCCTCGACACGGTACCGAAGTCGCTCAATGTGTTCTGCAATTTGTAGCCCACCATACAATATTTGCCTGCCTTCTGTGCCTCGGGCGAGTTGAGATAGTTTGCCATAGTGATGAATGCCTCGTGGCCATAGAAGTCGTCGGCATTAATGACAGCAAAAGGTTCATTGATAACCTCTGCGCCCATCATAATTGCGTGGTTGGTACCCCAGGGTTTCTCCCTACCTTCGGGGACAGTGAACCCTTCGGGGAGTTTGTCCAACTCCTGGAACACATACTCCACCTCTATTTTTCCGCCAAAGCGCGATGCGGGGAAAGCCGCCTTGAAGGACTCTGCAAAGGTGCTACGAATAACGAATACAACCTTACCGAAACCTGCGCGTACTGCGTCATAAATCGAGTAGTCGATAATTGCCTCACCTGCGGGGCCTACGCCATCCATCTGTTTGAGGGAGCCGTAGCGCGAAGCCATACCGGCAGCAAGAACAAGAAGTGTTGGTTTTGCCATAGTCTTATTTATATTTATTAGTATTGTTTTTTCTTGGTTTTAGGAGTGTAAAATTCACACTATGAGGGTACAAAGGTACACCTTATTATTAATAATACAAATTTCCCTTTCCTAAAATTTCAAATAGAAATCGCGGGTGAGGGCGCAGTACTCCTCGGTGTAGTCGCCCTCGGGGGTGTGGATGGTAAGGTGGGAGTGCTCCGTAGGGCAAGGCTTGGGGCCATATTCGAGTAGTGAGCGCAGGGGCTTGCCACCTGTTTTACTACTCACATCCATTCGTCGTGCGAGGAAGAGCCCCCTGCGGGCAGCCGCGAGTGTCATATCGCCCACAGCGTCGGTTGGGAGCACAAGGCTCAATACCCCCTCGGGGGCGAGCAGGCGTTGTGCCGAGAGAGCCAAGTCGTCGAAGGTGAGCGAGGTGGTGTGTCGTGCGGTGGTGCGAGCCCTGTCGGGCGAGAGGAGCGATGCTACGAAGTATGGAGGATTGGAGAGTATGTGGTCGAATTGCCCCTGGGGGACAAACTCCTGAATGGGGCTACCAACAACCTCCACCCTATCGCTCCACTCGGAGGCGGCGACATTGGCTGTGGCATCTTCCACTGCGCCCTCGTCAATCTCCACGCCCACAACCTTTGCGCCCCACTCCTCGGTGCGCTGCGCCACCATTAGTGCTATGAGCCCCGTGCCGCACCCCACATCGAGGATGTGCCGATGGCTTGGTTCCAACCGAGCCCACGCCCCCAGCAGGACCCCATCGGTACCCACCTTCATTGCCGAGCGCGATTGCTCTATGGCAAACCTCTTGAATCGAAAACCACCAGACATAGGTTTGAAATTGAAAATTGAAAATTACAGCAGTCAGCAATCAACAACCCGCTTCCCGCATTCTTCTCGGGTATCTTTTTTAATACCCACGTTTATTTGGGGACGCTCATTTCTTCTATTCTTGGGTATCTTTTTTAATACCCGTGAAGGTGAGGAGGGCTATTTTGTGGAGAGGGGAGATTGTTTTTCCTCCGCTTTATTCACGAGTATCTTTTTTAATACCCGTGAGAGTGGTGAGAAGTTTCGATTTGATAATTATAGGTGACGCCACCTCTTGTGCACAGGTATCTTTTTTCACACCCGAGACCATTGGGGAGCATCCTGATTCTCAATTCTCAACTCTCAATTTTATTCTCGGGTATCTTTTTCAATACCCGTGACTTTGGAATCTGCCCCTTTTTGTTCTTGGGTATCTTTTTTAATACCCGAGAGCGTTGAGGGTTATTCTTTGGGGATGATGTGGGTTTGCGAGAGTTCCTTGCCGAGTTGGTGGATGAAATTTTCTATCTCCAACACGCGCTCAAACGATGGGCATTTTTTGCCATTTACATACTGCTGCATAAGGGTTTCATTGACCCCCATCGCTTGTGCAATTTGTCGCACATTGAGTTCGGGAAAACGCGCAAAAAACTCACCCACCAAATTCTCCCCCGGGAGTGTTTTTATTTCGTGTTTAGCC
>JAZOCT010000023.1:0-13121 GCA_045596685.1 Tidjanibacter sp. | reverse complement strand
TGTAGGGAGAGTAGGGAGAGTAGGGAGAGTAGGGAGTGTAGGGAGTGTAGGGAGTGTAGGGAGTGTAGGGAGTGTAGGGAGTGTAGGGAGTGTAGGGAGTGTAGGGAGTGTAGGGAGTGTAGGGAGTGTAGGGCTCTCTCCTTAACCTCCCTAAATTCCCTAACCTCCCTAACCTCCCTAACCTCCCTAATAATGACTCGGGGCGCACCAAACGTGGTGCGCCCCGAGACTCTTGACGTTTGACCTTCAAAGAGTAGTAGAGGAGGCTCAAAAGCCTCCTCTACTACTCTTTGAAGTCAACATATTCACCCACATCCTCGCTTACACGCTTTTTGGGTTGGGGTGCCGACTTAATCCTCACCTTGCCCTCTTCGGGGTTACGGGGGCGTGAGGTGTTCTGGTAGCCTCCGAAATTCCAGGTGTAGCCCCTGAACTCTTCGCCTCTTTCGCTCGCCTCCTCCTGTGCCTTGCGCACTCTGTGGCGGAAGATGAGGGAGCCGATGAGGGCCACGAGTATCAGAAAGCCTATAACACCAAATATTAGGCTGAAAATATCGCCAAGTGAGATGGTGCCCGTAAGCAACAAGATGAGCACCACAATCCATATCCAAGTCCAAGTTTCGCTTCTCATAGTTTCTTTTTTTTCGTCTAACGTCTAACGTCAATAGTTCTAAAATTATTAATGCCCTTAAAGCCAATTTCCGACTCACTTATTCACCCTATGGGCTTTGCGCACGCCGTCGATGCGTTGGATGGCGTAGGTGACCATATCGGCAACGCTCGACGAGGAAACCTCCACATTCACCACACCCCCCAGAAGGTTATCCCTCATTGGGGTGAGCGAGAGTGAGCGGATGGCGATGCCGAGTGCACCGATGCTCTCGGTTATCTGGTTGAGAATGCCACCCCTATCCTCGGCAATAATCCTCACAGAGGCGATGAATCGTCCTTTGCTCTGTTCGCCTTTCCAGCGTGCGGAAATTATACGGTAGGGGTACAACTCTTTGAGCCTCGGAGCATTGGGACAGTCGGTACGATGGATGGTCACACCCTTGTTGATGGTCGTAAAGCCAAAGACCTCATCGCCGAAAATGGGGTTGCAGCAGCGTGCCGTATGCCACTCCAAGCCGTGCACCTCTTCGCCCAGTACCAACTCCTCGTCGGAGGCTCTCTCCTCGCGTTTGGGGGTGGTGATTTTTGTGGGCGCAGGGGGGATGATGGGGCCATCCTCGCCCGCCAAGTGGCGCGTGATGATCTCCTTAATGTCGCCCATATCGACCTTCTCATCCACGATGCGTCCGTAGAGTTCCATACCTGTGCGGAGTTTGTAGTGCTTGCATAGCAGGGTGACGGCATCGTCAATGGCGATGGTGAGTTTCCAATTTTTCAGTTTGCGCTCCAACTCCTCGCGTCCCAAGCGTGCGAGTTTGCTCTCCTCCTCGCGCAGAAACGCTTTGATGCGACTACGCGCCTTGCTGGTAACGACCACATTCAGCCAATCCGACTTGGGCTTTTGGTTCTTGGAGGTGAGGATGGTTACAATGTCGCCATTGCGCAGGGGCTCCTTGATGGGAACATTCCTCTCGCCAATCTTTGCGCCCACACACGAACTGCCCACCGAGGTGTGGATGTCGAAGGCGAAGTCGAGAACCGTAGCCCCCTCGGGGAGTTTGCGGATGTCGCCCTTCGGGGTAAAGACAAAGACCTCGCGGTTGGTGGCATAGGCATCGAGTTTGTCGCACAGCCCCGACTTGCTGTCGCTCTCTTCCATTATCTCGCGTAGGCGCGCGAGCCACTCCTCGTGACTGATGGAACCACCGCCCACTCCCTTGTAGCGCCAATGGGCGGCAATACCCCTCTCGGCCACCTCGTCCATACGCTCGGTGCGAATCTGTATCTCCACCCACTCGCCAAAGGCCGAAACGGTGGTGTGCAACGACTCATAGCCGTTACTCTTGGGGATGGATATCCAATCCCTCATACGCTCGGGATTGGGGGTGTAGAAGTCGGTAACTATCGAAAAGACGTTCCAACAGAGCATCTTCTCCTGCTCCCTCGGGCACTCAATGATGATTCTGATGGCGAAGATGTCAAAGACCTCCTCGAAGGGGACTTTCTGTTTCTGCATCTTGCGCCAAATGGAGTAGATACTCTTGGTGCGACTTTTCAGGTGGTAGCGGATGCCGCTCTCCTTCATACGCTTTTCGATGGGGGCGAGGGTGTCGGCAATCAGCGCCTCCCTACGTTGTGCGCTCTCGGCGAGTTTCTGGCGAATCTCGGCGTGGGCTTTGGGCTCAATGTGGGCAAAGGATATCTCCTCCAACTCGCTCTTGATGTTGTAGAGGCCGAGTTTGTGGGCAATCTGGGCATAGAGATTCATACTCTCCCAGCACTTGCGCATTTGCTTTTCGCGGGGGAAGATGTCGATGTTGCGCATCACCTCCAATCGGTCTGCCAATTTGAGGAGTATAACCCTCGGGTCGGTGGAGTAGGAGATTATAAGGTCGCGGAAGTCGTCAATCTGGCTCTTGTCGGTCTTTGTGCGGATGCTCGATATGTCGTTCATTCCGAGGATTATACCAACGGGAGCCTCGCCAAAGAGTGTGTTGATTTCCGCCAGAGGTATCCGCTCCATTCGTGCCGCGTCGTGGAGCAGGGCTGCGACCACAGAGTTGCGCCCCAGGCCTATCTCACAGGCGACAATGCGCGCAGTGGCTACCGAGTGTTCCACGAGGGGTCGCCCGTCGTAGCGTTCCAAGCCGTTGAGTGCATCCACAGCCATCCCCAGCGCACGCTCAATGAGTTCGGTGCTGTGGGCACTGAACATCGAAGAGCACGTTGCCAGAAAGTCGGAGTATTTGTTAGTGTTCAATTTTGAATTTTGAATTTTGAATTTTGAATTACCAAATAATGACTCTCTCCTCGGGTGCGCGGAACATTGCGCCCTCGGTGATGGAGAAGGCCTCATACCAATCGTCAATGTTGGGCAGAGTACCATTTACCCTCCACTTGCCAAGCGAGTGGGGGTCAGTTTTGGTCAGGCGGACAATCTCCTGCTCGCGGATGTTTTGTGCCCAAAGGGTTGCATAGGCGATGTAGAACCTCTGCTCGGCGGTGAAGCCGTCAATGGGCTCGGGGTGAACCCCCGCCCACGAGTTGCGCAGTGCGGTCATCGCTACCCTCAAACCACCCTGGTCGGCAATGTTCTCACCGAGGGTGAACTGTCCGTTTGCGTGCAGACCCTCTTTGTTTACCTCGATGGCATCAAATTGAGCCACAAGTACTTTGGCCCTCTCGTCGAATGCCTCGGCATCCTCCTTTGTCCACCAATTGTTCAGGTTGCCATCCTTGTCGTATTGGCGGCCCTGGTCGTCGAATCCGTGTGTCATCTCGTGACCAATAACCACACCAATTGCGCCATAATTCACAGCATCGTCAGCCTCGGGATTGAAGAATGGGGGCTGCAAAATGGCTGCGGGGAAGCATATCTCGTTGGTGGTGGGGTTGTAGTATGCATTCACTGTCTGGGGGCTCATAAGCCACTGTGCCTTATCGACGGGCTGGCCGAGGTCGGCAAGGTTGTCGGCAGTGTGCCAAGCGCTCACCGCACGGATGTTGGCCAAGTAACTCTTCGCAGGGTCAATCGAGAGGCTCTCGTAACTCTCCCAACTATCCGGATAGCCAATCTTTACAGTGAAGGAGGCGAGTTTCTCGTGAGCCTTAACTTTTGTTACGTCGCTCATCCAATCCAAAGCGTCAATGTGCTCTCCGAGAGCGGTTTGGAGGTTGGCAACAATGCCCAACATCTTCTCTTTATACTCTGCGGGGAAGAACTTTTCGACATACTTTTTGCCCACAGCCTCCGAGAGATTGCCATCGGCTACCGCCAGGGCGCGTTTCCAGCGGGGACGCTGCTGCTCACTGCCCGAAAGAGTGCGACCATAGAAGTCGAAGTTGGTGGCGGTGAAGTCGTCCGAAAGGTAACTTGCAGCGCTACGAATCTCGTGGAAGAGGAGGTAATCTTTGATGGTGCGCAACGACTCCTTGCCGAGGAGTTGGTTGGCGCGTGCGAGTGCGGGGCGCTGGCTCACAACAAGCGCCTCGGGCATCTGGAAACCCATAGCCTCGGCGTAGGCATCCCAATCAATGTTGCGGAAGGTTCTGCGAAGGCTCTTTGCGGTGAATTTGTTGTAGTTCTTCTGGGGATTGCGACGCTCCACATTGGTGAAGTGTGCCTCGGCAAGCGAGTTCTCAATCTTCAATACTGATGCGGCAATGCGCTCGCACTCCTCGGGGGTATAGCCCGCAAGTGCCACAATAGCCTTGATGTATTTGGTGTAGGCCTCGCGGATGGGGGCGCTACTCTCGTCGAAGTAGTAGTCGCGGTTGCCCATACCCAAGCCCGACTGACCAACATAGAGAACATTCACAGAGGTGTTCTTCTCATCGGGACCTACGCCCGAAGCAAAGAAGGGATTGGCGCTGGTGCGGTGGATGGAGCCCAGCAGGGCGCTCAACTCATCACGCTCACCCACAGCCTCAATCCTTGCCAAAGCCTCACGCAAGGGCTCGGCACCCTCACTATTGAGCCTTGCACTGTCCAAACCGAGGCGATAGAGGTCGGAGAGTTTCTGCTCTACGGTACCACTCTCGGCAGTGCTCTTTTCGAGTTCATCGAAGAGTTCCTTCACCCTCAATTCGTTGCTCTGGCGGAGCATATCGAAGGCCCCAAAGCGCGAATATTCGGGCGTAAGGGGGTTGTTGCGTTGCCAACCTGCGGTGAAGTGCTCGTAGAAATCGTCATTCAGTGCATAACTCTCATCGAAGTTCGCAGGGTTGAGGGCGGGGGTTTTCTTTTCGCCACAGCAACCCACAAGTGCCATAGCCGTAAGAAGGGTAATCATTGCTCGTTTCATACTTAATTATCTATTGCTTTTAACGTGTTTGCTCGCAAAAAAAGTGTATTAACATTGCAAAGATAAACTTTTTTTGTATATTTGTAATAGGTACATTGTCGTAGTGATGTATTTTTAGGAGAGTTATTAACCCAATTAAATGAGTGAATGATGAAACGATTTTTTACGATTCTGATAGCAATGAGTGTGATGCTTGGAGCGTCACAACCTCTTATGGCACAAGAAGATGGCGAATGGAGAGTGAAAGGTGGAGTGGGGTGGTTCTCGATGCCCGATTTTCTGGGTGGCTTGGTCGCCGGCTTGGGCTCAATTGATACGACAGACGGTGTTGAACACAGTTCGTTTGCTCCGATGCTCAACCCCAATCTGGAAATCTACTATGGTATTAGCGATTGGTTCTCGATGGGCCTATCGCTCGGAGTAGGGTATGCTGGTGCCGAGACCCGATATGTGGATACGGGGGCGATTAGTAAGAGTTCGGAGTCTATCTATCCATCCCTCTGTATTGCCTCGCAGACACGCTATTTTTCCTCGGGTAAATTTGCGATGTATGGCTCGTGGGGAGTGGGCCTGATGCTCTTGCATTATAAGCAATATTATGATGGCTCCGAACACCGTCAAGCAAAGATTGCACCTATGACAAGTCTCTATCCTTTGTGCTTCTCCTATGGAGGTTCGATGGGTGGTTTTTTGGAGGCCGGATGGGGTTCCAAAGGTTTTGTAAATGTGGGTGTCTATTACAATTTCTAAAACACTATGAGTAAGTATTTTACCTATTATCCACAAGGTGTGTGCTCGCGCCAATTTGAGATTGTTGTGAGCGATGACGGAGTGGTCGAAAGTGTCCAAATTATTGGGGGCTGTCACGGTAACACACAGGCCGTATCGGCACTCGTAAAGGGGCGACCTGCAAAGGAGGTTGTGGACCTCCTGCGAGGTATAGATTGCAAGGGCAAAGGGACCTCCTGTCCCGACCAACTTGCAAGGGCTTTGATGTCTTGCGTCTAATGTTGTGGGCTCGGTGGTTGCCGAGCCCACAACGTATATTGTTCGTCGGTTGACAACCTTTTTCGATAACCCTCTTTTTTGAATAATTCTCAACTCTCAATTTTCAATTCTCAATTATAATTTGTATCTTTGTCCGATTAATGCGCAAATTAACTTAAAAACAATACAAATATGTTGAAAAAACTACTGTTGGCTCTCTTGGTTGCTTTCACACTCTCTTCGTGCGGAAGCCATAAGGACCTCGCTTATTTTCAGGAGGTTGTGGAGAGTGGCGCGCTCGATAGCGCCTCTGGAAAAATCAACACCATTCAGCCGGGTGACGTGCTGACCATTACGGTGTCGTCCTCTACACCCGAATTGGCGGTACCCTACAATCTTTTCGCCTCGCGCGCGCAAATTTCGAGCAGCAACTCGTCGAGTAGAATTACCTCCAACTCCACTGTTGAGGGTTATACGGTGGATACCAACGGCAATATTCAATTCCCCGTCTTGGGCGAAATTCACGTTGCAGGCCTCACTCGCGCAGAGATTGCCGCCAACCTGAAAGCAAGATTGGAGGGGGTAATGCCCGATCCCGTAGTTACCGTAACATTGGTGAACTTCTACGTTACGGTGATTGGTGAGGTTGCTCGCCCAGGCACCTACAACTTCCCCGGTGATAGATTGACACTCTTGGAGGCCCTCGGTTTCGCAGGCGATTTGAGCGTATATGGTAACCGTGAGAGGATTATGGTCATCCGCGAGGAGAATGGTGGTAGGCACGTCGAGATTCTCAATCTCAAATCGAAGGATATCTTCGCCTCGCCCTACTTCTATCTCAAACAGAACGACGTGGTCTATGTTGAGGCTGTGGGCGCAAGGGCAAAGTCGGTTTCGACCTTCACCACCTACTTCCCCATCATCACATCGCTTGCATCGCTTGGAACTTCGATTGCGTCAATGATTTACTATGTCGCAATTGCATCAACACGTCTTCGCTAATTAAGAGTCGAAAGTTATGGATTACAACAATATGCAACAACAGAACAATCTTGTTCAGCAGAACAACGATTCGGAGGGAACCGAAATATCTCTCTCCGGCATTTGGAAATTTTTTACGGGTAACTGGTTTTGGTTCCTCATCTCGGTAGTTATATGCCTTGGTGCGGGTGTGCTTTACTGCAAGGTTTCGCCCAAAATCTACTCCTCTTCGGCCCTCATCTACATTGATGAGAATGCTTCGCGTAGTGTGAAGTCGGATGTTACCTCGATGACCAATTTGAGGATGATGCGCCAGACCTCGGTAGTGGATAACGAGGCGGCGATTCTCCGTTCATACACCCTTATGGAGAAGGTGGTGAAGAATCTCGACTTGAATGTGACCTATAAGGTTCCTGCCAAGTTGCGCAAGGTTGAGGTCTATGCTCCCACTGTTCCTGCCCACGTTGTGGTAGACAGCCTTATGAGGGGGTTTGTGATGGACTTGAACCTGGAAGCCGACAAGGTTAGCGGTGTGATCAAGTACACTCTTTCGGGTGGAGATAAGAGGGAGATGAAATTCTCCTCCTCCTACGATGCTCCCATCTATGGCGATATGGGTATTGTTCGTGTTGTGAAGAATGACCGCTATGCCGAGGATTTCGCATCGGTTGTTGAGAATAACGACAAATTCGAGGTGAGTGCAACAAGCACCCGCAACGTAGCACGCGGTTTGGCATCGGTTCTCTCGGTGGCACCTTCGAGCAAGACCACAAGTCTTATCTCGGTGGGTATCAAGACCCCCGTTGCCCAGAAGTCGGCAGATATTGTCAATGAGCTCATCTACGTCTATAACGAAGATGCCAAAGAGGGTGAGAGGGCTGTTGCTCGTGCCACTATGGAGTTTGTGGATGAGAGGTTGGCGATTGTAGGTGGCGACTTGGAGAGCGTCGATAGCGATGTTGCAAACTACCGCCGTAGTGCGAAGAGCGTGAGCCCCGAATCGGAGGCACACCTCTATGTGCAGGCTACCTCCCAACTCGAAAATGAGGCTGTGGAGATTGAGACCCAAATCAGTATTCTCAAAGAGGTGCTGGCTACGGTTAAGGCCATTAGCGGAACCGTTGAGTTGGTTCCCAACTTGGGTATTGCGGATGGCTCTTTGAACTCCATCATCTCCGACTACAATAGCGCTGTGTTGCAGTATAAGACTATGGGTGGCGACGATATGTTGAGTAACCCTTCGGTAAGGACCATTAAGGACCGAGTACTCTCGATGCAGGAGTTGTTGCCCGCTTCGATTAAGAACTTGCAGGGCTCGTTGGAGGTAAGGCTTCGTTCCGTAAACCGCCAGATTGCCGACAATGAGTTGAAGGTTAGCAACCTTCCTTCGGTGGAGAAGGGCGCACAGTCCATTCTGCGTAACCAGCAGATTAAAGTTAAGATTTACGAGTACCTGCTCAACAAACGTGAGGAGACCAGCCTTAAATTGGCCACTACCGCCTCCATTTCGCGCGTTATTGACCCCGCACTCCCCGCAAACTTGCCCATCTCGCCCCGTACCGCTATGGTTATGCTTCTGGCGCTGATTTTGGGCTTCGTGATTCCTGTGGTTGTAATCTTGATTGCCGAGGCTCTGCGCACGAAGATTTACTCCATTGAGGAGGTTGAGAGTGCTATTGGTACCCAGGTGCCCATCGTAGGTGCTATTCCTACCAAAGATGCGCGCCATACCAGCGATGTGATGGTTACCCCCAATAGCCGCGACTCAATTGCCGAGGCATTCCGTATGGTGCGTACCAACATCGACTTTATGATGCCACAAGGCGGTAAGGTTATTATGACGACCTCGACTATCCCTGCCGAGGGTAAGACTACAATCGCCCTCAATATTGCCCTTTCGTTTGTGATTACCGGCAAGAAGGTTATCATTGTCGATATGGATATGCGTAAGGGTTCGATGGAGAATCGTTTGGGTGTTAAACACCAAAGCAAGGGTATCGTTACCTACTTGATGGGTCGCGAGGAGAATGTTGAGAACCTAATCATTAAGGATTGTGTTCACGGTGTGGATGCTCTCTTTGTGGGAACCATTCCTCCCAACCCCGCCGAGTTGCTGATGCGCTCGGAGGTTGATGCGATGTTCGACCAATTGAAGACTATGTACGACTTCATCATTGTTGATACTGCACCTATCGCGTTGGTTACCGATACACAGATCATCAACCGCTTGGCAGACATTACCCTCTACTGTATGCGTATGGGCCATACCGACAAGGTGAGCCTCGATACCGTTAAGGCTATTGCTACCCGCAAGTCGCTCAAAAACCTCGGTATTTTGATTTCGCAAGTGGGTGTTGGTAAACTCTACTATGGTGGCGAGAAGAAGAGCACCAACCTCGGCTACGGCTATGGCTACGGCTACGGTTACGGCTACGGTTATGGTTACGGGAATGGCTCCGACAACAAAAAACAGTCGGTGTTCAAACGTGCTATGGCTCGCCTGAAAAAGGGTAAAAAATAGAAAAAGTCGCTGATTGTTGCGATTTTACGAAAAAGTTTTTTTATCTTTGCGTAAAGTGAGAAACTAAACCATAATACAAACCAAATAAAACTTACAATTATGCAGCAGTTAGTAGAGAAAATCAATGCACAGATTGAGTTGTTCCAGGTGAACGCAAAACTTCAAGCAGAGAAAGGTAACAAGGCAGCCGGCACCCGTGCACGCAAAGCCGCTTTGGAACTTTCGAAACTTATGAAAGAGTTCCGTAAAGCATCTGTTGAGGCAGCAAAATAAGCCTATCTCGTAGGTGCTTTTTGCACCAAAATTCAGAGAGCGACATCCTCATTTGCGATAAGCAAACTGCGGTGTCGCTCCTTTTTTTTGGCACAAAAATCCCACTACGATATAGGCTTATTACCCTTTGTGGGCGGCAGAAGGTCAACCCCTCTTGACAAAAATCAATGTGTCGAAGGCATAGCGACCACCACCACTGATGGCAAGTGTGACGTAGATGCCAGCATAGACCACTTTGAGTTCGCTCTGGTCGAAACTCTGTCCCGGAAAGAAAATGAATGCCGCAGAGAGCATCGCCAGAGCCATAAGAATTGCTACCACTCGCGTGAGTAGACCGATGGTGAGCATTACCCCCGCAAGGAGTTCCAACACTCCAACGATGGTCACCACGCTTGCGCCATTGATGCCGAGGAGGGTGGGGTATTCGCTTTCGAGCCAGGGGTATTGTTGGGACTTGGTTATGGCCTCCGTAAATAGGATGGCACCGATGAAGAGTCGCAGAAAGAGTGTTGCCTTATCGGAAGCACCGATGGGGGCGAAGAGAGGTTTGTCCATAATGCACAATCTTTTTGCATACAGACAGCAACGATTGTGCCCAAAACAATAGGCAGACTAAAAATCGAATTTTAGTCTGCCTTGTTTGTGCTGGTTTTCTCCGACGACTATTTGTTCTTCAAGAGGTCGCGGATTTCGGTCAGCAGAATTTCCTCTTTGGTAGGCTCTGGCTCGGGAGCGGGGGCGGGAGCAGGTGCTGCAGCTGCTGCAGCTGCCTCCTCTTCCTCTTTCTTCTTGGAGAGTTCCGAGAGGCGGTTGATGCCTTTGATGAGGAGGAAGATACACATTGCCACGATGAGGAAGTCGAATACCTGCTGCAAGAAGGCACCATATTTCCACATCACGGGCGCAGCCTCGGTGCCGAGGTTCACTGCCAGGTCGGTGAAATTAACCTTGCCGATGACCATACCCAGAGGGGGCATAATCACGTCATTCACGAGCGAGGTTACGATTTTACCAAAAGCGCCACCGATGATAACACCGACTGCCATATCTACGACATTACCTTTGAGCGCAAATTTCTTGAATTCGGACAAAAATGACATAGTTTTGTGTGTTTAAGAGTTAGTATAAGATTGTTTGTTTTCTTTCTGGACGTAAAGATATAAAAAATATCGCAAACTTGGAGTGTGTTTGCGATATTTTGTCAATTTCGTGAGGTCTTGCTACTTTGTCTGTGTGATGGTGTCCATCGTTGCGGAGGCGGAGAACTCTTTGCCATTACCCAAACGTAATTGGATTGTGAAAGTCACCTCCTCGTATTGTTCGGGAGGTAGTTCCTTGAATTTGAATATCGGATGTTTAGGTGTCATATATCTCACACATAGAATGTCGTGAACATCACTCTCTGTGAGAAAATCGTTGTTATCACCTATTTCATTTAGGTCACTATATGAGAAATCCACATCGCCATTAGGATATGTCAAGGGGAGGTCGTATCTACCATCGTTTACGAATAAAAAATAGGCTTCCAAAGGTTCTCCTGCCGGTATGCCCCACAGGACCTTGTCGGCATAGATGTGGAGTTCCTCGGTTGATTGATTTATGCAAGCAATATATTGAGACCACATTGGTTTTATTTCGGCAAGCTGACCGTAAGCTTTCTCGCTCAAAGTTTGATTTAGATTACTTGTGGAAAGAGTTAAAACCAAGTATTGAGTAGTCACACCTTTGTAGGAACTTGATGAAGTGGTGAGTTCTATTCCATCGTAATCATCCCAAATATACACTTCGTTAGGGATCATACCCCCATTTGTGTGATTTCTTTCCTCACAACCAACGAACAATAATAATAGTATTGTAAAGAGATTTTTTTTCATAAATTTTCGTATTGTTAGTTAGGAATAAAACCATACATTATTTCAACATTTTCATCATATGGATCATCGGGACGATTCGAGGGCGCAGAATATACATCCGAGTACCATCCATTGGCTGTTCCTCCCCATCCCCAATTCATGTGGATCATTCCTAATGATGAATAAGTGATAGTATCATAGCCATCCGCATCCTCTTTGGTGTATGCAAGCAAGTCGGAATCAGTCAAGTCCATAGATGAATATATGTAATATTTCTTTATTATATTTCGGAAATCACAACAGCCATCAATAATCCACGAGTGTCCACCTTCTGAATTTTCGCCTCTAACCATTACGGGCATACTACGATCTTTTATTTGCGATTTTACAGTAGATGAACTATATGCATTGAGATATGTACAATTAAAATTATAATAATCAAAAACATATTCCTTCTCCGCTTCACATGGTGTGCTGGAGCTAGTTATTCCATAGGTCGTTCCCAATAAGTCCCCGAGATGGACTAATAAGGCGGAAACATATTGTGTGTTATGGGTAGCATCAGAATCCCAAGTGGCCATATTTTCCCACAAAGTGGTGGATGGATTGTATTTGTCAAAAACATACTCTCCATTTTCCAGTATGGTGCATTCGATATCCTCGTAAGTTATAATGTCCAAATCATATCTATTTACTAAAAAATATAGCATTTGTCCGCAGGATACAGGTGTGCATCCTGCTAAACACCTTGTATTATTGATTGTTGGACAACAAACATTCCAAGGAGATTCTTGCCCCCAAGAAGTTTCAATATAAGGGCCATAGTATGTACTTTCGGAATATGAATCCATTACATGTGGTAGATAATATTTTTTTCGAATACCTATGCCAATGCTATCAATAGGTGTTAGAGGGCCCCAAATAGGAGTTAGTCCACCTCTTGTGCTATCTTTCGAGGGGCTTATTGTCTCCCAAAATTTGAGATGTTGATTCACATCGGTTGTTTCCTCTTCTGCATTGTCGGCAGAGGTGCGGGTGGCTATGTCGGATGTTTGGCGGGTTTTCAGCACGCCATCGGCAAGCATATTCATCCAGAACTTCATAGGTTCATTGTCGGTGTCCATTGTGAAAGTACCATCGTCGCCGTGCGCGAGGGTGGGTTGCACACGTTTGTCGGCAGCAACAACCTCCCAACCTTTGTCGTAGTTGAGGATGTAGAAGAGGGTTTGCGAAGAGTCGAAGCCGTAGGATTTTACCTCCCTAACCGAAAGGTTGGAGCGGTCGGACTCTTTGCGACGGAAATTGACGAAATTTTCGAGGTCGGTGGCGGTGACAAAATACTCTTGGTCGAGAGCTTGACCCTCGTAGGTCTCCGCGCGAGTTTCGACATTGAGGGCTATTTTGTCCTCAAAGGTCGTGGTGGTTTTCAGATTCTCGGGCAGTTCGTTGTAGGAACAAGCAACCGAAAATAGAGCCACGCATAACGAAATGAGTAGGCGTAACTTTTTCATAATGAATGGTTTTGCGCTCAAACTTATTGTGCCCCGATGAGTGACATAGCGGGGGCGAGGGCTACGCGACAGGTGTTAT
>JAZOCT010000022.1:0-114305 GCA_045596685.1 Tidjanibacter sp. | reverse complement strand
TGCTTCGCTCCACAATGCCGACCAAATAGCACTCTTGGATGTGAGGGTGGGGGATATGGTCTATGTCGAGAAGGGGGGTGAGATTATCCCCAAAATTACGGGCGTGGAACTCTCCGAGCGCAACGAGGAGTGCAAACCTCTTGAATATATAACCCACTGCCCCGAGTGTGGAACGCCTCTCGAAAGAATCGAGGGTGAGGCGAAACACTATTGCCCCAATTCGGAGGGGTGCAAACCGCAGATTGTGGGACGTATTATCCACTTCCTTTCGCGCAAGGCGATGAATATTGAGGGTATCGGTGATGAAATTGCCGAACTGCTCTATACGAGTGGTCTGGTGGGGAGCGTTGCCGACCTCTATTCGCTTCTTCCACAGCAGATTGCCTCGTTGCCGAGGATGGGTGCAAAGAGTGCCGAGAATATTATGCACTCGCTTGCCGCCTCGCGAGACGTACCTTTCTCGCGCGTGCTCTTTGCTCTGGGCATACGATTTGTGGGCGAGACGACGGCAAAATATTTGGCCCAACACTTCCGTTCTATGGATGCTCTGATGGCTGCCAGCGAGGAGGAACTCGCACAGGCCGATGAGGTGGGCGAGAAGATTGCAGGGAGCATAAGGGCTTTCTTTGAGGATGAGCGTAATGTTGCTATTATCAATCGCTTGCGCGAGGTAGGCTTGCAGATGGAGGCCGAGGAGAGTGACCTTCTGTCGAATCTCTTGGAGGGCAAGTCGATAGTCATCTCGGGTAGTTTTGAGCGACACACGAGGGACGAACTCAAAGCACTCATCGAAAGACACGGCGGTAGGAATCTGGCGAGCGTTTCGAGCGCTACGGATTACCTCTTGGCGGGAGATAAGATAGGTCCTGCTAAATTGCAGAAAGCCAACAAATTGGGCGTTAAAATAATCTCCGAGAGTGATTTCGAAGAGATGGTTGGCGGTGCGGAACAGATGGCCCCCTCGGTGAGGGTGGAGGAGAGTGCTCCGAAGGAGGAAGAGAATAAGATTCCTGTGCAGGGCGCTTTGTTTTAGCAAAAAAGAGTATATTTTTGTAACCTAAACAGAGAGAAAATAAAAGTGAAGACCCCATATATGATAGAGAAACTCAAAGGACTTGGTGTTGCGCTTGTGACCCCATTTACCGCTTCGGGAGAGGTGGATTATCCCGCCCTCGAAAGGCTTGTAGATTATGTGATTGAGGGAGGTGTGGACTACCTCGTGGTGATGGGAACGACGGGCGAAACCCCCACACTGACACTCCCCGAGAGGGTGGCTGTATTGAGGGCTGTGAAGGCTCGCAATGCCGGACGATTGCCTCTTGTGGTGGGTGTGGGTAGTAACGATACGGCAAGGGTGGTGGAACTCATCGACCAGACCAACCTCGATGGTGTGGATGCGATTTTGAGCGTCACACCCTTCTATAATAAGCCCTCGCAACGAGGTCTGTTTGAGCACTATAAATACATTGCCGAGCGCTCGCCACGCCCAATTATTCTCTACAACGTACCCGGAAGAACGGGTGTTAATATGGAGGCCGAGACTACTTTGCGTATTGCTCGTGAGTGCCCCAATGTGGTGGCAATTAAGGAGGCAAGTGGTGATTTGGAGCAAATTGGGCGCGTGATTGATGGCGCACCCGAGGGCTTTCTTGTGATTTCGGGCGACGACTCCCTTGCTCTTCCTATTATGAAAGCAGGTGGCGTGGGTGTCATCTCGGTGGCAGCCAATGCTTTCCCGCATTATTTTGCGACTCTGATTGGAGCCCAAGAGGAGGGTGGCAGTGTGGCGAATGACGAGATGTTTGAGAAGATTCGCCCCACCATCAAGATGCTCTTTGCCGAGGGAAACCCTCCCGGGGTGAAGGCGGCTCTTGCGATTAAGGGTGTGATTGGTAATAATTTGCGTTTGCCTCTTGTCCCCATCACCGAACAACTCTATGAGGTGTTGGAGAGGGCAATCAAGGAGAGTGATTTTCGGTAGATAATGGTGAGAATGTTGCGCAAAAATATCCTTTGGGTGGCAATCGTTGCACTGCTGGCGCTGTGTGGTTTTCCCGCACAGGCACAGGAGTTGCGCGTGCCCGATAATGATGACATTCTCCTCCGCACTATCGACATCGAATCTCCCTACTTTCTTGACCGCCTGATGGCGAAATATCTCGCTGGCGAACAGACGCTTACCGACGAGGAAATGCACTACCTCTACTACGGCTATGCCAATAGTGAGGTCTATAAACCTTTGGAGCCCATTGTGGCGGAGGATAGGGTGCTGGCAGTCGTGGAGGAGATTATGACGGAACCCACCGAGGAGAGAATGCGTAGACTTGTGGACTCGGCAATGGAGGTGATGGAGAGCGACCCTTTCAGCCCCAAAAACCTCAATTTGCTCGCCTTTGCCTATGGCTCGTTGGGCGATACGATAAACGAGCGCAAATGTTTCGAGAGAATGGAGGGTGTTCTGCGCACGATTGAACACTCGGGAACGGGCGAGAGGGAGTCGAGCCCTATGCACGTTTTGAGGTTTGAGCACGCAGCCGATGTTATTTATGCGCGCGGGCTCGATATTAAAAACCGAGAGGTGGTGTCGCGCACTTGCGAGTACGTTTTCCTTACGATGAAGGATCAGAGGGGGAATTTGGGCTACTACTTCGATTTTTCGAGGGTCTATTTGGTGAAGAGCGAGAGCCCCGCAAAGAGTGAAAAACGTGGGTGGAGTATCAACTCCATACCCCTGAAATAGCGAGAGAGTGAGATGGATAAAATGGCTAAAATATGGGGCATAAAATTGTCAGTAATGGTGCTGTTTTCGCTCTCGCTGGTGGGGTGTAATGGCATTGTGAAGAGCGAAGAGTCGGTGGAAGTGCTTGCTGTTGGAGAGGTGGAGCATACGCTGGTTATGTATCTGATTGCCAACAATAATCTCGAATCGAGCATCTATCGAAATGCGCTCGATGCAGAGGAGGGTATGATTGGCGCGGCACCCTCTACACGACTTGTTATCTATCTCGACAAACGCGATGAAACGGTACTCTACGAGGTTCGCTATCTGCCCTATGGCTCGGGTGATGAGCATATCCGCTACTGCAAGGAACTCAAACGCTACTCCGAGCAGACCTCCACTACTCCCGAGGTTATGCGCGGAGTGTTGGAGGATGTCAAGCGGTTGGCTCCCAGCAAGAGTTACGGTTTGGTGATGTCGGGTCACGGTAGTGGTTGGTTTCCAAAGCCCTCGTCGGGAACGAGTTACGACCAACAAAAGATTGCTCCGATGGGGCAGATGGGTGGCGTGGAGCATATCTTCAACTATGAACGCTATATGCCCGAAACGCGCGCTATGGGTTACGACCTTGTGATGGGCGAGGATGGGGGGTATGAGCGTACGGATGAGAGTTTTATCTCCTCTGCGGAGATTTTGGAGGGACTCTCACCCATCCATTTCGACTATATCATCTTCGATGCCTGCTTTATGTCCTCTGTGGAGTTTCTCTACGACCTGCGCAATGCAGCCGACTATATTGTGGCTTCACCTGTGGAGATTTTGGGCGTAGGGTTGCCCTATGTGGAGATTGTGAGGGCCCTTATGAGTGTGCGATACGATGTGAGGAATGTTCCCGAAATAGTACTGAACGTCTATCTTCGCGACGATTCTTTCTCGCATACCAAGTCGTTGGCGTTGGCAGTGATTGACTGCTCGCAGTTGGAGCCTTTGGCGGAGGTTGTTGCCGAAATTTACGACTCGGTGAGCACGGGTGATTACAGAACCACCATTGCTCAACGTGTGGATATGGAACAAGTACAGGTGCTCGATAGAATGCGCCCCACAGCCTTCCACGACTTGGAGGACTACGTCTGCGAACTCGCGGGCGAGGGGACTCTCAAAGAGAAATTTTTGACGGCTCTCGGGCGCGTAGTGGTTGAGGTGCATCACACCGAGGATGTCTATTCCTACGGTTATTCGCCCGACGGATTTTCGGTGGGTTATGACTTCATTGAGAAGAAAGTTGGAGGTGCTTTGGATCTCTGCGGAATCAATACCTATGTGCCCTATCGCGACCTTCCTGTCACCCTGTCGCACTATTTTTCCACCGATTGGGCAAAGAAAATCTACTCCGAGGAGTAGGAAAAATTATCAAAAAGTGCCGGAAAAGCCCCAACAAAGGGGCTTTTTCTTTTTGTTGTAAAATGCTGATTGTTAGCGACGTGGATTCTTTTGGGGCGAATTGTTAATTTATTGTTAAGTTTTTCTATGGTTATATTTCGGAAAATACCTATATTTGTATGTTAAAATGAGAAATCAAAACAATCACAATTTATTAACCAAAAACTCAAACAGATGAAAAAACTTATACTTCTTGCAATGGTTGCTGTTGCTTCGATTCTTGGAGCACAGGCACAGGAGGCAGATGTGAACCAGTATGGTCAGAAGGTGACTTCGATTCCTATCAATGCGCAAGTTCAGGACGGTATCTTGGTATTCCAGAATAAAGATGCAGGCTACAAGATGTGGTTCGATGTTCGTGTACAGGGTGATGCAGCCGTTTATTTGGGCGAGGACAAAAATCTTACCACTATTGGTAATGGTATGAGTTTCCGTCGTACCCGCTTTGCCGTAAAGACCCAGATTGACGAGAATTGGTATGCAGAGTTCGATACCGACTGGACAAGTGGTACTCCCGAGATTAAGGATGCTATTTTGCAGTACGATGGTATTGAGAACTTGCAGATTAAGATGGGTAACTTCAAGGAGAACTTCTCGATTCAGCGTAACTCCACCAGCCGTTACCTCCTCTTTATGGAGCGCGCAATGGTAACCTACTTGGCACCTTCGCGCCATATGGGTGTAAACTTCCGCTACAATACACCCGCTCTGTGGGCTTCGTTTGGCGTATTTGGTCCCGAGCTCAAAGGTGCAGAGGAGCAGGTTTATATGGAGGACAATAACAAAGATTATGGTATGAGCGAAGGTTTGTCATATACCGGTAAACTCGTATGGCGTCCCTTGCACAAGATGGATAACGGCTCGTTGCACATCGGTGCTGCGTTCTCCTATCGCGACCCCAAAACCACATCAACCGATGGTTTGGGTAATAGCCCTATCCGTTACAGCACTCGTAACTCGACCAGCATCAATCGTAAGAAATTCCTTGACACCGATGCAATTACCTATCTTGATCACGAACTTCTCTGGACCGTAGAGTTGGCAGGTCACTACGAGGCATTGCGCTATGAGGCTGCCTATATTTCGCGTCAGGCATTTGTAAACCTCGAAAAGAACCCCAAAGGTGAGGGACTCCGCCCCGCAAGCGGTTGGTATGTTCAGGCAGGTTATATGCTCTTTGGTGGTAAACAGAACTACGATGCAGGTGGTGCTAAATACACCCGTTGCACTCGCGGTGCAGATTGGGGCGACTTGGAGGTTGCTGCTCGTGTAGACTACATCAACCTCAATCTCAATAAGTACTATATGGGTGGTTCTGCAATGCAGTATGCTCTTGGTTTGAACTACTATCCTACCGAGAATGTGAAATTTATGATTAACTACCAATTTGCCGACAATGACGAGTTCGCAAATGGTAAAGGCAAAACCAATGGTATTGATACCACCTCCAAAGTTGATTACAATACCGGTTACGACGAAAATGGCATTCCTACCGAGGAGCCTACAGAGGTAGTAGGAAAGAAAGGTATTGATTTCCATATGATTTCTTGCCGTTTCCAGGTGGCATTCTAATTCCGAAATAAGAAAACAACCAATTAACAAATTAACTAAACAATTCACAAAAAACTATGAAAAAACTTTTTGTATTTGCAGCATTGGCTGCATTGGCACTCACTTCGTGCGGTGATGACATCGAACTTGGTAAAGACGATGAGAAAGTAAATCCCCTCGTGTTGAACGAACTCGATGGTCAGAGCAAATTTATTGAGCTCTACAACAACACTGGCGCAGCCATCGATTTGGCTGGTTACACTCTCGTTAAATATGACAGCACCAAAGAGGGTGGCAAGAGCACCACTTGGACCGCAGCCACTGGTATGACTATTGCCTCGAAAGGTTTTGTAGTATTGGAGAGTAGCGACCTCGCAGATCCCGAAGAGAAAGGCGATCCCAATTACGAGTATGAGAGTGAGAACCACGTTTTCAAAGGTGGTCTTTCGCCCAAGAAAAATGTGAAAATCGAACTCGTTAATCCCGAGGGTGTGGTAGTTGATACTTTCATTCGTGGCGAAGAGGGTGCAGGTTGGAATCAGACCAAACTCAATGAGAATGAGGAGTGCTCGTTCTCGCGCGTACCCAATGGCTCGGGTGACTTCGCATACGCTGCTCCTACCAAAGGTGCTGCAAATGGCGAGAAAGTGGCTGCTATTGACTAACGTATAGGGCATAATTATTGCAAAATGGGAGTAGCCCCATCCTTGTGGGGTGGGGCTACCCTTTTTTATTTACCACACACAAAACACAAAGAACTATGTCGAAAGAGAAAATGGAGATTGGAGCAATCTCGAAACCCCGTTTTGAGTTCCGCTCCTTCGGTCAGAATTTCGAGGCAGCACACGCTCGTATGGCTCGTCTGTCGGTGCCCGTGCCCGAGAAAGTTTGGAGGCGCACAAGCGATGAAATCTACATCATCAGCCGCGCAAACGACATCAACAACACCAAAATCCGCGACGGTAAGATGGATATCAAAACCTACGTTCAGACCGTTGACGGTTTGGAGCAGTGGAACCCCTTGATGAAGGGTGAGTTCCCCATCTCGCGCGAGGTGTTGGAGCAGGAGGTGTTCCCCGCATTTATGGTGGAGATGCCCGCCCTGACCAAAGATACCTACACCTTCGAGGAGTTCCTCGCTATGGTGGAGGCCAACAAGGACTTGGCAGCCGTAAGGGTACACAAAGAGAGGTTCGGTTATATGGTCAATGATACCATTTGCGAGGTTGGTAACGTGCTTATCAATGGCGCAAAGGTTGTGACCATCAACTCCGAGTCTACCGAGATTGAGGACATCAAAAAGACCATCGCAGATTGCGGTTTGGAGGGCGTTGAGAACATCAACTACTTGCAGGCTATCAAACGTGTGATTGGTATGACCAAGAAACCCCTTGCTAATGAGTAAAACAGAAAGACGACTATGGCACAGGAAATTGAGAGAAAATTTTTGGTAGCAGGTGAGTTCAAATCGCTCGCCAAAAAGGCTACCCGCATTACGCAGGGCTACCTTTCGTCGGTACCCGAGCGCACGGTGCGCGTGAGAATCAAAGGTGAGAAGGGTTTCATTACTATTAAAGGTATAGGCTCGGCAAGTGGCGCAAGTCGCTATGAGTGGGAGAAGGAGATTCCCACCGCCGAAGTCGAGGAACTCTTGAAGATTTGCGAGCCCGGTGTGATTGACAAAACCCGCTATCTCGTGGAGGCTGGCGAACACACCTATGAGGTTGATGAGTTCTATGGTGACAATGAGGGTCTTGTAGTGGCAGAGGTGGAACTCTCGTCGGAGGATGAGGCTTTCGTCAAACCCGAGTGGTTGGGCGAGGAGGTAACCGGCGACGTGAAGTACTACAACTCGATGCTTATGAAGAACCCCTACAAAAATTGGAAATAATAACCCTAAAACCGTTAGTTAGGATGAAGAAGAATATGTTCGTCTGTGGCCTTTTGGTTCTTGCGATGCTGGCTTGTGAACCCAAGCCCACTCCCGAGAATCCCGATGATCAGAATCCCCCTGTGGAGCAGCCCGAAGAGAAACCCGAGCCCGAACCCGAACCCGAGCCCATTCCTCTTCCCGAAATCAGCAAAGAGGTGCCCGCCTGCTCCATCGCAGAGTTTACAAATTGGCAGACTCACCTTCCAAGTGATCGTATCCTTTACGATTTCTCGGGAGTGTGCCTCAATAAGGACAAATCGGGCCTTATTGCCGTAGATAACTCTTGGGGTGGTTTGTACAATATCACCTTTGATGGTGAGAGGAGCGATGCTTTCTTGAAGACCGGTAAGGATATGGAGGGTGTTACCATCGACCCCGAAACGGGCATCATCTATATGAGCGAGGAGGGTGGCAACTTCATCTGGAAGGCAGAAGAGAAGGATGGCAAGTGGGGATTCTCCCGCGTGAAATGGATTAATGCAGGCTCCGGTGACTCGAATAGTGGCTTGGAGGGCATTACCTACCACGATGGCTACCTATATGTTGCCAATCAGAGCCCCGCAAAATTGTTCATCTACTCCATTGAGCACGCCGGCGTAGCGCATAGTTATGAGGCTGACTTCATAACCGAGTGCTTCTCGGATTTGTGGTTTGATACCACCAACAACACCCTTTGGGCTGTTGATGCTTGGAGTGACGACAAGGAGATTGTGAACTTTACCATTTGGGGTGACTTCATCGCTCGCTTCAAATCCGAGGTGCCCTGGGTTGAGGGCATCTGCCTCGATTTCGAGAACAATAAGGCGTGGTTTGCTTGCGATAGCACCGGCCAACTTTACAGCGCAGATATTGTACGCTCGACTGCGGAGTAAAGAATTCTACTTATGGTATGATGCGGAGTGGGAGAGTGTCCCACTCCGCACTACCAGCGTAGTCCCGTAGGGGGGCTACTCAAACCCAATCGTAAAACACTCAAAAATAGGCTGCTCCGAGGGAGATTGTCTTTGTCGATTATCTCCACACAACGAGAGTGTCCCACCGAAAAAGGAACATAATTAAAACAAAAATATACATACCGCTATGGCTGAAACTACTACTAATGTGAATCCCGAAGAGGAGAAGGTCTTTGACCCGCTGGATATGAACAACTATAAGGTTGAGAAGTTGCCCAAAATGGAGAAG
The DNA here is from genome assembly GCA_045596685.1 of Tidjanibacter sp. GTDB lineage: Bacteria > Bacteroidota > Bacteroidia > Bacteroidales > Rikenellaceae > Tidjanibacter. The sequence continues at coordinate 105,480 of JAZOCT010000022.1, read as the reverse complement.
AGCGGCTTCGAGAAATGGATGGCTCGCCTGGGCGGTCCACTTGCAGCATTGGTATTCGTTTTGCTCTATTGGGTTGTGGATATACCCTTTATTGATAACCTCGACCCGTCGAAACTCGATAAAAAGGCTAAATCGCGCTACGAAACACTCTGCCCAGAAGTCCCTGCTGTTGTGGAGATTAACAAAGAGGTGAAGGCTGCCGAAGCGGATGTTATCGAGAATGTTCAGGAGGTTGCTGTGACCAATTCTGTGGAGGCTTTCAGTATGCCCGACGCTGTGAAGATGGTGGCGGCGCAGGATGAGGCGCAGGTCATTAGGAGTGAGAATCCGCGCGATAATTCGCCATTTATCCGCATCTGCTATGCGATGTTGGCTATTTTCTGTGCTTCGATGATTTTGTGGGTTACGGAGGCCGTGCCGAGTTATATGACCTCTTTGTTGGTTATTTTAGCCATCGTGCTGACGGGCGTGACTACCCAAAAGGAGGCGTTTGCACAACTCGGACACCCCGTTATGTGGCTCAATATCCTCTCGTTTGTATTGGCAAGTATGTTGGTCAAAACGCGCGTTGCCAAACGTCTGGCGCTGTGGTTTGTGCTCAAATTTGGCAAAAATGCTACGGGTATCTTTATTAGTTTCATCATAATCAACGTGATACTGTCGCTCTTCATCTCGGCTACGACGGTGAAGGCCACAATTCTTCTGCCTATCTTTATGGTGGTGGCGGCAATTTATGGTGCAAGCAATGGTGACCGCAACAACTTCGGTAGGAATATCGTTTTGCAGAACCTTTTCCAAGTGAACATCGGTGCAAGTGCCTTTATGACGGGTTCGGGTGCCAATCTGCTCGCTGTGTCGCTCATTTTGGGCGCAGGCGGAAGTATGGTGTGGAAAGATTGGTTCGTAGTTGGTTTCCCGCTGGCTATGATTCTGCTTATTTTGGGCTGGCTGGTTGGCACCAAACTTGTCTTCCCGATGAAAAAAGAGGAACAAAAACCCCAGATAGCAGGTGGTATGGATACCCTCCGCAGGGAGTATGAGGCTATGGGTAAGATGACCTTCGAGGAGTATAAGGCGATAGGTATCTTCCTTTTGGTGCTCTTCTTGTGGGTAACGGGAGGAGATGAAGGCAAGGGCTTGCACTCGATTGATGCAACGACGGTTGCATTTATTGGTGCCGTATTGGCGCTTATGCCCGGAGTGGGTGTCGTTAAGTGGAATGACGTGGATATTCCCTGGCACCTGATGCTCTTCTCGGCTGGTGCATACACGCTTGGCTCGGGATTGAATGCTACGGACCTTCCCGCATTGGCTGTGAATGCCGGCTTCGATGCGCTGGGTATCTCACAGAATACTCCTTTCATTGTGCTCTATGTAATTCTTACGGGATTGATGCTATTCAGCGGTCTTGTCTTCCAGTCGAAGACTATGCGAGCGCTCATATTTATCCCCATTGCTATTGGTGTGGCTCAACGCTTTGGCTACCCCGTTATGAGTTTTGCCTTCCCGATGGCGTTGCTCATCGAGCACGTTTATGTTCTGCCTTTCAATAGCAAACCCGCTGCACTGCTCTATACGACCAACCATTATAGTTGGAGCGACACATTCAAGTTCGGTATCATAATGATGGTGATTGCTTGGGTGATGATTCTGCTCTGGGGCGAAACAGTGCTGCAATGGGCGGGCTACACCCCTGGTTTGTTCTAATCGCATAGATTGAGTGCGAAAGGGTTAGAAAAGTATTGATTTTATGATTACTATCCAAGCAAAAAAACACGACAACTTCTCGGTGGAGTTTAAGTTCGGCTTCGAGGGCAACCCCGAGGACGAGCGCGGGGAGTTTGTTGTCAATACTTGGATATTTGTCCCCAATAGCCTCGATATTAACCCACAGACCTACGGTAAGGACCAATTCTATCGTGACATTAAGTCCAATATAAGGCTCATTACCCCCGTCTATCTCCTGCGCGAACTCTCGGATAGGGAGTCGTTGCCGTTTGTGAACCTGCGTACTTCGTTGGAATGCTTGGCCACTGCCCCTACGCCTGCAAATCAGGAGGACTATGAGTCGCAGATTAAGATTTTTGCGGCCATCTTTAAGAGTGCTCTGCGCAACCATTCCCTCCATACGGTGGCTACGGAAGCGGTGGGTGAGGTTGCCTACTTGACGGAGGATTTTGTGAATAATGTGTCGGCCATTGTGCGAGAGTATCGCGCGATGTATCAACTCATTAACGTGCATACGGTGAACCAAAAATTGAGGAACTACTACCTCTTTGGCGACGAGATAATGAGCCACATTATTGACGTGCAGTCGGTGAGGATTCTCAAAAAGATAGACCGCCTTTCGTCACCCGAATTAACCGAGGTGAGGGGGCGCTTGGTGGCGCTTGTAAGGGGCGAGAAGGCCTATAAACGCTCACAAGGATACGAAACGGTGGAGGCGGATGATGCCGAGGGTAATCGTGCGTTGGTGTTCCGCTATGGACTGCTGAAAAAGTATATCGAGAGCGAACTCTATATCCGTCTGAATAAGAAACGCGACGGCTTTGCGGTGGAGCAGGTCTATTATAGCGTGGCGGCGGGCCTGGCGATGATTTTTGCAACGGCTGTTGCGTGGTTTGCACAACTAAAATATGGAAATATTACGGGGCCGCTCTTTATTGTGTTGGTGGTGAGTTATATGCTCAAAGACCGCATCAAGGACCTGATGCGCTACTATTTTGCCCACCGACTTGGCAATAAGTATTTCGACAATAAGGCGGAGGTGCGTATTCACGACCATAAAGTGGGGGTGATTAAGGAGGGTGTCGATTTCATTAGCGATGCTAAAACCCCTCGCGAGGTTATGGATATTCGAGGTCGCTCCTCGCTTGTGGAGGCGGAGAACAGGATATTCGAAGAGAAGGTTCTGCTGTACCGCAAGAGGGTGACTATCAATGGTCAGCAGTTGCGCTCGGCAAGTGTCTATCCCGTGAAGGGTATCAATGAGATTTTGCGCTTCCATATGCATCGCTTCACCCAGAAGATGGATAACCCCGAGGTGCCTGTCGATACGGTTGATAGGGAAGGAAGGGTGACGAGTGTGAAGGTGCAGAAAATCTACTATATCAACGTCGTGATGCAACTCATCTCGGAGGGCGAAACCTCTCTGCGTCGCTTCCGCATTGTTATGACTCGCAACGGTATTCTTGCCATTGAGAATATGTCGTAGCGTCGCTATGGTTCCATTGTTACCACCTCTGCGCGGTCTGTGTAGAGTATGCCGTCGAGGTGGTCCACTTCGTGCTGAAATATTACCGCAGTGAAACCCTCAATCTCCTCTTTGCAGGGCTCGAAAGTCGTGGCATCGTTGTAGAGTAGGGTGATGCTTGTTGCGCGCCTTACCTCACCTCTGCGGTTGGGCACCGACAGACACCCCTCGCTCCCAATTTGTTGCTCATTGCCGTAGGATATAATTTGCGGATTTACATAGACCTCGAAGGGCTCGCCTTGTTTGTCAAGTCGCTGAACTACAACCACTCGCCTCGATATGCCCACTTGTGGCGCAGCAATGCCTACCCCCTCATTTGCAGGGTCGTTTACACTCTCAATCATAGAGGCTACGAGTCGTCCGAATTCGGGCGCAAGAAGGTCGTCGTGGGTGATTGGAATACTCACTTTGCGGAGTTGTAGCGAGTCGTTGGGCCTTTCGATGCTCAATACCGACATTCGTGAGTAGCGGGCACCATTGATGAGGGCCTTTTCTTGGTCACTCCACCCGTTGTGGGTGTTGCACCCCGCTATGAAAAGCAGGGCTATTAGTATGGTTGTGTAGTGGCGCATTGTGTGGATTATTTTGCTTTGGGCAAAGGTACAAAAAGAGCGGGAAAAATGCTATCTTTGTGCCACGAAATAAAAGCAAAACGTAGAGATGAAACAACTTGTGATTTTCGACCTCGATGGCACGCTCCTGAACTCCATAGGCGACCTTTGCGTGTCGGTTAATCAGGCGCTCGAAAAGTGCGGTTTTCCCACCCACACGGAGGACTCCTACCGTTTTATGGTGGGCGATGGAGTGATGAAACTCTTTGAGCGCGCCTTGCCCGAGGGGGGCCGCACGGAGGAGAATGTATTGCGAATCAGGGACCTCTTTATCCCCTTTTATGAGGTGCATAATGCAGACCGTAGCCACCCCTATGAGGGTGTTGTCGGGCTGCTCGAAGAGTTACAAATAAGAGGGGTGAGGATGGCTGTCGCATCGAATAAATACCACTCTGCAACCCTCAAACTCATTCGCCATTTCTTCCCCACAATCCACTTCGAAGTGGTGTTTGGTAATCGCGAGGGTGTGCCCCGAAAACCCGATCCACAGATTGTGGAGGAGATTTTGGAGCGTGTGGGCGTGGCGAAAAATGAGGTGCTCTATGTGGGCGATACGAATGTCGATATGCAGACCGCCAAAAATGCGGGAGTGGATTGCATCGGGGTGTCGTGGGGATTTCGACCAAAGGTTGAACTTGCAGCACACAACCCGCTGGCTATCATTGACCATCCGAGCGAATTGCTCGGCTATCTTTAAGTATTGATGAGTGTATGTGAAGTGGCGTAACTCCCCTTGCCGAGTTGCGCCACTTTTCTTTGCCCCGAGAACTAATTTTGCCATAGGTGAATAAAAATCAACTTACAACTTTCAATTCTCAACTCAATTTATTACTTTTGTAGATTGAATAAATGCGAATTATATTGAAAATATAAAACATAGAAAAACAATGACACAAGAAGAACTTTTCAAGAAACTGATTGCACACTGCAAAGAGTATGGTTTTATCTTCCCTTCGAGCGAGATTTATGACGGATTGAGCGCTGTCTATGACTATGGTCAGTTGGGCGTGGAACTCAAAAACAATATCAAGACCTATTGGTGGGATTCGATGACCAAATTGCACGACAATATTGTGGGTATCGACGCTGCCATCTTTATGCACCCGAAGGTATGGGAGGCGAGTGGTCACGTTGGTGCCTTCAATGACCCCCTGATTGACAATAAAGACTCAAAGAAACGCTATCGTGCCGATGTGCTGATTGAGGATTGGATTGCCAAACAGGATGAGAAGATTGAAAAGGAGTGCGCAAAGGCTGCAAAACGCTTTGGCGAGAGTTTCAATAAGGAGATGTTCTTGCAGACCAACGCTCGCGTGTTGGAGATTAAGGCTCGTCGCGACGAGATTAACAAACGTATGGCAGATGCTCTGAATGCCAACGATTTGGCAGAGGTTCGCCAGATTATCCTCGATTGCGAGATTGTTTGCCCCATTTCGGGTTCGCGCAATTGGACCGATGTGCGCCAATTCAACCTTATGTTCTCCACCCAGATGGGCTCGGTAGCAGAGGGTGCCAACACCGTCTATTTGCGCCCCGAGACCGCACAGGGTATCTTTGTAAACTTCCTCAATGTACAGAAGACCGGTAGGATGAAGATTCCTTTTGGTATTGCGCAGATAGGTAAGGCCTTCCGCAACGAGATTGTGGCTCGTCAGTTCATCTTCCGTATGAGGGAGTTCGAGCAGATGGAGATGCAGTTCTTCGTGCGCCCCGGTGAGGAGATGATGTGGTGGAATAAGTGGAAGGAGACCCGTATGAGTTGGCACCGCGCTCTCGGCTTTGGTGACGACAACTACCGTTTCCACGACCACGAGAAACTCGCCCACTATGCCAATGCCGCTACCGATGTGGAGTTCAACTTCCCCTTCGGCTTCAAGGAGGTGGAGGGTATCCACAGCCGTACCGACTACGACTTGGGCCGCCACCAGCAGTTCTCGGGCAAGAAGATTCAGTATTTCGACCCCGAGACGGGCGAAAGTTATGTTCCCTACGTTGTGGAGACCTCGATTGGTGTAGACCGTATGGTTTTGCAGGTTCTCTCGGCAGCCTACAAGGAGGAGACGCTCGAAAATGGCGAAACCCGCACCGTGCTCTCCATTCCCGCACCTCTGGCTCCCGTTAAGGTTGCAGTTTTGCCCCTTGTGAAGAAGGATGGTTTGCAGGAGATTGCTATGGACCTTGTGCATAGGCTCAAATTCAGCCACAATGTGCAGTACGACGAGAAGGACTCCATCGGCAAACGTTACCGCCGTCAGGATGCCATCGGTACTCCTTTCTGCGTGACCGTAGACCACCAGACCAAAGAGGATAACACTGTTACTATTCGTGAGAGGGATACGATGAAGCAGTACCGCGTAAGCATTGACGAATTGGAGGCTATTGTTGCCGATAAAGTTGGTATGCGTCGCCTCTTCGAGAAACTTGTATAAAATCGCGCCTTGTGGGTGATTTCTGCGTTGTGTTTTTGATTTGACCTCCTCATTTACGCCTTGTAAACTGCGGTGTCAAATCAAAACCGAGCCTTGAAATCCCCGCACAAGTCGCAATTTTGGAGAGAGAGGACGTATAAAACACAAAATACCATCGTAATGAAAACCGCAATTTTCCCTGGTTCGTTTGACCCCTTCACTTCGGGGCATCAGGCACTCGTCGAGGAGGGACTAAAAATCTTCGACAGACTGATTATTGCCATTGGTGAAAATCAAGACAAACGAGGGCTTCTCACCATTGAGAATCGCAAACGACTGATTGAGGACCTCTATAAAGACAACCCCCGAGTGGAGGTGGTGAGTTATCACGGCCTGACGGGAGAGTATTGTCGCGATAGGGAGTTGAAATTTGTCTTGCGCGGTATGCGCAACACTGTCGATTTCGACTACGAGAGGAATATGATGCAAATCAACCAAAGACTCTACCCCGAGATTACCACCGTACTGCTCTTCACTCCTTCGGAGTATGTTGCTGTGTCGAGTAGTGTAATTAGGGAGATTTTGAGTTTCGATGGTGATGTGGCGCAGTTTATGCCCGCAGGGGTCGATATTAAGAGATACCTCTGATAGAGAGAGGAGAGAAGAAAAGAGATTAACCACAACTGAAATACGAAAATGACGATGCAATTTTCGGCAGAGATGATTGCCGCCGGTTTGGGTGGCGAGATAGTAGGTAATAAGGATGTTACCGTCAGCACGTTTGCAAAGATAGAGGAGGGACACGCCGGTGCGCTGTCGTTTATGGCGAATCCCAAATACGAACACTATGTCTACACTACCGACTCTTCGATAGTGATTGTCAATCGCTCGTGGGAGCCCAAAGAGGCTGTGAAGGCTACGCTCATCAAGGTGGATGATGCCTATGGCTCGTTTGCCAAACTCTTGGAAATGTATGTGGCCTATAAGCCCCAGAAGAGTGGTATTCACCCCACTGCTGTTGTGGCAGAGAGCGCAACGGTGGGTGAGGGTTGCTACATTGGTGCCTATGTTGTCATTGACGAGGGTGCCGAGGTGGGCGATGGTGTAAAACTGTATCCCCACGTCTATTTGGGTGACGGTGTGAAGGTTGGCGCAGGAAGTACTCTCTATTCGGGCGTAAAGGTCTATGAGGGGTGCAGGATTGGCCAGAGGTGTATTCTCCACTCGGGGGCTGTTGTTGGCTCGGATGGCTTTGGCTTTGCTCCCAATGCAAAGGGCGAGTACGACAAGATTCCCCAGATTGGCATTGTGACCATTGAGGACGATGTGGAGATTGGTGCCAATACGACCATAGACCGCGCGACTATGGGTTCGACGGTGATTTGCAAAGGTACGAAGATTGATAACCTCGTTCAAATTGGCCACAATGTTGTAATTGGTGCCAATACGGTGATGGCTGGTCAGTCGGCAGTGGCGGGCTCCGCAAAGGTGGGCAAGAACTGTATGATTGGCGGTCAGGCGGGTATTGTGGGCCATATCACTGTGGGGGACCGCACGATTGTGGGTTCGAGTAGTGGTGTGTCGTCGTCGGTGCCCGAGGGCTCACAGATTATGGGCTCGTTTGGTATCGACGCTGCCAAGTTCCGCAGGGTGAATGCTGTCTATCGCAACCTCCCCGAGTTGCAACGAACCGTGAGAGAACTCAAAAAGGAGGTCGAAGAACTCAAAAACCGATAGTGGAGGATGAATACCGCAGACCACCGCATAATTATGGGTATCGACCCGGGCACCAATCGTATGGGTTATGGCGTATTGGAGGTCTTGGGCAAGAATAAACTGCGTGCAGTGGTCATTGGGGATATTGAGATGACCAAGATGAAAGATCCCTACGAGAAGTTGCGCTATATCTTCAACAGGGTACTTTCGTTGGTGGATGAGTATAAGCCCGACGAGGTGGCTTTGGAGTCGCCTTTCTTTGGTGAGAATGTGCAGAGTATGCTCAAATTGGGCAGGGCACAGGGTGTGGCTATGGCTGCGGCGTTGTGCCGAGGGCACAAGGTTTTTGAGTACGCTCCGAGGAGGGTGAAACAGGCGATTACGGGCAATGGTGGCGCTGCCAAAGAGCAGGTGGCCGCGATGCTCAAAAGTATGCTCGGTGTGGAGTATAACCCCAAGAGGTTGGATGCGACGGATGGCTTGGCAGTGGCGCTGTGCCACTACTTCGAGACCTCCTCACCCATACCTCACCAGACGGTGGCAGTGAAGCGCGGAAGGGCAAAGAGTGCCTCGTGGGAGAACTTTGTGGCTGGCAACCCCGATAGGGTGGTTGCCGAGCGTAAGGCGACAATGAAGAAATAATTTTTTAACCAAAAATAAAAAGATGAGTATGAAAAAGTTTATGTTTATTGTTGCGGCTGCACTCTTGGCAGTGGGCTGTAATACTTCGAAAACCTATGTTGTAGAGGGACAGATTGAGGGACACAGTGGTGAGGTCGCCATTATGAATATGGATGGTGATGAGGTTTTGGCTACCACCACTACCGAAGATGGCTCTTTTGAGTTGAGCGTTGAGAGCGCAACCCCCATTTTTGCCTCATTGGCATTGGGCGGCCAACCCGTTATGCCTCTCTTTATTGATGGCACCCCTATTAGGGTTGAGGGTAATATAGAGAATATGCAGGGCTTTGTTGCAAAGGGTACCCCTGCAAACGATGCCTTTGCGGCTTTCAATAAGCAGCAGTGGGAGTTGATGGCCCCCGTTATGAATGGCAATGTTCCCGAAGAGGAGGTGATGCTCTTGTTTGCAAAGTTGCAACAACTTATGAATGATAGTTATGTGGAGAATAGCGATAACCTTTGGGGTGCCTACCTCTTTGTTAGCAACAAGTACCGCGAGATGGAGGTTGAGCAGATTATGGCAACCATTGAGGCCTATCCTGCCGCTATTCAGAAGATGGAGGAGATTGGCCTTGTTAGGGAGTATGCAGAGAGCCTTATGAAGACCGCTGTTGGTCAGCCCTACACCAATATTGCTCTTCCCAATGTTGATGGCGAGGAGGTGTCGCTTAAAGAGGTTGTGGATGCCAATAAGGTTGTTCTTTTGGACTTTTGGGCATCGTGGTGCCGTCCTTGTATGGGTGAGATGCCCTACCTGTTGGATGCCTATGCAAAGTACCACGATAAGGGCTTCGAAATCTATGGTGTGAGCCTTGATGATAATGGCGACTCGTGGAAGAAAACCATCGAGCAGCAGGGTATGAAGTGGGTTAATGTCAGCACTTTGGGTGGCTGGCAGACCGAAGCCGCCAAAGAGTACTCGGTGAACTCCATCCCCGCCAACTTCCTCATCAATGCCAAAGGCGAGATTATCGCTCGTAACTTGCGTGGCGAGGCTTTGGCAGAGGCTTTGGCAGAGATTTTTGAGTAATAGAGTCGAGGTCTAACCTAAAACCAAGTGTAAGTATATGAAGAGAAGTTTTTGGATTGTGCTCCTTGCAATGGTGCTGACGAGTTGCGGTGCCGAACATATTGTGAGGGGTACCATTGAGGGCTACTCGGGTGAGGTGAAACTTATGGCCAATAAGAGTACCGAGTGCTTTGGTAGCGCCACCACCGAGGATGGCACCTTCGAAATAAAAGTAGATACCGATGCTCCCTTGTTTGCCAACCTTGTAGTTGGTGACAAGAGCCGTACCCTCTTTGTTGAGGAGGGCATAGTGACCGTCTCGGGCTCGCTGGAAGAGTGGGGTAGTGTGAAGGTGGCAGGTACCGTTGCCAACGACCACTTCGAGGCCTACCGTGCGGAGAAAAAGGGACTTATGGAGGCCTATATTGCCGCTGCCGACGAGCAGGCACGCACCCTTGCCGAGCAGGAGTACGATGCCCATACCCTAAACTCCTATGAGGCCAATAAGGAGAATATCTTCGGCCTATATCTGCTTGCCAGCGAGGTCTATTACACGATGACCCCCGATGAGATTTTGGTGGCTGTGGAGGCTCTGCCCAAAGGGCTCCAAAAATCCCATACGGCCATCACTCTGCGCAACCACGCCGAGGGTATGAAGAGGGTGGATGTTGGCCAGAAATTCATCGATCTCACGCTGCCCGATGCCGAGGGTAATATGGTGGCGTTGAGCGAGGTGCTGGCGAAGAATAAATATGTGTTGTTGGACTTCTGGGCATCGTGGTGTGGCCCTTGTATGAGGGAGGTGCCCTACTTGGTTGAGGACTACGCAAAATACCACGCAAAGGGCTTTGAAATCTACGGTGTGAGCCTCGATAGGAGTCGCGAACCCTGGCTGAAAGCCATCGAGAGTAAGGGCCTCGTGTGGGTAAATGTCAGTGAGTTCAAGTTTTGGGAGGATGAGTCGGCAAAAACCTATGCTGTGAGGAGTATCCCCTCGAACTTCCTCATCGCCTCCGATGGCACCATCGTTGCCCGCAATCTGCGTGGCGAGGACCTCGGAGCGAAACTCGCCGAACTGCTTAAATAGACAAAACCTGCTATGGTAATCTTGGGCGGTGTGCTTTCGGGCGCACCGCTTTTTTGTCGCCACACCGATTCTTGTAGTAGAAAATGTGATGGAGAGGAAATAATAAAGGGGTTCCGTTTGGAACCCCTTTTGTGACACCGACAGGACTCAAACCTGTAACCTTCTGATCCGTAGTCAGATGCTCTATTCAATTAAGCTACGGTGCCGAATTGCGAGTGCAAATATACGGCTTTTTTGGGTTTCTGCAAGAAAAAAAGCGAAAATTTTGCAATCTTTTTTACGCCCCACTCATTATCAGGTGGTTACAACTCACGTTAATTTGAGTGGGGCGCAAGGGGGTATCCGTAGCAGTTTCCTACAATGCCGCGAGTTTGTCCAAAGACATCTCAATCATCTGTCTAACGAAGGGCTTGTAGTCGGTATTCATATCCTTCACAGCCCTCTGTGCAATGATGGTGCAGATGGTACCTGCGCGGTGTCCCATCAATTTGCCCAAGCCGGCAAGGGCGCTACTCTCCATCTCGAAGTTGGTGATGCGACGCTCACCATAGCGGAAACTCTCAATCTTCGAGTTGAGTGTTTTGTCGGCGGGGGCTATACGCAACCACCTGCCCTGTGGGCCGTAGAAACCGGGAGCGGCAATGGTGATACCCTCCACCACCGAATCCTTGAAGTGGTCAAAGAGGGTCTCGTCTGCATCAATAAAATAGGGGGCGGGGAGTTGTGGGTTCCAGCCCGTATGCTCCACAAATGCCCTCTCAATGGCCAAATCGCACACCTCGTTGCGTCCTGCATAGTAGTTGAGCAGACCATCGAAGCCCACCGACGAGCGAGCAAAGACAAACGACCCCAGAGGAATGTCGGGCTGAACAGCACCCGAAGTGCCCAAGCGGAGGAGTGTGAGCACACGTTTCTGCTCCTTCTCGGTGCGGGTTTCGAAGTCGATGTTAGCCAGAGCGTCCAACTCGCTTACCACGATGTCGATATTGTCGGTGCCGATGCCCGTCGAAATAACGGTCATACGTTTGCCTTTATAGGTGCCGGTTATGGTGCGGAACTCTCGACTTGCAATGTTGCACTCTTGGTTGTCGAAATAACTTGCCACCATCTCCACTCTACCTGGGTCACCCACCAAGATAACAATGTCGGCGAGGTGCTCGGGGCGGATGTGGAGGTGGAAAATCGAACCATCGGAGTTGATGATGAGTTCGGAGGTTGGAATAATTCTCATAAAATATCCTCTTAAAGTTTTATATATTGCCTAAAATTTGTAAATTTGTATCCTACCTACACGTTGAGATAGAATAGTACAAAAATAATGAAAATTTCTTTAAGTTAGCCTAAAATTATGAAAAAGAGCAATCAATTTGTCAGCGAGAACCGCGAAAGATTCCTCGAAGAACTCTTCGAACTTCTCCGCATTCCTTCCATTAGTGCCCAGAGCGACCATCACGACGATATGGTGCGCACCGCAGAGTGGCTTCGTGCCTCGCTCCTCAAAGCGGGTGCAGACCGCGCAGAGGTGATGCCCACAGCGGGTAATCCTGTGGTCTATGCCGAGAAAATTATCGACCCCTCGAAGCCCACCGTTGTGGTCTATGGCCACTACGATGTGATGCCCGAGGACCCCAAAGATGAGTGGCGTACCGACCCCTTTGAACCCGTGATTAAGGATGGACGCATCTGGTGTCGTGGTGCCGACGACGATAAAGGACAACTCTTTATGCACGCAAAGGCCTTCGAGGCAATGGTTGCTACGGGAGAGTTGCCCTGCAATGTGAAATTTATGCTCGAAGGCGAGGAGGAGATTGGCTCCCCAAGCCTCTACGGGTGGTGTGAGGAGAATAAGGAACTCGTCAAAGGCGATGTTATCCTCATCTCGGATACGAGTATGATTTCGATGGATACTCCCTCGATTACCTGCGGCTTGCGCGGTTTGTGCTATATGCAGGTGGAGGTTACGGGCCCCGACCACGACCTCCATTCGGGCTTGTATGGCGGTGCTGTTGCTAACCCCGCCAATGTCCTTGCCAACCTCATCACCAAACTCGTGGATGAGAATGGTCGCGTGACCATCCCCGGATTCTACGATGATGTCCGCATTCTCACCGAGGAGGAGCGCACCAACTTCAATAAGGCCCCCTACGATAAGGAGGAGTATATGCGTGGCGTTGGTGTGGAGGAACTCGCGGGTGAGGAGGGCTTCACGACTATTGAGCGCACGGGTGTTCGTCCCTCGCTCGATGTGAATGGTATTTGGGGCGGCTACACCCTCGAAGGTACCAAGACCATCATTCCCTCGAAGGCTTATGCCAAAATCTCTATGCGCCTTGTTCCCGACCAGAATTGGAAGAAAATTGCCGAGTTGTTTGAGGACTATTTCCGCAGTATCGCACCCAAGTGTGTGAAGGTCGATGTTAAGGCTTTGCACGGTGGCCAGCCCTACGTTTCGCCCACCGATTTGAAGGCCTATAAGGCTGCCGAGGCGGCTATCGTCGACACCTTTGGCAAACAGCCACTGCCCTTCTATTCGGGCGGTAGTATTCCCATTGTGAGTGGCTTTGAGAATATCCTCGGTATGAAATCCATTCTCATTGGCTTTGGCTTGGGCAAGGATGCAATCCACTCTCCCAATGAGAGTTACGGCCTCGACCAATTCTATAAGGGAATCGACACAATCATCCGTTTCTATAAACACTTCGCATAAAAACGCATATAATCGGCGTCTTTGACGTTGCACTTCAAAAGCGAGTTCCTCACATAGGCTTACTATGCTGCGGACTCGCTTTTTTGTGCGCCTAAAATACGCTCGATTCTCTGCGTTTTTGCGTTGGCTGTTCTTCGCAAGCCTTCCACTCGCCTCGCACTATGTAAAATTCACTTTTTACGCCAACCCTCAACCATCTACCATCAATCGTTGCGGACTCGCTATTCTGTGAATCCGAGGAGTTAGGGGGGATTGCTTAATGCCCTATAAGTTCTATAAGCCCCACAATTTAATTTCCAATTTTCAACTTTCAACTTTCAATTCTCAATTTTATTTCTTATTTTTGGAGGTTAAATAGGGTATTTGTGCGCGTGCGCGTAGGCGATGGCGCGCGAGGGCCCCACGAAAATTGCACAATAACAAATGTAAAACTATAAAAATTAGACAGTTATGAAATTTACAATCTCCTCTTCGGCGCTTTTGTCGCTCCTTTCGACAACAGGTAAGGTGGTAAGTAGCAAAAACACACTTCCCATCCTCGACTATTTCCTCTTCGACCTGAAAGGCGATACTCTGAAAGTTACTGCCTCCGACCTCGAAACCACACTTGTGGGTAGTGTGAAGGTCGATAGTGTAGAACGCGAGGGTGTGATTGCAGCCCCCGTGAAACTTATGCTCGACTCGCTCAAAGAGTTCTCCGAGCAGCCTCTTACCATTGAGGCCAATGAGGATACTTGGGAGATTACCGTAAGTTGGAAGAGCGGTTCGCTCAACATTCCCGGTACTTCGGGTTTGGGTTATCCCGCGCTCCCCGAGTTGGCAGAGGATAAAATAGAGGTTGCCCTCGATGTGGATATGATGATTGGCGGTATCAATAAGACCATCTTTGCAACTGCCGATGACGACTTGCGCCCCGTGATGAACGGTATCTATGTAAATTTGGCGCAGGGCTTGGTTACCTATGTTGCTACCGATGCACATAAACTCGTGAAACACACCGCCGAGGCAGAGGTTGCTGCCGAGGCTTCCTTTATCCTTCCCAAGAAACCCTCGAACCTCTTGCGCGGTATTTTGCTCAAAGAGGAGGATGCTGTGAAGGTGGCTTTCGACAAGAAAAACGTGGTATTCCACCTCAAAAACAGCACTCTTGTGTGCCGTTTGATTGAGGGTGTATATCCCAACTACAATGCGGTGATTCCCGCTGCCAACCCCAACAGGGTTATTGTCGATAGGGTAGAGTTGTTGAATGCTATCAAGCGTGTGGCTGTCTGCTCGAATCAGGCTACCAACCTTGTGGAGTTCAGCATTGCCGACAACTGCATCAATTTGGCAACCAAAGACCTCGATTTCTCCTACTCGGCACGCGAGAGCGTATCGTGCGCCTACGAGGGACAGCCTATCGTGATAGGTTTCAAATCGACCTTCCTTGTGGATATTCTCTCCAATATCGAGACCCCCAGTGTGGTTGTAGAGTTGGCAGACTCCACCCGTGCAGGCGTGTTCAAACCCCTCTACGATGAGCCCCAGAGCGCCAATACTTTGATGCTCTTGATGCCTATGATGATTAACTCGTAGGAGTAGGGAAAGACCTCAAAACAAAGATAACGATGAAACTCAATCTTAAAAACCCCATCATATTCCTCGACTTGGAGACTACGGGTGTGGACATAGTGAAGGACCGCATTGTGGAAATTTCGCTTGTCAAGGTGTGCCCTGGTAGCGATACTCCCGAGGTGAAGACTCGCAGGATTAAGCCTTTGGACGACAATGGCGAGGTTATGCATATTCCCGAGGATGCTACGGCTGTGCACGGCATTACCGATGCCGATGTGGCCGATGCTCCCGCCTTCCGCCAGATTGCCAAGTCGCTTGCGGACTATATGAGGGGGTGTGACCTGGGAGGTTTCAACTCCACAAGGTTTGATATACCTATGTTGGCCGAGGAGTTTTTGAGGGCAGGGGTGAATATCGACCTCAAAAAGCACAAATTTGTAGATGTGCAGACCATCTTCCACAAGAAGGAGCAACGCACCCTCTCGGCTGCCTATATGTTCTATTGTGGCAAGGAGTTGGAGGGAGCCCACTCTGCCGAGGCTGATACGTTGGCGACCTACGAGGTGCTCAAAGCCCAATTGGAACGCTACGACGACCTGCCAAGTGACGTTGCAGGCTTGGCGGAGTATAGCCAGCACAACCGAACTGCGGACTATGCAGGTAGAATTCTCTACGACGAGCAGGATAGGGAGATTTTCGGTTTCGGAAAGCACAAGGGCAAACTTGTGGAGGAGGTATTCCGCAAGGAACCCTCCTATTACGATTGGATGATGGACGGTGATTTTCCCCTCTACACCAAGCAGGTAATCACCCAGATTAAGACCCGCAAATAGGGCAATCGAACCAACGCTTTTTATTGAGAAACGCAGATGAGAAAAAGAGCCATATTGTTGCTATCGCTACTACTCTCCACCGGAGCGCTTTGGGCACAGTGGGAGCGCTCGGGAGAGGTTATGCGTATAGATTCGCGCAACTACTACATCCACACAGTCGCTGCCGACCAAAGTGTTGCCGACATTGCTGCGCTCTACTCCCTCTCGGATAGGGAGATTGTGGAGGAGAATGGGTTGAGTCCCGTTGCCCCTGCCATTGCGGAGGGTGATGTGTTGAGGGTGCCTTGCTATGAGCGATTGAGCCGTATGCAACCCAGGAGGGGTGATGAGCGCTATGACCGCTACCGCCCGACGGGTGGCGAGTCGCTTTTCAAGGTGGCTGTCGATTTTGCCATTGCTCTCGATACGCTTGTTGCCGACAACCCGGGGTTGGATTTCACCAATCTTCACGGCAAAACGACACTCAATATTCGTCGTAGCGCCGCTGGTGGCTGCCAACTCTCCGAGATTGAGTTGCAGAGCAGACGCTATGTGGAGCGCCTCCAACGCCTCTCGCGTAAGTATGACTATTTCGCTGTGGAGAAGGGTATGACGCTCTATTCGCTCTCGGTTGAGTGCCAAATGGGGGTGGATGAGTTCGCGGACCTCAATGGCAACCCCACGACCTTGTATGAGGGGATGGCGCTCAAATGCTTGCGCCACGAGGGGAACGCCCTGCGTGAGAACTACGAACCCGCAATGAGGAGCGAGATTGTCGATTATCTCGATAGCCTTGCCTCGGAGGAGGTGAAATTCCGTCCCTTCGATAAGGAAGCACTCACGGTGTCGTTGATGTTGCCTTTGAGCGACACACTCGGCAGGGTGAGGGGCAATTTTGTGGAATTCTATCACGGTGCACTGCTGGCTGCGGAGGATATGAAAGCGGAGGGACGCTCGGTAAATATCCAACTCTTCAATACGAAAAATTCTGCCACCCAGGTGGAGAAGATTGTGGAGGAAGAGGAGGAGATGATGGAGGCTACGGACCTCTTTGTGGGCCCCATCTATGAGCGTAATGCGGGGGCTGTTGTAGGGTATGCTGCCGAGAATGGCATACCCGTTGTGTCGCCCCTTGCGACAACGACAGATGGCTCCTATGGTCGCCACTACTACCGCTTGGCTCCTACGCCTGCCACGAGGATGAATAAACTTGCGGGTTATATTGCGCCCGAGACCAATGTGATTATGGTCTATACGGCATCCAACGATGAGGATATGGAGCGCGAAATTCTCTCTTTGTTGGGCGACCATCCCTATGGTAAGGTCATCTACGATGAACAGTTTGTGGTCGATTCGCTCCAAAGTAGCCCTATTGAGGAGTTGATGGCCGAGGAAGACAACCTCTTTGTTGTTCTCTCGGATAATGAGTTGGATACGGATCGCTCGCTGGCAATCATCTCCTCGATGATGAACTCGCGCCAACCCAAATATGGCTCACGCAGGGTGCCTGTGAGGGTTATTGGCAATGCCTCTTGGGCGAGATATAAGAATATGGACAAGAATCTGCTCTTCAAGTTGGATGTGACCTACCTTGCACCCTACCACGCTGATAGGGGTGAGGCTCGTGTGAAGGCATTCGACAGACGCTTTATGAAGGCATTTGGCAGGGCTCCTTCGATGTTTGCCTACCGCGCCTATGATGCGGTGAGGTTGTTTGCGAGTGCCATCTTTGAAGGTGGTGATATTACCGCCGAACTCAACGGGTCGGTTGTGCCTTTGTTGCAAACCAAGTATAGTTTCTCGGAAGAGGGGGGGAATATGGTCAATGACTCGTGGGTGCTTGTGAACTACCGCCCGAATTATACGATAGAGGTTGAATAAACTGCCTAAAATCAAACAATTATGAAGAAAGTGTTAAATGTTTTGCTCACCCTTGCTTGTGCAATGGTGTTGGTGGCGTGTGGAGCCTCGGACGGGAAGACGTGCTATTTTGTGCAGATTTCCGACCCTCAATTGGGCTTCATTACCGAGAGTGAGGATTTCTCGCCCGAGCAGACCAATATGGAGCGCATTGCCGAGAAGGTGAATGCTTTGCGCCCCGATTTTGTGGTCTTTACGGGTGACTATGTGCAGTGGCGCACCGATGAGAATGCGTTGGACGGATTCAGAAAGATGTGGGCGCTTTTTGACGAGGATATTCCTCTCTATTTTGTGCCTGGTAACCACGATGTTGGAGAGGCTACTTGTGAGGATGTTGAGAATTTTGTTGCCCGCTATGGTGCCGATAGGTTTGTGCATAATGGCGAGGAATATACGACCATTGGCTATAATTCGTGCCTTATTAAGAGTGCAGCAGAGGGTGAGGAGGAACTCTATGCGTGGATGGAGAGGAGCCTGTCGGAGGCTGCCGAGCGCGAGTTGCCCATCATTCTTGCGGCCCACCACCCACTCTTTGTTGTGAGCCCCGAGGAGGAGAATAATGGCGAGAATATACCTTTGGAGTTGCGTAGGAAGTACCTTATGCTGATGAGGCAGTATGGTGTGGACTTGGTGCTTTCGGGCCACCTCCACCACTGCGTCAGAGCCGAGTGGGAGGGTATCAGCCTTGCGACCACGAGTGCTGCTGGCCGTCCTTTGGGCGATGAGGGGTCGGGAGTTACGGTTGTGACCATCAAGGATGGCGTTGCCACCCCTACCTTCTACGAAATTGACTCCATCCCCCAAACAGTGGAGTAGCGCGGATAGAACAAAAAGAGTGGCGTATGTGCATACATACGCCACTCTTTTTGTTGATGGTAGCCCTTATTGGAACAAGGTGTGGATGCGCTCCAATGATACCTCGGTGAAGTCCCCAACGATGAGGTCGGCATTGGCGGGTAGGAGTTGCTCACGGGTGTGGGTGGTGGTGAGGGCTATGACCTTCATACCCGCAGCCTTTGCCGCAGTAATGCCCGATTTGGCATCCTCAAACACCAAACAATCCTCGGGAACAATGCCCAAATGGGAGGCAGCAGTGAGAAAAATCTCGGGGTCGGGTTTGCAACGGGTGACCATATCGCCCGAAATGCGAACCTCAAAATAGGGCTCAATGGCGCACTTTTCGAGCACAAAATCAACATTGACCTTTGGGCCGGAAGAGCCCACAGCACAGCGCAACCCCGCTTTGTGAATCTCCTCCAAAATATCCCTCAAACCCGCTACGGGAGCAATCTTGGGAGCATATATCTCACGATAGAGGGCCTCTTTCTCGGCAGCCAACCCCTCGACACCCTTCTCGGCTACGATGTGGGCGGGGAAGAGAGCGTTGATTATCTCGTCGTTGCCCCTGCCATTCAGGTGGGTGAAGTCAGCCCCATCCTCGGCAGTGAGGTTGTAGCGCTCTGCCATAGCGGCAAACGCCTCAAAATGTACCGACATATTGTTTACCAATACGCCATCCATATCAAATATAACTCCTTTGACCATAGTTGCTATGTTAATTTTGTGCAAATTTAAGCAATTTTATTACCTTTGTAGGTTGTTGAACCCGAAAAAATAGATTTCTATGTCCGATTTGCAAGCCCTACCCGAGAAAACCGTTGAACGCCTCTCCGAATATAGGCGCACTCTGCTACGATGCCAGAAACAGGGTATTACCCACATCTTCTCGCACGTTCTTGCTGGTATTCACGGCCTTACGGCTGTGCAGGTGCGTAGGGACTTGATGCTCATAGGCTTTTCGAGCGATACGAAGAAGGGATACGATGTGAGCATTCTTGCCGACTTCATTAGCGAAATACTCGACGCTCCACAACCGATGAACATAGGTGTTATCGGTATGGGTCACCTCGGGCAGGCAATCACCAAATACTTCAATGGCAAGGGACTGAACCTGAAAATTGTGGCGGCTTTCGATGTGGATGATTCGAAGGTCGGAACCATTATAGACGACATTCCCTGCTTCTCGATGGAGGAGTTTGCCGAGCGAGTGGAGGAGTTGGATATCAATATCGTGATTCTCTCGTGCCCCACGCGCGTGGCCGAGGATGTGGTCTTGCCTGTGGTCAATGCGGGTATCAAGGGAGTGCTCAACTTCACCTCCAAACCTCTCAATTTCCCACTTGGCATAGTCGTTGAGAACTACGATATTACAACCCTTTTGGAGAAGGTTGCCTACTTTGTAAAGGAGCAGGAAAGGTCGGATATCTAACCCACAATCCCCACATTCCACTATGCGTATCCACTACGGATTTGACTCCTTGCCCGAGATTCGTCGCCCCGTTGTCACCATCGGTTCGTTTGATGGCGTTCATCGTGGGCACGCCGACTTGTTACACCACGTTGTGGAGCGTGCACGAGCGGTGGAGGGTAGGAGTGTGGTAGTCACCTTTGCTCCCCATCCGCGCGAGGTGTTACCACGCGGTGGCGATTTTAGGTTGCTGACCACCATTGAGCGCAAGGCACAACTCTTGGAGGAGTTGGGGGTGGATGAGATGATTGTTGTGGAGTTTACGATGGAGTTTGCATCGCTCACCTCGGAGGAGTTTGTGAGGAGGTTGCTCTGTGGAAGGCTTGGGATGCACACCCTTGCTGTGGGCTACAATCACCACTTTGGTCACGATAGGGATGTTCCCAAAGACCATTTTGAGCACTTGGGTGAGCGGTATGGATTTGGGGTTGTTCGCATCCCCGAGTATAGGTTTGAGGGAGAGAAAATCTCCTCTTCGGTCATTCGTAATTTGTTGGCCGAGGGCAATGTTGCGCAAGCAGAGAAGTTGTTAGGACACAAATTATAACACTATTATGGTAATCTACGAAAAGAACATACAACTGCGTGTCAGGTATAAGGAGACCGACCAGATGGGAGTGGTTCACCACTCCAACTACCCCGTCTATTACGAATATGCCCGCACAGAGTTGTTGCGCGAGAAGGGTTTTACCTATAAAATGATGGAGGAGGGCGGAGTGATGATGCCTGTTAGGGAGGTGGGTATGAAGTTTCTCACCCCTGCGAGGTACGACGACCTACTGACTATCAAGGTTATGATGCACGACATCAAGGGTGCGAGGCTCCGTTTCGACCACGAAATCCGCAATGAGGCGGGCGATTTGGTCAATACGGGTTTCGTGGAGTTGGTCTTTGTCAATGCCACCACTCGCCGCCCCTGCCACGCCCCCGAGTGGTTCGTGGGGTTGTTTTCATCAAGCAATAAAGAGGGAGAGTAACCTGATTCGGACAACAATAAGATGCGCCCTACACTTTGGTGTGGGGCGCATCTTATTGTCTTGACGTAAGGGAGGCTACTCCTCGCCACGAATCTCGGTGGGAATATCCTTGCGGTCATACAGACAAACATCCTCGGGGTTGTCCTTTGCCACGAGAATCATCTGCGAAGCAGTAAGGCTTCGGATGATGTAGCGGTGGTTCCACTCGCCAGCACCGTGTGCATAGTCGCCACGAAGCACCGCACTCCCCAACTCCTCATCGACATAGATGTAGTACCTGCCCGTAATGGTGCGGGTGCCGAAAGAGTCGATGTTCTGGTAGATGGTGTAGGTGCGGTCTGCGCGCTCGAAGTCCAGGTAGACAAAACTACCTTCGGGCATCTTCTCGCCATTGTTCCACAATGTGAGCACCCAACTGCCTGCAATATTGTTGGGCGTAGCCTCCAATTGTGGTTCGGGCTGTTCTTTGTCGTTGGGTTGTTCGCAAGCAACACCAGCAAACATCAGGGCTCCAATGACCAAAAGTTTAACAAATCTCTTCATTGTCTTTCTTGCGTTATTTATTTTTCAATCCTAATTTCAATTTTTCTCTCTCGCGGTGGAGCGTTCACACCTGCGATGTAGAGTATTACAGCACCATTGCTATCGTCACTGCGCTCAATTACGAGGTCCCCCTCTTGTCCCGATTGCAATACCCGAGGTTCGGTGTAGGCCCTCACATCTCCCACGCACATTTTGCCATCGTGGGTTACGGCCAGTGGGGTAGAGCCACCATTCATCACAGCCACCCTCATTTGTCCTCCCTCGCGGGGGAGTGTAATCTCCTTCGTGCGTAGGCGCAACGTACCTGCCGAGTGGGGATAGTCCTCTGTGCGGTCCGCAGAGTGGGTTACGGTGCCCACCACCTGCACAATAGCCGTTGGGGTCGTCTCCGAGAGTGTGGTGTAGATAAAGAGCCTTTGTAAGACCTCGCCCGCGTGACCTCTGGGCCGATACTCAACCTCGATGGTGCCACCTTCGGAGTCGATAGCCTCTCGTCGGTCCCACTTCGCCACCAAACATCCGCAACTTGTCTTTATGCGCGTGATGGTTACTCTCTCGCCTCTCTTGCTCTGCCAATGAAGTTGCCCCCTCCACGCGGGCAAATCCTCACTTATGGTGCCAAATGAGAGCCTCGTACCATTCTCGAAAAGCAGGTGCTCACCCTCTATGGTCGAGGGGTTGTGTGCCTCTTCGAGGGCTTCGCGGGGGATGATGCGAATCTGGGCGCGGGTGGGGTGTGGACAAAATAGTAGTGCCACAACAAACACCAGACCGACACTCCAAAATGCACTCTTCATCGCCCTCACCTTGCTCTTCTTCTACATCCAACCATTCTCGCCCGCACCCTTACGAACTGTAATGGTGAAGGTGTGTTGCTCCGTAATGTTGCCCTTGACGCTCAAAGTAGCACTCGTCGAGCCACTCTTTACGCCCGAGAAGATGAGTTTGCCATCTTTGCTCTGACAGGTAGCAACATCTTGGTTCTCAATGGTTACGGAGTAGGTGTTCAACTCGCCGTCGCGGAAATAGCGCGAGGGAACAACCGCACAACTTTCGCCCTCGGCAACATAGATATTGGGGAAGCGCAAGGGGGTACCAATGCCCGCAATCTCATCCAGCAGGGCCGAGGCGTTAATCTGACCGGCACCCATTCCGCCCCTATACAATTCGAGGTCCATCTGCATTGGTTGCAGAGGGCCGATGTCGGCAACATAGCGGTGGTAGAACTTCTTGCCCGTCAAGTACTCTTCCTTGATGGGGGTTGCGCTCTTATACATTGCCTCTTTGAGTTCCTCGGGGGTAATCTGTATTGCGAGTTGGGCAGCATAGGAGATGGCGAGTGCCGCCACGCCCGAAACGTGAGGACAAGCCATAGATGTGCCCTCCATATAGCCATAGCCACTCTCGCTCACATTGTAGGGGAGGGTCGAGAGGATACATCCCACCTCGCCATAGTTGTGATTCTCATCCACATACTCCCAATAGTAGTCTTGGTCGCAACCAGGGGCCGAGATGGTTGTGCCTGGGCCATAGTTGGTGTAGACTGCGGGGGTGAAGTCGGCAGCCGTAGCAGCCACCGATACCGCAAAGTCGGCAGCACCGGGGAAACCCGCAGCAGGAGCGCTCTCATTGCCACCCGCAAAGATGGTAACACCACCCGTAATGGGACCATTGGGCGAACCAGCATTGTGTACAAAGTAGTCCAAAGCCTCGCGCTCCAAAGGTGAGCCTACCTCCCACTCCTCTTGTGTGTGGAAACCTTGTTCGCCCCAATCATACTCGTTGGCAGCGCCCGAAACGTAGCCCCAACTGCACTGCAATACCACAGCACCGTTGTCGGCAGCATATTTCATCGCCCTTGCCACTTCGAGCACACTCGCACCATTGAGGCCCGAGAATATCTGGCACGCCATAATCTTCACGCCACCAATCTTGCCATTGCCACCCGCAATCGACGAAATGCCCTCGCCATTGTTGTTCACAGCGGCAATAACACCTGCAACGTGGCTGCCGTGACCAGAGTCCATATAGTCATTCCAGGTGATTTGTCCCATCTTCTTCACGAAGTTGTAGCCATTGATGTCGCCAGCGTAGCCGTTGCCATCGTTATCCTCGTGGGAGCGGGCAATCTCATCCTCATTCACCCAGATGTTGGCCTTCAAGTCGGGGTGCTCCACGAAGATACCCTCGTCGAGCACGGCAACAATCACGTCGCCATTACCCGTACATTTCTCCCAAGCACCTGCGGCCTGAATGTCGGCATCCTTCACACTCTTTACCACGCCATCTTTTAGGAACATATCGCCATTGTTTATAAGGTTCCACTGCTCCTTCAAGAGGGGGTCGTTCATCGTACCATTGTTGAGTGCGCTATTTGCTCTTGTGAGCCTCTCGGCACGCAGGGGCACAGCCTTGCCATTGTAGGCACGCTGTACTTTGCGGTTCAAATCGACCTTCTGAACCTCACCCAAGAGAGCAAGCTTCGCGCCTACGCTCTCCACACTCTCACCCTTAAAACGGACTACATACCACAAGTGAAGACCATTCTGGCGGGTTATCTCCTCGCGTCTGCTGTCGATGGGGAAGACACGCTCCAACTCGTAGACTCCCGCGCTCTCCAACACCTCATCCACAGCGGGAATGCTACTGCGGGTAAGGTCGGTGCGCGAGTTGAGCATACTCTCCACATCGCTACTGAATTTTACCATCAACTCGCCCTCCACATAGGGTTTCTCACTCTGTGGCGAGTTGCCATCGTGGGGGGTGTTGATGTCGTTGAGGCATCCTCCCAATGCGAACATCGCGCAGAGAGCCACCACCGTCGAAATTCTATTCATATATCTCTTCATACTCATTGTTTTTCCTTGTTTTTCTTCTCTAACAATACTTTTCTCTCCACCACACTACTCAATCTCTATTGAAGGTTTCGTCTTGGTGGGGTAGAGGTCGTAGTAATAATTAAGGTTGGCGGGCTCATTTGCAAAACCTGCCGAGTTACCATCCTTATCTTTTCCTTCTTGTTGGAAAACAAGGCTTTGGGGTATCCACCAATCCAAATTTGGGTGGTAGAGTATCCAATCGGGAAGATTGCCCGAGAGCCTATTGTGGTTGATACTGAAAAACTTGGTATTGGGCATAACCTTCTTGATGCGCCTATCGACCAACATTCTTGGCAGAGTGTCATTCGAGGCGGCCCAATCCTCCTCCGTATAGACGGGAACGGTGTCGTCGTCCTCAAAGGTGGGCAACTCTCCGTGCAGGTAATTTACCGAGAGATTCAGTGTATCGAGTCCCCACTTCAAAAGGTGCTCGGGGAATTTCTCCTCCTCAATGAATCCTCCCAAGTCGGTCTTTATGGTGTTGCTCAAATCGTAGATTACAGAACGCTGGTTGGCATTGAGAATCAGGGTTTTGAGTTTCGGGAAGTTCTCTTTGGTAAGAACCTCTGGCACCTTCATAAAGTTGTTACTGCCGAGATTGAGGTATTCGAGGTTTTTCAGATTCTTGAAACTCTCGTCGATGTCAATCAGACCGTGTGCACCAATCGTCAGACGCTTCAACTGGGTGAGAGAGGTAATAGCCTCACCCGCGTGGAGGCTTTTGAGGAAGGTGTTGGCATTACCGAAGAAATAGAGTTCTTCGGCAGCGGTGAGATACTTCACCTGGAAGGGGAGTTCCTCGTTGGTGGAGTAGATGTAGAATTCGGCATACTTCACACGTCCCTTCTTGTCGGGGGTGTAACCTTCGTGGCCCTCATCCCACAGAATCACGCCACTCCAACGCTCCATAGGAATCGAGTAATCCCAACTTGCGAGGGTTCCGAGAGTACGTTGGATACCTACCAAAGCCACCGAGTCGCCCTTGCGACTATTCTCCTCGATGGGGTCTGCCGACTCCTGAATAACTTTCAGTTGGTCTTGTTTGGCAAGCGTCTGGCCATCTTTGGGAACAAACTTGATGTTTGCCACACGTTCCTCGGGAATGGTGTTGATATCCCACTCAAACTCCACGTTCACCTTGCGAGGGCGGATGCCTCGGTTGAGTTCCACAGTGTAGCGTTTGTTGGTAATCCAACGCGCCGAGGAGGGAATCTCCACGTTGAAATCGACATTGGTAGTGAGGGTTACGCTAAATTTCCTTCTATTTTGCAAATCGTAGTCGGCAATTTTCACCTCCGCCTCGTCAATCTCAATGGAGTAGGGGAAGCCCTCCTGCGAGATGGCAATGCTCTTCTCCTCGAAGGTTTTCAGGTTGCGGATGAGAATCTCTGCGTTACGTCCCTCGGCATTGAGTGCCGAGTCGATGGAGACCTGACACTCGGTGCTACCCTTGCCGTTGGCAGGCGAGATAGTAATCCAGGGTTTGCTCACAATGGTAATCCACTCATCCTCGGCGGAGATTTTCACCTTGCGCACGCCACCCACTGCATCAATCTCAATCTTATTGTCGCTCGAAGTAAACTCCACAGGTTCGTGTTGCTCACAGCCGACCACCAACAGGGTAGCCAGCGCGAGAGTGATATATGTTGTAATCTTTTTCATATTCTTGACTCTTCGTTTTGGGTGATACTCTTTTACTCAATCATTGCGCTACAATTCAGAATATTTTGCGTCTTGTCATAGACGAGTATGTAGGCACCCACGCTCCAAGCGTAGCAAATATCCGAAGCATCAAAGACGATGTTTGGGTTGTCGCTGATGTCCAGGTAGTAGATGAGGGTAGAGATGGCATCGTCAATAACCCTCAAATCGTTGGAGCCCAAGTACAAACCGCGCAAACCACGATGGTTGCCAATGCCTGTGGGCCACTCCTTCAAACAGCGTGCGCCCTCGCTGTTGCGCTGACTGCGCACAGCAAATACGGTAAGACCCGAACTATCCAGAGGCTCATAGGGGAATTCGCTGAATGAGTTGAACGAGAGGTCTACGCCATAGAGGTAGGGGAGGTTTGCCGAGTGCATATCCCAGGGCAACTTTGTAATCTTGTTGTAGGAGAGGTCCAAAGAGGTGAGATTTACACTGTTCTCATAAGTGAATACTCCTTTCTCCATTTCGCTAATCTCGTTGGCCCTCAATATGATATAGGCTACCAAAGAGTTTGTTTCAGCGAGTGCTTTGGGGTAGGATTTGAACTTATTTTGGGTGAGGGTGAAAGTCTCCACCTTGATACCCTTGTAGGAGCCATCTTCCTCACCCTCGAAGCCATCAATCTGGTTGCCGGCAAAACTTACCGAGGCCATTGTGAAAGTGCTCTTGGCATTGAAGATATTGGGCACCTTTGTCAGGCGGTTGTAGTTTGCCGAGAAGGTCTCCACGTCGTCGTAGCCACAGAAATACCCCTCTTCGTCTTTGGGAAACTCTGTGATGCGGTTATTATCGAGGTAGAGTTGCACGAAGGCAATCTCTTTGCCCAGCGGGTGTAACTTCTCTATCTTATTGAAAGCCAAATCCAAGAGGCCGAGTTTCTTCATATTCTTGAACGATGCAGGGAGTTCCGCGAGGGAGTTCTGACGGCAGTAGAGAATCTGCAATTTCTCCTTGCTGGGGCCTGTTGCCAGGCCATCCAGACCCTTGTAAATCTCCTCTGCCGACCATTGTGCGTTGTTGGCAATATTGACCGATACGAGGTTGGGCATACGGGTAACAACCATTGGGAACTGTGTCATCTTCGAACAGTTATACAACTCGAAATCGGTGAGCGATTCGAGCCTCTCCATACTCTCCGGCAGGTCCTCAATGGCGCTGTTGGCGATGTAGAGGTATTCGAGTTTCTTCAAGTTGCCAATCTCTTCGGGGAGGTGTTTCAGGCCATTGCAGAGGGTGCCGTGCGACGAGTCCATCAACCTGATGTTTCGTTGGATACCGCTCTGGGGGTCAATAATCTCCTCCTCGCTCATACTCTCGTAGAGTGCTGTGGCGGGGATGGAGATGTTATTTTCTGCCAGTGCGCGGGCGCAAGGCTCCGAGAGTTGGATGGGGGTGTGGATGCTACGCAACCACTCGCCGTGATATTTCATACGGTTGCGACTACGCTCCGAGAGGCTTTTGCTTCTGTCGAGCGTGGGGTCGTAGGTGTAGTTGATGTCGTTGTGGGTGCCCAGGTAGAGTTCCACCAACTCCGAGAGGCGACCAATTGCGGGAGAGAGTACTTCGCCACTGAAACCGAAGTTGCTCACGTCGATGTAGGCCACACGACCATTGGTGTGGAGTTTGACACCGGGCTGGTCGCCCCACAAATCCACATCCTTATTGAAGTCCCAATTGCTACCCCTTGCGAACTCCTCGCCAATGTAGTACCAATTTTTGCCATCGAGACTCTCCCAAATCTCTTTCAGTGCGTAGTAGTCCTGAATGTACTCATCGGCCTCGTGGAGAGTGATACTCACATTTGCTTTTGTGGTCTTATTGTCCTGAATCTCAAATGTTTGTTTCTTGGGCGAGGTGTTGTTTTCCAAAAGCACACCATCTTTTGCATAGGTCTGATAGCCTACGACCTCATAGACACCCGTATTAATCCAGATGAGCGAGTCGCACTCGATGGAAGAGGTTTTGTAGCCGTCCTCCACATTGTCGCTTGTGTCGTAGTGAATGTCGAATTTACAAGGGAGTTTTTCGATAGTTGTAGGTTCAATCGAGTTTGCGCGTTTGAGCACGATGCTCACCTTGTCAATCTCGTCGAAGGTGTACTCTCGCTCCACGCCTGCGCGGGTGCCCGTAAAGCCTTCCATATCTTTGGTGAGGCAGAATTGCACCTTACCGCGCCCCTGAACATTGACCGTAATGTCGTGAACAGTCAGACCACCGCCCACCACCGTGAAGGAACTATCGCCTTCGGGGAGGTCGGTGTAAATGACCTTATCCTCGGCATCGAAGAGCGAGAATTTGCGTAGTGAGTACTCACCTGTCAGCAGTTTGAGTTTGCTACTGCGGGTACCCCACTCGGCGTTTTCACCTTCGCCCGCCTCGATGGTGAGCGTTTGTGAAATCTCGTTGTTGCCATAGGCCAACAGTACCTCCACTTTGTAGGCTTCGGAGAGCCATTCGAGGGGGTCATTGGAGGCCTTTGTGCCCTTGTCGGGGGCAACATAGGAGGCTTTCTTGTAGAGTTTGAACTGAACGTAGCCGTAGCCATCCTCCAATCCATCCTCTTCATTGGGCGTTGTGCAGCCACCCGCAAGGGTAGCCACACATATTAGTGCCCATATCCATATCTGTTTGAGTTTCATAATGATTTTCCTCTTCTTTAATTACTCTCTCTCTCGGGTTACTCCGCCTTGTAGATGATGTGGAGTTGCAGGGTGGGGGTAGTTGTGCTCATATTGGGATAGAAACTTACCAGTCCCTTATAGGTGTTCTCTCCGATGATGTCCTCGCTTTCGCTGTCGGCTGCGGGGAGCGAGGGAGTGTAGATGGTAATGTTTGCGGAGGTGCCACTCGACTCGGTGGTAATCCAGCCCTTGTAACTCCACGAGTAGGAGTGGTTGGGTACTACCAAATCAATGCTCTGACTCTTGCTTGTGAGGGTGAGCAGATACTGCAAGGTGCCCATATAGTCATCTTCCAGGCTGAAATAATCGTCGCCTTTGGAGAGCAATGAGAGCGATGCGCCATTGTTGTAGGCGGTCTCGGGGTCCACAAATGTTACGTCGCCCATCGAACCCGAGTAGGGTGAGAAGTCGGGGTCGAGCACAAAGTAGAGGAGTGCGTAGGGGCTATTCTCTGCGTCGTAGAATACAAAGACTGCGCGATTGTCGCCATTGGTGCCGGGCATAGTGTTCTCAAACTCACCCTCTTCTGTGCCCAAGCGACTGCGGAAACGATAGGCGTTCTCTACGGTGTTGCCGTCCATATCGGTTAGTTGGCTCTCTTCGAGAGTCACCCAGCAACTCTCAATGTCGTACTTGTCGCTACTCAAACCATTGTAGCCGTAGATGATGTAGCGCGAGAAGGGTTTGTTGAAGATAACCTCACTACCCGAAGAGTTGTCGCGGTAGGTGAGTTTATATGCGTAGGGAATCGAAGCCCAAGCGCCATTCCAGGGCCATTCCCCCTCTTTGATTTTCTCCAATTTCGACGCATAGGCAATCATCAAATCCTCATCGTATGCCACGATTGCCTCGTCGGTGTCGGCACTCTGGACGCCCTGCTGGGTGATAGTGCAGATGATATACTCCTCCCAATTGGCGTTGCCAGCCTCTGCTACGGGCTTGGGGAGTGCCACCAGATAACCCGTACGAGCGCTATTTTCGGAGTTCACCTCCACATCGAGTTGCAAAAGACGCTCCCATACGCCCTCTTCGCCTGCTCCCGAGGGGAAGTCGTCGATGGTCAGCAGAATCCACTCCGAGCCCTCGGTGGTGTAACCACCGGCCTCGGATGCAACCACTGCGAAGAGTTCTGCACCACGAGGAGAGTAGATGCGACCATTGGCGAGTTCGGAGTAGGACGACGAGGCGCTCTGCTCATATTCGCCTTCGGCATTGAATACCAACTCTCCCGCAAGGCTCACCTCACAGATGTTTTTGCAACCCTCCATTTGTGTCTTGTAACTCCTTACAACTACAACTTCGTCGTCAGAAATATTACCGTCACCATTGCGGTCCACGCTGTCACAGAAGTCAATCGAGCTCTCCGTATCCTCCAAAGGCAACCTCTCCCTATTGACGCGGAAGAAGAGTTCGGTTTGTCCCACTTTACCGTTGGTGTTGTTGGTATTGAGCCACGCGGGGGTGTTGGCACCCATAGTCCAACGGAAGTTGGCATCCACCAGCAGGCGTTGCATCCACTGCTCATTGCACCACACCCATTCAATCTTGTCGGCCTCTGTGGTGGAGTACACCCATTGGCTATCCTCCTCCACAAAATACTCCTCCTCGGTATCGAACTCGGCAGCGTAGAGTTTCAACTCACGCTCCTTGCCACCACGAGTGAGGACCGCCACAATGTGACTCTCTTCTCCCATTGTCATCTCAATTTCGCACACCCTTACGGTGTCGAACTCTTCGCTATCCGAGACGGCAACGGTGATTTGGTGTTCACCTGCGGTCCCGTGAAGGGTGTAGAGTTCGCTTGCGCCCTTGATGAAGGCAAAGTGTGTGGTGGCTTCGGTGGAAATCTTCAAGGTCCACTGCATATTGGGGGTGATGGTGAAGTTGAACTGCTCACCAGCAGCCACAGTTGCCGAAATCTTCTCGGGGAAGTTGGGGGTTATCACCTCTTCGGGCTCATTACAGCCGGCAAAGAGGAGCATCGAACCCAAAAGTACGCCCCAAAGGGTGTTGATAATATTCCTTTTCATATCTTTTGTGTTTTATTAATTTCCTCTAATCTCTTCTTCTTATTGCAACTCCTTCATAAAATCCTCGGCCTCCTCGTTGGTAATCCACTCTACCACATTGTAGAAATGGCCGATGGTGCCCACAGGCTCTCCCATATCCTCCACATAGACCTGCATCCAAAGAATAGCATACCTCTGGCAGGAGTTGAAGTAGGAGTCATTGTAGGGGCTGTTGGTTGCCAAAATGTGGTTGTCACCCGGCATCCAGCCCAGCACCGAGGCCTCGTCACTGATTACCTGCCCGGCCTCCATCGAGATGAGTGGCTTTTGGGGGGCCTCTCCGTGAAACTTAATCCTCACATCGTAGCCGTCATAGAAGCAGTCGCGGAAGATGATGGTATTCTCCTCGGTGGGGTGGATGTCACACTTCACAACTCTCTGATAGGAGATGTTGTCACCAGGGTAGGACTGCAACAGCATTGAACTCAACAGTGCATAGCCCTCGAAGTTGTGAATATCGAAGGGGCAACTCTTGTACATAACCACCTTGCTTTGTGTGCCGTCCTCATAGAGGTCATTCCACTCCATCTCCTCGGGAACGATGAGTTTGAGGGTGAAACCGAGCGAGTCGCTGGGCAGGATATTCTCATAGATACCCTTCACTCTCACTTCGCCTGCGAGTTCGCCTGCGGGGATGGTCACATTGTTGGAAAGCAGGCGGTAGTGGTAGCCCTCGATGGAGTTGCTACCCTTATCGACAACCTCCACACCGAAGGTGCGGTCCCTTTTGGCAGCGCTGGTGGCCGAAACCATAACACTAAAATAGTCCTGATTCTCTTCCACAAGGAAGTACTGTTCTTGCTCGGCAAACATCACATAGTTGGTGTCTTGGAGCGTGATATACTGCTCATCGCACGCAAAGGTGCCGATGGTGAGTATTGCCAATAATATATATATAGGTAATCTCTTCATACTCTTTCTCTTCTCCTTTCTCTCTTTGCTTGGGGTGATTAGTTGTTACTCTCATTGGGCTGCACCTCCGAGCCGGGAGCCTCCAACTCGTGTTGGGGGATGGGCCATACCATACGGACATCATCGGCCTTCACACTAATCGTACTGCCCTCTTTGAGGGTGTTGTTCTGTGGTGTGCGGGTGAAACCCTCGCCATTGCGGTAGAGTTTGCCCCAGCGTTTGAGGTCTTGCAGGCGGTGTCCCTCCATATAGAGTTCCCTAACCCTCTCGTTGGCTATCTCCTCAATGAAGTTCTCGGCATTGAGGGAGATGCTACCGCCACCGGCACTAAAACGTGTGGTACGCAGAGCGTTGATATCCTTCGTGGCTGCCGAGTAGTCGGGTGTGCTCTTGCGGCAATGTGCCTCGGCACGAATCAGATATTGCTCTGCCAAGCGGAAGGGTTTGGGCATCGAAACGTGGTAAATGTAGTAACTGATAAAGTTCTGGTTACCATAGTATTTCACCAAAAGTGGCCAGGTCAGTGCGTGGTCATAGCCCGTAGTGAGGGTTGCAAAGTAGGAGTTGTACCTCAAATCACCCGAGGTGTAGAGGTTCAGAACCCACTCGGCGGGCACATAGTCGGGGTAGTAGTAGGTGTAGTCGTTGTTGAACGAGAGGAACACCTGACCGAGAGCGCCACCCATAGAGGTGGTGGTGAAGCCCACCTGCCAGATGGTCTCGGTGGCGAGGTCGTAGTTCCACATATAGTCGAAGAAGGACATCTCGCTGGTGTAGAGCACATTGGCTGCCGAGAGCGAGTACATACCGTTCTCGTGCTCGATTACTGCCGAGGAGTGTTCGATTGCCGACTCCCAATCCTGCATATAGAGTGCTACCCTTGCGTGGAGGGCGTGGGCCACAGCATTTGTCATATAGTAACTGCTATACACGTCGTATTCGGGATCGAGAATCTCCTCTGCTTTTGCGAGGTCGTCCAAGACAAACTCATAGGACTCCTTCATTGAGGCGCGCACGCTGGGTTCGGATTGCGAGTAGCCCTTGCGCAAAACCACACCGAGGTCACTCTCGGCAGTGGCAGGGTTGTAGGCCTTACAGTAGAGTTTCAGCAACTCCGAGTAGCAGAGTGCTCGGATGGTGTAGACCTCGCCCGTATATTGCTCCAAGACGGTGATTTTCTCGTCATCGGTCTGTTTCTCCACCACGCCATCAATCTTTTCGAGGAAGAAGTTACAGTTGCTGATGATGCTATACAGCGAGGCATAGACCGCCTCCACTTCGGCATTTGTGGAGCGGATATCCCACAACCAATGTTGTCCATAGGTGTTGGAGTAGCCATCCACAGCATAGACCAAGTCGGTCTGAATATCGGGGAGGAGTGTGAGGTAGCCACTCCAAAGAGCGCTACTCTTCATCATCGAATAGATGCCCGTTACGGTCTGCTCGGCATCGTTGTAGGACTGCATAGCCTCATCGGTAGGAATGGCCGATTCGGGCAACTTGTCCAAGCAGGAGGTGGCAAAAGTCATTGTTGCCAATGCCACCAAAAGGTATTTTATGTTCATTTTCATCATCTTCATACTTGTCGGGGTGTTAGAATGTTACGTCAAGACCAAAGGTGTACTGACGCGCCATAGGGTACTGTGCAGCGTAGATATTGGTTGTACCCTCGGGGTCGAGTCCCGAGAAGTGTGTCCAAGTGAGCAGATTTTGTGCCTGAACGTAGAGTCGTGCCCCTCTTATGACGTTCTGATTGGAGAGCCACTCCGAGGGGAGGGTGTAGGAGAGCATCACATTTTTCAGACGCAAGAACGAGGCATCCTCCAAGAGTCTGCTATCGAACTCGGTGTACTCTCCGTGACGAGGTATGTCGGTGATATCACCAGGATTTTTCCACCTATCCAACAGACGGCGCGATTGGTTGTAGGTTGCAAACCTACCATTCGACTCGTCGAAATAGCGGTCATTATTGAGCATCCAGCGGTCTGCCACCCAACTAAATTGTGTGCTCAAAGAGAGGCCCTTATAGGTCAAGGCCGTACCGAAACCACCTTGCCAGGGGGCGATGTAGGTCTTGCCCACCAGAACTTTATCCTCATCGCGCAACTCGGTGGTGAGGTTGCCCTCTTTGTCATACCACAGTGCGTCACCATTTGCAGGGTTCACACCCGCATAGCGGTTGATGTAGAACTCTCCCAGAGGATGACCAACCACGAGTTTGGTATTGGTACCCGAGCGCTCATATTCGGTCACACCGTTGTAGAGTTCGGTAATCTCGTTGTGGTTGTACGACACATTGGCATTTGCGGTCCAAAGGAAGTCGTCGGTGGCGATGATAGTGCCTGTGAGGTTGAGTTCCACACCCGCGTTGACCATCTCACCCACGTTGTCCCAATAGTAACCAAAGCCGCTGGTGGAGTAGGGAACAGGAACCTCCATCAGCATATCGCTGGTGAGTTTGTAGTAGAACTCCAAGTCCACATTGAGTCTATTCCAGAAGCCGGCGTGCAGGCCGAAGTTGGTAGTCCAGGGTTTCTCCCAGCCGAGGTTTTCGTTGCCGGGCTGCATAAGGCCCACGCCGGCATCGCCCATATAGTCGGCACCGCCACCCACAAGCGCCAGGTGTTCGTAGTTGGGAATCGAGGAGTTACCACTCGTACCCGTCGAGAAGGATACCTGTGCGGTGGTGAGCCAATGGGTGTAGGGGAGGAGGAACTCCTCGCGCTGCACGTCCCACATCAGACCCATAGACCAGAAAGCACCCCATCTGCGCGAAGCACCAAACCTCGAAGAGCCATCCAAACGGAATGCTGCCTCGGCGTAGATACGGCGGTCGTAGTTGTACTCTCCGCGCGAGAAGAAGGAGATGAATCCGTAGTCCGAGTCGGTGGTGTCATCCCACGATGTGGCCCTTGTGCCCGTCGAAATGCTCGTCAGGCGGTCATTGTTCTGGCCCTCGGTGAGCAAACTGAACGCCTCGTAGTGGTAATCCACACCCTCCTGACCGAGCAGGAAGGTGAAGTTGTGCTCATCGTCAATATCGAAGGTGTAGTTTGCGGTATTGGTGATTGTCAGGTTGTAGGAGTCGGTTGAGGAGCGCGAGGCCGAACCATTGCCCTGATTGGGGGCGTAACTCGGATACGACACGCCAAAACCTGTGGTGTGGGAGTAATCCACGCCAAATTGTGTGCGGAAGGTGAGTCCCTTGATGGGAGCAGCCTCCAAGAACATCGTAGAGATGAGTTTGTACTTTTGGTAGTGTACGGGGTTGTTTTCGAGCCATTCGAGAGGGTTCTGACCATTACCCTTCCACGAACCGTCCTCAATAGATGCCAACGACCCGTCCTCCCTGCGGGGATTCCAATAGGGGAGCATAAAGCGTGCTGCCGAAATGGGGGTTACGAGAGTGTAGGCGCCCTCATCGGCCTGTTGAATCTTCTGGTAGTTGAGCATCGTATTGGTGCCGAGAGTGAGCCACTCGGCAGCCTTGCGCTGTACGTTTGCCCTCATCGAGAAGCGCTCAAAGCCCGAGCCGACAGCCGTACCCTGCTGGTTGTAGTAGCCACCCGAGAGGTAGTAGTTGGTCTTATCGTCGGCACCCGAAATCGAAACCTCATAGTTCTGCAAGGGGGCCGAGGAGTTGAAGACCTCGTTCATCCAATTGACATTCGTTTGGCTCAAAAGGTTGTAGTTCTGCCCTGCGGTCATTCCCGTCTGTTTCTCATAGTCGATACGCTCGGGGGTGGTCATCAAATCCCACTTGCTGTCGTCGGCTTGCGAGAAGCCGAGTTGCGTGCGGAAGTCGATGCGTGGGCGGTCTGCAATCTTACCGCGCTTGGTGGTAATCACAATCACACCATTTGCCGCCCTGGCACCGTAGATAGAGGTCGAGGAGGCATCTTTGAGTACCGAG
The DNA here is from genome assembly GCA_045596685.1 of Tidjanibacter sp. Taxonomy (GTDB): domain Bacteria; phylum Bacteroidota; class Bacteroidia; order Bacteroidales; family Rikenellaceae; genus Tidjanibacter. Next base: position 69,733 of record JAZOCT010000022.1, on the reverse strand, counting down.
AGGGACTCGATGTCTGCGGGGTTGATGGTGTTGAAGTCGCTTGCCGAGATGGGCACACCGTCGAGGATATAGAGAGGTGCGGTACCCGAGTTGATGGAGTTGGTACCACGAATGGTCATAGTCGCAGCGGCGCTGGGCTCACCCGTATTGGAGAGGACCGAAAGGCCCGCAACCTGTCCCTGCAAGGCTTGGTCGAAGGCGGCGGTGGGAGTGCTCTCCACCTTCTCGGACTTCACAGTCGAAACCGAGCCTGCCACTGTGCCTTTTTTGCGGACGGCATAGGCGATTACGACCACATCTTCGAGCACCTCACTCTCGCTCTCCATCTCCACATTGCGTATAGCCTCGCTAACGCCTGTGGGGACCTTCCAGGCAACATCCTTGTAGCCCATATAGGAGAATGTGAGAGTTGTGCCTTCGGTGGCATCAATTGTGTAGGTTCCATCAACGAAGGTTGTGACACCCTGCATTGATTCTGTTAGAATGGTCACGCCGATAAGTGGTTCGCCATTTGCGGCATCTACAACCTTACCGCTGACCGACACCTTCCCGCCTTGTGCGTAAAGGCTTGAAGATGTGAGCACTATGAGTGCTACGAGTGATAGTTTGGTCAGAAAGTTTCTCATAACCCACAAATGTATGAATTTTTTCTCAACTCGGCACATCTCCGATACCTTAATATTAATAACAAGTTTTCAACAATCTGTCAATAAATCCCCCTTTCGAAGAAGTCGTGAGAAAGGAATATTATTTGCTGAAATGTGTGTAGTATTTGTGTGAAATTTGTATCTTTGTGTGGCTGAAAATTGAAAATATGATGAGAAAATTTTTGCTTTTGATGGCCACGCTGGTGGCTTTTTTGAGCGTTGATGCACAGAGTGTGGATGTTCAAACCTACACCTTTGCCCATCGTGGCGAGATGCCTCTTTACTTGGATATCTACTCCACAAATGACCAAGTGGAGCCCTGTTTGCTCTATGTTTTCGGAGGTGCTTTCGTGACGGGTTCGCGTGCCGAAGAGGAAGTAGTGGAGGTCTATGAATACTTCGCCCGAAGGGGTTGGAAGGTGGTCGCTATCGACTATCGCTTGGGCCTCAAACCGCTCATTGATGAGCCCGAAGTGAAGCGTTCATTGTTGGATTTCAGGGCAATGTTGGTGGATGCTATTGATGTTGCTGTGGAGGACCTGATAGATGCCACAGCCTATCTTGTGACCAATGCGTCGGTGCTCGGTATCGATCCCGCGCGTATCGTCACTCTCGGGTCGAGCGCAGGAGCCATTACGGTGTGTCAGGCAGAGTGGGCGTTGTGTAACTCACAACCTATTGCTGCTGTACTTCCTGCCGACTTCGACTATGCAGGAGTTGTTTCGATGGCGGGTGCCATTTGCGCCTCGGGACGTAGGTTGAAGTGGGAGAGGGAGCCCTGTCCGATGTTGCTCTTTCACGGCAATGCAGACCGCAATGTACCCTATGGTCGTCAGTCGCTTTTCGGTATCTCGCTCTTCGGCTCGGAGGCGATTGTCGAGTCGCTGGAAGAGGTGGGGAGCCCCTATTGGTTCTGCGATGCCAATAATATGGACCACAATTTCTCCTGGCGACCTATGTATTTTCTACGCCCCGAGATTGAGAGTTTTGCCGAGCGTATGGTTTTTGGAGGCGAGAGGTTGCAGGTTCACCAGAGGGTCAATGATACTTCGCTCAAAGAGGTGGACCACAATTTTGGCCTGAAAGAGTATATTGAGGCAAATTTTGCACCGGGTAAGCCTCGCGGTGTTGATGCGGTGAACTATTAGGAAGCGAGAGCGCAAAATCTCCACTGTCAATTAATTGTTGAAAAAATGGAGCGGGGGATTTTGAAATTTGGTTTTTGCGTCGTACTTTTGTGGGCAAATAGATGACAAAAGAAGCCATGAGAGTTTGCAAAAATCAACCTATGGCGGTGCGTAACCGTCGCAATGTGAGTCCTTTGAGGTCGCGCTGTCTTTTGTCGGTTTTTGAGTTATTGAGGTAAGTCGCCCCCGCGAGTTACCTCATTTTTTTATGCCTAAATTATTGCATAGGGAGAGAGTATGGATTCTATGGCGAGTGTTAGTATGATTATCACGGGAGCCCAAGTGTGGCACGAGGGTGCTTTTGTGGTGGGCGACGTGCTGGTTGAGAGGGGTGTCGTTGTCTCCATTGGTGAGCGCATCGTTCCGAGTGAAGGTGTGAGGGTCGTGGATGGCAAAGGCAAGGTTTTGCTTCCCGGCTTGGTCGATATGCACGTTCACCTGCGCGAGCCCGGCTACGCCTATAAGGAGACCATCGCGAGTGGTACACGCGCAGCCGCCCGAGGAGGATTTACGGTGGTGTGCCCTATGCCCAATCTGAATCCTGCTCCCGATAGTGTCGAAAATCTGCAACAACAACTCGATATAATAGCCCGCGATGCCTGCATAGAGGTTCTGCCCTATGCCACCATTACCACTGCCCGTAAGGGTGAAGAGTGTGTGGATTATGAGGTACTTGCGCCCCGCGTGGCAGGTTTCTCGGATGACGGCACGGGTGTGCAGTCCGAGGAGGTTATGGAGAGGGCTATGGAGCGCATTGCAAAAACGGGTAAACTCTTGGCGGCCCACTGTGAGGTGGAGAGCCTCCTCAATGGGGGATATATTCACGATGGCGAGTGGTGCAGGGCTCACAACCATAGGGGTATCTGCTCCGAGAGCGAGTGGGGAGAGGTGAAGAGAGATATAGAGATAGCCGAGAGAACGGGCTGCCGTCTGCATATCTGCCACATCTCGACCAAAGAGAGTGTGGAACTCATCCGCGAGGCAAAGAGGCGCGGTGTGAGTGTGACGTGCGAAACGGCACCACACTATCTGGCTCTGTGTGACGAGGATATGTGCGACGATGGACGCTTTAAGATGAACCCTCCATTGCGTGCAAGGAGCGATATGGAGGCTCTTCGAGAGGGCGTTGCGGACGGTACTATTGATGTTATAGCCACCGACCACGCACCACACTCGGCAGAGGAGAAATCGAAAGGTTTGGTTGGGAGCGCAATGGGTGTGGTGGGTATCGAGACCTCGCTTGCGGCAATCTACACATTTATGGTTGGAGGAGGTGTTATCTCGCTCGAAAGGTTGGTGGAGATAATGTCCCTCGCACCTCGCAGGTTGCTCGGAATAGGTGGGGGTATTAAGGTCGGCCAGCCATTGGATGCCACTTTGGTGGATTTGTGCAGTGAGTATAATGTGAACCCCTCGGAGTTTCTCTCGCAGGGTAGAAGTACCCCGTTTGATGGTATGAGGTTGAGGGGCGAGGTGCTCCTGACCGTTGCGAGTGGTTCGATTGTGTATGAAAAATAGTGGAGAGAATGTATAAGAGAGATTTATATAAAGTTGTGTCCAACGAGAGCCTTTCGACCAAGACTATGAAGATGGTCTTGGAGGGTGATACACAATACATTACCTGCTCGGGACAGTTTGTGAATGTCGCAGTGGAGGGTAAGTTTTTGCGTCGTCCCATCTCGGTGTGTGACTACGACCAGAGGAGTATTACCCTGCTCTACGATGTAGTAGGCGAGGGTACAAAGGCTATGAGCCAGATGAAGGCGGGCGAGATGGTCGATTTGCTCACAGGTTTGGGCAACGGATTCTCGGAGAGCGTGGAGTGCTCGCGTCCGGCCCTGCTCGGTGGAGGTATAGGATGTGCACCCTTGTATAATCTCGCCAAGAAACTCATCGCCAAAGGCGCAAAACCCGTTGTTGTTCTCGGTTTCAATAGCCAGGCCGATGTGGTTGCGGAGGAGATGTTCAGGGCGCTTGGCATTGAGTGCTACATCGCCACCGTCGATGGCTCGAAGGGCACAAAGGGCTTTGTGACCGATGTTATTAGGAATGAGAGGTTGGATTGCGACTACTTCTACGCTTGCGGACCGATGCCTATGTTGAGGGCAGTGTGTGGCTCTTTGGAGTGGAGCGGCGAGGTGAGCCTCGATGAGAGGATGGCTTGTGGCTTTGGTGTGTGTATGTGTTGTAGCATCGAAACCAAGAGTGGCGCAAAGAGAATCTGCAAGGAGGGACCCGTATTTAGTAAGGAGGATTTGATATGGAAGTAAAACGCGATATGAGTGTAGTGTTGAGCGGTGTGAGGCTCGACAACCCTGTGATACCCGCCAGTGGCTGCTTTGGCTACGGCTATGGTATGGCAGAGTTCTATGATATTGACATCTTGGGCTCCATATCCTTCAAGGGTACCACCCGCCAGGCGCGCTATGGCAACCCTCTGCCTCGTGTTGCGGAGTGTAGGGAGGGAATGATTAACGCTGTGGGATTGCAAAACCCCGGTATTGATGCGGTGATTGCCGAGGAGTTACCCAAGATGCGCGAAAAGTTCCATAAACCCATCATTGCCAACATCAGCGGCTTTTCGATAGATGAGTATGTGGAGTGTTGCCAGAAAATCACCCGCGAGGAGCAGGTGGAGATAATCGAACTCAACGTTTCGTGCCCCAATGTACACGGAGGAGGTATGAGTTTTGGCACCTCGCCGGAGAGCGTCGCAGAGGTGGTGAGAGCCGTAAAGAGGGTAGTCACAAAGCCCCTCTATGTGAAACTCACCCCCAATGTTACGGATATAGTGGCAATTGCAAAGGCTGCCGAAGGGGCGGGCGCAGATGGCATTTGCCTGATTAATACAATGCTCGGTATGAGAATCGACACCCGTACCCGCAAACCCATCATTGCCAATAAGATGGGGGGCTTTTCGGGCGCGGCTGTTTTCCCTGTGGCGGTGAGGATGGTCTATCAAGTGTCCAAAGCGTGCAGTATTCCCGTCATCGGTTGTGGTGGCGTGGAGAGCGCGGCGGATGTTGTGGAGATGATGATGGCCGGTGCAAGTGCCGTAGAGGTGGGCGCTGCCAACCTGCGCAACCCCTATGCGTGCAAAGAGATTATAGAGGCTCTGCCTGCCGAGATGGAAAGACTTGGAATTGAACGATTGACAGATATAATTGGTATTGTAAAGTGATGATGAACGCAAAAGATGTAATTATTGCCTGCGATTTCGCATCGGCAGAGCAGACTATGGCATTTCTGGACAAATTCAGTGGCGAAGAGCGCAAACCCTTCCTGAAAATCGGTATGGAACTCTATTATGCCGAGGGTAACGCGATTGTGAAGGAGATTAAACGTAGGGGACACAAGATTTTCCTCGACCTGAAACTGCACGACATACCCAATACGGTGCGTAAGGCTATGAAGGTACTCTCGGCACTCGATGTGGATATGGTGAATGTTCACGCTGCGGGCACTGTGGAGATGATGAGGGCGGCAAAAGAGGGCCTCACTCGCGAAGATGGTACCCGTCCCTTGCTCATCGCTGTAACCCAACTGACCTCCACCTCGGAGCAGGTTATGCAGGAGGAACTCCTGATTGATGCAACCATCGGCGAGACCATCATCAAGTATGCCCACAATGCCAAAGTCGCAGGATTGGATGGCGTGGTTTGCTCGCCTTTGGAATCGACCATCGTGAAGGAGGCTTGTGGCGAGGAGTTTATGACCATCACCCCAGGTATCCGCTTTGCAGAGTCGGCTGCTGACGACCAGGTGCGCATCACCTCTCCCGCGAGGGCACGTCAATTGGGTTCAGACTACATTGTCGTAGGTCGCCCCATCACCGCTGCCGAGGACCCCGTACAGGCTTATCGTAAATGTGTTAGCGAATTTTTGAAACAGTAACAGAATATGACTACCGAAAAGATTATTGCAGCCCAACTGCTCTCCATCAAAGCGGTTTTTCTCCGCCCCGAAGAGCCCTTCACTTGGGCAAGTGGCATCAAGAGCCCCATCTATTGTGACAACCGTTTGATTCTCACCGCGCCCCAAGCACGCAAAGTGGTGGAGAGTGCCATTGCCGAGACCGTCAAAGAACGCTTCCCCGAGGCCGAGGTGCTGATGGGTACAAGTACCGCAGGTATTGCCCACGCAGCCATCGCTGCCGACATTCTCGATATGCCTATGGGCTATGTGCGTGGCAGTGCCAAAGATCACGGCAGAGGTAATCGAATTGAGGGACGCTTGGAGAAGGGTGCCAAAGTGGTTGTGATTGAGGATTTAATCTCCACAGGCGGCAGTTGTATAGACGTTGTTGAGGCTCTGCGCGAGGCTGGTGCCGAGGTGCTGGGCGTTGTGAGCATCTTCACCTATGGAATGAAGAAAGGCCTCGAAAGACTCGCAGCCGCAGGTGTGGTAAACTACTCGCTCTCGAACTTCAATACTCTTGTAGAGGTGGCCGTAGAGGAGGGTTATATTGCACCCGAGGATGAGTCCCGCCTGAAACAGTTTATGGCAAATCCACAGGATGAGAGCTGGATGAACAAATAATAAACACCCACATATAAAAAAGAGAATAAGGTTAGTTACACTAAAAGTTTAATCCAAATTAAATAAGTATATAACAATGAGACACTTGATTGACCCCACCGACCTGTCTATGCAGGAGTTGAACGAGATTATCGACCTTGCGTTGGATATTATCGAAAATCGTGATAAATACACGGAGGCTTGTAAGGGTAAAAAACTCGCAACACTCTTCTATGAGCCAAGTACTCGCACTCGTTTGAGTTTTACCTCGGCAATGTTGGAACTTGGTGGTACGGTTCTCGGTTTCTCGGATGCAAAGAGTTCTTCGGTTGCGAAGGGTGAAACCTGCGCCGACACAACCAAAACCATCAACTGCTTTGCCGATATTATCGCTATGCGCCACTTTGAGGAGGGTGCTGCACTTGTTGCCGCCAACAACTCTCGTATCCCCGTTATCAATGCTGGTGATGGTAGCCACAGCCACCCCACCCAGACCCTCACCGACCTGCTGACCATCAAACGTGAGGTGGGCCGTTTCGACAACCTCACCATCGGTTTCTGCGGTGACCTCCGTTTTGGTCGTACCGTTCACTCGCTCATTAAAGCAATGTCGCGCTACAAGGGTATCAAAGTAGTGCTCATCGCCCCCGAGCAGTTGCGCTTGCCAAGTTATATGCGCCACGAGGTGTGCGAGAAGAACAATATCCCTTACAAAGAGGTTGCTACTATGGAGGAGGTAATGGGTGAATTGGACATCCTCTATATGACTCGCGTACAGAAGGAGCGCTTCTTGGACGAGGATGAGTTTGACCGCGTAAAGGACAGTTTTATTCTCGACCCCGCAAAACTTGCCACTGCACGCCCCGAGATGCGTATTCTCCATCCACTGCCCCGCGTAAATGAGATTACTGTGGAGGTGGATGCAGACCCCAGAGCCGCATACTTCCGTCAGGTTGAGAATGGTAAGTTTGTGCGTATGGCCTTGATTATGAAACTTCTCGAATGGGCCAAAGACGACAGCAAGACTATCGACCTGATTCCCGCTGACGCTGTTCGCAACGAGTATGTATGTAGCAACAAGCGCTGTATCTCCAATATGGAGAATGTGGATTCTCTCTTCCGTCCCCGCACCGATAAGCCAGGTAAGTACCGTTGCGTATATTGCGAGTCGAAGGCAAAATTGTAGAGTGTAATTGTTGATAAGTTATTGAAAACTTCATTTTCTCTTTGAGAAAAAAAGACGTACTTTTGTGCAGTGAATCAGAAGGGGAAGTTTTAGAGGGAGTCTAATGTACAAACATCGAAACATAACCGCCTCGGGGCGAATGCGACACAGGTCGGCGGGCAATGGGATTGCGCGCCAAATGGCTTGGGGACTGGAAACGGTTCTCGCTACCGAGAAGCGCGCCCCTATGAAAGCAAAGAGTGCGACCAAAGAGATGATATAGGATGAGTGTGACCGCCGATGTAATAATCTGGCGGTCACTCTTTTATAATATTTTAGTTAGGATTATTAAATGAAAATCGGCATTGTAATGGGCTCGACAAGCGACCTCGGTGTTATGTCGGGTGCTACTGCTATTTTGGAGCAGTTTGGAGTTGAATATGAGAAAAAAGTTTTGAGTGCTCACCGCACACCTCACCAGTTGGAGGAGTGGGCAAGTGGAGCAAGAGAGCGTGGCTTTGCGGCAATCATTGCAGGTGCGGGTGGCGCTGCACACCTTGCAGGTGTGGTTGCGGCCTTCACAACTTTGCCCGTAATCGGTGTCCCCATCAAATCGCGCTCACTTGAAGGTTTGGACTCGCTCCTTTCAATGGTGCAGATGCCTTCGGGTATCCCCGTTGCTACGGTGGGTATTGATGGTGCCAAAAATGCGGCACTTCTGGCTGTGGCTATGCTGGCGGTTACGGATGCCGAGATGAAACTCAAACTCGACGATTTTCGCAAAGAGCAGGCCGATAAGGTGCTTGCCTCGGAGATTTAGTTGGGGGAGGCCATAAACATTGAAGAACTACACTACTCAAACATAGAAAATCAATGAATACTTACCGCATATTTGTCGAAAAACGCGAGCCATTCAGGGTGGAGGCAGAGAGCCTGCGCAGGGAACTCAATTCGAACCTCGGATTGAATATCACTTCGTTGCGCCTGCTGTGTGTCTATGACCTTTTGGGCTTTTCGCGTGAGTTGTTGGAGGAGAGTCGCTACCGTGTATTTGGCGAGGTGGCAACCGATAGCGTGACCGATGAGGTCGATTTTGGAGGAATGCCCCACTTGGCTATCGAGTGTCTGCCGGGCCAGTTCGACCAGAGGGCTGCTTCGGCCACCGAGTGCGTGAAATTGCTCGCTCCCGCAGCCGAGGTAGAGATTCGTAGCGCCAAACTCATTATCTTCGATGAGAGTGTCGATGAGGAGCAGATGGAGAAAATCTCCCACTACTGCATCAATGCTGTGGAGTCGCGCGAGAAAGACTTGAATGTTTTGGCTCCCGTAGAGAGGGCTGTGGCGAAACCTGTGGAGGTGCTCGAAGGCTTCTGTGGCATCACCCGCGAGGAGGCCGATGGCTACTGTAAGGAGAGGGGCTTGGCGATGAATGGCGACGATTTGATGGAGGTTGTGGGCTATTTTACCCGTGAGGGTAGGGAACCCAACGAAACCGAGTTGCGCATTTTGGATACCTATTGGAGTGACCACTGCCGCCACACAACCTTCACCACCGAACTGACAGATATAGAGGTGGAGGAGTCGTTTGTGTCGGACGATATAAACGATGCTGTACAGTTGTGGAAGAATATCCGCAAGCGACTCGGCAGAGATGGTAAGAGCCTATGCCTTATGGACCTTGCGACCATTGGCGCACGCTACCTTAAAAAACAGGGCCTTTTGGATGATTTGGAGCAGAGCGAGGAGAATAATGCGTGCAGTATCTATGTCGATGTGGATGTGGATGGTGTAGTGGAGAGGTGGCTCTTGATGTTTAAGAACGAAACGCACAACCACCCCACAGAGATTGAGCCCTTTGGTGGCGCATCGACCTGCTTGGGTGGTGCAATCCGCGACCCGTTGAGCGGTAGGAGTTATGTCTATCAGGCGATGAGGGTTACGGGCGCAGGCAACATATACCTTCCCGTTGGTGAGACGATGAAGGGCAAATTACCCCAGAGGGTTATCTCGTTGAGGGCTGCGGCGGGTTACTCGTCGTATGGCAACCAGATAGGTCTTGCTACAACCCACGTCAGGGAGATCTATCACCCCGATTATGTGGCCAAGAGGCTCGAAATTGGTGCCGTTGTGGGTGCTGTGAAGGCAGAGAACGTAAGGCGCGAAAGCCCCGCAGAGGGAGATGTGATACTTATGTTCGGTGGCAGAACGGGGCGCGACGGTATCGGTGGTGCCACAGGCTCGTCGAAGGAGCACAACGCCTCCTCCATTGAGGAGTGTGGCAGTGAGGTGCAGAAGGGTAACGCCCCCGAGGAGAGGAAAATCGCCCGTCTGTTCCGTCGCCCCGAGGTGACAAGGCTCATAAAGAAATCCAATGACTTTGGCGCGGGTGGTGTGAGCGTTGCCATTGGCGAACTCACCGATGGACTCGATATCTACCTCGACAGGGTGACGACCAAATATAGCGGTCTGAATGTTACGGAACTTGCAATTAGCGAGTCGCAGGAGCGAATGTCGGTAGTTGTGGAGGCGAAGGATAGAGAGGAGTTTGAACGCTACTGCCACGAGGAGAATATCGAGGTAAGGCACGTTGCCGATGTGACCTCGACGGGTAGGATGAGGATGTTCTACGGCCAGGAGATAGTGGCCGATTTGAGCCGCGAATTTATCGACTCGGCAGGTGCCAAACACTATGCAAAGGTGAAGGTAGGTGCTGTGGAGCAGAAAAACCCCTTTGAGCGCACAGTGGAGGGAGAAAACCTTGCCGAGAAGTTCCAGAGATTGCTTGCGGATGATAATGTTACCACCCAGAAAGGCTTGATTGAGATGTTCGATTCGAGCATAGGTCGCTCTACGGTCTTGATGCCCTATGGCGGTAAGACCCAAACTACAGAGGCGCAGGTGAGCGTTCAGCGCCTGCCTGTGGGCAACCACACGACCCATACGGCCAGCCTTCTTTCGTATGGTTTCAACCCCTATTTGAGTAGTTGGAGCCCCTATCACGGTGCGGCCTATGCGGTTGTGGAGGCTGTGGCAAAGGCTGTGGCAGCGGGTGCGGAGTATGAGAAGATGCGCTTCTCGTATCAGGAGTATTTCGAGAAGATGTCGAGCCCTACGGCTTGGGGCAAGCCCCTTGCAGCCTTGCTCGGTGCTCTGCGTATGCAGGTGGCGCTGGGACTACCCTCAATCGGTGGTAAGGACTCAATGAGTGGCACCTTTGCAAACATTAGCGTACCTCCCACTTTGGTGGCATTTGGTGCTACGGCAGTGGATAGTAGGGTGGTGATTAGCCCCGAGTGGAAATCGGCAGATAATTTCATCTACCTTGTGCGCCATACCCCCTTGAAGAATTGGATGCCCGACACAGAGGAACTCATCGACATATATGATATTGTCCGCCATAAGATTTTTGCAGGCAACATAACCTCGGCTTGGGCTGTGGGCTTTGGTGGCGTGGCAGAGGCTCTGGCGAAGATGAGTTTTGGCAATAGGATAGGTGCCAATGTGGAAGTTGCAGAGAGCGACTTGTTTGGTTGGAACTACGGCTCGCTTGTGATTGAGAGCACCAAACCTCTCGACTTCCCCCACTTCGAATTACTGGGTATGACCACCTCGGAGGAGGCTCTTGTGGTCAATGGCGAAAGGATGATGATTGATACACTCTTGGAGGCCAATAGGTTGCACTTTACGGAGGTCTATCCCGATAGGAGTGGTTTGGAGGGCGTGGTGGCCAATGGCACCTCGGGTGAGAATACTACCCACTACGAGGGTGAGGCTGTGGAGAGCCCCATTGTATATCTCCCCGTATTCCCAGGTACCAACTGCGACTACGATATGGCAAAGGCCTTCGCGACGGAGGGTGCCGAGGTGCGCACTTCGGTATTCCGCAACCTCTCGGCAAGGGATATTGAGGAGTCGGTGGAAGAGATGGCGCGCGAGATTGATGGTTGCCACATTTTGGCATTCAGCGGTGGCTTCTCGGCGGGCGATGAGCCCGATGGCAGCGGTAAGTTTATCGCTAACGTGATAATGAACTCGAAGGTGAAGAGTGCCATTGAACGCCTACAACAGAGAGGTGGACTTATTTTGGGTATCTGCAACGGCTTCCAAGCACTGGTTAAGTCGGGATTGTTGCCCTATGGCAAGATTGGCGAGATGACCAAAGAGTCGCCCACCTTGTTCCATAACGACATCAATCGCCACATTTCGCAGATTGTCACCACGAGGGTTGCTTCGGTGGCTTCGCCCTGGTTGGATAGTTTCGAGGTGGGTGAGTTGCACTCCATTGCGGCCTCGCACGGTGAGGGCAAATTTGTGGCAAGCGAGGAGTTGGCGACGGCACTCTACGAGGCAGGACAAATAGCCTTCCAATATGCCGATGAGATGGGTGGTGCCACGATGCACTCGCCCGAAAACCCCAATGGCTCCACGATGGCAATAGAGGGTATCATCTCGCCTGATGGCAGGATTCTCGGCAAAATGGGACACTCGGAACGCTACGAGGAGGGACTTATGAAGAATATTGCAGGCAATAAGGTGCAAAATATCTTCCGCAACGCTATTCGCTACTTTCAGAAGAAATAATTAGGTTAAAAACACAAAAAATATCAGGAAATGAAACAGTTAGAGATGCTCTATGAGGGCAAAGCAAAACAAGTTTTTGCAACAGATGAGGAGAATAAAGTGATTATCCACTACAAGGATGCCGCAACAGCTTTCAATAATATCAAGAAGGCAACCATTGAGAATAAAGGTGTTCTGAACAACAAGATTTCGACCATTGTGTTCCACCAATTGCAGGCTGCGGGTATCCCCACCCACTACATTGACACCCTCAATGAGCGCGACCAATTGTGCTTGAAGGTGTCGATTGTACCCCTCGAAGTTATCGTGAGGAACGTGATTGCCGGCTCGATGGCAAAACGCCTCGGCATTGAGGAGGGTACAGAGGCTCCTAATACTATCTATGAGATTTGCTACAAGGACGACGCGCTGGGTGACCCGCTGATTAACGACCACCACGCTGTGGCTCTTGGTGCGGCAACCTACGAGGAGTTGGCAGAGATTTATGACCTTACGGCTCGCATCAATAGGGTGCTCATTGATATGTTTGCACAGGTGAATATTCGCTTGGTGGATTTCAAGATTGAGTTTGGTAAGACGGCAGATGGTAAGATTGTCTTGGCTGACGAGATTAGCCCCGATACTTGCCGCCTCTGGGACGCAACCACCAATGAGAAACTCGATAAGGACCGTTTCCGTAGGGATATGGGTAAGGTTATCGAGGCATACGAGGAGATTAACGCACGTTTGAGTGCTATTAAATAGAGAAGATGAATACCGAAGAGAAAAGATTACACGAGGAGTGTGGTGTTTTTGGTATCTATGGCTCGGATGATGCCGCCAATATCTGCTACTACGGTTTGCACTCGTTGCAACATCGTGGTCAGGAGGGGTGTGGCATAGTGAGCGCCAAAGAGGGTGTGCTCAAATGCGTCAAGGGGCCAGGGTTGCTCAATAGCGTCATTAACGAGGCGAATCTCTCGACACTCGAAGGCAATATCTCCATCGGTCAAGTTCTCTACACCAATGCTGGTGGAGGTGGCGTTGCGGAGAATATTCAGCCCATAGTTTTCCACCACCGCACAGGCGACTTTGCTATCTCCTACAATGGCAAGTTGGTCAATGCCGATAGGCTGCGTAAGTATTTGGAGGACAACGGTAGCCTGTTTCTCACCTCGTCGGACTGCGAACTGATAGCCAACCTTATCAAGAAAGACGCTGCACAAGCCCACGTCGATAGGATACACTCCATTATGGAGGCGCTGAATATGGTGGAGGGTGCGTTTGCGTTCCTGATTATGACCGGTAAGCGCATCTATGCGTGCAGGGATAAACACGGTCTGAAACCTCTCTCGTTGGGTAGGTTGAAGGATGGTAGTTGGGTGGTGTCGAGCGAAAGTTGTGCCTTTGAGGTGGTGGGTGCAGAGTTTATTAGGGATGTGGAGCCCGGTGAGATTATCTCCATCGACCATCACGGTATTCGTAGCAACCACTTTTCGAGTTTCAAACACTACCATATGTGCTCGATGGAGTACATCTACTTTGCCCGTCCCGATAGCGATATTGATGGCTGCAATGTACACACCTTCCGCAAGGAGAGTGGTAAGTTGCTCTTCAAAGAGGCCCCCGCAGATGCGGATATTGTAATGGGCGTGCCCGATTCGAGTTTGAGTGCCGCGATAGGCTATGCCGAGGCGAGTGGCATCCCCTATGAGATGGGATTGGTGAAGAGCAAATATGTGGCTCGTACCTTCATTCAGCCCTCGCAGAGTATGAGGGAAAAGGGTGTGAGGATGAAACTCTCGGCTGTGAGAAGTATTGTGGGTGGCAAGAGGGTCGTTATGGTTGATGACTCGATTGTGAGGGGCACGACCTCCAAACGTATTGTACGCCTGCTCAAAGAGGCGGGTGCCACCGAGGTGCACGTTAGGATTGCCTCACCGGCGATGAAACACCCCTGCTACTATGGCGTTGATACCTCCACACGCGAGGAACTCATCTCGGCACAAAAGAGCATCGAGGAGGTTCGGGACTACATTGAGGCCGATTCGCTCGCATTTCTCTCCACCGAGTCGCTGATGCGCTCGGGTGGTAGGTGTGAGATGTGTATGGCCTGCTTCGATGGTAAGTATCCCACCGACCTCTACCTGACGGACGACGAGGCAACGCTCTATAAACGATATAAAATTAAAGCGAAATAGATTCTATGGCAAAAAGTTACGAGGCTTCGGGCGTGAATCTCGAAGCAGGCTATGAGGTTGTTAGCCGCATCAAAAAACACGTTGCATCGACCACCCGTAAGGGCTCAATGGGTAATATCGGAGCCTTCGGTGGTATGTTCGATTTGGGCTCACTCGGTTATGAGCATCCCGTGCTGGTGAGTGGTACCGATGGCGTGGGTACCAAACTCAAACTCGCCTTCGAGATGGATAAGCACGATACGATAGGTATCGACGCTGTGGCTATGTGTGTGAATGATGTGTTGGCACAGGGTGCCGAGCCTCTTGTTTTTCTCGACTATGTGGCTGTGGGTAAGAACCATCCGGCAACCGTTGAGGCTATCGTGTCGGGCGTGGCAGAGGGCTGTCGTCAGGCAGGATGTGCGCTTGTGGGTGGCGAGACCGCCGAGATGCCTGGTATGTACTCCGAAGGTGAGTACGACATTGCAGGCTTCACGGTGGGTGCTGTGGAGAAGGCCAAACTCATCGATTGCTCGAAGGTGTCGGTGGGTGATGTGCTGGTGGGTGTGGCATCCAGTGGTGTCCACTCCAATGGTTTCAGCCTTGTGAGGAAGATTGTCAGCGACAACGGCCTTAAATTGAGCGAGAAGTACCCCTTGACGGGCGAACAAACCCTGGGCGAAATGCTCCTCACACCTACGAAAATCTACGTTAAACAGATGCACAAGGTTCTCTCGGAGGTGGATGTGCACGGCTTGGCTCACATTACGGGTGGCGGATTCGACGAGAATATCCCCCGTATTCTGAAAGATGGTCAGGGTGTGGAAATTAAGGAGGGCAGTTGGGAAATCCTGCCCGTATTCCGCCTTTTGGAGGAGTATGGTGGCGTACCCCATAGGGAGATGTTCAACATCTTCAATATGGGCATAGGTATGGTGGTGGCTGTTGCACCTTCGGATGCCGAGAGGGTGGTAGAGATACTGACCGAGTGTGGCGAGAGAGCAACAATTATCGGTAGGATTGTTGAGGGCGAAGGCGTAAAGTTGTTGTAGATGAAACGATTGGCTGTTTTTGCGAGCGGTAATGGCTCCAATTTCGAGGCGATAGCCGAGGGGTGCCAAAGGGGAACTATTGAGGATGCCCAGGTGGTGCTCTGCGTGTGTGATAAGGCGGGAGCCTATGTGTTGGAGAGGGCGAATAAATATGGTGTTCCGACACTTCTTTTCAACCCCAAAGAGTATGGTTCCAAGAGGGAGTTCGAGAGGATGATTGCCGATAGAATGGATGCCGAGGGTGTGGATTTGGTCTGCTTGGCGGGCTATATGCGCATCATTGGCGAGGAGTTGCTGGAACGCTACGGTGGAAGAATCATAAATATCCACCCCGCACTTCTGCCCGCCTTTAAGGGGGCGCACGCCATCCAAGACGCTTTCGACTATGGTGTGAAGGTCTATGGTGTGACCATCCACGAGGTGGACTCTTCGCTCGACGGTGGACGCATCATCTCGCAGGTGGCGGTGCCCTATGAGGGTGACGATATAGACTTTTTGGAGTCGATGATTCACAAGGCAGAACACAAACTTTATATTGAAACGATAAATAGGATAACTAAATAGCAATGAGAGCATTAATCAGTGTTAGCGACAAGAGGGGAGTGGTGGAGTTCGCCACCGCCCTTGCCGAGTTGGGTTGGGAGATTATCTCCACGAGTGGTACTATGGCGGCTTTGAGGGCCAGTGGCCTGAAAGTTACCAATATTAGCGATGTTACGGGCTTCCCCGAAATTTGCGAGGGGCGTGTTAAGACTCTGCACCCCAAAGTGCACGGAGGCTTGTTGGCTCGTAGGGATAAGCAGGAACATATGGCAGCGCTTGCGGAGAATGAGATAGAGACCATAGATATGATCTGCGTCAATCTGTACCCCTTTGAGGCCACTATCGCCAAAGAGGGTGTGACTATGGAGGAGGCTGTGGAGAATATCGACATTGGCGGCCCTTCGATGTTGCGCTCGGCAGCCAAGAATTTTGCCTCGGTGAGTGTGGTGTGCGATCCCGATGACTACGCTATGGTTTTGGAGGAGATTCGCAAGGGTGGCAATACGAAACCCGAAACTAGGCTTATGCTCTCGGCAAAGGCCTATACCCATACGGCCCTCTACGACAGCCACATAGCAACCTATATGAGAAAAGCAGCAGGCTTGAACGAAAAACTCTTCTTGGCTTTTGACGCGGTTCAGAGCCTGCGCTACGGTGAGAATCCCCATCAGCAGGCATCCTTCTATCGTGCAGGCAAGGAGGTGAGTTATTCGGTGGCATTTGCCAAACAACTCGGAGGTAAGGAACTCTCCTATAATAATATTCAGGATGCCAACGCGGCTTTGCAGATTGTGAGGGAGTTTTCGGAACCCTTCTGCGTGGGGCTCAAACATATGAACCCTTGTGGCGCAGGTGTGGGGAAGAGCATTGAGGAGGCTTGGAAGAGGGCCTACGAGGCAGATAAGGTGAGCATCTATGGCGGTATTGTTGCTATGAATAGACCTCTCACAAAGGAGGTTGCCGAAATGATGAAACCCATCTTCCTGGAAATTGTGATGGCTCCCAAATTCGAACAGGGGGCATTGGAGGTATTGGCCTCGAAGAAAAACCTTCGACTTTTGGAGGTGAAGATGGATGGTGTGAGGGAGCCCCAAAGACAATATGTGGGTGTTACGGGCGGTCTGCTGGTGCAGGATGCCGATGTGGAGTGCTTGGAGGTAAGGGCCGATATGTGCGTCACCGAGCGCCAACCCTCCGAGGAAGAGTTGCAGGATATGAACTTCGGCTGGAAGGTTGTCAAACACGTCAAGAGTAACGCCATTGTGGTTGTGAAGGATGGTATGACCCTCGGCGTGGGTGCCGGTCAGATGAATAGGGTTGGTTCGGCAGAGATTGCTCTCAATCAGGCAAAGGCTGCGGGCGCAAATGAGGGCTTGGTATTGGCCTCGGATGGTTTCCTGCCCTTCGACGACACGGTGGAACTCGCCTCGAAATATGGCGTGGTAGCCATCGTGCAGCCTGGTGGCAGCATCCGCGATGAGGATGCAATTAGGAAGGCAAACGAAAAAGGTATAGCAATGCTCTTTACGGGTATGCGTCATTTCAAACATTAGTATGAAGGAAAAGAGAGTATTGGTTGTGGGCAGTGGCGGTAGGTGCCACGCCATAGTGGATGCCCTCGGGCGTTCTCCACAAGTAGGGAAGATATATTGCGCACCAGGTAATGCGGGTATTGCTGGGCAGGCCGAGTGTGTGAAAATCGGCGTGGAGGATGTGGAGGCACTTGCAGAGTTTGCTTTGCAAAACTCCATAGACCTGACGGTTGTTGGTCCCGAGGCTGCACTCGCGGTGGGTATTGTGGATATATTCCGAGAGAAAGGATTGCGAATCTTTGGTCCCACAAAGGTCGCTGCACAGATTGAGAGTAGCAAGGAGTTTGCCAAACGATTGATGGCAAAGTATAATATCCCAACAGCTGATTATGAGGCTTTTGAGAGGTTCGATGAGGCTTGGGAGTATGTGAAATCGCGTCCCCTGCCGGCAGTTATCAAGTATGACGGTCTGGCAGCAGGTAAGGGCGTAGTCGTGGCGGAGAGTTACGAGGAGGCCGAGGAGGCCCTGAAAGATATGCTCCTCGATGAGAGTTTCGGTAAGGGGAGAGTCGTTGTGGAGGAGTTTCTGGATGGTCCCGAGTTTTCGTTTATGTGCGTAGTCTCGGGCGAGAAGGTCTATCCGCTGGCTATGGCACAAGACCACAAGAGAGCCTACGATGGAGATAAGGGGCCCAATACGGGCGGTATGGGCGCATATAGCCCCGTGCCATTTGTCACCGAGGAGGTCAGGGAGTATGCTTTGGAGCGAATTATGCGTCCCACAGCAAAGGCTCTGGTGGCCGAGGGTGTGCCTTTTGTGGGTGTGCTCTATGGTGGTCTGATTCTCACCGAGGAGGGACCAAAGGTTATAGAGTTCAATGCCCGCTTTGGCGACCCCGAAACAGAGGTTGTGTTGCCCCGATTGAGGAGCGACATCTACGACCTTTTCGATGCGGCTATTGATGGTCGTGATTGCGCTACGGAGTGGAGCGAGGAGGCTCTGCTGGGCGTGGTGCTCGCCTCGAAGGGCTACCCTGGGAGTTACCCCAAAGGCGCGGTAATAGAGGGCCTTGATGGCATAGAGGGCAAAATTTACCATATGGGCACTGCCGAAAAAGAGGGCAAGATTGTCACTGCCGGAGGTAGGGTGCTGATGGTTGTGGGCAGAGGTTCCGACCTCCGCGAGGCTCGCCAAAGAGCACTTGCAGATGTTGCTCGCATTGAGTGCGACGGACTCTTCCACCGTACCGACATCGGGCATAAAGTGTTGGATTAAATACAAATAGATAAAGATATGATTATTAGTGGCAAAGAATTGGCTGCCGAAATCAAAAAAGAGATTGTGGCAGATGTGGTAAAATATACCGCGCAGTATGGTAGAGCACCACACTTGGTGGTGGTTCTGGTGGGCGAGGACCCCGCAAGTGTATCTTATGTTACGGGTAAGGCAAAAGATTCCGAAGAGGTGGGTTTCAAAAATACCACCATACGTCGCCCCGCAGATGTGAGCGAGCAGGAGGTTTTGGACCTTATTCATAGCCTCAATGAGGATAAAACGGTGGATGGTATCTTGGTGCAGCTGCCTCTCCCCAAGCACATTAGCGAGGAGAAGGTGATTGCGGCCATCAGCAAAGAGAAAGATGTAGACGGCTTCCACCCACTGAATGTGGCGGCCCTCTGGCAGAAACAGAAGTGTATTCTCCCCTGCACCCCAAAGGGTGTCATCAAGTTGTTGGACAAGGCGGGTGTGGAGATTGCAGGCAAGAATGCTGTTGTGATTGGTAGGAGCAACATCGTAGGTCTGCCCGTAGCAAAACTGCTGTTGGATAGGAACGCAACGGTGACCATTTGCCATAGCCGTACCAAAAACCTTGCAGAGGTCACTCGCAAGGCAGATATTTTGGTAGTGGCCATCGGTAGGCCCAAGTTTGTCACTGCTGATATGGTGGGCGAGGGCGCTGCTGTGATTGACGTGGGTGTCAATCGTGACCCCGAAACGGGTAAATTGTGCGGTGATGTGGACTTCGAGGCGTGCAAAGAGAAGGCCTCGGTTATCACCCCCGTTCCCGGTGGCTGCGGTCCTATGACCAGGGCGTGCCTTATGGAGAATACTATCGAATGTTACCTTAACCAAGTTGCTAAATAGTTATGATTGAGAGGTATGGGCGTGAAGTGATGCGCCAAGTATGGACAGAAGAGAACAAGTTTAACGCTTACTTGAAGGTGGAACTGCTCGCTGCCGAGGCGTGGAGAGAGTTGGGAGTCGTACCCGCAGAGGATGTGGAGAGGCTCTGGGCAAAGGCCACCTTCAATATTGATAGGATAAAAGAGATTGAACTCCAAACCCGCCACGATATAGTGGCCTTCACCCGCACCGTTAGTGAGTCGCTGGGTGAGGAGAGGAAGTGGGTGCACTATGGTCTGACGAGTACCGATGTGGTGGACACCGCCAATGGTTACCTCTTCTCGCAGGCCAATAAGATTATTGAGGAGGATATCGTGAAATATATGGAGGTTCTGAAAAAACAGGCTCGTAGGTTCAAATATACTCCTTGTATTGGTCGCACACACGGCATCCACGCCGATATTACCTCCTTTGGTCTGAAATGGGTACTTTGGTATGAGGAGATGAGGCGCAACTTGGAGCGCTTCCGCACAGCCGCACGCGGTGTAGAGGTGGGTAAGATTAGTGGCGCTGTGGGCAACTTTGCCAACATTCCTCCCTTCGTGCAGGACTATGTGTGTGAGAAGTTGGGCATCGACTCGGCAAATATCTCCACGCAGGTTATCCAGCGCGACAGACACGCATACTATATGGCAACCCTTGCGGTTATTGGTGCAAGTTTGGAGCAGATGGCACTCGAAGTGCGCAACCTCCAACGTACCGAGGTACACGAGGTGGAGGAGGCCTTCGGCAAGGGCCAGAAGGGTTCGAGCGCAATGCCCCACAAACGCAACCCCATCAGTAGCGAGAATATCTGTGGCTGCGCAAGGGTTTTGAGGGGCTATATGGCCACTGCCTACGATAATGTTGCCCTCTGGCACGAGAGGGATATTTCCCACTCGGCCACAGAGCGCATCATTATGCCCGATGCTACCATCCTCTTGGACTATATGCTCAATCGTATGATGGGCATCTTGGAGAATCTCGTGGTATTCGAGGAGCAGATGAGGGCCAATATCTACCGCACCAACGGTGTGATTTTTGCCCAGAGGGTTATGAATGCACTCATCGACAAGGGTTTCGTAAGGGAGAAGGCTTATGATACTGTTCAGCCTGTGGCTATGAGGGCTATGGCGGAGGGGGCATCCTATCAGGCACTCTTGAAGGAGGAGCCTACCGTTATGGCAACTCTCACAGAGGAGGAGTTGGATGGTTGCTTCACGCTGGAATACTATATGAAGAATGTCGATTATATCTACAAACGCAATAAAATAGAGGAGTAAATGTCTGAAAGATTAGTAGTTATAGGGTCGCAATGGGGCGACGAGGGCAAGGGAAAGATTACCGACTATTTCGCCTGCCGTGCCGATATGGTGGTGCGCTACCAGGGTGGCAACAATGCAGGACACACTGTGGTGTTCGATGGACACAAATACTCCTTGCAGAGCATCCCCTCGGGTATCTTCAACCCCAAGACCGTCAATGTGATGGCCAATGGTATGGTGATTAATCCCGTCTCGGTTGTCGAGGAGTTGGAGAGGCTTCACTCGCAGGGTATCACCGACTACCAACTCTACATCTCCGATAGGGCTGCGGTGGTTATGCCCTACCACTCGGCACTCGATGGCGCATACGAAACGCTCAAAGGGGGCTCGCAAATTGGTACCACCAAGAAGGGTATTGGCCCCGCCTACTCGGATAAATATAGTAGGGTGGGAATCCGTATGGGCGACCTTTTGGAACCCGAGTACTTTGCCGAGCGTTTGAAAGAGGCGCTGACTATCAAGAATATGGAACTGGGGATGCTGGGCTTGCCCACCTTTGAGTTTGAGGCTGTCTATGAACAGTATATGGCCCTTGCAGGAAAGATTGGCCATATGATTTGTGACACCTCGGCTCTGATTAATGAGGCGCTCAAAGAGGACAAAAAGATTCTCTTTGAGGGTGCACAGGGTATGATGCTCTGCATTGATCACGGCACCTATCCCTATGTGACCTCCTCGACCCCTTCATCGGCAAGCGTACCTGTGGGTGCGGGCGTATCGCCCAAGTGGATAGACAATGTGCTGGGCGTAGCGAAGGCATATTGCACAAGGGTGGGCGAGGGTCCTTTCCCAACGGAGTTGTTCGATCATAGGGCCGAGGAGATTAGAGAGCGTGGCCACGAGTATGGCACGGTTACGGGTCGTCCCCGCAGGGTGGGGTGGTTCGACGCTGTTGTTGCTCGCTATGTAAGCCGTTTGGCGGGCATTGATTCGTGGGCACTGATGCTCTTTGATGTTCTCTCGGGTCTGGATAAAGTGTCGATTTGCGTGGGCTATGAGGTTGATGGCAAGGTGATTGATTCGCCCCCCGCAACGATTGCCAAACTTGCGCGTTGCAAACCTGTACTCATCGAGTTGGAGGGCTGGAAGGAGGATATTTCAGACGTGAAATCGTTTGATGCCCTGCCCGAGGCTGCAAAGGCTTATGTGAGGAAAATAGAGGAGGTTACGGGTGTGAAAGTGGGAGTTATCTCTGTTGGCGCAGACCGCTCGAAGACCATCATTATTGACGAAAAGTTGAAGAATTTTTAATACAGAATTACTATGTCGTTTATTGAAGAGAAAATCGCACAAGAGGGTATGACCTTCGACGATGTGCTGCTGATTCCCGCCTACTCCGAGGTGACACCCAATATGGTGTCGCTTGGCAGTCGCTTTTCGCGCAACATTCGTTTGAATATTCCCGTTGTTTCGGCAGCGATGGATACCGTAACGGAGGCAGAGATGGCTATTGCTATTGCTCGTGAGGGTGGCATAGGAGTTGTGCACAAGAATATGTCCATTGCTGCACAGGCTGCGCAGGTGAGGAAGGTGAAACGTGCCGAGAGCGGTATGATTTACGACCCCATTACCATCACCAAAGAGCAGACTGTTGGCGACGCTCTGCGCTTGATGAAGGAGAACCACATTGGAGGTATTCCCGTTGTGGATGCCGATATGAAACTCATCGGTATTGTGACCAACCGCGACCTCCGCTTCCAAACCGATATGATGCTTCCCATTGAGGAGGTTATGACTTGTGGAAACTTGGTTACCACCAATAACCCCGATTTGCAGGAGGCCTCGAAAATTCTTCTGAAAAATAAGATTGAGAAACTGCCTGTTGTGGATGAGAACAACACCCTCGTGGGACTCATCACCTACCGCGACATTACCAAAATTCAGGACTATCCCAATGCCTGCAAGGACGATAAGGGACGTTTGAGAGTTGCTGCGGGTGTGGGTGTTACGAGCGACACGTTGCAGAGAGTCGAGGCTTTGGTGGAGGCAGGAGTCGATGCGGTAGTCATTGACACCGCTCACGGTCACTCGGCAAATGTGACCAATACCTTGAAAGCAGTGAAGGCGGCCTTCCCACAGATTGATGTTCTGGTGGGTAATATCGCCACTGCCGAGGCTGCGGAGTACCTCATTAAGGCTGGTGCCGATGGCATTAAGGTTGGTATCGGTCCCGGTTCCATCTGCACAACCCGCATCGTTGCGGGTGTTGGCGTGCCCCAACTCTCCGCCATCTTCAATGCGGCAAAGGTGGCACACGAGTACGGTGTTCCCGTTATTGCCGATGGTGGCTTGCGCTACTCGGGTGATGTGGTGAAGGCTTTGGCTGCGGGTGGCGATTGCGTGATGATGGGCTCGATGCTTGCGGGTGTCGAGGAGTCGCCCGGTGAGACCATTATCTACAATGGCCGTAAGTTTAAGTCCTATCGCGGTATGGGTTCGATTGAGGCTATGCAGGCGGGCTCCAAAGACCGCTATTTCCAGAGTGAAAAGTGCGATTCGAGCAAGTTTGTACCCGAGGGAATTGTTGCCCGCGTGCCTTACAAGGGCACATTGAGCGAAACCATCTACCAACTCATTGGTGGTTTGCGCTCGGGTATGGGCTACTGCGGTGCAAAGGATATAGAGGCTCTTCATAATGCCAAGTTTGTGAAGATTACCTCGGCAGCCGTTGTGGAGAACCACCCCCACGATGTGACCATCACCAAAGAGGCCCCCAACTACACTCGCGGTGAGTAATAGAAATTCAAAATTCAAAACGCAAAATTGCTTATGAAACAGGATATGATTGTGATTCTCGACCTCGGTAGCCACCACAACACCGTTTTGGCAAGGGCTATCCGTGCGCTCGGGGTTTATAGCGAAATTTACCCCCACGATATTACAGCCGAGGAGTTGAAGGCTCTGCCGGGTGT
Source organism: Tidjanibacter sp. (assembly GCA_045596685.1). Lineage (GTDB taxonomy): Bacteria > Bacteroidota > Bacteroidia > Bacteroidales > Rikenellaceae > Tidjanibacter. The sequence continues at coordinate 45,948 of JAZOCT010000022.1, read as the reverse complement.
GAAGGGTGTGATTATCAATGGTGGCGAGAATAATGTTGTGGATGGAGTGGAGATTGATGTGCTCCCCGAAATCTACACCGTAGGCCTTCCCGTCATCTCCGCAGGTCACGCAAAGGCGCTCTGTGAGGTGAAGTTGGAGGCTTTTGCCGATGACGAAGAGACTATTAAGGAGGCTGTTAGGGGCTTTGTGTTCGATGTGTGCAAGGCGGAGCCTAATTGGAATATGAAAAACTTTGTGAGCGACCAGGTGGAACTCATCCGCCAGCAGGTGGGCGACAAGAAGGTGTTGTTGGCACTCTCGGGAGGTGTCGATTCGTCGGTTGTGGCGGCGCTGTTGCTCAAAGCCATCGGCAACAACCTTGTGTGCGTACACGTCAATCACGGATTGATGCGCAAGGGTGAGAGTGAGGCTGTAGTGGAAGTATTCGGCAAACAGCTCAACGCAAACCTCGTGTATGTCGATGCCACCGAGCGCTTCCTCACCAAGTTGGAGGGAGTAGAGGACCCCGAGCAGAAGAGAAAAATCATCGGAGGTGAGTTTATTCGCGTATTCGAGGAGGAGGCGCGCAAACTCGATGGTATTGACTATCTCGGTCAAGGTACCATCTATCCCGATATTGTGGAAAGCGGTACCAAGACTGCCAAGATGGTCAAGTCGCACCACAATGTGGGTGGACTCCCCGAGGATATGAAATTTGGCCTTGTGGAGCCCCTCAAACAACTCTTCAAGGACGAGGTTAGGGCTTGTGGCGTTGAGTTGGGCCTGCCCTATGAGATGGTCTACCGTCAGCCATTCCCCGGCCCTGGTTTGGGTGTTAGGTGCTTGGGTGCCATCACTCGTGATAGGTTGGAGGCGGTCAGGGAGAGCGATGCCATTCTCCGCGAGGAGTTCGCAAAAGCGGGCTTGGATAAACGAGTATGGCAGTACTTTACCATTGTTCCCGACTTCAAGTCGGTGGGCGTTAGGAACAACGCCCGCAGTTACGACTGGCCCGTTATTATCCGTGCGGTGAATACCATCGACGCGATGACCGCTTCGATTGAGCACATTGATTGGGCCATCCTCGATAGGATTACCAAGCGTATCTTGGAGGAGGTGCCTAATGTGAACCGCGTATGCTACGATATGTCGCCCAAACCTTCGGCTACCATCGAATGGGAATAAAAGGCAAATAATTGGCGATTTAGTCGTTATACTGCGATAAGCGGAGTCCTCATTTACCTTATGTAAACTGCGGACTCCGCTTTCTTGTATGCCTATAACTCACCTAATTATTTGCCTTTTATCGAGCGGTCCTTCTTTTGGCATCATTACCTAATTTTCAATTCAAAAGAGCAACGCTTTGGGGCGTTGCTCTTTTGTTAGATTCTCTCCATTTGAGCGCCACGCTGTTTGGCATTCATAAGGATGGTGAAGGCGCGCTGCACGTCACTATCTTTGATGACGATGGTAAATTCGTTGGTGGTGCTGATTACCTCCACGATGTTGATGTTGTCCCAGGCGAGTTCCTTGAAAAGATAGTAGTAAACACCGGGATAGAGGGTGTTGTCGCTGGGCAACTTGACGGTAATGAGCGATAGTTTGTTGTTTTTGGAGTTCATCTGCTCGTCGGCAAAGAGCGCCTCAACCTCCTCGGCGATGCTCTCGCTGACCACAATTGTGGTCTCCGAGATACCCTGCGAGAAGGTGCAGAAAACATTGTTTGCCTCACCCATTTTCTCCAAAAGTTGAGCCTGCAATTTGTGGAGAGTGGGGGAGTTCTGGAATGTGTAGTCTGCGAGGTTGCTTCTCACGGTTATGTCGCCAATATTCTCCACAACGCTTTGGGCCTTCTCGGCATTGATTGCACCAAGACGAGGAACAAGGCGATTGAGAGCCATAATGACTGCGCTATCGTTTACCGATTTGCATACAATAGCCTCAATTTCGGGTTTGAGTTGTCTGGCAAGTGCCGAAAGGTTGATGAGACCATCAACGAGAGCACTTTCAAGAAAAGGACGTTTTTTGATAACCGTCTCTACTGCACTTGGAATCGAAATCATTGATACTTGTGTGGTTAGTCTATATTCACCCCCGAGGAGGTGAGTATGAAAGTTATTTTTGTGGTTAATTATGCTTCAAAAATACTATATTATTATCAATTTTGCAAAATTTCATATTCATAATTTCCACTTTTTGCTATTTGCCACGAAAAATACTACCTCCTGAAAACCTGTTTTGAAATTGTTAGAAAATTAGTACATTTGCACCCAATATATATGGTATCTATGAAAAACATTCGCAATTTCTGCATAATAGCCCACATTGATCACGGCAAGAGCACCCTGGCAGACCGCCTTTTGGAGGAGACAGGTACGCTCTCCGAGAGGGAACTTCAAAATCAGGTGCTCGACGATATGGAGTTGGAGCGCGAGAAGGGTATTACCATCAAGTCCCACGCCATCCAGATGCAGTACGAAAAGGAGGGAGAGGTCTACACCCTCAACCTTATCGACACCCCCGGACACGTCGATTTTTCCTATGAGGTGTCGCGTGCAATCGCCTCGTGCGAGGGTGCGCTCTTGGTGGTTGATGCTTCGCAAGGTATTCAGGCACAGACCATTTCCAATCTCTACTTGGCGCTCGAACACGACCTCGAAATCATCCCCGTAATCAATAAGATTGATATGGAGTCGGCAATGGTCGAGGAGGTCAAGGACCAGATTGTCGAACTGCTGGGTTGCGACGAGAGCGATATTTTGTGCGCCTCGGCTCGAACAGGTGTCGGTATTCAGGAGATTTTGGATGCAATTGTTGAGCGCGTTCCTGCCCCCGAGGGTGATGAGGATGCTCCCTTGCAGGCCCTGATTTTCGACTCGGTGTTCAACTCCTATCGCGGTATTATCGGCTACTTCCGTGTGGTGAATGGTACGATTCGCAAGGGCGACCACGTTAAGTTCTTTAATACGGGTTCGGAGTATGATGCCGACGAGATTGGCGTGCTGAAACTCAAATTCGTACAGCAAGACGAGATAAAGGCGGGTAATGTAGGCTACATTATGTCGGGTATCAAGTCCTCGAAGGATGTGAAGGTGGGCGATACGATTACCCACGTTGAGCGTCCTTGTGAGGAGGGTGTTGCCGGCTTTGAGGATGTGAAACCGATGGTTTTTGCGGGTGTCTATCCTGTGGATGCGAGTGAGTATGAGGATTTGAGGGCTTCGCTCGAAAAATTGCAACTCAACGATGCCTCTTTGACCTTTGAGCCCGAGAGTTCGTTGGCATTGGGATTTGGCTTCCGCTGTGGTTTCCTCGGCTTGTTGCATATGGAGATTGTGCAGGAGAGGCTCTATCGCGAGTTCGATATGGATGTGATTACCACAGTGCCCAACGTGTCGTTCAAGGTTACGACCAAGAAGGGCGATGTGGTCGATGTTCATAACCCTTCGGGTCTGCCCGACCTGACGTTGGTAGATAAGATTGAGGAGCCCTACATTCGCGCCCAGATTATCACCAAGACCGACTACCTCGGTGCGGTTATTAAGTTGTGTATCGACAAACGTGGCACGCTTGTCAATCAGGTGTTCCTCGGCCCCGAGAGGGTGGAGATTAACTTCGATATGCCTCTTTCGGAGATTGTTTTTGATTTCTACGATAAGTTGAAGAGCATTTCGCGCGGTTACGCTTCGTTTGACTACCACCAGATAGGCTACCGCGAGAGCCGCCTTTCGAAGTTGGACATTCTGCTCAATGGCGAGCCTGTGGATGCGCTTTCGTCGCTCATTTTTACGGACCACGCCTACGATTTTGGTCGCAAGATGTGCGAGAAACTCAAAGAACTCATCCCTCGTCAGCAGTTCGATATTGCCATTCAGGCGGCCATTGGTGCGAAAATTATTGCCCGCGAGACTGTGCGTCAGGTTCGTAAGGATGTGACTGCGAAGTGCTATGGCGGTGATATTTCGCGTAAGCGCAAACTTTTGGAGAAACAGAAGAAGGGTAAGAAACGTATGCGCCAGATTGGTAACGTGCAGGTGCCCCAGTCGGCATTCTTGGCGGTGCTCAAAATGGACTAACAACGCACACTGTTTCCACCGAAATATTTGGGCGACACAAGTTTTTGTGTCGCTTTTTTTAACATTTTTGCATTGTTTTTTATCCAAATAGTTGAATATTTGGAAAAAAGGTCTTATATTCGCAAGCGTTACAAATATTTGGCGACCACCAACCCTCGCTCTTGTGTCGCATTTTCGTAGTCCTCTCGTGCTATGTTACTCAATCGAGAATTGAAAATATTGTTTTAATTAATAGTGAGAGTATGAGAGTAAATGTAAAATTAGTTGTTTTAATCTTAATACTCAATGCGCTTGCTTCGTGCACGAATGATTTGGATTCGTTAGTACACGAGGGAGATGTTTTTATTGAGTGTGTGGAACCAACTACTCCCCATCACATACCTATATCAAAGGCACTGTCGAGTCTTGAATCAATTATGGAGTCTATGGGTATGGATAATACGAGGGTAATGAATAGGTCGAATTGGACAGTTACCCGTATTCCAATGTCTACATTTAAGCCACAAACGCGCACGGGAAACACAGAGGTCGCAGATGCTTTGTATGTGGTTGATTTCGAGGAGGGTGGCTATGCTATTTTGTCGGCCGATGATCGCTTGCCCGATGAGGTTATTGCAGTGACAAACTCTGGTGATTTGGAGTTTAATCCCAATCCTTTGGAGGATCCTGTGCTAACTCTTGATGATTTGTATGTTGAGGAAGACGAAGACTATCTGCTTGGGTCTGAACCAAGAGATGAAGGCACATCTGAAGGATTTATAGAAGGGCTTGTCGCCAACTATGTTATCGGATGGATAGATAGTTTGAGGGACAATAAAGATGAATTTGGCGATCCTATGTTGCCACCTGGTGGAGGAAATATTGGTGGCGGAGATTCTGGTGGTGACATAGGTACGGGTAATCTTATAGTTGATTATTCGTATGAAACAGAGGTCGTGTGTGATAAAATGTTACAAACACAATGGTACCAAAGAGACCAGTATAACAGATATTGTCCTAATAGATATCGTTATCGTGGTTTGTTTGGAGCGACATATTCGCGAGTAGAAGAGTATGATTTTGACCCTCGGGCAGAATGGGGAGATGATTATATAGATAGCGTGGATTTAGCGGCAGGTTGTGTGGCTATTGCAGTCGGGCAGATATTAGCATATAATCAATACCCAACAATGTCTTATATAGTAGGTGAGACCAATGCTATGCCCTGGGATGCTTTACTTGCTTTTGATCGAATTAATCACGCAAATATTTATTATCAGGATTTTATTGCAAAATTAATACATAGAATAGGAGTGGGGTGTGATATGAATTATGGATTTATGGGGACAAGTTATAGTTTTGCAACGCCCGCTGCTGCCAGTAGGTATATGGAGTCAATAGGTTATTCTAATGTAAAAACCAAGTTCTACGATTTCAATATCGTGAAGTCTATGCTTGAACAAGGTTGTCCAGTGTTTGTAGGCGCTGTAAGGATCAGCGGAGGTATTAGTGGGCACGCTTGGGTTATAGATGGATATAAGAAAATAGAGAAAACAAAGATAATTAGCACTATGTCAGGGACGGTTATTTCCGAAACAGTTGAGGAGTCCACTGATTATGTTCATTGTAATTGGGGATGGGCAAATGGAAGTAACAACGGGTGGTTCGCCAATAATTTGCTGAAAAATGGATGTATTGAGACCTCTGATGCAGAATCTTTTGATAACTCTATTAACGATATGCAGAAACACTACAACTTTTGGTTCCGCATTATTAAGTACAACAAATAAATTCGTGATTTTATGAAAAATATATCTCATGCACTGATTTTGGCCACTTGTTTGTGCTTGTATGGGTGTTTGGGCCCACTTACAGAAACATATTGTTTCTACGAATCATTAGTGAGTATATATGAGAACGTGGATTGTGGTGGAGAATCCGAGGTTGAACGTAGTTCGTCGTTTCCTCATACTGTTGTGGTTAGGATTCCTACGGAAACATACGCATGTTATACTTGGGATAGCACCTCTGAAAGGTGGAAGCAAGATAACCCAGATTGGGAACTATGGCACGAGAGGCACCGTGAGTTGAGTCAAAAAAATGGCGATGTGGGTTTTAATCGAAATGTTAATGCAACCGATGGATGCGCGTTTAGACACCGTGTGTGGAATACAGATAATTTGATAACCTCCATATCCATTGTGAGTAATGCCGACTTTGACGAAAATCATCCTGCGGGTGCATCATTGGATGATGTTGTGGCGATTACTTATAAGTCCTATAAAAACATTATAGAGAATAACTACACCCTCCCAGAAGGAGCATTGGGATATGGGTATTGTAGTTATGATGTTACGAAAATATTATCCGAATTTGAGTCTGAAGATTCGCTATTTATGGAATCTACTATGGCTTATGGTAACTCATTCTGGCTCAAATTTGTGCAAGAACCAACAATGATAATGCAGCATACCTTTACGGTAACTATTGAGTTTGAATACGGCGAACCTTATAGTTTTACTTTTGACTTGGATTTGACCCCAACAATTATTGTGGGGTGATAGAGTGTCAATATACAAAAAACACCGTGACTTTTGCTTCCGCATTATTAAGTACAATAAACTTACGATTTTATGAAACGCATATTTTCAACATTGGTTATAAGTAGTTGCCTGTTCCTTTGTGGGTGCGAACAAATTGCTTCGGAAATTCATTTGTTTGAAGATTTTTATGAATACTACATAATGAACTACTACGACATTGATTATGAGGAAGATGTCGAGGTGGTGAGTACAAGGGATAGTGAATTTATTGTCTATGATTTAGAATTGCCGAGTAAACTGTTCGCAAGTAGATCTTCGGAGGCGAGTAAATACGCCACGCAAGAAGTGGTACAAGAAAGACAGGAACGATACCAACGACACAAAGAAATAAGCCAACGAAATGGCGAGGTCGGATTCAACAGGTGGTGCTCTTCTGAACCTATGTTCGGACCCGAGGGAGAGGTCTGGAATACGGATAATCTGATTTCGAAGATTACCATCGTGAGCAATGGCGACTTCGACGAAGAACATCCGGCGGGCACTCCGCTTGATGATGTTGTGTCAATTAGTTATGACACTTACAGACCCTATATCGAGAATGGTTATGTGCATCCCGACAGTAGCAGATCGGAATATGACTATAATCCATACAAGGAGAAGGTGGCTCTGGAAGACTTCGTTGCCGAAAACTCGAAGTTTATGAGTGTGAAAAATATCTCATTGAGTTTCCACCACAAACCGACTGTGGCGAAACAACACACTTTTGAGGTTACCCTCTATGTTGAAGGCAAGGAGCCGTTCCGTTTCTCCTTCTCGGCAAACTTCTTTTTGTAGGGAATAGGGGTTTAGAGGCTGACGCTTTCTCTTTCTCTTTGTGGGCGACACGAGTTTTTGTGTCGCCCACCTTATTTTGCGTGCGGGGGCACGAATATTGCTGTTTGGGGTGGAAAAAAGAGCCCAATGGCACAGCAATCAACCTCCTCCAACACCTTCCTGCCACACTTCGCGCTCGTGGGGTGTAACCTCCTGTGGGCGGTGGATTATCCACTCTACCACATACTCCTTCCACGTTACCTTTCACCCGTGTTGCTGCTTTCGGCAGCACTTACGGCTACCGCAATCCTTGCCCTGATTCCGGCAATAAAGGGAGGTGTGCAACGTATTGAGCGCAGAGATATTCCGACGCTTATTGGTGCGGCTCTGCTGTTGGGCGTTATCCATAAGGGCACACTGATGTTGGGGCTGTCGCGCACCTCGCCCGTGGATGGGTCGATAATTAACACGGTAGGCCCACTTGTGGTGCTTCTGTTGTCGGTCTTGATGGGTGTGGATAAGCTCACACGCACGAAGGTGGTGGGACTTATTATAGGGCTCTCGGGTGCTGTGGCGATAATTCTTATGGGCAACCACACCTCTTCTGCTGTTGCTACTATGGAGGGAAATCTGTTTGTTGTCTGTGCGGTGGTAGCGACGGCTTGCTATACGGTTTTCCTCAAACGGATGCTCGCCAAATACAATGTGGCGACTGTGCTGTTGTGGGTATATGTGATTGCCGCAGTTATTGTATTACCGTTTGGTATTTCGGATTTGGTGAAGAGTGATTTTGCGGGGTGGAATCGTGAAGCGACGGTAGCTTTTATTGTGATAATATGCTTTTTGACATATCTGCCAAATTTTCTCTACAACTACGCTTTGCGCCACATCAAACCCTTCCAAACAAGCATTTTCTCCTATTTGCAACCTGTGGCAGCGATTGCCTTGTCTGTGGTTATGCGTTTGGATAAGGTAAGACTCGAAACACTCCTGTTTGCGTTGTTGGTCTTTGCGGGTATTGGTATAGTCCTATGGTCATACCGCCCCACAAAGAGCTCTTCCTAACGGGCGTTTGGAACCTTGAAGATAACAATGAGCGAACCAATAATTCCGGCAACTCCTACAACTACGTCGGCTGCAAGGTTGGGGATGAAGAATATAATGGAACAAGCAACCATTGTGAGCATAAAGAGTACGGCGAATAGTTTTGATTTGGGACGCATTCCGCCACGCCTCTCGTAGTCGCGGATGTAGTCCCCGAGCCTCGACTCCAAGAGCCACCTTTGGATGCGCGGAGAGGAACGATAGAGGAGCCACGAGGCAGCCAAAAGAAATGGAGTGGTGGGAAGTCCTGGGACGACAACACCCAAAGCCCCCAAACAAATGCAGATTATGCCGAGAGTTAATAGTAGGTATCGCTTCATACTACCTGTTCGATGCGTTCCATTGAGATATACCACAAGTAGCCACTCACCTTTGTGTAGCCCATCTTGCGTAGCAGGTCGGCGTAGAGTTCCACCTGTCGGCGGTGCGAAGCGGGTGTGTTAAGGCCGAACTTATAATCGACAATCACAGCCTCCTTGCCCCTGATTATCACCCTGTCGGGTCGCCACGAGTGACCACGATAGATGATGTCCCTCTCGCTACGAACATCCTCCCAAGTGCCGTCAAACCAACTCGCAACCAACTCATTCTCCATCATAAGGTCGATTTTCTCCCTCACAGTGGCAACCTCCTCGGGTGCAATGACACCGTCGGTGGCCAGCAGTGAGAGCCCCCTCTCAATCTCCTCGCGCGAGGTGGCTCTCTCCATTGCACGATGGAGTATGATGCCATAGTCGCGTGGCGCAAGGTGTTCGCCTCTGCTCTCCTCGTCGTAGCGCTGATGGGTGTAGCGCACCGCAATCTTCTCACTCGGGGAGTGGGTACCAAAGGTGCTGATGGAGGGGCGGCGGATGGGTTTAATTGCGGGATGGGGTGGCTCGCCACTCTCGTAGAGGGAGCCTTCGCCCTCCGAGTGCGTGGCATTGCGCACAATGGCACCAACTGTCGTGCTACCCGCATCTGTGGGAACCATAATATGCAACTCCTCTTTGGCGCGTGTGATGGCAACATAGAGGGTGTTGAGCGAGTCGATGGCAGAGAGTGCCAACTCTGTGTAGTAACTGTGCGAAAAGGCGCTCTCCGCCATCGCTTTATTGTAGGAGGCGGGGAATTTGCGAATCCTTTCCGAGAGTGGGGCATTGGGCGCAGCCCAGAGCGTTGAACCATTCATCGGGCGTAGGCTCCAACTGCAATAGGGAATGATTACAGCCTTGAATCCCAAGCCTTTGGATTTGTGAATGGTGATGATGGTGATGGCATCGGCATCCTGTGGTAGTTGCACCGATGCCGCAGAGCCCTTCTCTTCCCACCATTTGAGAAATAGCGAGGTGTCGGCAATACTCTTCGCACAGAAGTCTATGATTTGGCTGTGGAGCGCCTGAATGTAGGGAATCTCGCTTCCTGCGGAGCAGGTGGGGTAGTGGAGCATAATCTCATCAAAGACCTCCTCGGGCTGCAAGGTCGCAAGTGAGTATATGAACTCCTCCTCTTCGGGTGAGAGCGACTCCTCGAATGGGCGCGCAAAGTAGTCGTTGTAGAGTGCGCGGGCAAGGCGGTCATCGGGATTGGTGGCAATCTTCATACAAGCAATCACGAAACGGACAGCAGGCGAAGAGTTGATGGCCAGGGCCTCTTGGGTGACCACATCGAAGACGTAGCGCTCATTGCGCTCGGGGTTGTTTTTGTACTCCAAAATCTCGGAGGCAATCTTTCGTGCCTCACGATTGGTGCGCACCAATACGGCAATGTCGCTTGCGCGATAGCCTCGCGACTGCAACTCCTCAATGCGGGCTATGACGGGGTGGGGACTCTCCTTCTTGTCGTAGGTGAGCACCGTAACATAGCCACCCTCGGCATTGGGCTTCACCTCCTGCGCATAATCCCTATACGCCTCCTCGACCATCCCTCCGAGTTCCCTTTCGAGGGCGGGGGTTATGAAACCCCTCTCGCGAGCCTTCGCGAGTTCCTCTGCGAGTGACAAGGATATGGAGTGGATAGCCTCTTGGGTGAGGGCGTTGTTGAACTCCACGACATTGCGTGTGCTACGACGGTTTATTTTCAGGGGCTCAAAGTGCACATCCCCGAACTCCTCCTTCACACCCTTTGCGAGAAGGCTCCAATCGCCTCCCCTCCAACGATAGATGGACTGCTTTACATCACCCACAAGCAATACGGGCGAATCCACACTCTGCGAGAGAGCGTTGTGCAACAGGGGTACGAAATTGCGCCATTGCAGGGTGGAGGTATCCTGGAACTCGTCAATCATAAAGTAGTCGTAGCGGTTGCCCGACTTCTCGTAGATGAAGGGTGCGTCATTGTCTGCCACAAGCCCCGCGATGAGTTCGCTCACATCCGAAATGGGGAGAATATCCTCTTGGTCGCAGATGTCGTCAATGCGCGTGCGTAGGTCGGCGAGGAGTGCAAAATCGCGGTAGTTGGAGATAATCACCTTGCGAGTATTCTCGGCGACTATGGCGCGGGGGTAGAGTTCCACCATACGCTGGATAATCGCTGTCAGTTCGGGGACTATTGAGTCTATGCGGGCGTTGGCACCACCACTTCCGGCCTTGTGCCATTCACCCTCGTTGATGGCGTTGAGAGCCGCTTTGTTGGGCTTTTCGATAACTCCCCCTGCGACCTTTTCGACGTAGGTAGCAACGCTACTTCGCGAACCTCCCTTGAAGTCACTTGTGACGAGCGCGTGGGAATCCATAAGTCGGAGGAATCGGCGTGCCTCATCCCTATACTCTGTGGCTGTGGCTCGTGCGCGGGCGGTTACCTCCGAGGCGAGCCTTTCGAGCTCGGGCTTGTCTTTGGAGGTGATGCGCGAATGTTTGTACTCCTCACCGAAGAGTTCCTTACCGAGGGCTACAATGGCACCCTTGATGTTCCACGAGGTACCATCGGAGATGTTATCGCCAATGTAGTCCATAATCCACGCATAGAGATTCTTGTCGCCGGCAACCTCGTCGAGCATACGGTCTGCTGCGCGGTCTATGAGCGAGTCGGTTTGGAGTTCGAGGTTGAAACCCATCTCCACGCCAAGTTCCTTCACGAAGGCACGCATTACCCTCTGAAAAAACTTGTCGATGGTCATCACCGCAAAGTTGTTGTAGTCGTGGAGAATGAGGTTGCGTGCTTTTGCGGCATTGGCTCTCACAAGGTCCAAATCGTAGCCATCCTCTTTGAGTGAGCCATCGAAATCGCTTGGGGAACCATTGGCCAAGAGGTTAAGTTGGGAGAGGATGCGACCTTTGAGTTCGTCTGTGGCTTTGTTTGTGAAGGTTACGGCAAGGATGTGGCGATAGTTGTAGGGCTCTGCCAAGAGAGTTTTGATGTAGTTGTATGCCAAACGATATGTCTTGCCCGACCCTGCCGAGGCGCTCAAAATATCTACTCTGCCCATCGCGAAGAAAAGTTGCTAACAAAATATTGGTTAAAGGTAGAAATTATTTGTAATACCTGCAAAAGAATTGTACCTTTGGCTATGCAAAAATTTTTAGAGAGCGTTGCCGCCGACCTCTGGGCGAGGTATGGCGAGAGGGTGGGAGAGTTGAAGGTGATTCTCCCCAATACTCGTACGAGGGTCTTTTTTGTGGATGCCTTGTCGAAGATTGCCAACCGACCACTCTGGGCACCCGAGTATCTCTCCATAGATTCGCTGATGGTGTCGCTTGCGGGCTTGGAGCGGGCCGATAGTATAGGCGCGATAACACAACTCTACAAAATCTACCACCACTACAACACCGAGGAGACATTCGATACCTTCTATCGCTGGGGTGAGGTGCTGCTGAACGACTTTGATGCGGTGGATAAGTACCTCATTGATGCCCAGATGCTCTTTGCCAATATTGCCGACCTGAAAGATGTGGATGCCGACTTGGGGGACTATCTCTCGGAGGAACAGTTGCAGATGGTCAAGCGCTTTTGGCGCGAGTTTGAGGCGGGACGCAAATCCTCGAAACACAAAGATGAGTTCCTCTCCATTTGGCGATTGCTGCTTCCCATCTATAACGACCTGCGCGCTACGCTCTCGAAGGAGGGCGTGGGCTATACGGGTATGATTTACCGTCGGGCAGCCGAGGCGTTGCGTGAGGGTTGGGTGGAATTGCCCGAGGGTGAGTATGTTGTGGTGGGCTTCAATGCTCTGTCGGCTACGGAGAAGGTGCTCTTTGACTACCTAAAAAACGCCCACGAGGCGGATTTCTATTGGGACCTTGACGACTACTACCTCAAAGATGAAAAGCAGGAGGCGGGATTGTTCATTAGGGAGAATGTGCGTCGCTACCCAATGCCCGCTACTTTCTCTCCCGAGAGCCACTTCGCGGAGCCCAAAGAGATGAACGTAATCTCCACAGCCTCCTCTTCTCTACAATGTAAATATGTGGGAGAGTTTGTGGCTGACCTCTTGGAGAAGGAGGGAAAAATAGACCGCAATACGGCAATCGTGCTGACCGACGAGAGTCTACTCTCGCCCCTTCTGTACTCACTCCCCGATGGTGTGGGAAATGTCAATATTACAATGGGTTATCCTCTGCGCTCGACGCTTGCGTATAGTTTTGCGGAGCGACTTCTGCAACTCCAACTTCGCGCAAGGCGTAGTCGTGCGGGTGTCGTGTCGTTCTATTATTCCGATGTGGAGGGTCTGCTCTCGCACCCCTTCGTGGCCTCGTGCGAAAAGCAAGTGAGCCAAAAGTTGCGTCGGGAGGTTCTTTCGCAGGGGAGAATCTATGTCAAGGTGGAGAGACTTGTGGGCCATAGTCCGCTATTGGATGAGGTTTTCTCCCATCACGAGGAGTGGAACTCGCTCAAAGAGTACCTCTTGTTGGTGCTCGCACAGGTGGCAAGAGTGGAGGTTGCCCACGAGAGCCCCGAGCGTAGGGCACTCAACCGTGAATGCTTCGGATTGATTGATGAGGCGGTGCGCAAGATTGATTCCTCGCTCAAAAAGTGTGGCGTGGAGATGAAGTTGGTCACTTATGTGTCGCTTTTGAGGCGCGTGTTGCAGGGTGTGAGGATTCCTTATAGTGGTGAACCACTCAGTGGGGTGCAGGTGATGGGTATTCTCGAAACTCGCAACCTCGATTTCGACAATGTGCTGTTGCTGTCGATGAATGACGACAACTTCCCATCGGGGCGTATTACCGACACATCGTTTATCCCCTACAATCTGCGCTATGCCTACGGTATGCCCACACCTCACCACAACGAGGGTGTCTATGCCTACTACTTCTATCGTTTGATTCAGAGGGCGCGGAGGGTCGATATGGTCTATTGCTCGGTGGCTGACGATAAATCGACGGGCGAGCAGAGCCGCTATATCTACCAACTCGATTATGAAAGCCCACACACTCTCAACCGCATCGAAAAGAGCCTCAATGTGAGCCTTGCAGAGGAGAAGAGTATTGTGGTCGAGAAGAGGGGAAGTGTGTGGCGCAAATTGCAGGAGTATCTTGTTGGTGAGAAGGGGGAGGCGCTTTGTCGTCTTTCGCCCTCGACCTTCAATAACTTTATGGAGTGCTCGCTGAAATTCTATTTCAAGGCCATTGCGGGTATTCGCACCGATGAGGAGATTGAAGAGGGGGTGGATAATGCCCTCTTCGGTACCATATTCCATAAGGCTATGCAACTCCTCTACGAACCTATGGTGGAGCGCCATTTGCGTCCAAAGGAGTATATCCCAACCCTCACACCCGAGCAGATACACTCGGCTGTGGTGGGGGCCATTACGGAGGAGTATTTTGCCAAAGAAGAGGTCCCAGAAGAGGAGTATGGGGGCAACCTGATTGTGGTTAGAGATACGGTGGAAAAGTATATTTCAACCCGCCTATTACCCTTCGATGGTGCGCCCGAGAGGGAGAATTTTGGTGTCTATCGTTTGGAACACCCAATGGAGGCCGACTTTGACTTTGGCGAGGGTAGAAGGGTGCGATTCTTTGGCTATTCGGACCGTATAGATAAGATGCCCGATGGCTCGTTGCGCATCGTGGACTACAAGACGGGCTCCCTGCATAAGGACTTTGCGGGGCTCGAAACCCTCCTTTCGCGCCTGCCCGAAGGCCGTAATGGTGCAGTGGTCCAAACACTCATCTACTCGATGGTTGCCGAGAGGATGCAGAAAAATGGAGCGTTGGATGGTGTGGGAGTTACCCCCTCGCTCTACTATGTCCGCTACTTGGGTAAGGAGGAGTACTCGCCACTGCTCAACGACACAAGCCTGGGGCGTGAGGTGACAACCTACAATGACTACCGCGAGGAGTTCGAAAAGGGACTTTCGGAGGTCTTGAACGAACTCTTCAACCCCGAGGTCCCCTTTGTGGCCACCGAGGATGTGAGGGTGTGTGAGTGGTGCGACTTTGCGAAGATTTGTCGTCGGTAGGGGCTCGAAATAGAGTGAAAACAACGACCTGCACTTTGGGGAGTGCAGGTCGTTGTTTTTTGGGTGAAGTTGTACTTTATTATCCTACATTTATAAACTTGTCCACCAGAGCCTTAATTAACTCCGAGTCGCCATTCATCTCCTCGCGTAGATTCCTGTCGTTGTGGCTGCGGAGGGTCTTAATCCAACCATCAATGAGTGCAGGGCCAAATACCCCCTTTGCCTCGAAAATCTCGCGCTTACACTCCAATGCATCAGCCGAAATGGCGCACGAGTCGGGCAAATGGGCAAGCCTTTCGGCAATGGCCTTGTGCTCCTCGTGGAAGATATTTACACCCACATAGCGCTCCTCGGCAAAGGCTACGGGATTATCCATCTCGAAGCCGTGACGAGCAGCCGTAACCAAGCCCGCAAGCAGAAGGTAGATGTCTGCCGAACCATCGGGACAACGGAACTCAACGGTCTGTTTGTCGGTAGCCTCCTTGACCTCGAAATGGTCGTTGGGGTTGGCATCCCTAATCATATCGCCCGCACCTGTGGTCCAGCCCAGAGGTACGCGCACGAGCACCGAGCGGTTTCTGTCACCCCAGCAGATGTTGGTGGGAGCCTCCTGGTGGGGAACAAGGCGGAGGTAGGAAGTGGGGTTGGTATTGCCAAAAGCAGTGAGTGCATCTGCCGAGTCCAAAATGCCTGCAATTACCCTCTTGGCAACATCGCTCAACTTGCCATCTTTGAGGTACATATTCTCTCCATTCTTAACCACTTTGGTGTGGATGTGCAGACCGCTACCAGCCTTGCCAACAGTGATTTTAGGCGCAAAGGTGAGCAATACGCCATAGCGGTAGGAAACCTCGCGGAGAATCCATTTGGCAATCAGAAGTTGGTCGGCAGCCTCCTCAACATCAACGGGCAAGAACTCTATCTCGTTCTGCTCATACATCTTGCCATCGACGGCAAAGTTGCCCACCTCGCTGTGGCCATACTTGATTTTGCCACCCGCTGCGGCAATGGCCTGCATAGCCTCGCGACGCATATCGCCCCACTTGCAGAAGGGACCGCTCTCGTGGTATCCCCTCTGGTCGGGAGTGACGTAGAGGTCGTCAATGTCGCTCACGACGTAGTATTCCAATTCACCCATTGCGTGAAACTCCATACCGGTGAGTGCCTTGAACTCGTTGTGTGCGCGGTGGAGAGCCTGGTCGGGAGCAGCCGCAAAGGGCTTGCCATCCTTGTCGTAGTAGCCACAGAGAATATCGAGGGTGGGAATCTCGCTGAAAGGGTTGAGAAAAGCGGTGCGATAGCGAGGAACGACGTAGAGGTCGCTTGCGCCCGCTTGCACATAGTTGGGGAAGATGCTCGAACCATCGACCCTCTCACCATATGTGAGGATGGTGTCGAGATAGTCGAGGTCGTTGATTATGAAGTTGAGCGATTTGAGCCTTCCGTCTGCTCCCGCATAGCGGAAATTGACCATTTCGATACCATTCTCAACAACGAAGCGTATGATGTCGGCTTTTGTGAACTCTTTGGGTTCCTTTTGGAGAAACTTTACGAGCGGATTGGGGTGAATTGCGTACTTGTCCATAGTGTAGTTTTGGGAAAAGTTATTTTCAGTTTTATGTGAACATAATTCTAACACAAAGATACGAATAATTAATTCAAAATGTTTCCTCGCTTTTGCACTTTTAATGGTTGTGTAATTAATCATTATGTGTTATATTTGCAGAATATAACGCTTAACCACAAATAACCAATTTTCTAAAATCGTATTATGAAACGAGTATTTGCTATTTTTGCCACATTGACACTTCTTTTGGTTGGCTTGATGGGGTGCAAACCAGAACCCATATCACCTACGCCCGATGAAAGTCCTAGTTTTGACATAAAAATAAACGGTGTGACGAAGACCTCTGTTACTTTTACGGTCACACCTTTAACGGAGAATATACCCTATGTGGCACTGATTATTGATAAGGTGTTTTTTGATGAGTTCGAGACCGTAGATGAGTATATTAATGACGATTTGGACTGGTTCGCAGAACTTGCATCGAATGAAGGTATTAGTCTTTCGGAGTGGTTGAGTAAGAATACCAATGTTGGTACTCTTATGGATACCGAAGAGGGACTTGTGCCTAATACGGACTACTATATCTATGCTTACCACATTAATACCTATGGTGAAGTAGTGTCCGATTTGGTGAAGAAAGAGTTTACCTCCGCCGACTATAATCTCGCGGATGAGGGGTTTGAAATCACGGTAAGTGATATTACCTACGAGTCGGCAAAACTTAACTTTGTGCCCGAAAACAAGAGTGCGCCATACTTCTTCAATGTGTTGAGCGAACAAGAGTATCAGGCTCTCGGAGGCGATCAGATGGCCTATATTAAACACTTGGAAGCATTGAGGGACTACTATATTGGCTTCGGCAAAACTCCCGCAGAGATGATTGCCAACCTTTGCTTTGTTGGTAATGGTTCGTGGACTGCAACGGGGCTGTTGGCGGGTAAAAAGTATTATGCCTATGCGTTGGGTGTAGATGAGGAGTTTATGGCAAACACGAAAGTCTCTGTTGAGGAGTTTAGGACTGCTGCTCCCGATGCTTCAACCCTCACTTTTCAATTCGACATCCAAAACGTTTTCTACGACCACGCCGAGGGAGAGGTCCTTCCCTCCAATGACGACCCCTATATCTGCTCTGTGCAACTTGCCGAGACACTCACTTGGTATGAATCCTATGAGGATTATATGTACTCGCTTGTGGAGAACTTGGAACGATACGGTAATGAGGAAGACTACCTTTTCAGAGGTCCTTCGGATATTTCCACACACGTTGGCTTGCAACCCGAAACCGAGTATGCTGTCGTTTGCTTTGGTTGGAGTGGGGCTCCAACAACGGATCTTTTCTACGCGACATTCACAACCAGCAAGGCTGATGGTAATCCCGAAGATTTGGAGGTTGAATTTGAGGTTGTGAGGGCTAATTTCAATGATTTAAGGGTGGCTTGTGTGCCCAATGTGGGAGCATATTACTATGCCTCCATAGTGGAGGAGAGTGTACTTGCCGAGAGAGGCGAGAGTGTAGGTGGGGTTCAAGAGGCGCTTTTGGCTATTGCCGATGAAGAGATTGACTACGGTGCAGATTATTTCTTCTACGACTCTCGTGCGGAGTATCTCGCCGATATGGGTGCAAGTGTCGGAAGAAGTGAGATTTTTGTCAATCGACTGACTCCAAACACCGCTTATGTTGCATTTGCTGTGGCTGTGGATATGACCACAGGCGAGTTTGCAAGCGATAGGGTGTCGGTTAGTGAGGTAATCTACACTCGCGAGAGAGTGTATAGCGATGCAAAGGTGGAGTTTGCAGTGGGTGACTACTACGACGGCACGGAACTCGCCAAGATAGATGCCACTATGTTTGGCAAGTGTACGGGGTTGGCGGTAGTGCCCTATACTATAATCCCCAATGATTCGGCAACGAAGTGGTACACCACATACAGCATTGGCGACTACACAGAGTGGGGATGTACGGATGAGGATATCTACACGGAACTTATTACCTATGGTTACAACTACAATGTCGAGAGCGTGGTGGTGAATAGCGAGGGCGGTGTGGCTGTTCTGCCTTATGATACCGCCTACACCTTCATAGGACTTGCCGAAGATGCCGCTGGTAACTATGGTGCGGGTACGCTCTATGTGGTGATGCCCGTAAAATCGGGAACCTCTCCTGCCGAGGAGTTTATAGCCTCACTCGCATCCGCAAAGGTGCCTTCGTTGGGGGCAATGAAGGATGAGGCCCGCGTGCGGAAACCACTTGATGTTGAGCGTCAGACAATTACAAATCGAGTGAGTTTGGAGAAGTCTGCGGTGCAGAAAAGCAAAAGGCAGAATCGCCCCGAGGAGCCTTCGACCAAATCAATCGGTAGGCGCATAATGGTCGGAAACAGACAATAGATAGACAATAAACAATACACGATAACTAATCCTTAAACTAAAAGAAATCTTCTTATGCGACTGCTACAAGTAGACCCTATTCACGCCGATTCGTTGGCGCAGAATCTGACCCACAAAGTGGAGCAGATTAAGGAGATGCCCCTAAATGAGGCTCTCGAATTTGTGACCAAAGGACTTCTCGGATTCTTCTGGGATGTTCTGATTTGCATTGCGATATACATTGTTGCTCGTTGGATCATCCGCTACATTGACCGCCTGCTGAAACGTATCTTTGAGCGCAAAAAGGTGGAGGTTTCGCTCGGTAAGTTCATCCGCTCTTTGGTGCGTGCGGCTTTGTATGTGATTGTGGTGATTACCATTGTGCGTAAGTTGGGTATCGACACCTCCTCGTTTGTGGCACTGCTGGCATCGGTAGGTGTTGCCATAGGTATGGCACTCAGTGGCACTTTGCAGAACTTTGCAGGTGGCGTGATGATTCTCCTTTTGCGTCCTTTCCGCATCGGTGACTACATCCAAACACAAGGCATTGAGGGTTCGGTGAAGGAGATAAAACTCTTCAATACGGTAATCAATACCGTTGATAATAAACTCATTACCCTGCCCAATGGCCCCATCGTGAACAACATTATCAATAACTTCTCGTCGGAGAAGCGTCGTCGTGTGGATATGAGTGTTTCCATCTCCTATGGTGACGATTACGATGTTGCACGCAAGGCGATTCTGGATATTATCAATGCAGATGGTCGCGTTATGCAGGAGCCTGCACCCTTTGTTGCTTTGGGTACATTGGGAGAGAGAGCCGTGACGATTACCATTAGGGTTTGGGCCGCAAGTGAGGACTATTGGGATGTCTATTTCGACCTGACCGAAAAGTTCTACAAACAACTCCCCGAGAAGGGTATACATTTCCCTGTTCAGCGTTTGGATGTGCGTGTGACAGAGAAAAAGTAATGCTCCTTTTGATGTGAGCAACTGCCAAGTAAGGGCGACTGCAAGGGTGACTTTGCAGTCGTTTTTTTGTATTGCTGGTTGAAAGTGTAAAAATATGTTAATATTAGTGAGAATACGATAGGAATTTTTATATTTGCACATTGATTTGTTGAAAAGTGCAGAATTGTTATCTATGAGGTTTGAAAAACAGAAATATACACTTTGGGGCTTGCTGCTCGTGGTGCTTGTTGGCTGTTCACCGGTGGAGAGTCCTGTTGGTGATGAGCCACAAGGGTTTGTGGAGCGCGAGGCGCAGGAGATATTCTACACCAACGCCGAGGTTGCCTATATGGGTGACGATGTGGGCGAGGAGAGTTCCGACGGGTGGATGTTGAAGTTCTACACCGATATGGAGTCCGACGCGCTGGGTAATCCGATAGGCGAGGGTAGTGTGTTGCAAATTCTGCTGAACGGAGCCTACAACTACAAGCAGGAACCCAATGTGCAATTTATTGAGGGTATCTATAATCCGCAGGTCAATTCGGGCGACTTCGCACCATTCACCTTTGTGGATGGATATATGGAGCAGATAGAACTCCCTTCGGGGCGCATAGAACTCCCCGCCTCAACCTATTTTGGCTATTTTGCCGAGGGCGGTTCGGAGATGCAGGTCGATTTGCTCGACGACGGGGCCATCGAGGTGCGCTCCAATGGCGATGGTAGCCACACTATCGAAGGTGTGCTTGTGGGTCAGAGGTGTATAAAACACAGATTCTTGTGGAAGGGAATAATAACCCCAACTTCCTATGTGGAACCCGAGGTGCCCAACTCCACTATTGGGGCTGATAAGGTGCTGACAGGTAAGGTGAAAGGTGCAGTACAGGACAGGGGTGATTACTTCGGTTTGAGGGATGAGAGTTGTCGTGTATTTTTGCTTTTCCTGGGCGAAGAGAGCGTCGATTTGACGACCAACCAACCCAAAGGTAGCGGAAGGCTTATTCGCTTGGAGTTGTTGGTACCCTGGGATAGTAAGGTGGCGGATGGTGTGCCGGCGGGCGAGTACGGGATGGTGTCGCGTAACGACAATACCTCCATAGACCGCGAGGCACTCGTGCCTTTTGCGACAATCCCCGGACTCCCTGATTGCTTCAATTTCCCCTATTGGTCGGGTGCGTGGTATGTGGAGTATGCACTCGATGCGTGGGGCGAGGAGTATGCTCGCATAGATAGTGGCAGTGTGGTTGTTGAACGTACCCCTTCGGGTGCGCATCGCATCACTTGCGAGTTGAAGGATTGTGCCACCCCCTCACACACGATAACCGTCGATGTGGAGGTGGAGAGTCTGATTGTTTTGTAGAAATGTAAAAAAGAGAGAGTAACTATATGAGAAAGTGTAAATTGCTGTCTATCGTAGTCTTGTTATTTGCAATCTTTATGTGGGGATGTGGCGAGCCTATTGAGGAACCCGCACCCGACGCACCATTTGTGGTAAGCCCTGCCGAACTCAACTTTGAGGCAGAGGGAAACTCTGCGGAGGTTGCTATCGAGGCGGGTGGTCGCTGGGAGGCAAAGGTTGTGGAGGGTGCCGATTGGATTGGTATCGACAAGTCGTCGGGCGATGCGGGGGTGAGTGTGCTCACGGTGACCGCTTGGCGCAATACAGCCGATGATGCTCGCGAGGGTATGGTGGAGATTACTTCGGGAGAGGCTACAAAGCAGGTGATAGTACACCAAAAGGGAGTAAAGGTTACTGCGGCCTTGCCCGAGGCGACAAAGAAAAATACCTACCTCATCAATGGCATCGAGAGGGCCTTTGGTTCGACGGCTGTGATGATGGTGGATGACAATGTACTTGTGGCTGCTACTCCCGAGAGTGGCAAGAGAGGAGCCGAGGCGATATTGGAGTGTGAGGAGTATTTCTATGGTGCTGTTAGCCCATTGTTGGTGGATAAGAGTTTCGATGTGATGACCGAAGAGGTGCTCTACACAATCGCCAGCACGCTCGCGGGTGCCACTTTGGAGGGTGTAGCCCCCTTATTTCGTGAGGAGGTCACTGCGGGTGGATGCCAATTGACAAGCGCAGGGGATGTTTTAACCCTCAAAGTGGGCCTCATTCTTGCCGATGGTACGCAAATGGCAGTGTGGATAGAGGCGAAGAATAGCGGGGAAATAAACGAGAATAAAATCTCGCGCGGAGAGGAAGAAAAACCACTGCGCGCAGCGTTCTATCACCTTGATGATGAGATGACTGCGCTCTATTTCACCCCTGCCGGCATAGACTACTTTGCAGAGTTGGAGATTGCAAGTTGGTACCTCTATGTGATGGTCGATAACAGCCTTCTCTCGGGCGAGAGTGTCGATGTTGCCGAGATTGGCGATAGGCTCTTTATGTTTGGCGTTGTGGATAACGTGACGGGCGAGGTGATGGCCATCTCGAATGAGGATATGCAGGGAGCAACGGGCAACCTGCTGCTCTCATCGCTTGGAGAGGAGAGATACCTTGCCGACCTTGCCATAGAGGTGGAAGGCATAGTATATAAGGTGGCGTTTAGTGGCCTGTGTAAGTCGAGTGCTGTGGAGCCCGAGGTTAAGACCAACTACATAACCTACAAGGGGCGCGAGTATGATCTGACGGGTGCGAGTATTGATACTTCGTCGGAGGTTTGGAGTGTGGAACTGATGGTTGCTA
Organism: Tidjanibacter sp.; assembly: GCA_045596685.1. Taxonomy (GTDB): domain Bacteria; phylum Bacteroidota; class Bacteroidia; order Bacteroidales; family Rikenellaceae; genus Tidjanibacter. Next base: position 23,500 of record JAZOCT010000022.1, on the reverse strand, counting down.
ATGGTAAGGTTATCACAGCGACCATTCCACAGGATTTCTTTACGGGACAAGCAAAGGGCTTCTCGCAGAGCCCTGCACTTACGGTGACCTACCTGGAACGCACTTATAGTAAGGCAAATGGCGATAGTGGTACCATCATCGCCTCCTATGATGAGGAGAACGCTCACCTTGACTTGGAGTTTATGGGCTACGGCGATTTGTCGTTTGTCTATTCGGGTGACTGTACACAAAAATAAGGGTAAGATATGAGAGTAATGTGGCATAGAATAGTGATGATTGCAATGCTTATGGTTCTGGCTGTGGGATGCGCAGAGGAGCCTGCGGTGGAGATTCCCGAGGCGGAGCCTGCGCCCTATGGTTACTACTACTTTGGCGACGAGGAGGTTCCGGTCAATGCCTTTGTGACCGCCGAAGATGCCACCTTTATGCTCAAACTATCACCTCTCGATGATGTCGTTGGGGCGACAACCTATGCTATCGTCGGGGTTCACACCCAACTCCTCGGCTTGGAGTTGGATGTGGAGCGCCACTACCACAACGATGACTATGTTTTCATCTACGAAGACCCCCTCTATTACTTCTCCGCACGCCGCCCTCTGCTCTCGGGCAAGATACTCTTGGATAGGAACTCTGCGGGGGTGGTGAGGGCCGACATTGATGTGGTACTCTATGATGGTACCCCGTTCAAGTACACGAACCTCTCGCTCAAAGCCCAAGAGTAGAAAATAAAACCCAAGAGTAGAAAAGGTGGAAGGGATAATGGCACAGGGAGCAAAATCGAGAGATTTGCTCCCTAATTGTTGGTGGGGATTTTGTAGAAAGAAAAAAAATGCTTACATTTGTGTGTGGTATGCGATTGAAAAAACAGATTTAGGTACTATCCGTTGAAAAAATCACATAAACCCCCAAAGAAGAAATTTTTATTACAACTATTTACTAACACTTTTTTATTATGAAATTCGTAAAGAACTTTATGATGTATGCTATGGCAACAGTTGTTGCTATGGCAATGACCGCTTGTGGTACTCCCACCCCCACACCCGAGCCTGGTCCTGGAACTAACAACAATGGTAATGTGACTTTCACCGTTGCTGCTACTGCTGGTGAGACCACCGCTACTATTCAGGTATCGCACAATGGTACCTCCGAGAACACCTGGTACGGTTTCCTTACCACCGAGACCAACAAGGCAGACCTCACTTTGGTTTATGAGATGGCTGCTTCGGTTAAGGCAGCAGACCTCCTCACCGGTGTAACCGCTGTTATCAACCTCGCCGACCTCGAACTCGCTACCTCGTACAAATATGTAGTATTTGGTATGACCGCAGAGGGTGCTATCTATGGTACAGCAGGTTCGGCTACCTTCACCACTGGTGACGGTAGGAGTATGACCGAGAACTCGGCTTGGACTGTTGAGTATGTTGGTAACCTTACCAATGAGGAGACCGGAGAGGTTGCTCTGAACTGCATCAACATCACTTCGACTGATGAGAACACCTACTATCTCGACTACTTCACTCCCGAGGAGTGGACTATGGTTCAAAACGATATGTATGGCTATGTAGAGAGCTTGATTGCACAGATGAAGGCTTACTTGCAGCAGTATAATGCTGCTTATGGCACCACCTACACCATCGCAGACGCATACCTTTGGAGTGGTAACAACACTCTCGCAATTGGCGAACTTGACCCCGGCAAATATATTGCTGTTCTTTGGGGTATCACTGCCGACGAGAAAGTTGGTCGCCTCTGGGCTAAATCCGCAGAGTTTGAGGTGTTGGAGGAGGAGGCAACTCCCGAATATAGCGCTTGGCTTGGCAATTGGACTGTAACAGGTCCTGGTTCGACCTACTCGGCAGAGGCACAGAATTATGTTGCTGGCGAGGTTTCGTTTGATATCACTATCACTAAAAATGTAAATAACAAATCGTTCTTGGTTGATGGTTGGAATGGCGTAACCGGTCTTCCTTTCTTGGCACCCTACGATGCGGAGTATGACGCATTCGACGTTCAGGGTCAGGTTATTGCCCAGAATGTAGAGTTCTCCGATGGTTCCGTTGCTACTGCTATCATCTTGGGTGGTATTATGGGTAATAATGTATATACCGAGGCTTTGGCTTATGCTATCCACGCAGAGGACGGCAGCGTTGTTGTTCTTCCCTATAAGTATGATGTTGGTGCCGAGGAGCTCTTCTCGTTCCCCGAGATTATCCACTTCGTACAGTTCGAGGGTGAGCAAGGTTTGTACTACTTGGCTGACATCATTTCGAGCACCACTCTCTCTATGGCTCCCGCAGCAGCCGCTCCCGCAGAGGTTATGGGCTTGAATAAACCTATGTACAATGGCAAAGAACTTCGCACCAAGATTGAGAAACCCTTTGATTTCTACACTCCTGGTTCCGACAAATTCACTTCGTTCAGCCTCAAATAAGAGACTACGATAACAAAAAAGTCCGCTCCAAAAGGAGCGGACTTTTTTTGTGTCTAATTATTGAGGAAGAGTTCAGGGAAGGATGGCTACAACAGCCCCTTGATATACCTAAAAAGTTTGTAGGGCATATATCGTAGCGGGAGGTCTATCCACTCGGGGGTGGTGACAACGCTACGATAGTGGGTGAAGGCATCGAAACTGTACTTGCCGTGATAGCGTCCCATTCCCGAGTTGCCAACGCCACCAAAGGGGGCTTTGTCATTGACGATATGCATAATGGTGTCGCCAATGCAAGCACCGCCCGAGGTTGTGGCGTGGAGAATCTTTCGGCCCTCGGAGTGGTCGCCAAAGTAGTAGAGTGCCAATGGGCGTGGGCGCTCACCGATGAACTCCACAATCTCTTCTCTCCGCTCGAAGGTTACAACGGGCAGTATGGGGCCGAATATCTCCTCCTGCATAACTCTCTCATTGAGGCTCGTGGGTTCCAAAAGGGTGGGCTCGATGAATCGCTCCTCGGGGTTGGTTCTACCGCCTGCGAGTACTTTGCCTTCCGAGAGGTAACCCGTAACGCGCTCAAATGCCTTCTGGCTCACCATACGTCCATAGTGTGCGCTCTGGGCCACATTCTCACCGTGCAACTCTCTGACAGCCTTGCGGAAGGCCTCCACGAAGCGTTCTTTGAGCGACGAGTGGATGAGTAGATAGTCGGGGGCAATGCAGGTTTGGCCCGCATTGATGCTCTTACCCCACGCGATACGTTTGGCGGCAACCTCCACATTCGCCCCCAAATCGACAATGCAGGGGCTCTTGCCTCCCAATTCGAGGACTACGGGGGTGAGATTCTTTGCCGCAGCCTCCATTACGGTCTTGCCGAGGGTGGGGGAGCCTGTGAAGAATATCAGGTCGTAGCGTTGCTCCAAAAGTGCCGTATTGACATCGCGGTGGCCATTGATGACCGTAACGTAGCGCTCCTCGAAGGTGGAACCTATCATCTGTACCAATACCTGCGCAACGTGAGGTACTGCCGGCGAGGTCTTCAAAATTGCCGTACAGCCCGCAGAAATTGCTCCTACAAGGGGATTCAAGAGGAGTTGTACGGGGTAGTTCCAGGGGGCAATTATCAGAGCCGTGCCGAGTGGCTTGCTCATAACTTTGGTGCGCGAGGGAAACATCTTTATGGGGGAGGGCTGACGCTTCTCCTTCATCCAGCCACGCAGGTGGCGCAGGTGGTTGCGAATCTCACCCCTAACGATACTCAACTCGGTCAGCACAGCCTCCTCATAGGACTTGTGTAGGTCTTGCCAGAGAGCCTCACACAAGGGCTTCTCCCACAAAGTAAGGGCCTCCAATAGCCTATGTAATTGTTCCGCGCGAAACTCATAGGGAAGGGTAGCGCCCGAGGTGAAATATGCCCTCTGCGCCTCCACTTTCGCTCCCAAAAACTCCGAAAGTCTGTTATCCATCTTTTGTTGTAGCGGTTGTAATGTCAATATGTACGGTGGAAACAAAAACTATTCCTCTTCGAGGTAGCAACCCGTAAAATGGAAGTCGCTCTCGGATTTCTCCTTCGAGAAGCAGTAGTAGGTCATCTCACACGAGGAACAAACCTCACCCCCGCACGAAAGCGTGGCATCAATGAATACGAAATTGCGCTTACGCTCACGAATGTGAGCCCTCACCTCCACCACTGTGCCCTCTCCCGTAGGAACAGGACGCATATACTTCATAGTGAGCGTGGTAGTCATACCCGCAAGTTGTAATTTACGATTCACCACCCAGCCACCAAGTTCGTCCATAAGGGTCGCCTGAATGCCTCCGTGAAGGGTTTTGAGCCAGCCTTGATACTCATCGCGGGCCTCCCAAATGCAGACCACATCGTCGCCATCCTCGTAGAACTCCATCTTCAAACCTCGGGGGTTGTCCGAACAGCACGCAAAGCAAAAGTACCCCAACGATTCAAGACCTTTGTATGGGTTGCGTATCTTCTTCATAGTCAATCCTATGCGCGTTATTTCTCAACTGTCGATTTCTCCTGTGGCACCAGAATCTTCAAGCGCTTATCCTCTATCGTGTAGCAGACGGGGGTAGTGCCGAGAGGTTCGCCATCAATCTCCACATCGCGTGGCTCATCGGAGGTTATCTCAATGGTGCGGCCCTTGTAGTTGTGTACCCTCTTGATGTTGTAAATCTTGCCATCGAAGAGTTTGCCCACAACCGTCAGAATGCGAGGAACCGACATCGTTTCGATTACCGTAACATCCAGCAATCCATCGTCGGCCACCGACTCGGGAAGTTGCAACATACCGCTACCATTATACATACCGATGCCAATAGAGGTGCTCATAATCAGGCCCTTTGCCTCATTCTCGCCATCGACCCTCACAGCCATACGGCACGAGCGGTACTTCAATACCGACTTGGCAAGACCTGTCATATAGGACAACTTACCATTCTTGCCCTTATCCTTCATTTTGCAAACGCGCAGATTGACGAAAGCGTCCAACCCCGCACCGCTCACATTGACGCAATAGCGGTACCCCTCATTACCATTGTAGTCCACAAAGGTCGTCTTGGCAACATCCTGCACATACTCTTTGCCCTCGGCAATCACATCAATGGCTCCTCGGTAGTCGCGAGGAATGCCAAACGAGCGAATCCAATCGTTGCCAGTACCTACGGGAATCACACCCATCCTAACCTGCGTGGAGGGAACCTCGTGCTGCATAAGTATGCCATTTGCCACCTCGTGGATGGTACCATCACCGCCAATGGCAATAATGTTGCGGTAGCCATCCTCCACGATACCCCTCTTGGCGAGTTCGATGGCGTGGAAGCGGTAGCCCGTGAATACGGTATCGAAGTCAATACCCTTATCGTAGAGCATACGAGCAATATGTTCCCAATCGCGCCCGCAACGGCCACTGCCCGAGAGCAGATTGACAATCGCAAGCCACCTATTGTTCTTTGTATTCATCTTCTCTTCAATTATTTACATTAGGCGTGCGCCCCCAAAAGTGTGGAGGCGCACAAACCTTATCGTTGGGCTCTACTATGCTACTACTTCAAGGGAGCGTGCTCCAAAGTGTAGCAGAGGTAGTTGTAGAACTTCTCCACCGAGGCAATATTCACCTTCTCGTCGGGCGAGTGGGGATAGCAAATGGTGGGACCAAACGAAATCATATCCATCTTGGGATAGACACCGCCGATGATGCCACACTCCAAGCCTGCGTGGATAGCCATAATCTCGGGCTTCTTGCCGTAGAGTGCCTCGTAGCCCTCCTGCATAGTGTGGAGAATGGGCGACTCGGGGTTGGGATTCCAACCGTCATAAGCACCACTCAACTTAACACTCGCACCTGCCATCTCGCAAATGGTCTTCATCTGCTGTGCCAAAGCCTCCTTCTCGCTACGAACCGAAGAACGCAACAAGCAGAGAATGGTGAATTTACCCTTCTCCGACACCACCCTTGCAAGGTTGGTAGAGGTCTGAACCAAACCAGGCATTGCGGTACTCATCTTCACGATACCGTTGGGCAGACCGATAACTGCATCAATCAAGTCCTGGGTGTCGAAGATGTCGATGCACTTCGAGGGGCATTTAACGGGAATAGCCTTGAAAGAGATGCTATCCTCAATACCCTTATACTCGGTTTGGTAGAGTTTCTCGTAGCGCTTTACGGCAGCGAGGAACTTCTTCTCATACTGTTTCAGCACGGCAACAGTTGCAAAGGCCTCCCTGGGAATAGCATTCCTCAAACCGCCACCGTCGATGTCGCACAAGAGAATGCCGAATTTATCCATAAAGGTTTTCAGGAACCTTGCCATAAGTTTGTTGGAGTTGGCCCTTTGGAGGATAATCTCCATACCCGAGTGACCACCTTTCAAGCCCTTGATTTCGAGCCTATAAGCGCTGAAATCACTCTTCAAAATACGACCTGTACCGTAGCGAAGAGTGGCGTTGAAATCCATACCACCAGCGCAACCAACATACAACTCACCCTCGGTCTCGGAGTCCATATTCAGAAGAATCTCGCCCTTCAATTGGCCTGCCTTCAAACCGAATGCACCATCCATACCGGTCTCCTCGGTAGCAGTAAAGAGAGCCTCAATGGGGCCGTGTTTGAGTTCTTTCGACTCCAAAACCGCCATCATTGCAGCCACACCAATACCATTGTCGGCACCCAGAGTAGTACCATTGGCTGTTACCCAATCGCCATCAATGTATGCCTCAATAGCATCGGTATCGAAGTTGAACTCTTTGTCGGAGTTCTTCTGGGGAACCATATCAACGTGCGATTGGAGAACAATAGTCTTGCGGTTCTCCATACCGGCAGTGGCGGGTTTTTTCACCAAAATATTGTGTGCATCATCCTCGGTGCACTCCAACCCCAAGCCTTTTGCAAAATCAATGATATATTTGCGAGCAGCCTCCTCATTGTGCGAGGGGCGGGGGCATTTGGTAAGGCCCTCAAAGTTTTTCCAAACCGCTGCGGGAGCGAGTTTCGACAAATTTTTGTCCATAGTGTTTCGTTTTTAGTTTTAGTAATTATGTATTTAGTTTATTATCAATATCTTCCACTTCGTTCTCATCATCGGCATCTTTGCCCTCGAAAGCCCTTACAATACGACTCACGAGTGAGTGGCGGATGATGTCCTTATTGTCGAACTCTACAATACCGATGCCATCTATTCCACGCAACATCTCCACAGTGCGAGCCAATCCAGAATCGCTCTTCTTGGGCAAGTCTATCTGGGTCAAATCGCCCGTAACGATAAACTTTGCATTGCGTCCCATTCGCGTCAGGAACATCTTTATCTGGGGCAGGGTAGTGTTTTGCGCCTCGTCGAGTATCACAAATGCGTTATCGAGTGTGCGGCCCCTCATATAGGCCAATGGGGCTATTTGCACCACTCCCTCCTCCATAAATTTCTGCAACTTGGCGGGCGGAATCATATCGTTCAGCGCGTCGTAGAGGGGTTGCAGATAGGGGTCGAGTTTCTCCTTCAAGTCACCCGGTAGAAAACCGAGTCTTTCGCCCGCCTCGACTGCCGGGCGAGTGAGGATGATGCGCTTCACCTCACGGTTTTTGAGCGCACCCACAGCAAGTGCTATGGCTGTATAGGTCTTACCGCTACCTGCGGGACCAACCGCCATAAGCAAGTCGTTGGACTTATATAGTTCAACGAGTCGTTGTTGGTTTTTAGTACGCGCCTTGACGATGAGCCCATTATTTCCATAGACGATAACGTCGGCATCTGCTACCTCTCTCTCCGCGTGGGGGAGTCCGCCCTGAAAAATCTGGTTGATGACGCTCACCGAAATGTGACCGTACTTGTCGTAGTACAGTACAAGAGCCTCCAACCTCTCTTCCAAACGTGCAATCTCGTCGTCGCTGCCAATGGCCTTGATTGCATTGCCTCGCGCTACGAGTTTGAGTTTAGGAAAAAGGTCGCAAATCCTGTTGAAGTTAGAATTTGCGACCCCATAGAAGTCGAGAAGCCCAATACCTTCAATAGATATGCTCTTCTCTGCCATTTATCTTGTGTGCCAATCTCCTAGAACATCACGCCCACCGAAACATACCAAGTGTTGGTCTCGGGATTTACGTTGTTGAAGTTGAAGAGTTCGGCGATGTTGCGGGGCTCTACAATCCAGCCACCCAAGTAGCGGAAGTCTACCATAAGGAAGTTGAAGAGGTCGATACCTGCGCCTGCTGCCCAAGTGTACGATACGTCGTTCCAATTAACACCTGCTACGTTGGCATTCTCACCTGCGATGGGCACGTTGGAGTTGAACTTAACAACGGGACCAGCCTGTACGCGAGCGTTGAACAAACCGAGGTCAAGACCAACACCTGCCAATACGGGGATGGAGAACTCATTGAGAGTTACGTTCTGTTTTGTTTCGCCACTGGTGAGTTCGCCCTGTTTCCAGTTGTACATAATCTCGGGCTGGAGGTGAATCGAGAAGATACCCAGGGGAGCGTTCAAGCGGAGCATAAGACCTGCGTTGTAGCCCATAGCGCCATCAAATACACTCTGAATGTTCTCACCGTCCATCTGAACGTCGGTTGCCGACGAGGTCAAACCTGCTTTGGCACCAACCCAAAACCACCTATGGCTCTGGGCATTAACAGTAGAAATTGCCATAAGAGCAACTGCTACCATCATAATCACTTTTTTCATAACTTTTGTTTGGTATTATTAGTTGAACTTAATATTCTTTTCATTGGCTCACGCCAAGTGGTTACGCCACAAATATAATAATTTTTTGTAAACAACTCTCTTTTGCAGAGTTATTTTCCATCAAATCTATCGTTTATGCTCCTATTAGAACATTACACCGATGCTCAAATTCCAACTTGTGCGGTTGGTATCGATGCTGCCAGCGAGGTCCTCGGTATTCACTTTGCCACCGGTAAAGTTGCCATTATAGCGAATCTCGGCAATGAGGGTGAGCACCTTCACGCCCAAACCTGCGGTCCAAGTTGCTTTGGGCTCTTGGTAGGCACCCAAAAAGTCATCTTCGGTCAAATCGCCAAAACCTTTCTCGGAGGTGATGGCAAAGACGGGACCTGCATTTACCCTAATGCTTGCCAAGCCACCAAGACCGAACTCTGCACCGAGAAGGATGGGGAGGTCGATATATTTGTGCGACTCGGGCTCGGGAGCCTTCTCGCCGGGCAACAAATCCTCAATCGAGGGAATGTCGATGGTGGTTTTGGTGTACTGCAACTCGGGTTGGATGTAGATGGGCAGTTTGGGAATGTTGATACGAGCAAATACGGTACCTGTCCAACCTGTACCTTCGGCAGTAATAGACTCCTTGATTTGGTCGCTGTTCATAGGGATGTTCTCACTCGAAGAGATGATACCAATGCGTGCGCCAATGTTGAACAATCCGAGAATGTTGTTGTTGGCATTAGCGGTTGCGATTGAGCAAGCCACAGCGAGGATTACAAGTGCAAATTTTTTCATAGTGTTATAGAGTTTTATCGGTTTTCACCTTAATTATATATAGATTTACGCCACAAATATAGCATATATTTTCAAAAATGGTGCAAATGATGGAAAATTTCTCAAAGTTCCTTATCTTTGCGCTCGAAATAAAACGAATAAAGGTATGAGTTTAGTCGCAATAGTTGGTCGTCCCAATGTGGGCAAAAGTACATTTTTCAACCGTTTGGTGGGTATGCGTCAGGCAATTGTCGATTCTACGGCAGGCACCACCCGTGACCGCCATTATGGTAAAACCGATTGGAACGGTAGGGAGTTCTCGCTCATTGATACGGGTGGCTACTCGGTGGGTAGTGACGATGTTTTCGAGGAGGAGATTCGCAAACAGGTGCACCTTGCTATCGACGAGGCCGACTTGATTCTCTTTATGGTGGAGGTTTCGACGGGTATTACCGACCTCGACCAGATGGTTGCCGACGTGTTGCGTCGTAGCAAGAAACCCAGCCTTCTGGTTGTCAATAAGGTTGATAATTACGACCTTATCTATGGCTCCAACGAGTTCTATGCACTTGGTCTTGGCGACCCCTATTGCATTAGTTCGATGAGCGGTAGCGGTACGGGTGACTTGATGGATAAAATCGTGGAGATGTTGCCCGAGGATAAACCCGAAGTGGAGGAGAACCTTCCCCGCATCACCATTGTGGGTCGTCCCAATGTGGGCAAATCGTCGCTTACCAACGCACTTTTGGGCACCGAGAGAAATATTGTGACCAATGTTGCGGGTACTACTCGTGATAGTATCAATACCCGCTACAATAAGTTTGGCTTGGATTTCTATCTTGTTGATACGGCTGGTTTGCGCAAGAAGGGTAAAGTGACCGAAGACCTTGAATTCTACTCGGTTATGCGTTCCATCAGAGCCATCGAGAACTCCGATGTTTGTGTTCTGATGTTGGATGCACGTCAGGGTATCGAGTCGCAGGATATGAACATCTTTTCGCTCATTGTGCGTAACAAAAAAGGTTGTGTGATTGTGGTCAATAAGTGGGACCTCATCGAAAAGAGCAACAATACGATGAAGGAGTGGAAGGAGGCTCTTTTGTCGAAACTCGCTCCCTTCAACGATGTGCCCATCATCTTCACCTCGGTAATCAACAAACAGCGCATTATGGATGTGTTGCAGACCGCGATTAAGGTCTATGAGGCACGCTCGCGCCGCATCTCCACCAGCGAACTGAACGAATACCTCCTGCCCATTATTGAGGAGACACCTCCCCCAATGACGAAGGGTAAGTATATCAAAATCAAGTATATTACGCAACTTCCCACCGTTACGCCTTCATTTGCGTTCTTTGTGAATTTGCCCCAATATATCCGCGACCACTATCGTCGATTCTTGGAAAATAAGATTCGTGAGCATTGGGATTTTTGTGGAGTGCCGATGCAGATATACTTCCGCCAAAAGTAATCAAGAGGCATCTTGCGGGTAAATTTTGCACCGCACTGCGATAGGCGAGTTCCTCATTTGCGAAGAGCAAACTGCGGTGTCGCTCCTTCTTTTGGCACAAAAATCCCACCACAATATACCTATTGCTGCGAGTTCCACCCTCATAAAAGTGCCGTTACGGCACCTCGCCTTCTTGTTTGGCACAAAATTTCCTCCGCAATCTACCTCTTGATTTGAGTGCGCATCCTTGTTTGGCACAAAATTCCCTCCGCAATCTACCTCTTGCTGCGAAAAGTATCTTTCGGAGGCTATGCCTGCTTTGGTTTCACCCCATTTTTTCTTACCTTTGCGATGGTCTAATAAAAGAGAGCAATGAATCCTAAAATAAGGACATATTCGATGCCTGTTGCGATGGTCGTTGGTGCGCTTTTGCACAAGCACATTGCGGAGCTTGATGTACTCTCTCCCTACCTCATTGCGGCTATGCTTTTCGTGACATTCACGAGGGTCAAGGCGCGCGAACTTAAACTACAACGAATCCACGCTGGACAACTTGCTATTCAACTTATTGGCAGCCTATTGCTCTACCTTTTATTGAAGTGGTGCGGGGTGAATGAAATCATCTGCCAGGGGGCGCTTATCTGCATCTTTATTCCGACTGCTATGGCATCGGTTGTGGTGGGTGGAATGCTGGGCGCCAATGTGACCACAATGACCACTTTTACCCTCCTTTCGAACCTCTCGGTGGCGGTGGTTGCTCCTGTGGTTTTTTCGTTTGTCGGCACCAATACGGAGTTGCCGTTTTTGACCTCCTTTTGGCTCGTTTTTCGCAGGTTGCTTTTGCTCGTTGTCTTGCCTTTTGTGGTGGCTCAATTGTTGGACAGGGTCGCTCCGAAAGCCTACGAATATGTCCAACACCACCAATCGTGGTCGTTCTATTTGTGGCTCTGCTCACTCACAATTCTCATCGCTTCGACCACCAAATTTATCCTCTCGCAACCCAAAGAAAGCGTTGGGTTGGAGGTGGTGATGGCTGCGATGGCGGGCGTGCTGTGCATCGGACAGTTTGCCATTGGCAGGTGGTGGGGAAAGCGTTGTGGTGATAAGATTGCGGGCGGTCAGTCAGTGGGGCAAAAGAATACGCTGCTTGCCATCTTGCTGGCACAAAGTTATTTACACCCGCTCTCATCGGTTGCCCCTGCCGCCTACATCGTTTGGCAAAACCTTATAAATAGTTGGCAACTATCGCGCAAAAAATAGAGAGCAACCTTTCGGAAGTTGCTCTCTATTTTTCTACTCTACCTCCTCCTGTTCGGGAGGGGGACAGCCGTACATACCCGAAGGCTCCGGCTCACAGGCTACGAGGGTTGCAATGCCTACAAACCCCAGAGCCCAAATCAACCATCGTGCAATCCGCTTTTTCATAGGCTACTCGTTCCTCTTATTGAGTTTGATGGTAACTTCCTCGGTGCTCTGGCCCTCATACCATCCCTCGCCACCGGTGTACTCATCTTGTGGGATGGTGATTATCACCGAGGCAGAGTCGTAAGCCCCGTTTTCCTCGCCATCAATATCATCTGCCACGAGTTCGTGTTTGTCGGTTGGGAAGGCTCCAAATTGCAACCTCACCTTACCTTCGGCGGAGGTCAGCCCCGTTGCGAGGGTGTCGACATTGTTTAGATCGTTGGTTATGTAGCGCTGCACGGCACTCACGCGAATACCCTCAATGGGTGCATCGTTCTCGCTATCAACAATATCCACATCGAAATTGTACTCTGCATAGGGGCATCCGTACTCGGGTGCTGGTCTTGGGGGAGGGGTGGGGCAGCCGTACATATCGGGGCTGTCGCACGAGGTGTAGGCTCCAAAGCCGAGTGCCACCATTAGGAATTTCAGAAGTTTGCTTTTCATAGGCTTATTCGTTTTTTTGGGTCATTTCAATCATCACATCGTGAGTGGCGGTTCCTTTGTGCCAACCACTACTGCCTGGATTTTTGTAGTCGTTCTCGTCGGTGCTTACGATGACTCTTGTGGATGCGTAAAGGCCATTTTCCTCGCCATCCACATCCTGAACAAAGAGGGTGTGGTTGTTTTTGGGGAAGGTTTGAAGTCGTAGGGTCGCCTTTCCCTCTGCCGATGTGGTGACGGGGGTGTATTCATACTCACTGCTGTGTCCACTAATATCCAATTGAAGGCCCTCGATGGGGGCGTGGCTCTCACTATCGAGCACTTCTACATTGAAAACATACTCGGCAGTAGGGGTGCCATACATACAGACCATACCGCCACCGCCACCACTGATTGTTTCGCACGAGGTGGCAATGCTCGAAAATCCGAGCACTCCGAGAATCCATCTGATAAATTTGCAATTCATAAGTCGTATTGTTTTTTTAGGGGTTATTTCTAATTAATCTTGTGGGGGCATCTTTTTGAGGGCGAATTTTTGCCTGATATATGCAGTACCCTGATCGAAATCGCCATCACCATCCTTCATATCTTTGGCATAGATAGTGTGAATTATAAAGTCAGATGCAAATTTACCATCGTGTGCAGTGTCATCAATATCGTCAATGCCAATTTTTATCTCTTTCTGTTTCCCAAATCCTTCGTCGGAGTAGAATAGGGTACAGTCACCTTGTTTATTGGTCAATCCAAGCGCGACAGTGTCGGCCTCGTTCTCCACGACGCTGACCTTGATGCCCATAACGGGGTAGCCACTCTCCTTGTCGTAGACATCTACCATCACTTTGTATTCCGCGTGAGGGCTACCATAGGCGCACGCTACAAAGCCTACGGTGGCAACTCCTCCGAAGCCCAACAACATCATCATTTTTTTCAGTACCTTACTCTTCATAGAATTAGGTGTTTATATATATTAGATGCACAAGCACCCCAAAACGTTGCACGGGGAGTGTTGTTTTTTTCGTTTTTCTGCAAAAAAAGCACCCGACTACAATGTAGTCAGGCGCAAGGTATGAAATTTTTGTCGTATTTGCAACAAAAATCCCCTGTATTTTAACAGATTACTCTGCTTTGGGAAGTGTGGCAAGTGCTGTGTCCATACGGCGGAGGCTCTCCTCCTTACCCAGAACCTCACACATATCGTACATACCGAAGCCTTTGGGCTCGCCCACAATCGTGAGCCTCCAAGCGTTCATTACAAGACCCATACCGATTTGGTTCTCGGCAATCCAGCCGCCAACAACCCTCTCCATCTCGGCAGAGGTGAACTCCTCGATGCCTGCCAAAATATTCCTCAACTCGCCAATAATGCGGGGAGCATCGGCCTTCCAATATTTTTTGACCGCCTTCTCGTCGTAGGCTGTGGGAGCCTCGAAGAGGAACGAAGAAAGGCCCCAGAACTCCTCGGGGAAGGTGGCCCTCATCTTAATCTGCGAGGCGATTTTTACTACTTTCTCGCGCTCGATGTCAATGCCACGCTCGCGGAGTTGGGCTTCGTAGATGTCGGCAATCTCCTCATTGTCCCTCGCGTGCATATACTGTGCGTTGAACCAATGTGCCTTGTCGGGGCTGAATCGTGCACCCGATTTGCCCACTCTCTCCAACGAGAAAGCCTCAATCAACTCCTCCATAGAGAAAATCTCCTGCTCGGTGCCGGGGTTCCAGCCCAACAGTGCCAACATATTGATGAATGCCTCGGGGAAGTATCCATCCTCACGGTAGCCACGCGACACCTCACCGCTGGGGGCCACAAAGCGCAAGGGGAATACGGGGAAACCCAATTTGTCGCCATCGCGCTTGCTCAACTTGCCCTGACCTGTGGGTTTCAAGAGCAGAGGAAGGTGTGCAAACTCGGGGCGGCTATCCTCCCAACCGAAAGCCCTATAAAGCAGGTAGTGCAGGGGGAGCGAGGGCAACCACTCCTCGCCACGAATAACGTGGCTGATTTCCATCAAGTGGTCATCCACAATGTTTGCCAAGTGGTAGGTGGGCAGAGCGTCTGCCGACTTGTAGAGCACCTTATCATCGAGGGTCGAAGTGTTCATCTCGACGTGACCACGAATGAGGTCGTCCATAGCCACAACCTCATTCTCGGGCATCTTGAAGCGGATAACCCATTGGTCACCACGCGCTTTGCGTTCCTCGACCTCCTCGGGCGAGAGGCGCAATGAGGTGGCGAGCTTCTCCCTCACGGCGTAGTTGTAGCAGAAGGTTTCACCCTTCGCCTCCATCTCTCCACGCAAGGTGTTGAGTTCCTCGGGGGTGTCGAATGCGTAGTAGGCATTGCCACTCTCAACGAGTTGGAGTGCATATTTAAGGTAAATCTCCTTTCTTTCGCTCTGGCGGTAGGGTGCGTGGGGGCCTCCCTCGCGGACACCCTCGTCAATCTTGATGCCACACCATTCGAGCGACTCCATAATATACTCCTCGGCACCCTCAACATAGCGGGTCGAGTCGGTATCCTCAATGCGGAGGATGAAGTCGCCACCCCTCTGACGAGCAAAGAGGTAGTTGTAGAGAGCGGTACGAACACCGCCAATGTGGAGCGCTCCCGTAGGGGAGGGCGCAAAACGAACTCTTACTTTTCTACTCATATAATTTTGAATTTTGAATTTTGCATTTTGAATTAGACGTTAAACAAGAAGTGCATAATGTCGCCATCCTGAACGGTGTACTCCTTGCCCTCAACGCCAATCTTGCCGGCCTCACGACAAGCCTTCTCGCTGCCAAGAGCCACATAGTCGGCATATTTGATAACCTCGGCACGGATGAATCCACGCTCAAAGTCGGTGTGAATCACACCCGCCGCCTGTGGAGCCTTGCAACCTTTGGTGTAGGTCCAAGCCCTCGACTCGTCGGCACCGGTGGTGAAGAATGTTTCCAGGCCGAGGAGCGAGTAGGCGGCCTTGATGAGGCGGCTCACGCCCGACTCCTCAATGCCCAACTCCTCCAAGAAAATCTGCCTCTCCTCGTAACTCTCCAACTCGGCAATATCTGCTTCGGTGGCGGCAGCAACAATCAGCAACTCGGCCCTCTCTTCGCGAATGGCCTCCCTTACGGCATCAACGTAGGCGTTGCCCGAGGTGATGCTTGCCTCATCCACGTTGCAGACGTAGAGTACGGGTTTGTTGGTCAGCAGGCACAGCTCCTGCACCCATTTGGCATCCTCCTTATTGTCAATCTCCACCGAGCGCGCGGCCTTGCCCTGCTCCATTGCCTCCTTGTAGCGACAGAGAATCTCATACTGACGCTTTGCTGCCTTGTCGCCCGCTGCTGCCTGCTTCTGGGTCTTTCCAATGCGGTTGTCGATGGTTTCGAGGTCCTTCATAATGAGTTCGGTGTCGATAATCTCCTTGTCCCTAACAGGGTCTACGGAGCCATCAACGTGGGTGATGTTCTCATTGTCGAAGCAACGCAAAACGTGAATAATCGCATCGGTGGTTCGAATGTTGGCGAGGAACTTATTGCCCAAACCTTCGCCCTTCGAGGCACCTTTTACCAAGCCGGCAATATCAACAATCTCAATGGTGGTTGGAATTACACGTTTGGGATTGTCAATCTCTGCGAGTTTTGCAAGTCTCTCGTCGGGTACGGTGATAACGCCCACGTTGGGGTCGATGGTGCAGAAAGGGAAGTTTGCTGCCTGTGCCTTTGCATTGGAAAGGCAGTTGAAAAGGGTGCTCTTACCCACGTTGGGAAGTCCCACTATGCCACATTGTAATGCCATAAAAATCTCCTATTTTTCGTAAAGTTTGCGCAAAGATAACCATAAATTTGCTTTCCTCAATCAAAATTTGTAATTTTGAGGGATATAAACGCGAATTAAAACCAAATCAAATATGAAAGAGAGTCTGAAATTACTCGAATTGCTCGAAGAGAGCATTGACCGCCAAGTCGAAAACGGTATCTATGAAATTGAACGCGACCTCCTTTTGGAGCGTCTGCGCGGAATCTACGCATCGGTAGTCGCAGCCGAGGCAGTGGCCGAGGAGGAACGTGTCCTCGATGCACTGATGGGCATTGGTGTGCTGTCGGAAGCGACGGAGGGCGAACCCGAAATCGAAGTGGAGCGCATCTTTGTGGAGGAAGAACCCGAAGAGGAGCCTGCCGACCAAGAAGAGCCCGAGGTTGAGCCCGAAGAGGAGGAAGAGGTTGAACCTACTGTGGAGGAATCCGAGGTGGCACCATCGGAATGTGTGATGTATGGCTGTCCTCCTGTGGAGTTCGAAGAGGTACCAGCACCAGAGGAGCCCATCGAAGAGGAACCCATTGTGGAGGAAGAACAGGTTGAGCCCGCTGTGGAGGAGATTGACCACGAGGCTGTGCTCTCGCTCTACGACGATGACGACGATGAGGAAGAGGAGGATGACGAGCAACCTCAACCAATCGAAGAGGCCGAAGAGGAAGTAGAGGAGGTTGTGGAAGATGAGGAGCCCATCCAAGAGTTGGCCCTCGAACCCGAAATAGAGGAGGAAGAAGAGGAGGTTGTAGAAGAAGAAGTGTCGGTTTCCGAGGTGGAGGAGGCTCCCGCACAAGTGGTGCTGGGCGATGTGCTTTCGAGTGAGCAGACAACCCTTGCAGACAATCTTGCAGAGCAGACTCTGGATGTGGCTACGGCAGCAAGCGCCTCCATATCGTTGCGCAGTGCAATAGGCGTGAATGACAAATATATCCTCCTGCGCGACCTCTTTGCGGGCGATGCGGATTACTACGAGAGGGCAATTAGTAAACTCGATGAGTTTGAGTCGCTCGACGAAGCGATGCTCTATATCTACGACAATTTCCACTGGAATCCCAATAGTGAGGGTGCGCGTCTGCTGATGGAACTCCTGGCGCGCAAACTCTTCTAACAGAAGGAGTAGCAATGCCGAAACTCTACATCATACCTACCCCGATAGGCAATCTCGAAGATATGACCTATCGTGCTGTGCGACTTCTGCGCGAGGTGGATATTGTTCTCGCGGAGGATACCCGCACCTCACAAGTCTTGCTCAAACACTACGGCATAGAGCGCAAACTCTTCTCACACCACAAATTCAACGAACACGCCTCGGTGGAGTTTGTTGCATCGAAGATTGAGGCGGGCGAGAGCGTGGCGCTCATCTCCGATGCAGGAACACCCGGAATCTCCGACCCGGGTTTCCTTCTGGTGCGTACCTGCTTGGAGAGAGGATTGGAGGTTGAAACACTCCCCGGTGCGACGGCTTTTGTCCCCGCATTGGTGCAGAGCGGTTTCCCTTGCGATAGGTTCTGCTTTGAGGGCTTTTTGCCACAGAAGAAGGGGCGCAAGAAGCGTCTTTCGATGCTTGTGAGTGAGCCTCGCACAATGATTTTCTATGAGTCCCCGTTCAGGATTTTGAAGGCGCTTGGTGAGTTCGCCGAGGCCTTTGGCGCGGAGCGTAGGGTGAGCGTTTCGAGGGAATTATCAAAGAAATTCGAACAGACCGTAAGGGGTACCATTGCGGAGGTTATAGCCCACTTTGAGGCCCATCCGCCGAAGGGTGAGTTTGTGATGGTCGTGGAGGGCGCAGGCAAACACGAAGAGTGCGAAAAAGAGGAAGAGTAAAAAACGAAAAAATATATGACTGAAAATCAAGAGAATATAAATATGGGCGGCGAGGAAAAACATCGCTTTTCGTCGAGGGATATAACGGGCGTTTTCGTGCGCGTGTGGCGCAATACGAGGGCTTTTATGCGTGGCAGGTTCGACCTGCGCGATGGTAGCGCCGACCAAGAGGAGGTTGTAGAGGTGGTTCGCAGGGGTATCGACTTCAAGGGTACGAATCTTTGGGTGTTGATGTTTGCGGTCTTTATCGCCTCGCTCGGTCTGAATGTCAATTCTACTGCTGTGATTATTGGCGCGATGCTTATTTCGCCCCTTATGGGTCCTATTACGGGTATCGGCTTGGCGCTGGGTATCAACGATTTCGATATGCTCAAAACCGCTTGGAGAAATTTCCTCCTGATGGTGGTTGTGAGCCTTGTGACGAGCACCATATTCTTCCTCATTTCGCCCATTTCTACGGCTCGTAGCGAACTTCTGGCTCGCACAAGCCCTACGACCTACGATGTGCTGATTGCCTTCTTTGGCGGTTTGGCAGGTATGGTTGCACAGACGCGAAAGGAGAAGGCTGTAACGGTGGTTTCGGGTGTGGCGATTGCCACCGCCCTGATGCCCCCTCTGTGTACGGCAGGTTTCGGCTTGGCTTCGGGCAACTTCAACTACTTATTTGGAGCACTCTACCTCTTTACCATCAATGCCGTATTTATCGCAGTGGCAACCTACCTTGTGGTGCTATTTTTGCGCTATGAGAAAAAGGTGGCGCTTGACCCAATAAGGCAGAAGAAAAATACGCGATATATTACCATTGTCATTATCTTGGTGGGAGTGCCGAGCCTGTTATTCGCAGCCAATATCGTGCGTCGCACCACCTTCGAGGAGAATGTGGATAGGTATGTGAGCAAGGTTTTCCAATTCAACCGCACGATGATTGTGGACTACTCGAAGGATTATCATTACGACGGCAAAATCTCCAAAGTGGAGATACGATTGGTGGGTGAGCCCCTCTCGGGTGATGTGATTGATAATGCTCGCGCACAAATGGATGATTACGGACTTCACAATACGGAACTCATTGTTAAACAGGCTGATAGTGACGAGAGAATCGATATTGGTAAACTGCAAAATAGTTATGCCGATATTATTGAGGAGAAGAACAAACAGATTCGTGATTTGCGCACCAGACTCTCCTCGCTAACCACCATAGACACCCTCTCGGGGGCCGATATTTCGCGCGAGTTGGCACTCGTGACTGCCAACGTGGGTACGGTGTCGCTCTCCAAACATACCACCTACAATAACGGTAAGCCCGAGGGTGAGAGTGTTGTGGCTGTGGTCAAGGCGGCGAACAACAATGAGCCCCTCGATTTGGAAAAAATCCGTATGTGGCTCTCGGTGAGGACCAAAAACGGAAATGTGAAAGTTATTCAGGAGTAGAACACAATGGCAACAACAAAGAGCAATACGGAGGGCTTGAACTTTTGGGAGAGGATGGGATACTACCTCCTCCTCGGTGTGGCAAAACTCGTGGGATGGTTGCCCTATTGCGTTCTCTACTATGTGGTTGCGCCCTTCATCTATTTTGTACTCTTCCACATTCTCCACTACCGTCGTGGGGTTGTGAGGGGTAATCTCGTTGCGGCCTTCCCAGAGAAGAGTTTTGAAGAACGATTGGAGATTGAGCGCAAATTCTACCATCACCTCTCGGAAGTCTTTGTGGATGTGGTGGATATGACGAGTATGTCGCCCAAGACTCTCTTGAAGCGTATGCAGGTGGTCAATCAAGAGGCCACCGACGAGGAGATTGGCGGGAGGAATTGGATAGGGGCACTTGCTCACTTTGGCGAGTGGGAGTACTTCTCGGTCTATGCAATCGAGCATCCCTACCACAATATTGGAGTCTACCATCCATTGAGCAATAAGATTATGGATAGGTTTATGCTCTACATTCGTCGTCGCTTCGGTATGGAGGTGGCACCTATGAACTCTCTGGCGCGACCTGTGATGAAGAACCTTCGCACAGGCGAACAAATGGCACTTGGGCTCATTGCTGACCAGCGCCCACGATGGGCAGAGAGCGACAAAATCTGGCGCACTTTCCTCGGTCAGCCTTCGCTCTTTTTTGGTGGCATTGGTGCGTATGCAAAGAAATTCAAGATGATGGTCTACACTCTTGACATAGAAAAGGTTAAACCTTCGCACTACAAGTGTCGGTTTATTCGCATTTACGATGGCGAGGAGGATATCCCCGAGAGTGAGATTATGGACCGTTATGTGGAGGCTATTGAGCGTATGATACGTCGCTCGCCCGAACTATGGCTCTGGTCGCACCGCCGTTGGAAACACAAACCCCAACAGTACCTCTCCCTACAAGAGAAGAGTAAATAATTACGCACAAAAAGAGAACTCCGAAAACCCCATTAGATGGTTACAACGAAGGTTGTCATACTCAATTGGAATGGCGCAGAGTGGCTTGCGCGCTTTTTGCCTCGTGTGGTAGCGAGCATTCCATCGTGGGCAAAAGTGGTGGTTGCCGACAATGGCTCCACCGACTCCTCCGAAGAGGTGGTTGCCGAATGTGATGGGGTGGAGTGGTTGCCTCTGGGCGAAAACTATGGCTTTGCAGAGGGGTATAATCGTGCCCTAAAAGGGATGGATGGCGAGGTCTTTGTGTTGCTTAATAGCGATGTGGAACCTTCGGATGGATGGCTCGAACCCCTTGTAGAACGACTCACAAAAGAGCCCAAAGTGGGGGCTGTGCAGCCCAAAATCCGCGCCTATAACGCTCCCGAAAAGTTTGAGTATGCGGGTGCTGCGGGTGGGTTCCTCGACTGCTACGGCTATCCTTTCTGTCGTGGGCGCGTGATGAGTAGCGTGGAGCAGGATACAGGACAGTATGATACCCCGTGTAGGGTCTTTTGGGCAAGTGGTGCGTGTATGGCAGTAAGGGCCGATGTGTGGCGCAAAATGGGGGGCTTGGATGGCGACTTTTTCGCTCATATGGAAGAAATTGACCTCTGTTGGAGAATGCAACTTGCAGGCTACGATGTGGAGGTTATGCCCGCGAGTGTGGTCTATCACGTTGGAGGCGGAACCCTACCCAATAACTCCCAACGAAAGATATATCTCAATTTCCGCAACTCACTCGCTATGATGCACAAATGCTTGTCGGAGAGTGAATTGTGGCGCTTGCAGGTAAGGCGTGCAATGGATTGGCTCTCGTGGTGTGTCTATGTTGTGACGGGCAAATGGGGCTTTGCTCGCGCTGTGGCGAGGGCTCATCGAGACTACCGCAAGATGCGCCCGCAGTTGGATGCCAAGCGCCAAAGAGTGCAGAGTGGGGTGGTGCGCAAGGAGGTTGGAACCATCTATCCCCATTGGATTGTGTGGCGCTACTTTATGGGCAAAAAGCGTTTTGTGCAACTCAAATGGTGTAAAAAACAATAATTTTCAACTTTCAGTTTTCAACTTTCAATTTTATTTGTATCTTTGCACCCGCTAATGGGATGTTAGCGATTCATTGAGCCATGGTGTAATGGTAACACTGCAGATTTTGGTTCTGTCATTCTGAGTTCGAGTCTCGGTGGCTCAACGACAAGAGGGAGAGTTCGTGCGAACTCTCCCTCTTGCGTTTTGTCTATTTCGGATGGGGCCGGGTGCCGATTTTTAGAACATCGACTCTTTGGTCTCGGAGGTGAAGAGTTCGAGCGCCTTCAAACCCATCACAGAGTTGCCTTTTGCGTTCAGGCGGGGACTCCATACAGCCACCGAATATTGCAGAGGATAGATTGCTACAATGCCACCGCCTACACCACTCTTACCTGCCAAGCCAACAAGGTAGGCAAACTCGCCCGCCTCATCATAGAAACCACAAGTCTGCATAATGGCATTGATACGTTTCACCTGTGAAGCGGTGAGCGTGATGCCCGCATAGTCGAACTTGCGACGATGGTTGGCAAATGCCAAAAATGCAAGGGCTAACTCGTTGCAACTCATCTCAATAGAACACATCAGGAAATAGAAACCCAAGACGCGCTCGATATCGTTTTCAATCCTATTGTGGTACTTCAAAAGATTGACAATGGCGGCATTCAAATATCCCATTTCACGCTCCGAGAGAGCCACTTGTCTGTTGTAGTCAATGGTGTCGTTGCCAGCCACCGCGCGCACAAAGCGCAAGAAATCCTCTTCGGGATTGTCGAGTGACGAGAGCAGAATGTCGGCCATTACGATAGCGCCCGAATTGAGGAACGGGTTGCGAGGCATACCCTGCTCAACCTCCAATTGTACGAGCGAGTTGAAGGCTGTGCCCGAGGGCTCCTTGCCAATCCTTGTCCAGAGGTTATCACCCTTGATTGACAAACACATAGCAAGGGAGAACACTTTGGAAATACTCTGAATCGAGAATCTTGTGTCGTATTGCTCAATGGCGGCACACTCGCCATAGATTGTGTGGATACACATACCAAATTGGTCGGGGTTGATTTTTGCCAATTCGGGTATATAGTCGGCCTGCTTGCCCTCTTTTGCGTAGGGCAGGATTTGCTTATAGACGCTCTCTATTATCTCTTGATACTCCATAGTCCAAATGGTAGATTATATTTTTCGCAAAATTAACACAAATATTGCAATAGTTATCCTCTTGGAGGTAGTTTTTTGTGTTCTCGCCCAACAAGACTCCGAAAGAGTATTGTTTGTTTTGGAAATATTTTTTTTATTGTTGTGACAACAAAAGAGTTGCATAGACAATGAACGCGAGTTCAATATAAGGGTATCAAATACCCCTCCCGATTTTCGGGGGGGGGGTATTTTGTTGAATATCAATTGGTTGGTGAGCCACAAAGCCCAAGACTTTATACACTATGAGAAAACTTTACTTTGCAGTTCTTGTGGCTATAATGATGTTCGCGGGTATCGAAAAAGATACCCGCGATTTTTATTCCACACCCTCACCTCCGCCCCCTTTTGTTCTCGGGTATCTTTTTTAATACCTGCGCCCATTAGGGCGCACCTTGAACCCGCACTTTACATCGTCGGCGGAGAAGCGACCTCCTTGTGAGGTCGTGGCGAGGGCGGAGCGCAAAGGCGTTAAGAAACAAAGACGGCAAATGCTTTGCCCGCGACAGCGTTTGTTTTAGGCTTT
>JAZOCT010000021.1:0-37022 GCA_045596685.1 Tidjanibacter sp. | reverse complement strand
AAGAGATTCTTGTATTTCCTGTCACTCTTGTCCTTTTCGGGCTCGCAATTTTGCGAGTCCGCGACGGTTGGCTGCGCCTTTGGCGCAACAGACCTCACCCGCCTTCGGCACCCTCCCCTAACTTATGGGAGGGTTGCTGGTAGTGCTAAAATAGTACATCGTATAGCCCCACCCCGCGAGATGAGCGAGCGCGAGTAGAATATCGCGAGGCGAGTACAAGGCGCACAAGAAAACCTCCTCCGCAGTTTGCTCGTCGCAAATGAGGTGCCGTAACGGCACTTTTGTGCTGGTGGAGTTAAAATAATACATTGCATAGCCCCACCAGCGAGTAGAATATCGCTCCACCCCCCTCCGAGTGCAGATTGCGAGGCGAGTACAAGGCTTGCGAAAAAATTACCCCCGCAGTTTACTAACCGTAAATGAGGGGGTAATTTTTGAGCGTAACGAAGTAATCGTCCGCAAGGTGCGCTCGGGATTCGCTCGCGAGATGAGCGAGCGCGAGTAGAATATCGCGGAGCAGATGCAAGGCATACGAGAAAGCGGAGTCCGCAGTTTGCTTGACGCAAATGAGGAACTCCGCTTATCGAAGTATAACGCAGCAGATGCCCGTGAGATTCGCTCGCTACTTAATCCTCGCCTTTATCGCTGCCGAAGCCTCCTCATAACCAGGCTTATCCAAAAGGGCAAACATATTTTTCTTGTATGCCTCAACGCCAGGCTGATTGAAGGGATTGACTCCCAAAATGTAGCCACTAATACCACAAGCCTTCTCGAAGAAGTACAAAAGGGCACCAATGTAGTACTCGTTAATGGTTGGTATCTCGATGCGGATATTGGGCACGCCACCATCAACGTGGGCCAAAACCACGCCCAACTCTGCCATCTTATTAACCTCATCCAAGCGTTTGCCTGCCAAGAAATTAAGGCCATCAAGATTGTCGCCATCCGCCTCAATGGTAACATTGCCCTCGGGCTCACGCACGCTAATAACGGTTTCGAAGAGGGTGCGCTCACCCTCCTGGATATACTGACCCATCGAGTGGAGGTCGGCAGTGAGGGTTACACTTGCGGGGAAAATTCCCTTATGCTCCTTACCCTCGCTCTCGCCATAGAGTTGTTTCCACCACTCGGCAATGTACTGCAAGCGGGGCTCATAGGAGGCGAGAATCTCAATCTTGAAACCCTTGCGGTAGAGCGCATTACGCACTGCGGCATACTGTGCGGCAATATTCTGCTCGAAGGGAACACCCTCGCCACAAGCCTCCTCCATATCTTTTGCACCGCGCACCAACTCGGCAATATCCACACCTGCAGCAGCCAAAGGCAAAAGACCTACGGGGGTGAGCACCGAGAAACGACCTCCCACATTGTCGGGAATCACGAAAGTATCGTAACCCTCGGCAGTGGAGAGAGTTTTGAGGGCACCACGCGCAGCATCGGTGACACTCGCGATGCGGGCCTTTGCCTCCTCCTTGCCATAGCGTGCCTCAATCTCGGCCTTGATAAGACGGAAGGCTACTGCGGGCTCGGTGGTGGTACCGCTCTTGGAGATGACGATGGCAGCGATGGAGTACTCCTTCACTGCGGAGAGCAACTCGGCGGTGTAGGTCTCGCTCAAATTGTTACCTGCAAAGAGGACATAGGGATTCTTGCGCTCCTTTTGGAGGAAGTGGAACGACGAACTCATTGCGTCCAATACGGCTTTGGCTCCGAGGTAGGAACCACCAATGCCAATGACGATGACCACTTCGGCCTTCTCGGCAAGGCGCGCTGCGGTGGTACGAATGGCAGCAATCTCCTCGGGGGTGATGCTCGAAGGAAGATTTACCCAGCCCAAAAAGTCATTACCTGCGCCCTCACCATTGTGAAGCAAAGTGTTGGCATTCTCTGCGGCACCGCGAAGCGAGAGAATCTCACCCTCGCCAACGCCACACGAAGTGTGCTTAATATCTAACCTAATCATTGTTTACTAAAAATTTTGTTGTTGTCTTGATAATTTACTCGCAAAAATAAGAATTATTTTTTACTTTTGTGCTTTGTAACGACATTGTAGAAATATTCTTTGCCGAAAGGCGGAGAAAAAAACGATAAACGCACTATGGGTTTGTTCTCTTTGACACAAGAGTTGGCAGTCGATTTGGGTACTGCCAATACGCTCATTATCCACAACGGCAAGGTTGTGGTCGATGAGCCCTCCATCATTGCGGTGGATATTCACACAGGCAAGGTGGTGGCTATCGGCGACGAGGCGCGCAAGATGCACGGCAAAACTCACCCCGATATTAAGACCATCCGCCCCCTGAAAGATGGCGTAATTGCCGACTTCAACGCTGCCGAGCAGATGCTGCGCGGTATGATTAAGAAGGTCAAGACCAATGGCTACCTTTTCAGCCCCTCGCTCAAAATGGTAATCTGTATCCCCTCGGGCTCAACCAACGTTGAGATTCGCACCGTGAGGGAGAGTGCCGAGCACGCAGGTGGCAGGGATGTCTATATGATTTTCGAGCCTATGGCTGCTGCTCTTGGCGCAGGCTTGGATGTGGAGGCTCCCGAGGGCAATATGATTATCGATATCGGTGGTGGTACTACCGAGATTGCTTGTATTTCACTCGGTGGTATCGTGTGCAGCGAGAGTATCGACGTTGCGGGTGATGTCTTTACCGACGACATCCAGAAGTACATCAAACAGCAGTACAATGTGAAGATTGGTGAGCGCACAGCCGAGAATATCAAGATGTCGGTGGGTGCCGCGCTCCGCGAGATTGACAACCCACCCGAAGACTTTGTGATTACGGGTCCCAACGTACTCACCTCTCTCCCCACGACCATCAATATCTCGTATAGCGAGGTGGCATACGCTTTGGAGAAATCGCTTTTGAAGGTCGATGCTGCAATTATGAAGGTGTTGGAGAACGTGCCCCCCGAACTCTACTCGGATATCATCAAGAATGGTATCTACCTGGCGGGTGGTGGCGCACTCATCAAGGGTCTCGACAGACGTTTGCGCGAGAAGACCAACATTCCCTTTGTTATTGCCGAGGACCCCTTGCGTGCAATCGTGCGCGGTACGGGTATCGCTCTGAAAAACATCGACAAATTCTCGTTCCTCATGAAATAAGAGGCGTGAGAATGGCTACCATAGCAAGATAGATGCAAACATTTGTAAGGTTGCCCCGCCCCTCTTTGGGGTTGTGGCGACCTTACGCTTTGAAAAACAAACAGCGTGTATAAACTCATACTGCTCATAAAACGCTTGGCGGTGCCGATGCTCTTCATTTTGGTGGAGGTGTTGGCTATTGGTTACTACTCCTCGGCGACGAGTTTCACACGAGCACGACTACTCACCATCTCCAATGGGGTGACGGGCTCTGTCAATGGCGCATTTGCGAGTGTGGGCGACTACTTCCGTCTGCGTAGCGAGAACGAAATGCTCTCGCAGAGGATTGTGGAGTTGGAGGGGGTGCTTGCCGAGTATGTGGAGGCCCCCACCCGCAGGCGTATAACCTCCGAGGAGATTGCCCCCTACCTCTTTGGTGAGGCGCAGGTGGTGCGCAACTCGGTATTCTCCCAGCACAACTATTTCACCATCAACAAGGGGCTTAATGATGATGTGGAGGCCAATATGGCAGTGCTCACCCCCGAGGGCTACATTGCGGGCTATGTGATAGACTGCTCGGAGCACTTTGCAGTCTGTATGTCGCCTGCCAACCGCGACTTCACGATGGGTGGCAAGGGCGCCCACAACGAATTTATGGGCTCCATAGCGTGGGATGGCAACGATTACCATAGGGTGTCGTTGGAAAACATCCCTCACTACGCGAACTTTTCTGTGGGCGACACCATACTATCAACCGTTTCGTACCGTTTTCCTCCCGGGAGGATTATCGGCTATGTGGAGGAGTTTGAGCCCTCGCAGGATAGGATGAATAGCCACCTGGTTGTGAGGCTTGCAGCCGACCTCGCGAAATTGGACAGGGTGTTGCTTGTGAAGTTTATGGATAGCGAAGAGTTCGAGGAACTCCATAGGGGGTATTAGAAATTGAGAATTGAGAGTTGAGGGAAGTTAGGGAATTTAGAGATGTTAAGGAGGTTAGGGACAATATCTCTTTTTCCATTAATAAAATTTTCGGGCGCGTAGCGACCGCGACGTTAGACGTTAGACTTTCGACGTTAGACAAAACAAAAAAAAGATGCAAAGAACTCTTGAATACATAATATTCTTCGTTGCAGTGGTGCTGTTGCAGGCGCTGCTGTTCGACAACCTTATGTTTTCGGGGCTCGTGGTGCCACTCTACTATGTGGTCTTTGTGATACTCCTGCCCGTGAAGATAGGACGTTTGTGGCTTCTGTTGCTGGGTGCCCTGCTTGGCGTGGTGATGGATATTTCGATGGGGAGTGCCGGCCTCAATACCATTGCTACAACGGCAATGGCTTTTGTGCGCCCCTTTGTGATGAACATCTCGATGGGCAAGGATGTGGCGCACGAGAACATCCCCTACGGTGGAGCCATCGGCAACGAATCCTTTTTGCTCTATGCTGCGTTGCTCGTTTTGGTACACAATGCGCTCTTCTTCGGCTTCGAGTCGCTCGGCAGCCATCTCTTCTACACACTTGGCAGGATTGTGATAAGTTCTGCGGTAACAACAGGTTTGACACTCATCACAGCGCGCCTCTTCCGCAAGATTGTCGGATAAGAGAGGTGGCAGAAGGAGTCAATAATAATGTCACTCTATGTCGGCAGGTCGCTCACAGATACTCAAATGGTTTGTCATCGGGCTCTTCGTGGTGTTGGGCCTGCGACTGTTCCATATCCAAATCATAGACCGTTCCTACCGTCGTGCAGCCGAAAACAATGTCCTACGCTATGAGGTGCAACACCCCCCGAGGGGTGAGATTTATGACCGCAACGGCGAGTTTCTGGCGCAGAGTGTGGCTTCGTATGACCTTATGGTCGTACCCCGCAATATTCCCCGAGAGGGTTTCGACACCGTAGCGCTCGCCAAGATTGCGGGCGTGAGCGTGGAGCAACTCACCAAAGGACTCAAAGCGGCCAAGAATTACTCCTCCTCGCGAGCATCGGTGGTGGTGCGACAGATGACCACCGAGGCCAAACTGCTCTTCGACGAGGGTGGCTTCGATGGGTTCTACACCACATTCCGCACCCAGCGCTCCTACCCGCGTAAGATTGCGGGCAACCTTCTGGGCTACATCGGACAAGTCACCGACAAAATAATAGACCGCAACCCCTACTATGCGCGTGGCGACTACATAGGCTTCTCGGGAATTGAGAGTGCCTACGAGGAGTTGTTGCGTGGCGAGAAGGGCGAAAAGGTGAGCGTTGTGGATGTGAGGGGTACGGTGAAGGGGCCCTACCAAGAGGGACACTACGACAAGGCCCCCATTGCGGGCACCCCCATTACAACCACCATTGATGCCCCCTTGCAGGAGTTTGCCGAGAGACTTATGAAGGGCAAGGTGGGAAGTATCATCGCCATTGAGCCCTCGACGGGCGAGATTTTGGTGATGGTGAGCAGCCCCACCTACGACCCCGATGAACTTATGGGTCGTGATAGGGGTAGTAACTATGTGAAGATGCTCGACAACCCCCGACAGCCACTCTTCAACCGCGCGGTGATGTCGAGTTACCCCCCGGGCTCCACTTTCAAACTCGTCAATGGTCTCATCGGTTTGCAGGAGGGGGTAGTTACCCCCAATCGTCGCTACCCCTGCAATGAGGGCTACCACGTCGGCAGGGGTGTGAAGTGCCACGAACACCGCTCACCACTCAACCTCAAAGAGGCCACCGCCAACTCGTGTAATGCCTATTTCTGCTACGTCTTTCGTGATATTCTGGACAATCCCGCGAGAGGTGGCATCGGTAATGGTGGCTACGACAATTGGGCAAAATATGTGGAGAGTTTCGGCTTCGGCAAGAAGTTAGGCTCCGACTTCGCCTCCGAAAGAGCAGGATTTGTACCCACCGCCGAGTTCTACGACGACTACTACCCCAAGTGGAACTCCCTGACGGTCATTTCGATGGCTATCGGTCAGGGTGAGTTGGGATGTTCACCCTTGCAGATGGCAAACTTGGCTGCCACTATTGCCAATAGGGGGTACTACTACATCCCACACGTTGTCAAGAAGATAGAGGGTAGGGATTCGCTCGATGCGCGCTTCTATGAGCGCCACTACACGATGGTCGAAGAGGAACATTTCGAGCCAATCATTGACGGTATGTGGGGCACCGTTCACCGCGAGATTGGTACCGCAGGTGTGGCCTATGTCAAAGGATTGGACATCTGTGGCAAGACAGGAACGGCACAAAACCCTCACGGCAAAGACCACTCCACTTTCCTCGCCTTTGCTCCCAAAGATGAACCGCAGATTGCCATCTCGGTCTATGTAGAGAATGGAGGTTTCGGTTCGAGCGTGGCAGCCCCCATCGCCTCGTTGCTCATTGAGCAGTATCTGACAGGCCAAACAGAGCGTCCCGAACTTGTGGAATATATTGAGAAAATGCACATTGCTTACCCCAATTATGAGAAGCGTAAACGATAAACTCGGTTGGACACGAATAGATTGGAAGACCATCTTGGTCTTCGTTGTGCTGGTCTTTATAGGCTGGCTCAACATCTATGCTGCTGTCTACAACGAGGCTCTCTCGGGAGGTTTCGACCTCTCGTCGAGATATGGTATGCAACTCATCTGGATTGGCATATCGGCAGTGGTTGCAATCATCATCCTACTCATTGACGACATCTACTACCACCTGCTGGCCTACCCGTTCTATGGGCTGATGCTCGTGGTGCTCATCCTGACGCTCTTCGTGGGCAAGGAGGTCAATGGTGCCAAGTCGTGGTTGGAGGTGGGACCCATTGCGGTGCAACCTGCCGAGTTTATGAAACTCGCCACAGCCCTGGCCCTTGCGAGGTTTATGAGTGAGTACAACTTCTCGCTCTCGCAACCCCGATGGCTTTTGGGTGTTGGCGCATTGTTGCTGGTCCCCATCTTTGTAATCCTGCTACAAAACGATATGGGCTCGGCATTGGTCTATTGTTCCTTCCTTGTAGTACTCTACCGCGAGGGACTCAATCCCTGGGTCTACTATGCTCTGTTCCTGATTGTGGGGCTGTTCGTGGGCTCCTTCTTGCTCTCCCCTACGGCTCTACTGCTGATTCTCATTGTGCTCTTTGTGGTGAGCCAACTGCTCTCGAACCACAACCCCAAAGAGAGTGTGGTTTTTGTGGCAGGCGTGGGGCTGTTAAGCATCGTGATTTATGCCCTTTCGTGGGCGTGTGAGTGGGGTGTGAACTACTACCACTCGCTTCTTGTAGCCTCGCTTGTGCTCCTTATTCCCGCACTCCTGCACGCCTACCGACACAAACTCTCGACCATATACCTCTTCGCCATAATGTTTGTCTGCTCGCTCCTCTTCCTCGGGGCTGTGGACTACGTTTTCAACGACGTGTTGCAACTCCACCAGCAAAAACGCATCCTTGACCTGCTGGGATTGGAGAGCGACCTGCGAGGTTGGGGCTACAATGTCCACCAATCCAAAATTGCCATAGGCTCGGGTGGCTTCTTTGGCAAGGGGTTCTTGGAGGGCACGCAGACCAAATACGACTTCATCCCCGAACAAAGTACCGACTTCATCTTCTGCACAGTGGGCGAAGAGTGGGGTTTTGTGGGCTCGATTGTTGTGTTGGTGCTCTTTGCGGTGCTCATCGTGAGGCTTATGAAGATGGGGGAACGCCAACAAGAACCCTTCCGCAGGGTCTATTGCTATGGCGTGGCGGGCGTGTTCCTCTTCCACGTTATTATTAATATAGGTATGACCATCGGCTTGATGCCTGTGATTGGTATTCCCCTGCCGATGTTCTCCTATGGTGGCTCGTCACTCTTGGCCTTCACTGTGCTGTTCTTTATTGCCGTAAGGCTCGATTCGCAAAATAGCGCCGTCGGCGCAACCTATAAACCATATTAGAATTATGCTATATTTACTCTACTCGCTTGTAGCCGTAGCCGTTGTGCTACTCTCCATTAAGGCTTCGAAATATATCGACCTGATTGACCAAAAGAGCAACCTCTCGGGAGCATTCCTCGGAGGTGTGTTGCTCTCGGCTGTCACCTCTCTGCCCGAACTCTTCACCAGCATCTCGGCAACAACACTGCTGGCAAAACCGGGCCTTTGTATGGGTAATATTCTGGGTAGCAACATCTTCAACCTCGTGGTGTTGGCGGTAATGTTCATAATCTTCGTGCGTGGCAGCCACAATGCGCCACTCGCCAAAGGACACTCTATGGTCCTCGCCTACTGCATCACAACCTACGCAGTCATCGCACTCAATATGTTTCTGCCCGAGGTATTCGACTTCCACGTTCTCACGTTGAGCGTCACCTCCATTGCCATAATCATCTGCTATGCATTAGGGGTGAAATACCTCTCGGGTGAGAGCAGTGGCGAGGGTGCACAAGGGCCCCAAGAGGATGATTCCAACCTTACGATGAGGGGTATTATTGTGCGCTTTGTGCTGTGTAGTATAGGCCTCGTGGGGTTGAGTATCTGGCTCACCTACCTCTCGGACGATATTGCAACCTCACTCGGAATGGGCGCAGGCCTTGCCGGTGCGCTCTTCTTGGGCGTTGCCACCTCACTGCCCGAACTGTCGAGCACCATCACCCTCTTCCGACTACGCAACTACAACATCGCGGTGGGAAATATTGTGGGTAGTTGCCTGTTCAATATGATAATTCTCACTATTGCCGACCTTCTGTGGGTGAAGGGCAGTATCTACACCGCTCCCGATGGCGATGTGAAACAGATGCTCATCTTTGGCGCTGTGGCAATGGTGTCGACTATGCTCGCACTCGAAAGCAGATCACGCGCGGGTAAGATTCTGACCTCGCTGATTGTCGTGGGCTGCTATGTGGCCTTCCTGGTGATGTAGAACATAGAAAACGATTTTTAACCTTCGCCATCCTCACGGGTATTAAAAAAGATACCAGTGAGGATGGTGGCTTTAAGGGCTATAAAGTCCTTAATGTTTCGCCGGCTCATTCCAACCCGTAACCTTCAAGAGAAATAGAAAGTGCCGTAACGGGACGCATAGCGTCTTTTGTTCTGGTGGTGTCCCCAAAAGTTTCGACAGAAATAAAAAAGCGCATAGAATCGGATGAGTTCTAGGCGCACAAGAAAATCCCCTCCGTAGTTTGCTCATCGCAAATGAGGTGCCGTAACGGCACTTTTGTGTAGGGGGGGGTGACCGAAACTTTCGACAGAAATTAAAAACGCATAGAACGAGATGAATGCAAGGCTTGCGAAAAAAAATCCTCCCGCAGTTTACTTATCGTAAATGAGGGAGGATTTTTTGAGCGTAACGCAGCAGTCGCTCGTTCTATGCGTTTTTTAAGCGCCGTGACAGTGCTTATACTTCTTCCCCGACCCACAAGGACAAGGATCATTGGGGCGAACCTTCTTCTCAACGTGTACGGGCATAGGGCGACTCTTCTCGCCCTGACCAGCCTGCGCAGCAGCAGCCATACGCGATGCCTGCAACTTGTTCACATCGACCTTCTGCTCGGCCTGCTTACGACGCGAAAGGCGACTCTCCGCCTGCTCCTTCGTGGGGATAAAGCCCTTCATAAGGATGGAAATAACCTCCGCATTCACCTTATCCACCATCGCCTCAAAGAGGTTGTAGGACTCGCCCTTATAAATCAAGAGGGGGTCTTTCTGCTCATAGGTGGCATTCTGAACGCTCTGTTTCAGGTCGTCCATCTCGCGAAGGTGCTCACGCCAATTGTCATCAATGGTGGTGAGCATTGCGAGTTTGGTGAACATCTTATAAATCTCCGCACCCTCACTCTCCACGCACTTCTTCAAATTCACAAGCACATTGTAGACAAGAGTGCCATTGGTGATGGGCACATACATATTCTCCGCCTGGGGATTGCTCTCCACAACATTCTTGATGACGGGCATTGCGGTCTGCGCCACAATTTGTGCCCTACGAGCATAGGCCGCGCGGATGTCGGCAATAACCAGCTCGGCAAGTTCGGCAGTCGTAGCCTTGTTATAGGTAGCCTCATCGCACGAAGGCTGGATGGCGACCTGACGGATGAGTTCGTAGGAGAACTCATCGAAGGAGGCACCCTTCATATTTGCCGCAAAGGTGTCGGCAAAGGAGAGTATCATATTATTGAGGTCAATATCGACACCCTCGCCATTGAGCGCGTGGCGACGCATAGCATAGATGGCAGTACGCTGTTTGTTCATCACATCGTCGTACTCCAACAGGCGCTTACGGATACCAAAGTTATTCTCCTCGACCTTCTTCTGTGCCTTCTCGATGGCGTTACTCATCATCTTGGCGGTGATAACCTCACCCTCCTGCAAGCCCATCTTGTCCATCATCGACGCAAGGCGGTCACCACCAAACAGACGCAACAAGTCGTCCTCGGTGGAGACGAAGAATTGCGACGAACCGGGGTCTCCCTGACGACCCGAGCGACCTCGCAACTGGCGATCTACACGACGGCTCTCGTGGCGCTCGGTACCAATAATGGCAAGACCTCCTGCCGCCTTCACCTCGGGTGAGAGTTTAATATCGGTACCACGACCCGCCATATTGGTAGCAATGGTCACCTGACCAGCCCTGCCCGCCTCGGCAACAACCTGTGCCTCCAAAGCGTGCTGCTTGGCATTGAGCACATTGTGGGGAATGTGGCGAATTTTCAGGATACGGCTCAAAAGTTCCGAAACCTCCACCGACGTGGTACCCACCAATACGGGGCGTTTCTCCTCATTCACAAGCCTTACAATCTCCTCAACCACAGCGTTGTACTTCTCCCTCTTGGTCTTATACAAAAGGTCCTCCCTATCCTCACGCGCAATGGGGCGGTTGGTGGGAATAACCACAACATCGAGTTTGTAGATGCTCCAAAACTCACTCGCCTCCGTCTCGGCGGTACCGGTCATACCCGCGAGTTTGTGGTACATACGGAAGTAGTTTTGCAGAGTGATGGTCGCAAAGGTCTGCGTGGCAGCCTCCACCTTCACCCTCTCTTTCGCCTCGATAGCCTGGTGCAGACCATCCGAGTAGCGACGACCCTCCATAATACGGCCCGTCTGCTCATCGACAATCTTCACCTTGCCATCCATCAGCACATACTCCACATCCTTCTCGAACATACTGTATGCCTTCAAGAGTTGGTTCACAGTGTGCACCCTCTCGCTCTTTGTGGCGTAGTCGGCCAAAATCGCATCCTTCTTGGCTGCCTTCTCCTCGGCACTCATATCGCTCTTTTCGAGGGCCGCAACCTCCGTACCAATATCGGGCAAAACGAAGAACCTATCCTCGCCCACCGATTTGGCCAACATCTCGTGTCCCTTGTCGGTGAGTTCCACAGAGTGGAGTTTCTCGTCAATCACAAAGAACAACTCATCGGTAATCTCGGGCATACGCTCGTTGTGGTTCTGCATATAGACAGCCTCGGTCTTCTGCAAGAGCACCTTGATGCCCTGTTCCGAGAGGAACTTGATGAGCGACTTATTCTTGGGATGTCCCTTATGGGAGCGCAAAAGCCACACGCCACCCTCCTCGGTATTACCCTCCGCAATGAATTTACGAGCCTTCAACAAGCACTCATTGGCGTAGTTGCGTTGCAAGTTGTAGAGCCTCTCAACAATGTCGCGGTACTCGTCGAAGAGTTGGTCGTCACCTTTGGGCACAGGACCCGAAATAATCAGAGGTGTACGAGCATCGTCAATCAACACCGAGTCCACCTCATCGACAATGGCAAAGTGGTGTTTCTTCTGCACCAACTCCTTCGCCTGAATCGACATATTGTCCCTCAAATAGTCAAAGCCAAACTCGTTATTGGTACCGAAGGTAATATCGGCATTGTAGGCCATCCTACGCTCTGCCGAATTGGGGCGGTAGTTGTCGATACACTCCACCGACAAACCGTGAAATTGGTACATAGGACCCATCCACTCACAGTCACGCTTTGCCAAGTAGTCATTGACGGTCACAACGTGCACACCCTTGCCGGCCAACGCATTGAGGAATACGGGAAGCGTAGCAACCAGTGTCTTACCCTCACCCGTTGCCATCTCCGCAATCTTGCCCTTATGCAACACAACACCACCGAAGAGTTGCACATCGTAGTGAACCATATCCCACTTGATGTCGTTGCCACCGGCCATCCAAGTGGTATTCCACACAGCCTTGTCACCATCAATGTTCACAAAGTCGCGGTCCGCAGCCAAGTCCCTATCGAACTGCGAGGCAGTAACCACCACACTCTCGTTCTCGGCAAACCTCCTTGCCGTAGACTTCATAATGGCAAAGGCCTCGGGGAGAATCTCATCGAGCCTCTCCTCAATCTTCTCATCAATCTTCTCGGTGAGCCTCTCAACCTCCTTCGAAAGGTCACTCTTCCTATCCACAGGAATATCACCCTCAATCTCCTCACGAAGAGCCACAATGCGCTCCTCCTCGGGACGGATATAGTCGGCAATGCCTTGCCTCAAAGCCGCCGAGCGGCCCCTCAACTCATCATTCGAGAGGGCATCAATGGTGGGATAGAGAGCCAGAATCTTATCCACATAGGGCTGAATCTCCTTTTTATCCTTGTCACTCTTCGTTCCAAAGAAGAGTTTCAAAATCGACTGTACTACACTCATTTTTTCTTTCTTTATGTTTTGTTTTTCTTTGTTTCTTTTGCGACTTTTTATAAAAAGTCGCCCAAAAATTTTTATGCGATACTGCGTATCGCTTTTGCCTCTGCTATGCCTTTATCAATTTGAAATTTTGCGGGCTCGCAGAGCCTGCAAAATTAAGCCTTTTTTAGCTGTTTTGCAAGCGGACACTGTGAGCACCCTCCTTCATCGCACAAATGCGACAACTCAATGAGTGCTTGCGAGTCGTAGGCACTCGTCGAAGGAACACCCTCACCCGTCCAGCGGGCAACAAGACGATTGTGCTCCGAGGGTATCTGCTCCAACAGGTCGAGGGCGCGCGTCTTGATGGCCTCACTGCGCATAACCTCCCCATAGGCAAACTGCATAGGGACCACCAGATTGATGGCCAACATCTGCACCTTCTCGCGCCCAATGTGTCCCGCACCTTTGGCACTACGGCCATCGGGCGTATATCTCTTCCTCCAATACTCCCCCGCACACACATCGAACAAGCGCTCCACATCGTCGAGGGTCCGTATGGCAAGCAGGGCATCCACCGAGTACTCCTCATTGGCAACAATAGCCGCAAATTGCGCTATCCTCATAACGGGACCACCCGCAGGAAAATTGCCTCCCCTGCTCCACTCCCCGGCATTCATACTGCGCAGTGAGTACTTGCTCGCCAAGTAGTCATACTCCTGTTGCAAGGTCACGATGTAGTCGTCGAAAAACTCCCCACGCAACAAGCCCGAAGCACCCAACAACAGAGCCTCAACCCTCACTTGTGAGCCCCTTTCGCGCAGGCACATAAGGTAGGAAACTCTCTCGGCAAGTCTTTCGAAGGGGCGCGAGTTACGGGGTGCTCCCATAGCATAGGCGGTCATCTGGTAGAGCGTTTGGTTCCAATCCTTCGCGACACTCTCCCACATTTCCACCACGCGGGCACTCTTGCGGAGCATCCTCTGCACCAGCAGGCGTTCCACGACCTTCACCCTCCACAAAGGCTCCATAGTCGCCAATTCAACACCACATACCCTCCTATCAATCATAGCCCGCAACGCAATCCTACAACATTCCGAGTTCCATCAGAGCCTCCTCGCTCATCATATTCTTCTCCCAGGGTGGGTCAAAGACTATCTCCACGATAACCTCCTGCACACCCCGCACCTTCGACACCTGCGTGTGAACCTCCTCTACAAGAAAATCTGCCATAGGGCAGTTGGGCGCAGTGAGCGTCATACGGATATGCACCTTACCGTCAGGCGTATAGTCTATCTCGTAGACCAAGCCCAAGTCGTAAATATTGACCGGAATCTCGGGGTCGTATATGTTTTTGAGCGTATCGACAATCTCACGCTCCACACTCTGTATCTCCTCTGGTGTCATCTTCTTCTACTGTTTTACGGAAAAAGCCACAGCATAACGCCTCATCTGGTTGAGCATCTCACCCAAGCCATTGGCCCTCGTGGGCGAGAGGTAGGAGCGGATACCTATACGGTCTATGAAGTAGAGTTCGGTGGAGAGTATCTCCTCGGGAGTACGCCCACCCAACGCACGGGTCAGAAGCCCCGCAATACCCTTCACAATGAGAGCATCGGCATCAGTCGAAAAATAGACCTTCCCGTCCCTCAACTCGGCATCTATCCACACCCTCGATTGACAACCATCAATGAGGTACTCCTCGGTCTTATGACGAGGGTCAATCTCCTGGCATTCGTCCGCCATATCTATCAAATATTGAAGTTTATCATCCGCATCCTCAAACATCTCGAAGTCGGCAATAATCTCCTCCTGAATTGCATCTATTTCCATTCTTTCCTTTTTTTCCTTTTGCGACTTTTTGTAAAAAGTCGCTCCTCTTGTCGCTTTTTTGTAAAAAAGCGACGCAAAAAACTTTTATGCGATACTTTGTATCGCTTAACCTTTACTCTGCCTTATTTTAGAACCACCATCACAAGAGTGCCGTTACGGCACCCACCATCACAAAAGACGCTGTGCGTCCGATACTTCGTATCGCTATTCCTTTGCTATACCCTATTTTAGCACCACCATCACAAAAGTGCCGTTACGGCACCGTTACGGCACCGTTATGGCACATCCCAGGGGTAGTTCTACGTTCAATCTTTCGGCAAGCAGCGTCACCAACTCTCTGACATCCACGCGCTCGGCGACATCTTTGCTCTCCACACCTATGCCACTAATTGCTATTACCGCCCGACAGTAGGGGGCATAGGGCAACGACGACGAGGTGCGGGGTGCGACATCGCCCTCCGAGGGGCACCAATCGGGCATCAGCACGAGGTATATATCTGCCGAGTGTTTGGGGTAGAAGCCATTTTGCACGAGTGCCACGACCCCCTCCTTCACATCGCCCGCCATCATATCCGAGGCTATCACCGCGTGGGAAACACCGCGCATACCAAGACAGAAGGTTCCCACCTGTCGTTGGAGGGCTGCCAAGTCGAGGTTGTGTGCAAAGATGAGGGTGTGGTTGAGCCACACACCGCCATCCGAGTAGCCAAGCACCCAATCGCCCTTCCCATAAGTGGCAGAGAGAAAACTGTTTATCAAAAATCGCGCCTGCGACACATTGAACACCTTGCTTCCATCCTTCACTGCGCGTTGTGCGCCATCGGTGGTGAGAACGAAGAGTATTTTGCCGTCTGCTTGTGCCGAGGCAAAGGTTACAAGGTCGGCAAGGTCGCTATCGAGTCGGTAGTACATATCCTCCACTTCGCGCGAGTGGAGTCCGTAGCGTGCGGCTATTCTGCGTGGTGAATCGTAGCACACATTGAGCACATCGGTACTTTGGTCGCCACCCAGATGATTGTAGACAATCGCCTCTTTTGCGAACTCGGTCACCATCGTATTCGAGATGGGGCTATACATCAGAGCCCTAATATCTTCGGCTGTTGCGCGCCTTTTTTGCTCCTCGCGTGTGGGTTTGTATCCATAGGTTTTTGCCACTGTACTCTCTCCATTGACGTAGTCCTTATTGGGTCGCGAGAGCACCCAGGGGGCACCCATCTGCTTACGCCACCAGCCCGAGGAGTTATACTTTGTCACCCATTTAGGGAGTGTTGTTTTGTACTTTGTGGAGGTTGTCCACCTACCCGAAAGGGAGTCTATCCACCACACCTCTGTGGGGTTGAGTCCTCCGAGGATGATTGCCGACGAGGGGTCGGCAGCCACCGCTACCGAGCGTGCTCCCTCGGCGCTACGCACCACCACATCGGAGATGGTTTCGAGCACAAGATTGCCATTGGAAACGCGGCTCTCGGGTGTATCGGCACCGAAGGTGCTATATGCAACATCGCCCACTGCCGAGGTGTAGGCTCCGCTTGTGTAGTTCCACCATCCTGCGCCCACCACTCCGTGAAGTGCCGGAAGGGCTCCTGTGGAGAGTGTGGCCAAAGCGGCCTCGGGTGAGGGTGCAAAGGGGTAGTATGCATAGTCGTAGCGCTCACCCGCGAGCAGGCGCGCGAAGCCTCCCGCCTTGAAATGCGACTCGTAGCGCTCCAAATCGACCTTGCTGGCTCCCGAAATGGTAATATTGACAACCAGGCGCACAGGCTCCTTTGCCACAAGAGTGGAGGTGGCGAGTAGCAGTGTCAATAGTATGGCCAAGCGGTTCTTCATAGCAATAGTGTGCAAATATCGGGTAAAGATATGAATTATCTACGAAACTACACATACTATATAATATAAAAAATCTTTCGTCAATTTTCTTTTTTTCAATTTTGTATTGTACTTTTGTGGCGTGGAAAGATTTGGCTGCTTGCAAACCACGTCGTCGGGCGAGTTGTGGAACGCACAACAACCCGCGACAAAAAAGTGCTAAAAAGCAATGCATTGGGGCGTGTGTCGCACCCCGATAACCTCCATCCCAAACCAATCCACAAAAAGATTAGGAGTATAACCAGATTGAGGCTTTTGAATTTGGAGTTTCTTGAAATTCTCAATTCTCAATTCTCAATTCTCAATTTTGTAGATTATGGCTTTTTTGTTTACATCCGAGTCGGTATCCGAGGGGCATCCCGACAAGGTTTCCGACCAGATTTCAGACGCAATTTTGGACGAGTTTTTGCGCAAGGACCCCACGAGTAAGGTGGCCTGTGAGACTCTTTGCACCACAGGTTTGGTGGTGGTTTCGGGCGAGGTGCGCTCGGATGCTTATGTCGATATTCAGGGTGTAGCACGCAGGGTTATAAACCAGATTGGTTATGACCGTAGCGAGTTGCAATTCGATGGTAATTCGTGTGGCATTCTCTCTGCCATCCACGAGCAGTCGGGAGATATTAATCAGGGTGTGGAGCGCGGAAGTGACGAGGAACAAGGCGCTGGCGACCAGGGAATTATGTTCGGTTACGCCTGTACCGAAACCCGCGAATTGATGCCCGCAACCCTCATTCTCTCGCACGTCATCCTCAAAGAACTCGCCGACATCCGTCGTGAGGGCAAGGTGATGTGCTATCTGCGTCCCGACTCGAAGAGCCAAGTGACCATTGAGTACGAGGACGATGGCACACCTCGCAGGGTGCACACCATTGTGGTCTCCACCCAGCACGACGACTTTGAGGATTGCCAGGCCACAATCACCAACGATATTAGAAACATCCTCATTCCCCGCGTGAAGGCGCGTTTGGAGAAGGCCGGCGACCACCTCGCGGAACTCATTGATGAGAACTACATACTCTATGTGAACCCCACCGGCAAGTTCGTAATTGGTGGCCCTCACGGAGATACGGGACTGACGGGTCGCAAGATTATTGTCGACACCTACGGAGGTAGGGGTGCGCACGGTGGTGGCGCATTCTCGGGTAAGGACTCCTCGAAGGTGGACCGCTCGGCAGCCTATGCCGCACGCCACATTGCCAAAAATATGGTCGCTGCGGGTGTCGCAGAGCGTATGCTCGTACAGATTAGTTACGCCATTGGCGTGGCACACCCCATCAACATCTTTGTGGATACCTTCGGCACCTCCAAAGTATCCCACAGCGACGGAGAAATCGCCAACCTCATAAACGAAATGTTCGACCTGCGACCTGCAAGTATCGTGCGTCGATTTGGGCTCACCAACCCCATCTTTGAACCCACCGCCTCCTATGGCCACTTCGGACGCAGGCCCTACACACAAGAGGTGGAACTCACCAGGGGTGGAAAGACCTCAAAAGAGGTCATAAAATTCTTCGGATGGGAGGAATTGGATGAGGTAGAGAGGATTAAGAAGAGTTTTAACCTCAATTAGAACACCCTCTGACACAGAACTCAAAAGAAACAAAAATCGGAATTTAATGGAAAAATTTATCATATCGAATGGTTGTGCCCTGCGCATAGCCGACAGTCGCAAAGGTGAAAAAACCATCCTGCTCTTGCACGGCTATCTCGAAAGCCTCGATGTATGGGAGGACTTTGCCGCAATGCTCTCCAAAGAGTACCGAGTGGTGGCTATGGACCTGCCGGGTCACGGCATCTCACAGGTGATGGGCGAAAAACACTCTATGAGTTTCCTCGCCGACACCGTAGTAGGCGTTCTGGATGAGTTGGAAATCGACAAAGCAACCATCGTGGGACACTCTATGGGTGGCTATGTGGCTCTCCAAACCCTGCGCCTACACCCCGAAAGAGTCGAAAGTTTGGTGCTGTTGAGTTCCACCCCCAACCCCGACAGCCCCGAAAAAATCGTAGACAGAGATAGAGAAATAGCGCTCGTCTTGGAGGGACACAAAGACCTCCTGGCAACTACCGCTGCAAAAAATGGCTTCGCCACCGAGAACCTCAAACGTATGCAGGACGAAATCATCTTCCTCGAAGAACAAGTACTCGTCACCGAGCCCGAAGGTGTAGTGGCCCTTTTGAGGGGTATGAAGGAGAGAGAGGATAGCAATGAGTTATTGCGCCAATCATCTGTACCACAACTGTTTATCCTCGGTAAAAAAGACAACTACATACCGCTCGACAAGGCAGAAGCGATGATTGCAGCCCACCCCCAAGCGAAGGTCGTATGGCTCGAAAATTCTGGACACCTCGGCTACTTCGAGGAGCCCGAAGCGTGCGCCAATGCAATAAAAGAGTTCATAACAGAGGGTTGATTAATAATCAACCCTCTGTTATGAACGTCTAACGTCTAACGTCGCGGGGCGCACCATAGCGGTGCGCCCCGAAGATTTATTAGGGAATTTAGGGAGTGTAGGGAGGTTAGGGACAATTTACTAAATTCCCTTTCAATTCACTAAATTCCCTTTTTCGCGCCCACTCCCGCAAGCGCATATCGCGAGGCGAGTACAAAGCTTGCGAAAAAAATCTCTCCCGCAGTTTACTAATTGTAAATGAGGGAGAGATTTTGGAGCGTAACGCAGTAATCGCCCGCGAGATGCGCTTGCGCTACTTGTGAGTCATAATATGCAAAATCATACGGTCCGTTTCGAGCATACCTCGTGAGCCAATGGTCGTCAGATTGAGGATGGATTTGTCCACATCGTCATCCACAATGCCCTCGTAGGCCGTCACACAGCGGTGCTCCATAGCCATCGTGGCCGCCATAACTGCCGTAGATACAGAACTCGACAACTTCAAAGCACAACTCGGTTTTGCGCCATCGCAAATCATACCCGTAAGGGTTGCCACCATATTTTTCACCGCCATAGCCACCTCGCGGTAGTCGCCACCCATCAGGTAGGTGATACCGCAACTCGAACCCGTCGATGCCACCACGCAACCACACAATGCCGAGAGCCTACCGAGGCTCTGTTTGATGTAGATGACCGTAAGGTGTGAGAGGACAAGGGCGCGGATGAGGTTCTCCTCGCTGGCACCCGTATCCTCGGCATAGACCACAACAGGAAGGGTCGATACGATGCCCTGGTTGCCACTTCCCGAGTTACTCATAACGGGAATCTTGGCACCTCCCATACGGGCATCACACGCAGCAGAGGTGTAGGAAATCATATGCGAGAGTATCGTGTCGCCCATAATCTTGCGGCTACCCTCGCTCTCCCTCACTGTGCGACCCAAGCAGTGGCCCCATTCGCCCTTCATAGACTCGTCGGCAGCCGCCTTGTTGAGCCTGCGGGCCTCCAAAATGAAACGCAACTCTTCGATGGGTGAGGTCGTAGCAAACTCCCACACCGTGCGGAGGGTGAGCGCAACACTCTTCTGCTCGGTAGTAGCCGAAGCAGGGGTGCGGTTATCAACCCTTACCTCCTCGTCGAGGGCTATATAAACGAAATTGGTATGTGCACCGGCGATAATAGCAGTTGCGATATGGTCACCAGCGGTGGCCTGCACCTCAATATAGAGGGTTTCGCAGTCGCCCTCCTTAACGCCCACACTCACTCTGCCTTC
The DNA here is from genome assembly GCA_045596685.1 of Tidjanibacter sp. Classification (GTDB taxonomy): domain Bacteria; phylum Bacteroidota; class Bacteroidia; order Bacteroidales; family Rikenellaceae; genus Tidjanibacter. The sequence continues at coordinate 16,993 of JAZOCT010000021.1, read as the reverse complement.
GTCAATCATCTTGCGTCCCTTCTCCACAGCCTCGGGGGTGACATCGCGCAACACTTCGAGCGAATATTCGCTCTTGCCCACGATGGCTCCCAGCGCAATGGCAATGGGCAAGCCTATCATATCGGTGCCCGGAATACCTACGCCCATAGCATTTTTCAACACATTGGGGCTCAAAAGCACACGCAATCTCTCGGGCTCCTCGCCCAAAGTCTCAACGGCCTTTGCCGTACAAAGCGACACAGCAATAGGTTCCGTACAGCCCATAGCGGGAACGACCTCTCGATTGATAAGGTCGATAATCTCCTTTCTACACTCGGCAGACAACATAATTAAGCGGTATAATTGGTTTAGTTTTCGGTTTGTTTCACTCCCAAAGGTACTCTTTTTTTCGTTAGAGTCTCTCTTTTTTTTAACATTTTTCTGCTCTCCACCACACATTTAGGCATCTATCACGCCCGACCCCACGAGTTCATCGCCATCGTACCACGCGGCAAATTGGCCCGCAGTGATACCACGTTGGGGTTCATCGAAGAGCAGATAGCCTCCCTGTTCGGTCACAAAAAGGCGTGCCGATTGGAGCGGCTGGCGGTAGCGTATCCTCACGCTATATCGGCGTGGCTCCTCGCCAACAGACATTCTCAAATCCTCCCTCACCCAATGCATCTCTTCGGGGCGAATGTGGAGTGCCGAGCGCATCAATCCAGGGTGGTCGTGCCCCTGACCCACATAGACAATGTTGCGCACCACATCGGTAGCAATGACAAACAAAGGCAAGGCTGTGCCCCCCACTCCCAAGCCGTGACGCTGACCAATGGTGTAGAAATGAGCACCCGAATGGGTCCCCACCTTCTTGCCATTTGCAGGCTCATAAGTATATGGAGTAGAGAGCGTTACCAACTCCTCGCATTCACACAGGTCTTCATTCTCCTCCTTCGAGCGGTAGCCCTCCCACTGGCGAGAAATCTCCACAATACGGCCCTTTTTGGCGGCGAGTTTCTGTTGTAAAAATACGGGCAAATCGACCTTCCCCACAAAGCATATACCCTGTGAATCCTTCCTCTTGGCGGTAGCCAGATGGTGCTCCGCAGCCACCGCTCTCACCTCGGGTTTGAGCATATCGCCCACAGGAAACAATGCGCGTGAGAGTTGCTCTTGGGTAAGCCCACAGAGGAAGTAACTCTGGTCCTTATTGCCATCCACACCTGCCAGCAGTCGGTGGGTGCCATCGGCGCAGTGTTCCACTCGGCAATAGTGGCCCGTAGCCACCCAATCGGCCCCCAATTTGAGGGCCTCCTTCAAAAAGACATCGAACTTTATCTCCCTATTACACAGCACATCAGGATTGGGGGTTCGTCCCTTCTCATACTCGGCAAACATATAGTCCACCACCCTCTCGCGGTAGTGTTCGCTCAAATCGACCATACGGAACGGGATGTCGAGCCTCTTGGCAACCAACTCGGCAAAAAGCCTGTCGTCCTCCCAGGGGCATTCGCCACTCAAAGTACCCACCGTGTCGTGCCAATTGACCATAAAGAGCCCCACCACATCGTAGCCCTGCTCTTTGAGCCTCTGTGCCGCCACCGAGGAGTCCACGCCCCCCGATAGTCCAACAACTACTCTCTCTCTCTTTTCCATACGGTTCACAGTTTCCACTTTTAATTGAGTTTGCCGACCCATAGGGCCAGCATCGTTAAGACTAAACCAAAGGGCGACAGCCTCCGAATTTGTGGTGTCGCCCTTACAGTTCCTTGTAGCGGGGATTTTTGAGGGGTTTTCAGGACTTGCAAAGCGCCAAGAGGCGCACCTTAACGTGCCTAAATGAGGATTCCGAGCGCAAACACAACACCGAAAACTCCCGCAAAATCATCCGACACTACATATCACGCATCTGTTTGAACAGAGTGTTGTATTTCTCGTATTTCTCCATATACTCGGGTTTCTCGTTGCGCACCTGGAAGCAGATACTCTTCAAGAACTCCACAGTATTGATGTTGTTGGGATCCAACTCAAAAGCCTTCTCGAAAGGCTCAATCGAAGCAGCGTAGGCAGCCATAGCAGCAGCCAAAACACCACCACGATTCTCGTCGTTCCAAGCCATATCGTTAGCCTCTTTGCCCAGAGCGTCGCCCTTGCGGGTGTAGGTATAGGCCTTATTGAGATGGAGGTTGATGTTGGTGGGGTCGGCCTCGATAGCGCTGTCGAACATTGCCACAGCGTCGTCATACATCTTCAACTCTGCATACACAGCGCCCAAGCCCACCATCAACTGCGAGTTGTTGGGGTCAGCAACAAGTGCATTCTTCAACAGGTCAATCATAGGCTCGGGACTCTCACCCAACACCAAGTAGAGGTCGGTCATACACGAAATGATATCCGAGTTGCCGGGGAATTTCAAGAGTGCCAATTCGAGGAAAGTTTTAGCCTCGGCCATCTTCTCCTTATCATCGAGGTAGGCACCACGATAGGAGTTGTAGAGCACGTTGTAGAGCATACCATCGGCGTAGAAGCCAATAGACTCTGCGATTTTCAGATTCTCGATACTGCGCTCGTAGTCGCCTGCAAAGTGTGCAAGGTAGCCCGCATTGAAGATGCTGGCGCTATCTACGGGAAGACCTGCCTCGGGGATAATCGACACCTCATAAGCCCTCTGGTAGTAGTCGGTAGCACCTGCATAGTCCTGCATAAAGTATTTGCTATTGGCATTCTTACGCAAAATATTGCTGATGTTTGCAAAGCCCTCTTTCACTTTCTTCGACAACTTGGGGTTGAGCTCATACGATTTGAGGTATGCCTCAACAGCCTTGTCGATAGCCTCGGGATAGATAGGAGCAGTCACGTTCCAGCCCTGAACAGCCTGACCGGCAGCATCCACATAGACATCAAATGCACCATAGCCCAATTTGATGAATTGGTTGTTGCCAATGGATACCATCTCTTGGGTCTGGGGGTTGCCAATCTTCATCATCAGAAGATTTACGGGTGCCTGCTCGAAAATCTGGTCGGTGTAGGCGGTCTCGGTCTGCAACATCAACTCACCACGTTTCATCCAAGTCGAAGCCTTCGCTGCCTTCTTCTCGTTGGCAATCTCCTCGTCGGATTTAGCAATTTTCTTCTGAAAAGCCTCGGGATTTACGCTCACGGGCTCCTGCGCAAATACGGGCACACACAACATCAGTGCTGCCGCGATTGTTAGGATTGTCTGTTTCATAATAACGTATGTTTTGATAGTTTTATGTTTGTTCTTTCCGTTATGATACTCTGCGTTTTGGCTATGCCTCGGAGGGGGTTTCAGCCTGCACCATCTCGACGGTTGCGGCATCCGTTGCGACACTCTCGGTTGCGGGTGCTACCTCGGCACCCTCGCCTACCAAGTTATCGTCCTCTTCCTCCCTGGGGACCGGTACTACCGAGGCGATAGAGTCGCCCTCGCGGATGTTGATAATCTTCACACCCTGGGTTGCCCTACCTGCCACACGAATGTCGGCAACGGAGGTACGGATTGTGGTACCACTACGATTGATGACCATCAAGTCGTTCTCATCGGTAACGGCTTTCAGAGCCACAAGGTTGCCCGTCTTTTCGGTCACCTGGATGGTCTTGACACCCTTACCGCCACGATTGGTCACGCGGTAGTCATCCAAATCGGTACGCTTACCATAGCCTTTCTCGCTCAACACAAGGATATCCTTGCCATCGCCGGGCTCCACACAGGCCATACCTACGACCCAGTTGCCCTCTTCGATATCGACACCGCGAACACCCGTGCTCACGCGGCCCATAGCCCTCACCTTGTCCTCGCTGAAACGGATAGCCTTACCCTCCCAGGTGGCCATCAGAATCTCCGAGTTACCATTGGTGAGCACAACATCTACGAGTTGGTCGTTCTCGCGGATATTGATAGCATTCACACCGTTGCGTCTGGGGCGCGAATACTCCTCCAAGAGGGTCTTCTTAATCACACCCTCGCGAGTACACATCACGATATAGTGGCTACCAACAAACTCCTCGTCACCCAATCTGCGGATATTGATGTAGGCCCTCACCTTGTCGTCGGGCTCAATCTGGATTACGTTCTGTATAGCCCTACCCTTCGAAGCCCTTGTGCCCTCGGGTATCTCATAGACTTTCAGCCAATAGCAACGGCCCTTCTCGGTGAAGAAGAGCATCGTGTTATGCATCGAGGCCACATAGAGGTGCTCAATGAAGTCCTCGTCCCTCGTTGCGCTACCCTTCACGCCTATGCCGCCACGATGTTGCGCACGGTACTCTGCCAGAGGAGTGCGTTTGATGTAGCCCATATGCGAAACGGTAATAACCATCTCCTCATCGGCGTAGAAGTCCTCGGGATTGAACTCGCCAGCACTCATCACAATCTCGGTGCGACGCTCGTCGCCATATTTCTCTTTGATTTCGAGAGTCTCGTCTTTGACAATCTGCAACTGCATCTGCTCGCTCGCCAACACGTTGTTGAAGTAGTCAATCTGCGCCAAGAGTTCTTTCAGTTCGGCCTCCAACTTACCACGCTCCAAGCCTGTCAGCGCCCTCAATCGCATATCGACAATAGCCTGCGACTGAACCTCCGAGAGATCGAAGCGTTGCATCATTGCGCTCTTTGCCTCATCGGGGGTCTGCGAGCCACGAATAATGCGGATAATCTCGTCGATGTTGTCCTGCGCAATCAAAAGTCCCTTAACTATGTGAGCCCTCGCCTCGGCAGCCGCCAAATCGTGCTTGGTACGACGTACCACAATCTCGTGGCGGTGCTGCACAAAGGAGGCAACCATATCCTTGAAACTCATCAGCATAGGTCGGCCACCCACAAGGGCAATATTGTTCACCGAGAAGGAACTCTGCAAGGGGGTGTTCTTATACAAGGTGTTGAGCACAACGCTACTCACCGCATCTTGTTTGAGGATAATCACAATCCTCACGCCCTCCTTATTACTCTCGTCGTTGATATAGGAGATACCCTCAATCTTCTTCTCATTGACAAGTTGGGCAATCTTCTGCACCAACTCCGATTTATTGACCATATAGGGCACCTCGGTGACAACAATACACTCCCTGCCACTCTTGGTGTACTCAATCTCGGTCTTTGCGCGGATAACCACACGGCCCTTACCGGTCTCGATAGCCTCCCTCACGCCTTCGTAGCCATAGATAATGGCACCTGTGGGGAAGTCGGGACCCTTAACATAGTGACACATATCGGCGGGCTCCATATCGGGGTTGTCGATGTAGGCACAAATGGCATCACAGCACTCCGAGAGGTTGTGGGGTGCCATATTGGTAGCCATACCCACAGCAATACCATTCGAGCCATTGACCATCAGCAGAGGGATTCGGGTAGGAAGCACGGTGGGTTCCAACTCCGTATCGTCGAAGTTGTAGGTAAAGTCCACCGTATCCTTGTCAATATCGGCCATCACCTCGTCGGTGATTTTCCTCATTCGCGCCTCGGTGTAACGCATTGCTGCGGGCGAGTCGCCATCCATCGAACCGAAGTTACCCTGACCGTCTACCAGCGGATAGCGCAGGCTCCAGGGTTGCGCCATACGACACATTGCGTCGTAGATGCTGCTATCGCCGTGAGGGTGGAATTTACCCATCACCTCACCCACAATACGGGCACTCTTACGAGTGGGCTTGTGGGAGTAGAGGCCGAGTTCGTGGCTCATACCGTAGAGGATACGACGGTGTACGGGTTTCATACCATCCCTCGCATCGGGCAGGGCACGCGACACGATTACCGACATCGAATAGTCGATGTAGGCGCTCTTCATCTGCTCCTCGATGTTGATTTTGATGATTCTCTCCTGTTTGGGTTGTTCTTGTTCAGGAGTCATATTCTGTGTTTCGGACATATTATTTTGATTTGTTTCTTTTCGCGCGTATTTAATCGCGTAAAAATACAACAAAAAATTGAAAATCGAAAATTGAGAATTGAAAATTACCCCATCTTTCCATAAAAATCCCCTCTTTCAGAGGGGGAGGGCGGAAATTGAGGGTTGAGAGTCGGTTTTTTTAAGGACTTTAAGGGGTTTAATGTTTTATAGCATAAAGAGGGCCTCGGAGCCCTCTTTATGCTATCTGAAATCTATCATCTCGTACCCCTCCTTTGGGGCGACCTTGAACTCCTCGGGGGAGGTGGTCACAGAGTTTATTTTCAAAATATTGACATAGAGCCCCACTCCCGCCATATCGTAGCCGAGCAGGGTGGGTAGCAGGCTCCGTTTATCCACATCCAGCACCACATATTCGATGCCGTCGAGCACCCCTTCTGCGGGGCGCAATATGAGTCGCCACTCGGTGGCAGATTGCTCCTGGAAGGTCACCACCTCAAACAACTCTTCGGCAAAATCAAACGCCCGAGTGGGGTTGTCGAAGAGGCTGCGGCTCTCGGTGTTGGGGTTGTCGAGTGTAATCTCTTGATTGGTGCCATTTTCCACCCATAGTGTCGTACCATCACACCCTTGTTTGAGCCCATCAATGGCTATCACATAACTCTCTCCATCGACCACACAATAGCCTTCGGAGTTTTTCTCCGCACCAGCCATTTCCAACTCAAAATCAATACGATAGGCACCCATTGCGCCCATCTTTTCGCCCACCTGACGGAGCACCTCACTCCCCGTTTGGGCACTGACCGCAAACGCACCCAAGAGCACAACCCAAAGCGCGACTACTCTTCTCATAGATTTTCAATAAAAATATCGTTCAACAACTTTTCGAGCGACGAGGGGTCGGAAATCAACACCTCACGAGGCTTGCTACCCTCGCTCTTGCCCACAATACCATAGGCTTCGAGTTGGTCCATAATGCGTCCTGCGCGGTTGTAGCCAATCTTGAACTTGCGCTGGATGAACGACGTGGAGCCCTGCTGGTTGCCCACCACAAAGCGTGCAACCTCCTCGAACATACCGTCAAGGTCGCCCACATCCTCTTTGGGCTCACCCGCACCGCCATCTTCGGGCACATAGTCGGGCAGTAGGTATGCCGAAGAGTATCCCCTCTGGCGTGCCACAAAGTCGGTGATACGTTCAATCTCGGGGGTGTCGATGAAGGCACACTGCAAACGGGTTTCGGCACCATTAATCTGCACCAGCATATCGCCCTTGCCGATGAGTTTCTCGGCACCCGTACCGCCCAAGATAATCTGTGAGTTGATGCGGTTGGTAACCTTAAAGGCGATGCGCGAGGGGCAGTTGGCACTGATAAGTCCCGTAATAACCTTCGCATCGGGGCGCTGGGTGGCGATAATCAGGTGGATACCGATAGCCCTCGCCAACTGGCCGAGCCTCACAATGGGGGTTTCAACCTCCTTGCCCGCCGTCATAATCATATCGGCAAACTCGTCTATCACAACCACCAGATAGGGCAGGTAGCGATGACCATACTTGGGGTGGAGTTTGCGCTCCAAGAATTTTTGGTTATAGGCGTCGATTCGCTTCACACCCGCAGCGCGGAGGAGTTTATACCTCTCCTCCATCTCCACGCAGAGCGAATTGAGCGTATAGACCACCTTTTGGGTATCTGTGAGGATTGCCTCCTCTTCGCTCTCCATCTTGGCGAGGTAGTGGTTTTCGAGTTTGGAGTAGAGCGACAGTTCGACCTTCTTGGGGTCCACCATCACAAACTTCAACTCGGCGGGGTGTTTTTTGTAGATGAGTGAGGCGATAATGGCATTCAAGCCCACCGACTTACCCTGTCCCGTAGCACCCGCAACAATCATATGGGGCATCTCTGCAAGGTCAAAAACGAAGGTTTCGTTCTGGATGGTCTTGCCAATCACCACAGGCAGTGCCGCCTTGCTCTCCTGGAACTTCTTGGACTTCATCACAGAGTACATCGACACCGTTCTGCGTGTGCGGTTGGGAATCTCGATACCGATGGTGCCCCTACCCGGCATCGGGATGATAAGGCGGATGCTCATAGCCTTCAAAGAGATGGCAATATCATCTTCGAGCGACTTGATACGCGCAACCTTAACACCCATCTCGGGCTCAATCTCATAGAGTGTAACAGTGGGGCCTACGGTGGCAGTAATCTTCCTTATTTTCACGCCAAACGAGTCGAGGGTCTGTTGAATGAGCACCTTATTTTCGTTTATCTCCTCGGCAGAGAATTGGACATTATCCTCATCGTACTTTTCGAGAATCTCGATTGGTGGGCGTTGGAAGCGCGAGAGTTCTTTGGTGGGGTCATAGAGGCTACCTATCTTGCCCGCCTCCTCGTCGTTATGCTCGCTCACAATCACCTGCATAGTGCCATCCTCCGAGGTCTCGACCACACCTCCCGTACCGATAGTCACATCCTCCTCGGTGGGGGTTGCGGGGGGAAGCCCCTGCATACCGCCAACCGTATTATCCACGATTTCGAAATCGTCGTCTATCTTTTCGGAGGCGGAGATTACGGGGGCAGGAGTTACGGAAGTAGCGATTGTTGCACCCATTGTTGCACCCACAGCCACACTCGCGGCGCTCACCTCCACAAAGTCCTCATCCAGCCTTATCACGCCATCATCCACACTCTCCTCGGGGGCGGGAGTGCTCTCGGAGGTGACAGTCTCAAATGGCTGTGCAACATCCACCTCGTCGTCCTCATCGGCGGGGACAATTATCTCCAAATCGTCATCCTCACTCTCCTGCACCGCCTCTTCTTCCTCCTCATTGAGCACATACACCTCCTCGGCAGGGCCCACAATGGGGGAGAACTCCTCCTCTTCGTCCTCCTCCTGTTCGGAGGGGCGAGAGTGGAAGAGTGTCGAAAGTCGTGCGGAGAGTTTATTGAAGGCCTCGATGGTTCGCTGGCTATTGAAATAGAGTGCGAGAAGGCCCCAGAACATAAACATCAGGAGCACAAAACCCACATTGCCAACATAGCCCGACACCCATTCGGCCACATCAATACCCATCTTGCCTCCCAAGCCCGAGCCGAAAGCGCCATCTGCTTTGGTGGCAAAGCCGAGAGTGATGCTGCCCAGCACCATAGCCATCAGCAGAATCTTCACCACACGACCCGCATAGCCCCTCTCGCTACGGCTCACGCGCAACGACAGCAAGAATCCCGCAATGGGAATACATAGGGCAAATACGCCAAACCAATCGCCCACCAGAAAGTCGGCAATGGTTACACCCCAAGAGCCACCGCTATTGCTCACCGTACCACCCATCTGGTCGGCACGCCAAGTGAAATAGTGGGAGATGATGGAGATGGTCACGAAGGCCGACATAAAGAAGAGTATGAAGCAGAGCACCCAGCGTTGATTGTCGGTAAGTTTCAGTCGCTCACGCAAGGGCACCTTCTCCTCCTTCGGTTCCTCTTTGACGGTCACTTTCCTCTGTCGCCCATTGGCGGAGAGGGTTGTTGGTTTATCGTTTTTTCTTGTAGCCATATTCCTTGTTTATTTTGTCTAACGTCTAACGTCGCAAATGCGAGTCGAGCGAGAGCAGAGGCTGCTTGCAGGCTCTGCCGAGCGTGAGCATTTTAGAGCAGACGCAGTCTGGTCAAACGTCTTCTTTTGTAATTATTAACCGCTGGCGACTCTTACTTTGTGAGCAGGAGCGCCTTGTCGGTAATGCGCGCCAAGTAGCCATCTCCACCGAAGGTGACAAACGAATACTCCGCCTTGTGGCCCTCGGGAGCCCTCATATCGCCCTGCTCCAAAAGCCACTCCACCCTACGAGCCACCGCAGGTGCAGGGTTCACTATCGTCACCCCACTCTCGCCCACAACCTCTCGCAGAGCATCCATCAGGAATGGGTAGTGGGTGCATCCGAGGACTATCTGGTCGGCTCCCGCCTCGATGAGTGGCCCCACCACGCTACGCACAACCTCCACAGCACGCGGGCTTTGCTCCTCGCCCTGCTCCACTATCTCCACAAATCCCTCACCCACCGCAGTGAGCACCTCCACCTGCGAGGCATACTTTGCCGATGTGGTGCGGAACAAATCGCCAGCGAGTGATGCGCGGGTGGCAAGGATGCCTATCTTGCCGCTCTTGGTGGCAAGGGCCGCAGGCTTCACCGCCGGTTCCATACCCACAAAGGGAACATCGAACTCCTCACGCAGAGCATCAATCGCCACAGCCGTTGCCGTATTGCACGCCACGACAATGAGTTTGGCACCCCTGGCCAGCAGTTCCACCACAGCACGACGTGTGAGCGCCGCGATGTCCTCCGGCGAGCGGTCACCATAGGGGCAGTGCTTGCCATCGGCAAGGTATATCACAGACTCCTCGGGAAGCAGTCTGCGCACCTCTCGCCACACCGACAAACCACCCATTCCGGAGTCGAAAATCCCTATTGGAGCACTCTTTTTCATTGCGTACAATTTACCAACCTACAAAACTACAAAAACAAATTGAGAATTGGGAGTTGAGAGTTGAGAATTATTTTCTTTTTTTACCATTTACCAGCCAATATACCCTCAAAAAAATGCGCCCATAGGGCGCACCTTCATTCCTAATTCTTATTTCGGCTCCTTTTTTGCCACAAGATAGCGTAGGCGAGAGACGATTACTCTGCTCGGTATTCCATCGCAATCGACAACCACACGAGCGCGAGAATAATATGGTTCCCTCTCGGCGAGAAGTGTGGTGACATAATCGAGGAGTTCTTCGGGGTTCTTGCCCGCAATCTTGGGGCGCACAACCCTGACGTGCAGAAGCCTATCGCGTAGTGCCAGGGGCGACATCTTCAAATAGACCGTTGTGCCGAGAGCCATCAGTCGCTCCATATTGTCGCCCACACAAGGCGCACCTCCACCCGTAGCAACCACCGCATTGCCGGCAAATGCAAGATTCTCAATGGCCTCCCTCTCCAACCTGCGAAACTCCTCCTCTCCGCGTGTGGCGAAAATCTCCGCCACATCACTCGCGCCTGCCATTTCGCACACCCTCCTATCGAGGTCCACAAACTCCCAACCCGAGAGTTCCGCGAGCCTTCGTGCAACGGTGCTCTTCCCGCACCCCATAAAACCAACAAGAGAGATAACCATAGAAAATGGAAAATGGAAAATGGAAAATTCTAATCTTTGGCTACTTCGAAGTAGCCAAAGATTAGAACAGATTTAATTGTTGCGAATCAATCCTTATAGGCTCCTCATCCTCGTCACGAGGGATGATAATCTCCAACTCCACATCATCCACCTCACCACCCGTAGGCTCCTCCTCGGGTACGGGCTCCACCTCGGGCTCCACTGCCACCCTCTCCTCGGAGGACTTCGCCTCCTCCGACTCCTCCTCGGGCATAGGTTCCTGTTCCGCCTTCGTGGGCTCGGCAGCGATGCTCTGCACCTCTGCGGGGATGTTGTTCTCCTGCTCCGCAGCCTCGGTGCTCACCTCCTCGGCAGGCTCCTCGGGGTCGGGAGTGGGGGCGAAGAATTGGGGCACAAACCTCAACTTCTCAACAATGTAGGTCGTAACCCTCTTGCCCTTTGCCTTGTAGCCCTTCACGCCAATAAACTCGGCAACATTGATAACATCGGCAGGTTTGGTAGCGTGTACACCTCCGTAGATAACCTCCAATGCGGGCACAGCCTCATCCGAGATACCCACGCTCCTCGACTTGGGATTCTCCTCATCGACAAACGAAAGCATCCTATCGGTATCCTCCGCCATGAAGCGTTTCAGGTAGTAGAACTGCGCACCCTCATCCCAATAGGCAACACTATACACCTTCGAGGGGTTGTACTTCTCGACCCTGACGGTATCTTCGGGGAAGTGGTGGCCCACATCGTAGCCCGTTGTGTAGTATTGGTCTTTGGCGGTGAATACTATAATCTTATCGTCACCCTGGAACTCGCCAAGCAGCACTCCGTGACCACTATCATTGAGGCGTTTGATATCCTCATCGTACCATATCTGCTGGCCCGCGAGGGTCGAAGCGCCCTTCGATTTGAGCAGAATCTTATGGATGGGGTTGCGCGAGAAGATGTTGCCCTGCGAGGCCCTACCCTTAATTGCCAGAGTGCTGAAATCGAGGTCGGCAATCGCCTTTTTGAGTTTTGCCCTCTGGCGGAAGATAATCTTCAAGGTCTCCGCCTCACCATTGGGATTGACACTCATATAGAGCACCCTACTCTTGGGCGTACCCTTTGTGATGTTGTACTCCTTATCGCGGGTGATGGCGCTAATGGCGCAACGCTTCATCATATTGGGGCCCTTGTCGCCATCGCGGTAGAGGACATTGTAGATGGTCCTCTCGTCGCCCCTGCGGAAGACTCCAACGTGGATGATGCCGGGTGCGAAGAAGTCCTTGTCGAGAACCTTGCGGATAACGTAGCGACCATCCTCCAAGAAGACGATAATATCGTCCATATCGGAGCAATCGCACACATATTCTGCCTGCTTCATCTGGGCTCCTATACCGAAGAAGCCACCCTCCCTATCGACATAGAGTTTCGAATTGACAACGGCCACCTTCGCCTGTGCGATGGTGTCGAAGGAGCGTATCTCGGTCTTACGCTCACGGCCCTTACCGTAGCGCTCCTTGATACCCTCGAAGTAGTGGATAGCAAACTCGGTGAGGTGTGCCAAGTCGTACTTCACCTGTTTGGTCTCCTTCTCCAACGCCTTGATGTGATTGTCGGCCTTATCCAAGTCGTAGCGAGTAATGCGGATAAACTTCAACTCGGTGAGTTTCACCACATCCTCCCTTGTAACCTCCCTTTTGAGGAGTTTTTTGAATGGCTCCAAAGCCGCATCCACCGCCGAGTATGCCTCCTCGGGACTCTTACACTTTTCGAGCACCTGATAGATTTTATTCTGAATGAAGATGCGCTCCAAAGAGGCCATATGCCACTCCTCGGCAAGTTCATTGAGCCTCACCTCCAACTCCTTGCCCAGCAACTCACGGGTGTGCTCGGCATTGTGGCGTAGGATATCCTTCACACCCAAGAAGCAGGGCTTACCATCGCGGATGACACACGAGTTGGGCGAAATGGGTATCTCGCAATCGGTGAATGCATACAGCGCGTCGATGGTCTTGTCGACACTCTCGCCGGCAGCAACGTGCACCAGCAACTCCACCGTCGAGGCGGTATTATCATCCACACTCTTGACCTTGATTTTACCCGCCTCACAAGCCTTCACAATGGACTCCTTGACGCTCTCCGAAGTGGTCGTAAAGGGAATCTCGGTGATGGCAATTGTGCGTTTATCGACCTTGTTGATGCGGGCGCGAATCTTCACCGAGCCGCCCCTCAAACCATCGTTGTAGCGGCTCACGTCCATCAGACCGCCCGTCGGGAAGTCGGGGTAGAGTTCGAAATCCTCACCTCGCAGATGGGCAACGCAACCATCCAAAAGTTCGTTGAAGTTGTGGGGCAGAATCTTCGATGCCAAACCTACGGCAATACCCTCCACGCCCTGCGCCAAAAGCAAGGGAAATTTCACAGGAAGGGTCACAGGCTCCTTGTTGCGACCATCGTAGGAGAGCATCCACTCGGTAATCTTGGGGCTGAAAACCACCTCCAATGCAAACTTCGACAGTCGCGCCTCGATGTAACGGGGTGCCGCCGCACCATCACCCGTGAGGATATTACCCCAGTTACCCTGGGTGTCAATCAAGAGGTTCTTCTGGCCGAGTTGCACCAGCGCGTCACCAATCGAAGCGTCACCGTGAGGGTGGAACTGCATAGTGTGTCCCACAATATTGGCCACCTTGATACGGCTACCATCGTACATCCTACGCATCGAGTGCAGGATGCGCCTCTGCACGGGTTTAAGACCGTCGTCGATGTAGGGCACCGCACGCTCCAAAATCACATACGAAGCGTAGTCGAGGAACCAATCGCGGTAGAGTCCCGTAAGGCGTGTGCGAGCCTTACCGCCCTCGCCCATAAGTTTCACATACTTGTCCGAGAGTTTGCGCGCATCGACCTCCTTGACAGCCATTGTCACCTCCTCCTCGGGAGCCGCCACAGCCTCCTTTGAAGCCTCAACTTCCACAATCTCCTCGTTCTCTATATTTTTATTCTCTTCCATAGTTCTTTTTGAATTCAAAATTCAAAATTACTGCCCTAAAAGCGCATCATAATTTTCATTCCTCTCTGCAAGCGAGTGCATATTGCGGAGCAGATGCAAGGCTTGCGATGGGCGAGGATGCGCAGTCTGCAAGGCGTAAATGAGCAATCCGAGCCCGAGCGTAACGCGGCAGATGCCCGCGAGATGTGCTCGCTAAAACAAATCTTCAACATAATCCGCCTCAATGCGGAGGTTATCCACAATGAAACCCTGGCGCTCGGGAGTGTTACTACCCATATAGAACTCCAACATCGTGTGGATGGGCTCCTCGCTCGAAATCTTCACCGGTTCGAGCCTCATCTTCGGGCCTATGAACTCCTTGAACTCCTGCGAGGAGATCTCACCCAAACCTTTGAATCGGGTGACCTCATACGAGGGGCCTATCTCCTCCATAGCCCTCTGTTTCTCCTCCTCGTTGTAGCAGTAGAGCACTTTGGTCTGCTGTTTGTTCTGCACGCGGAACAGGGGGGTCTGCAACACAAAGAGGTGGTTCTGACGAATAACCTCGGGGAAGAATTGCAGGAAGAAGGTCATCATCAGGAGCCTGATGTGCATACCATCCACATCGGCATCGGTAGCGATGATAATCTTGTTGTAGCGCAGGTTGTCGATGCTCTCTTCGATATCCAATGCTGCTTGCAGCAGGTTGAACTCCTCGTTCTTATACACAAAGGTTTTGCTCTCGCCATAGCAGTTCTTGGGCTTACCGCGCAGCGAGAAGACCGCTTGTGTCTGCACATCCCTCGATGCGGTAATCGAACCACTCGCCGAAAGACCCTCCGTAATGAAAATCATCGACTCCTCTTTGCGGGGGTTTTTGTCGTCGCAGTAGTGAATCTTACAGTCGCGGAGTTTGCGGTTATTGAGGCTCACCTTCTTGGCAATCTCGCGTGCTTTTTTCTGCACTGTGGAGATAGCCTTGCGCTCCTTCTCGTTGTCGGCAATCTTCTTACCCATAATGGTTGCCGTCTCGGAGTGCATATGGAGGTAGTCGTCCAACTCCTGTTTCACAAAGTCGCCAATGAATTGGCGCACCGACATAAGGCCCGGGCCCATATTCTTCGAGGAGAGTTTGATTTTGGTCTGGCTCTCAAACTCGGGCTCCTCAACACTCACACTAATGGCGGCAATGATACTACCCCTCACATCGGCAGGGTCGTAATCCTTCTTGAAGAACTCCTTGATGGTCTTTGCCACCGCCTCTTTCAGTGCCGCCTGATGGGTACCGCCCTGCGTGGTATGTTGCGAATTGACAAACGAAAAATAGGTCTCACCGTAGCCCGTACCGTGTGTGAAGGCTATCTCTATATCCTTACCTTTGAGGTGGATGGGAGCGTAGAGGGGTTCCTCGCCGAGGTTCTCTTCCAGCAGATCCAGCAGACCGCGTTTGGACTCAAACTTTTTGCCATTGAGTTTGAATACGAGGCCCGTATTGAGGTAGGTATAGTTTCTCACCTTCTGCTCCACATACTCGGAGTTGTAGTCGTAGATGCCGAAAATCTCCTCATCAACCAAGTAGCGCACCATTGTGCCCGACTTCTCGGTCACATTATCCTCCCTCACGTCGCTCTTCAACACGCCCTGCTCGAAGGTCACAGTGCGGGATTGGCCCTCACGCACACTGCGTGCTTCGAAGCGGGTGGAGAGGTAGTTCACGGCCTTCAAGCCCACGCCATTCAGACCTACGGTCTTTTTGTAGCCCGAGCCATTGTACTTGCCGCTCACATTCATCTCACCCACGCAGGCATCGAGCATACCCAAAGGAATACCACGACCATAGTCACGAATGGTCACCCATTTATCCTCGATGGTGATGTCTATCTGCGAGCCATAGCCCATAGTAAATTCGTCCACCGAGTTATCCACCACCTCTTTGATGAGGGTGTAGATACCATCCTCGGGGAGCGTACCATCTCCGAGTTTACCAATCCACATACCCGGGCGCAAGCGCACTTGTTCACGAGGAGGCAACTTTTTGATATCCTCATCGGTGTACTGCTCTACCCTCTTTTTTGTTTCGTTTGCCACTGTTAGTTATCGTTTTTTCTTCGTTTATCTCTTTTTGGGTTGTTGGGCCCTCACCTCGGCGAGCGCCTCGCGGGTGATTCTCTCCACCCTCTCTGCCAACTCCCTTGCGGGGGTAGCGACTACCTCCTCAATCTCTATCGGGGGTAGGATTCTGATCGTCAGGTTGCGACTATTGAGCCCCTTCAAAAAGAACAACCCTTTGGTGTCGTCCATCACGCAGGGCAAGATGGCGACTTTGTTCTCTTGTGCCAGGCGGAAGGCCCCATCCTTGAAGCGATGCACCTGGCCATCTTTGGTGCGTGTTCCCTCGGGGAAGATTGCCACGCTTACGCCCGCCTGCAAATGTTGCGACCCCTCCTCCATAACGGTTGTTGCCGCCTCGCGAGTGCCACGACGAATGACAATATCGCCCCTCATACCGAGCATCCAACCAATGGCTGGTATCTTCCTCACCTCAATTTTCGACACAAACTTAAATTTCCACAAGGGGAGGAAAAAGAGCAAGGGAATGTCGAAAAAGGATTGATGGTTGGCGGTTATGACATAGTGCTTTGTGGGGTCCACCCACTCTGCACCCTCCACCTTCACCCTCCACAGAGGCGAGAAGAGGTAGACCATACGCGCTACGGGGCGCGAGATGGCAAGTACCGCCTTGCGCTCCCTGTCGAAGGGAAGAACCAGAAGTGTTGCCACACCCATAACAAGCAGTGAGAGCAGTGCCCACACGACAATCACAAGCAGATATATGACCAAAAGTACAAAGCGCATAGCGAGTCTACACCTAAATTTATATTTAAGGTGCAATTTTACGAATAATTTTCGGGAGAAACCGAAAATTTACCTCGGATTTTATTAACAATTTTCCATTAAAGCCTCCCAATACCCCCAACGC
This sequence comes from Tidjanibacter sp., assembly GCA_045596685.1. Taxonomy (GTDB): domain Bacteria; phylum Bacteroidota; class Bacteroidia; order Bacteroidales; family Rikenellaceae; genus Tidjanibacter. The sequence continues at coordinate 47 of JAZOCT010000021.1, read as the reverse complement.
CCTCAAAGGCCCTAACGCCCTTAACTCCCCATCCGCCATCCGCCACC
>JAZOCT010000020.1:0-16152 GCA_045596685.1 Tidjanibacter sp. | reverse complement strand
GTCGAAAGGTTGAGTTCAACGCCACGATGAACTACAATGCCACCTATACCGATATGATGTTCTACACTGAACGAGAGGCTGCATAGTAAGCCGAGTGGAAGGTATAAAATAGGAGTCCTCAAATGGTGTTCAAATGCCATTCGAGGACTCTTTTATTGTGCTTTGATTTATGTGTGTGCGTCAAATTGTTGTCGCATTTCGTTTTGACTGACCTTTGAGGTCGAAAAGTCGCATTTGGTTTTGGATTTTGCTACATTTGGTTTTGGCGATTATACTTCATAGTCCTTTTCATAGTCCAAATACGATTTTTAGAGTTCAAAATCTGTGGTTAAATAGCCAGATTCCTGACCAGCTTCGCCATCACCGCCATAATACGAACCAGGCGATACGGCAATTCCATTCTCAACCATCACATTCTCAATGTCGATGGTGGGTTGTGTGTAAAAAGTTTTTTTCATTTGTTTAAGTTTTTTTTGATTGATTTGTGAGTTAATTGATTGTTTATTATGTGTTTGTGATTATTTCTCCTTCACGCACCTCACGGATGCAGCCATACATTTCGCACCGTAGGAGTACCACGCAGCAGCCTCCGAGGGGTCCAAAATCGGGTAGATGCCATAGTAGAGGTCGCCGTAGGCCTCAAAAAGCATCGCCGCCTTGCCGAAGCCCTGCGATGCCGAGCCAAAACTCTCCGAAGTCCAATACAAAGGCTTCTCGCTCGTCTCGCCCATCAAGCCCGACACATCCAGGTTGCCCGCACTCGGGAAGTAGTCACCATTGCCACCTCTCCAAGTCCAGCCATAGTCGCTCTCCTGCCACTCATTTCTGCCAAAGGTCGAACAAGCATAGCCCTCGGGGATGGCTGTGAAGGCCCCAACAGGGGGTACTACATAGCCCACAGGGCAGGGGTCGAAGATGGTCTTATAGTCTGCACCCAGGTTGCTGTCGCCCCAGAGGTAGGAGGCCGACTGTTGCAAAACTCCTCCCTTGCCCTCCAAGTCTTGTTGCAGGTACCAATCGAAAACGTACTCGCCAATGGGAATATCCACCCTACATCCGAGAATTGTGGTGGGGTGTTGCACCGCGTAGTCGATATTGCCGGGGGCTCCCAGCGCCACAGGGGGCACAAAGCCCACCGTCTGCCACTTGGCAAAGCCATTGCCCACCTGCTCGTTGCACACATTGAGCACCTCGCGGGCGGCTATTATCTCCTCCTGAACGGCATTATACTCCTCCTCGGTTTCGAGAAGGTTGCCCTCCGCGTCGTACTCGTGTTTGGGCACGAACCTATACTCCGCAGGCGAAGGCAGGAAGGGTTCCTTACGGCCCCATTGGTAGAGCATACCTCGGTTGGCAACATCGCCAATGGTATTATTCAGCGCGCCCAAGTTACGGTCCATCCACTCCAAACCGTTGGCAGAGGAACTCTTGGGACTATCGTTCATAACCCAGATGTGCCAACTCCAAAGAATCTCACCTGCGGCATCGTGGAGCGTAACCAAAGCATTACCCTCGCTCTGACCCGTAGTGAAGTAGATGGCCCCCTCCTCGGAGGAGTAGACGGGCTCGCCGTTTATGATTTTCGTACTGCGTGTTTTGTCGCCATCGTAGGTCGCCTCCCACGCAAGCGATGCATAGGCAGCACCCTCAATCTGTGCGCCCACAAACTCTATGTAGCGCGAGTTGCCATCCCTCTTACCATTACCCTTCACCGTTGCATCGAAGAGGTAGGAGGAGGAGGTGCGGGCAATGTAGCAGTTGGCAGTACCCTCTGTCGAGAGGTTGGTGGTCGCAACGCCTGTCTGATAGACCTTCACGCGGGCCCTTGCCACATCGGGGTCGGTGCCGGCAACAACATCCACCACCGCCACACGCCCCTCGGAGGAGGTGTTCTCATCGACGTAGAGGGTTATGGCGTTACCCTCGATGCTCACATCAACCCAATCGCTCATCTCTTCGATGTTCCACTCCACGCGATTGGTGGCAACAAAGAGGGTCTTGGTGCCACCCTCCTCGGAGATGACAACCGCCCCAGAGGAGAGTTCTACGTTTGCATAGTCGGGCTCGGCCTGCAACACTTCGGGGGGCATCTGCTGGCAGCCAACAAGAGCCACGCTCAAAAGTGCAATTAGTGATTTATATGTATGTTTCATATCGTACTCTGTCTAAACTCAATTAATTTGTTATTTCCAATCGCTGGGGATTGCCTCATAATCCGAGAGCCCATCGCACCCCGTAAAGCAACCACTATGGGCCGACGAGGAGGAGGGAACAATGGGGAAATCGGTACCTTTTGTGCGCTCATAGAGGTGCACCTTCTGCTCCGAGCCGTCGGCCAGCACAAAGATTGTGTAGGGTGACTCACCCGTAAGTGCGGAGCAACCCTCAAAGCAACTGTCTATGTAGTTGATGCGACGTACCGTATCGAAAAGGCTTGCGGGAAGGCTTGCGAGTGAGGTGCAGTTTGCAAAGCAACTTGCAAAGGTGATACTCGAAGTCTTGGTGCCAATGGCCGAGAAGAGGTCGGCAGGCAGTGCGGTAAGCGACTTACAGCCCGCAAAGGTGCTCTCGAAACTTGTGATGGCGGGGGCCTGTGCAAACAAATCTTCGGGAATCTCCGCCAGCGAGGTACAATTCTCAAACATACTCTTCACCGAAGTGACCTTCTCCTTGCTACCCATAAGGTTTGAGGGAAGGCTTTCCAATGCCGTACAGCCGTTGAATGTGTTGGTGAAACTCTTGGCCAAAGTGTTTTGTGCAAAGAGTCCCTCGGGGAGGTCATTGAGCGAGGTACAGAGGGCAAAGGTTGCCGTAAATTTGGTCTGTGAGCCCGCCAGAGCATCAAAGAACCCTTCGGGGAGGGTTTCGAGAGCCGTGCAGCCCGCGAAAGTGTACTCCAAAGCCGAAACACTTGTCGATTCGGGGAAGATGGGGCCCTCGATGGTGGTGAGTTTATCACACCCCTCAAAGGTGCTCTCAAAGCCTGTGGTCACCTTCACATTCTTGGCAAAGAGTCCCTCGGGGATAGTCTCAATGCCCGACTTATAGAAGGTGTTTTGGAAGAGGTAACTACTTGCAGTAGTGAACTTCTCGAAGAGGGTTGCGGGCACCGTTTTGAGATTCTCGCACCAAGCAAATGCATAGGAGAGGTCGGCCATCGAGTAGTCCCTTGCATCGGCAAAGAGCCCCTCGGGAATGCTCTCCAAAGCGGTATATTCGAAGGTCGATTTGAACTCATAAGCGGTGGTAAGCCCCTTGAAGAGTCCCTCGGGGATGCTCGTCAGAGAGGTGCAACCCGAGAAGCAATATTTGAACGACTTGGCAGCCGTGAGGCCATCGAACACTCCCTCCTCAATCTCCGAGAGCGAGAGGCAGTCCTGGAACACAGCACCTATGGTCTTAACACCCGACAGGCCCTCGAAAGTTCCCTTCGAGAGCCTCTTAACGCCCGTTTTGTAGAAGATATATTCGAGGTTGGTGAGCGCCCCATTATTGACAAACATACCCGTAGGTATCTCGGTGACGCTCTCACAGCCCGCAAACATATACTTGATGTCGGTTGCACCCGTCGCTCCCTTCATCAACCCCTCGGGAATTGCTCCGAGTTTCACGCACGCCGAGAAAGCACCCGTAAAGGTGGTTGCTGTGGCGTTGTTCGCGAAGAGCCCCTCGGGGATGCTCTCAATGGCAGTCGCGCCAAACACATAGTCGAATCGCAATGCCGAAGTACAGTTGCGGAACAGACCCTCGGGGATGGATTTGAGTTTGCCTTGCTGCACTATGGGTTTCACTTCCGTATTGAAGTTAGGCAATGTAGAGGTGGTATCCACAATACCCGTACCCGTACCATAGAAGGTGTAGATGAAGCGCTCGGCAGAGGTACAATTGACAAACAGGTCCTCGGGAATCTCGGTGATGGAGTCGGTGTAACTGAAACAGTCCTCGAAGTTCTTTGCCAGCGTAGCGTAGCGGAACAAACCTGCGGGTATCTCCTTCAAACTCGAACACATCGAGAAGGCTCCCAAGAAAGATTTAACATTGGCAAAAGAACCCGCTACGTCGTTGGGAATACTCTCTAATTTGTTGCAACCCAAGCACATATCGGCTGCATTCTTAACCCCCAACGTACCCCACGAGATGATATTCTTCACCTCGGGAGCGTAACTCTCCCCGTCGCCAAATTTGAGTTGATGGGCCTCACCCGTAATGGAGATGGTGTAGAAACCCGGGGTCGTATAGAGGTGACTTCCTCGTGTGCTCTCGAAGGTCTCCAACTCGGAGCCATCGCCCCAATCAACCGTAATGCTACCGCCCGAAGAGAGCGTCAGCACAGGAGCCGCCACAAGGGTGAAGTCGGGTTCGGTAATCTCCACCTCATAGATGAGTTCCTCGGTGTCGGTGCCAATCTGATGTACCTTCATTGTGGCACTCGTCGAGTTATTTTCGTCACCCACATTGATGGTGAGCGTGCCAAAGCGCTCCAATCCCGAAGCATTGGGCTGGATGGTCACAACAAGGGTGTTATCATCCTCCTTTGTAGCACTGAACCAATCGCTACCATCGGTCACTACGCCCCAATCCAACTCGGGGTTGGAGTTGATGGCGATACTCTTTGTGTCGCCCTCATCATCGGTGGCAATGTTACGCGATGCGAGGAAGATGTAGGCATTACCGTCCTGACGAATGGTGAGCACATCCTCAACCATCTCCTTGCCTTCACCCGCAAATACGCGGATTTTGGTTTCGCGCAAAGCGTTATTGGTATTATCATCGGCTGTGAGGACCAAACCGCTCTCGCTCTTCTCGATGAGCAACCACGAGCAAGTGGCCTCAAAGTCCCAATCCTCAAAGTTGCTCTCCACCTCCACACTATTGCAGAGCGAGGTGTGGGCCTCGACCTCCAAGAGGTGATTGGCAAGTGCTATTTCGGGCACTCCCGAGTGATTTTGGGTTACGCTAATCTCCACACAAGCACTCTCCTCGCCCCTATCTGCACGAATCAAGATGGTTGCTGTGCGATTCTCGGAGCCCGTATTGCGGTCTGCGGCGATGGTTACGAAATAGTCGTCGTAGTTGATGGTGAGCCACTCGGCATCCACCTCTTCGAGGCTCCACGAGGCCTGGTTGGTGAGCACATCCAGCACCACCTCACCACCACGCGAGCGGAAGAGCACCTCCGCCTCGGCACCACCCTCTCCCAACTCATACAGGGGGCTCTCGGAGGTAACCTCCAATGTGAGCCTACCCTCCGAAGTTGGGGGAATAATCTCCACATCGGGCGCAGGAGTACAAGCCACCACGCCCACTGCAAATGCTATGAAATATATTAGTCTGCGCATTTTCATATCACACTACATCTTTTTATTCTTGTGTATATTTTCTCAACACGATGTTGTCCATCGGGTACATCGTGGGACGATAGTTGGAGCCAAAGGCCTCCTTATTGTCGTTTTCGTCGTAGGTCCAAAGGCCAAAACCAACGTGATTGAAGCCCGAAACGGTGGGCATATCGAGGGTTATGGTCGTGCCGTCCTCCGACAGAGTGGCGGCAACCTCCAACGAAGCGTAGGAGAATTGGCGGTCACTCACAACGGTGATGTACAAAAAGACATCGTAGGAGAGAACTGTCCAACCAAAAGGTATCACAAAACCTCCCATCTCACGGTCATACTGCACTTCGAGGCGGGTGTTGGGGTAGAGAAAATCCTTCATCAACAGCGTCTTGCCATACTCACCCTCCTCGATGGTGAAGATGAGGCAGTAGTCGTTGGGGTTGGGTGCATAGTCGAGAGAGTTGAGCGAACCGTTGGTGGTGTAGAACCAAGTGGAGGCTGTAATCTCCCACTGACCCAACAGTTTGTAGTATGTATTCTCATCTCTGGTCTGCTGCCTTACCGTCACACTGACGCTCTCCACATCTACACCCGAGATGGTAACCGTTGCCTCCAATACAGAGGCGGTGTTGTTGCGCGAAGCGCTCATTGTCACCCTACCCGAGGTTTTGTCACACTCGACAGTGAGCCACTCTGCGTCGCTTTTGGCATCCCACTCGGTGTTGGCGACCACCGTGAAGGCATACTCGCCACCCTCGGAGTCGAACTCATAACTCTCCTGTGCGCTTGTTGCCAGCCCGGAGGAGATAGATGTTGCCTCTTGGGAGATAATGACCTCTTGGGGTTCGAACTTATCCGAAGGGCTCACAACGGTGAAGGTGTGTGTGCGTGGCTCTTGGGTGTTGTTGGCTTGTGCCACAACTCTCACAGCCATCTCTTCGGCTTGGATTGTCACCCACTCAACGTCGCTCTTTTCGATTTGCCACTCTTCCTCTTCGGGGAAGGGGGTCACGGAGATACTCTTCTCACCTCCGAGCGCATCGAATACCACGCCATTGGTGGAGAGAGTCACCCCATAGACGATAATGGGTGCCGGCTTGGTACAAGCGGCAAATGTCAAAGCCGAAAGCACGATTGCCCAAAGCAACTTTTTGCTAAACACTCTCATAAAAAGAAATTTTGTTTGATGTTTGGTTAAGTATTTTGTTGTTTGATTTGCTATCTAATCATCTGGTTTTGCGAGTTCTTCAAAAGAATTCGTCATCCTCTTCGAAGATTACATCGGAGGGTTTTTCGGGCTCTGCAACCTCGCCTTCGGACACCTCACCGCTCTCCTCCGACTCCACATCCTCAATCGTAATGGAGCCATCCCAGCAATCGTAGTCCTTCGCTCCTGCGGGGCGGTGGAAGGTATCCTCACGAGTAACACCCAGGGTGCCGTTCTCCATCACACGTTTGAGAAACTCGCCATAGACGGGCAGGGCCACAACCGACCCCTCGCCCTTATCGGAGAGGTGGACACTTTGGTCCTCACCTCCAACCCATACGCCACCCACCAAATTGGGGGCTACGCACATAAACCACGCGTCCCTATTCTCCTGCGAGGTACCGGTCTTGCCGCCCACCTCCACGTCGGTCATACCGTAGGCCCAGCCAAGCCTCACACCCGTACCACGCTGTACAACCGTGCGTAGCATACCGAGCATTGTGTAGGCGGTGTGTTCGCTGATGGCTACCGTGCTTGTGGGCGAGAACTCCGCCAGCACATTACCGTGCCTATCCTCGATGCGGGTCACAAAGATGGGTTCCGTATGCACACCCCTATTGGCAAAGGTCGAGTAGGCTCCCACCATCTCGAAGAGGCTCACATCGGGGGTTCCAAGACAGATGGCATTCACGGGGTCCACAAAACTCATAATACCCATATCGTGGATGAAGTCGGCAACAGCGGCGGGCTGGTTGGCCTGCTTCATAATCCACGCCGAGTAGTTGTTGCGGCTACGCGCCAGACCCCAACGCAAGGGGTACATTTCGCCATCGTAGATGACCTTCGTACCTGCCTCCTTTGGAGTCCAAGCCTCACCCGTATAGGTTTCGATTGTTACGGGCAGGTTGGGAACCATCGTGCAGGGGTTATAGCCGAGGTGGTCGAATGCGAAGGTGTAGATGAAGGGCTTGATGGTGGAGCCCACCTGACGTTTGCCCTGTTTTGCCATATCGTACTTGAAGTATCGGAACGAGGGGCCGCCAACATAGGCCTTAACGTGGCCATTGTGGGGGTCTACTGCCATCAGCGACGCACGCATAATACGTTTATGGTGGAGAATAGAATCCAGGGGGGTGATGAGGGTATCGACCTCGCCCTTATAGGTGAAGATTTTGGTCTTGACCTTCGTGCGGAAGGCCTCGTCAATCTCCTCTTTCGAGTAGCCATCGTTGGTCATCTCGCGGTAGCGGTCCGAATCGCGCATCGCTCTTTGGATAATCTTATCCACACCCTCCTTATCCACGCCATCGAAGAGCACCCCTGTCGAGCGCACCTGTTTGTCCATTGCGGGCTGAATCTGCTCTTCGAGTTGTTTCTGCACGGCCTCCTCTGCATAGCGTTGCATTGTGGAGTTGAGGGTGGTGTAGATTTTCAGGCCATCGCGGTAGATGTTGTAGGTGGAGCCATCCGCTTTGGTATTTTTCAGACACCAGCCGTAGAGGGGGTTTTGCTCCCACCTTTCGACCTCCTTTTCGTAATCGTACTTGGTGTAGTACATCTTGCGCGTGGGCTTGGGCGAGGTCATCGTCACGCGAATCATCTCGCGGAAGTAGGTCGCCAGGCCCTCATTGTGCGACGAGGAGGAGAAGTTGAGTTCGATGGGGAGTGCTTGGAGCGAGTCGAGTTGTGCTTTTGTGAGGTAGCCACTTGCCTCCATACGGCTCATAACCGTATTACGTCGTGCGAGTGAGTTTTTGGGGTTTCTCACGGGGCTGTAACGTGTGGGGGCATTCACCACACCCACCAGCATTGCGGCCTCTTGCACATTTATCTCGCTGGGTTCTTTGCCAAAGAAGGTTTTGGAGGCTGCCTTGATACCGTAGGCATTGGAGCCGAAGAATACGGTATTGAAGTACATCGCCACAATCTCGTTTTTGGTGTAGTTGTGTTCGAGTTTCACAGCCGTTATCCACTCTTTGAACTTTGCAACCACCAATTTACCGGTGCGTGCGAGTTTCGAGGTGTGGCGTGTAGTGTCGCGGGGGAAGAGGTTTTTGGCGAGTTGCTGGGTGATTGTCGAGCCTCCGCCCTGCCCCCTATCGCCGAGCACAATGGTCTTGATACCCACGCGGGCCAGGGAGATAAAGTCGATACCGGAGTGGGAGTGGAACCTTTCATCCTCGGTGGAGATGAGCGCTGCAACGAGTGCGGGCGAGAGTTCTTCGTAGTCCACATAGGAGCGGTTTTGCACATAGTAGGAGCCGAGCAGAACACCATCTTCGGAGTAGATTTCGGTTGCAAGATTGCTCTTGGGGTTCTCCAACTCCTCAAACGAGGGGAGTTTGCCAAAGGCTCCGGCATTGGTCGCAAGAAGTAGGACAACGACTGCAAGTGTGGGCACGAGAATCACCACCCAGAACCAGAGTGTAACCTTTTTAGCCTTTGAAAGTTCGCTATATCTCTTCATTTTTCTCTTTTGTTGCTGTCTTATATAGGTATATGGAGTGCAAATATACACATTTGCACCCAAATAACAACAAAACGAAATGCCTTTTTCACAGGTTTAGGGATACACCAACGGAGAAGGTGGGTTTTGAGAGCACTTTCCTATCGAAATAGCACCCCGCGCGGAGGGTTAAATCGCCCTGTTCGGGGAGTCGTAACCACGAGGTATCTATCCACAAATCAGCACCAAAGGTGGTAACATCCTCCCACTTGCGGGGCTCGTCCGCAGCGGTAGGAACCCTACCCCACAGAGTATCGACAAAGAGCCCCAAGCGCAGGCGTTTGATGCTTACCAATCCCCTCACTCCCCAATCGGGATAGCAGAGCGGGGTGTCGTACTGTACGGAGCCTCCCATCATATCGTCGGGATAGGTCGAGGAGCGCACTCCACGAGGCACAAGCCACCCCAAATCGAGAGCATAACTCAATGGTCCCTCACCCGCAATATCCTGCCACGAAGCGCGCCAAGTGAAGCCATCATTGGCCCCAAATGCGGGGGTATAGACACGAGTAAAAAGGCCCCAAGTGGTGGGGGTTTCAAAGCCCACAAGGGAGCGCCCAATGCCACCAACAATGGCCAGCCCCCAGCGAGGATTGAGGTTGCGATAGGCGGAACGAGTGTAGGAGTTCCATTGGAGGGTTGCGCCGATGGCGCTATGGCCTCTATGGTAGGTTTGTGTCGTGGGCGAATAGATAAGATTATTGGCGTGGGAGAACTCCACCGACGGGGTGAGCACCGATGTTATCCAACTGTGGGTGAGGATTATAGGGAGGTGGACCTTGCCATAGAAGGACCACGAGCCCGAACCCGCATCAGGCATCCCCACAGCCTCGGTGTCGTCGTAGGAGGCGTAGTAATCGCCATCTCTCATATAGACACCTTTGGGCTCATAGACCCCCGCAGGAGTGGTTGAAAGGCGGGCGTTGAGTTCCAACTTTGGTGCCCAGCCGATGTATTTCACGTTGAGATTTGCCCCCACTCCTCCACTCGGCAAGAGATACATTCCGAGGCTCGCGATAGCATCCGAAAGCAGGCTCTGCGACACCGCCGTAACGCCCAATCTCACATCCCCCAAATAGCCACTCATAAGTTGCTCGGGAAGGTAGTAGGCTGGGGCCCACGAGTGGATATTCAGGGCATTTGTCGCCTTATTAAAGGGCTTGGAGGGGAACTTATCCCTCATATCCAACATCTCTCGGGCACCGTAATGCAGGGTATCGACGCAGACCGCCTCACCCCAACGAAAAACATCAGGATTGACCACATTTGCAGGCAGTGTTCCGTGTCTTACGACCTCCTCGGTGAGAATGGGTGTCGTGGCGAGATGGTAGCCTCTCTGGTCGTAGAGCGCCAGCGCCAACTCATCGCCCCTTTCGCTCGGGACTCCATAGAATGAGCCATAGCGCGAGGTTGTGAGCCTACGCTCCACACCCGTCAGCAGGTCGAGGGTGTGTATCTCATCGTAGCCCGATGCTATCGAGCCGAAATAGAGGCGGTTATCGCGCGAGGCCACCAAGTTGGAGAGGGTCACTCGTGAGGGTGCCTTCACTACCCTCACATTCCAATCCGAGGGTCGCACACCCAAAATTGACATACCCTCATCGCCCGTAGTCAGCAGGTAGAGCCTATCTCCCGTAGCAGCCAAACCGTGACACTCCACCCCTTCGGGGAGGGTCATCTCACCCTCCGCACAGACCACCGAATAGGTGCCTTCGAGGTTGTAGCGCACATAGGCCAGCGCGCCATCAAATGCCACCGGGTAGAGCGCGTAGATGCTCTTCGCCAGGGCTCGCTCCACACCCCCTTTGCCATCCACACGGGCTCGGCACATCACCGACCCCATTTGTTGGCCAAACGAAGAGAGTTGTTGTATTTCAGTCCAATAGAGATAGTCACCCACCTTTGCGGGGCGTGTATTGAGGTAGCCTATGTAGTGGAGTATTTTGCGCCTCCCGCTTCTCACATTGACCTCCACGAGAGCCGTCGGACTGTCGAAAGTGCTCTCCACAACCACCACCCTATCGGCATCAATCCACAAAGGATACGAAGAGGAGATGTAGGGCGTATCGGGGGCCACTTCCGGTGTCACCTTTCGGGCGCTATCCTCCCTTTCGGGTAGGCTGTCCCAATAACCATTGAGGCGTTGGAAGGTCGTGTTGAAAAGGTCCACAGTGGAGTATCCCAACCTACGGCGCATACCCCACTCAAAGGGGGTGAGGGTTATCCACCAACGCGAGGCGTAGTCCATCACCTCCCCCCACGCATAACGCCCCGCAAGAGTGTTTGCAGTCGTCACCATCTGGTAGCCGAGGTTGTAGTGAGAGGGGATATATTCGTTGTAGGAGCCCGAGAACCACTTGTCGGGGTTGTTGCCCTCCAAGATGCGACGGCCCACCGCACGATAATGCATCGTAAAAGAGGGTTGCAGGGCCCTACCATAAAGACTTGCTTGTGTCTCGGCATCCACCGCGTCGCCCTCCAACCACCAGAACGGCATCACACCCGTAAGCGCCAAGAGCGACTGCTCCCCCAATAAGTAGTAGAGCCAGCGTGCCGAGCGACCAAAGAGTGCCCCGTATTGGGCTGCGTGGCGATACTCGTGAACGGAGAGTTGGCGCAACCAGGGGGTGGCATAACTATCCGTTGCGGGCATAGCCCCCATCTCTATACGTCGGGGTGCCATAATCGAAATACCATTTGAGGCACTACTCTCGGTGTGGAGCACAACGGGCATAGAGAGTGGGCGCACACACCCCTCCGAGGCCAAACCATAGCCTATGGTGTGGGTGAGCGAGTCCATCATAAAGAGCACACGACGGGCAAGCCCCTCGGCATAGTCGGGGGCCACAACCCTCACACTCTCACCCTCGGTGGTGCGCCAACGAATACCCGCAGGACTTGCACCATTGGTGTGAAACTGCGCCAATGCGGGCACCCCGATAAGGAGTGCCAACAGTGTGATTATTATGCTCTTATATGCCTTCATCTATGCGCCTGCTGATTTTGTGCGAGAGTAGCCCTTTGAGAGAAGTATCTCCACCACTCTCTCACGATGGGCACCCTGAATTATTATCTCGCCATCCTTTGCCGAGCCACCCACTCCGCAACGATTTTTGAGTTCCTTCGCCAACTCCTTCAACTCCTCCTCGGAGCCAACAAACCCCTTCACAAGAGTTACGGTTTTGCCCCCGCGATGGTTCCTGTCGAGCCACACTCGTAGGTTCTGCTTTGCAGGGGGGAGTGTTTCGATGCTCTCCTCGTTGTCGGTGGTGGTATAGTTATAGTCGGGATTGGTCGAAAAAACCACACCCAAACGCGCTTTCCAATCGTTCTCTGCCATCGGTTACTGACTTTTTGTTTTCACAAAGATAACAAAAATCCTCGGATAATGCTATCCGAGGATTTTTTCTGTGGTCGAACATCCAACGTCTAACGTCAATAGTCGCGGGTTCGGCAAAATTTGCCGAACCCGAAAATTTATTAGGGAGGTTAGGGAATTTAGAGAATTTAGGGAAATTAAGGAGAGAGCCCTACACTCCCTACACTCCCTACACTCCCTACACTCCCTACTCTCCCATTAAATTTTCGGGCTCGCAAACGCGAGCCCGCGACGTTTGACCAGACTACGTCTGTTCTAAAATGCTCTCGCTCGGCATAGCCTGCAAGCAGTCTCTGCCCTCGCTTACTCGCATTTGCGACGTTGGACGTTAGACGTTGGACAAAAAACGCATATAAGCGAGCGGATTTTAGGCGCACAAGAAAATCTCCCCCGCAGTTTACAAACGTAAATGAGGGGGAGATTTATCGCAGTGCAACGCCAAAGACGCCGCTTATATGTGTTTTTATTTGATGCGCTCGTAATACTCACGAGTACGAGTATCAACGCGAATCTTATCACCGGTATTGATGAACAAAGGTACCTTAACGGTAGCACCGGTATTTACGGTTGCGGGTTTGAGAGAGTTGGTCGATGCGGTATCGCCGCGCACACCAGGCTCGGTGTAAGTAACCTCCATATCAATGATGGGAGGCAACTCGGCGGTGAGTGCCAACTCCTTCTCGGTGTGGAACATAACCTCCAACACCTGACCATCAACCATAAGGTCGGAGTTCTCAATCAGGTCGCGAGGAATGGTAATCTCCTCGAAGGTCTCCATATGCATAAGGTGGATACCGAGGTCGTCCTCATAGGTGTACTGATAGGGGCGACGCTCTACCCTCACGGGCTCGATACGCTCACTTACCGACGAGTAGGTTTTGTCGAGTACGCGGCCATTTTCGAGGTTTTTGAGTTTGGTGCGGATGAATGCGGGGCCCTTACCGGGTTTAACGTGCTGGAAATCGACAACCAAGAAAGTCTTGTTGTCCATATCAATGCACATACCAATTTTGATGTCTGATGCTGTTGCCATAGTATAAAAATTCTTATTTTGTTAGTTTAGATTTCTCCGAATTTGCGGTTGCGGTGTCGCTCCAAGCGACAAAAGTAATGATTTTTGTCTAAAAACCTACAAATCTCCCGTAATAATATCGCATTTAAGCCCACGTTTTTGGATTGCTTCGAGGACTTTGGGGAGTGCAAAGAGCATATTTTTGGAGGCTTTGACCGAGTCGTGGAAGACTATGATATTGCCCGCCTTGATGTGGCGTGTGACCTTGCGGGCACAGCGGGGTGGCGATATGCGGTGGTCGTAGTCCTCCGAGATATTGTTCCACATCACCACTCTCCATCCTTGTGTGCGCATACGCACAACCTCGCGCCACGCAATGCGGCCATAGGGTGGGCGGAAGAGGCGCGTGTAGGGCAGGAACTGTCCCGCCTTGTAGGCGCTTGCCATATAGTTTTCGGTGGAGGTGAGCCATCCGCGAGTGTGGTTATAGGAGTGGTTACCGATGGCGTGTCCGTGTGCGACAATCTCCTCCACCAAGTCGGGGTACAACTCGGCATTGTTGCCCAGACAGAAGAATGTGGCCCTGGCACCATAGTTGTCGAGGATGTCGAGAATCTGCTCCGTAATGCGGGGTGTGGGGCCATCGTCGAAGGTGAGGTAGATGCTCTCCTTCGTATCGACCTTCCACAACATTGTGGGCATCATTCGCCTTATGAATTTCGGGAAGTGAAAATACATCTCTTTTTGTTCATATTATTGTCGGCAGTGGGGACAAAGGTATAAAGTTTTTTCTATCTTTGTACTCTCACACAACGACTAAATAAAAAAGTTACTCTTATTATGAAACGCAAATCTGAAACCATCATTGCATTGCTCGCCACAATCTTTCTGATGTGCGGTTGCGATTCCGCCACTGTGGGTACCGCACAGCAGAGCGCAGGAGGTGCCCCCTATGAACTCATAGCCGTTGTTCCACAGCCTCAATGGGAGGGAGCAGTGGGTGACACCCTCCGAGAGATTTTCTCCACCCCCGTATTGGGCCTCAACGAGAACGAACCACGCCTCGACCTTATGAGAGTGCTACCCAGCGCCTTCGAGGGGTTCATTAAGATTCATCGCAACGTGCTCTACCTACGCATAGACCCCTCGTTGAAGGAGGTGCTCTTCCAAGACTACAAGAGCCCCTATGCCGATGGGCAGATGCTCGTGATGCTCACCGCCCCCAACGACCAGGCCCTCATCGACTACCTCACCACCCACCAAGAGGAACTCCTCACCCTCTATGAACTCTCCGAGAGGGAGCGCGCCTTGAAGATGAATCGCAAACACAAGGAGGGTGTGATGGTCGATAAAATCCGCGATATGTTCGGCTTCTCCATCGACCTGCCACGAGGCTACACCTCGCGTGGCACAAGTGGCGACAGCCTGCTGGTGACCTCCTTTGAGTACCCCACAGCCACACAGGGCATTGCCATCTACTCCTACCCCTATACGGGAAAGAGCGACTTCGAGGTGAAGAACCTTATTGCCCAACGCAACAACTTCGTGAAGAACATCCCCGGCCCCTCGGGTAAGTCGTGGATGACCACCGTTGAGGAGTATGCCCCCGAGGTGACCTACAAACGTATAGATGGCCGTTTTTGGGCCGAGATGCGCGGCTTTTGGGACTTGGATGGTGGCGACTTTATGGGTGGCCCTATGCTCTCGTGGAGCACCCTCGACACCAAAACCAATCGTGTGATTTGCATCGACTGCTACGTCTTCTCGCCCAAGCACGGACAGCGCGATTTGGTGCGCGGTTTGGAACACCTGATATACTCCGTCAAGTTCCCAAAGGAGTAGTTGCGCCCCTTAACCACTGACTATCAACCATCGAATCGCGGGTATCGAAAAAGATACCCGCGATTTGTTTTTTGGGCATAGGGTTTGCTGTCTGTATAGGTGTATCACTAAAACACTTTACAGATTATGAAACGGCTTGTATTACTGTTGGTTGGCACCTTGCTAACCTGTTGGGCAGCAGATGCCCAACTCTTGGGATTTGGAGCGCGCATCGGTATCGGTACGGGCTCCTATGAGTTCAACTCCGTACCCATCGAGGGTGGCACCCTCGAACCCGTCGGCGACAGGGTGGGTGGCTATCAGGCGGCGCTCCTTCTGCGCCTTTCGCTCCCCACATTCATCTTCGTGCAACCCGAGTTGCAATTCTCCCAGCGCGACTATGTATTCGGCATCAAATACCCCTCACAACCGAAGGAGTATCGCAACATTCGCGCCTATCGTATGGATATTCCCTTGCTCTTGGGATTCAAGTTTGGGAGCGTGAGGATATTTGGAGGCCCTGTGTGGCGTGTGGGGTCACACCAATACGCTCACGGGGAGAGCAAGATTCCTCTCGAAGTGACCTTCAACGACAATGACATTGCCGCCGTAGGGGGCGCTTCGGTGGAGTTCGATGGTGTCTTTATGGAGATACGCTACACCGGCTACCTCGAAAAGACAACCTCTGTGGTGAAGGTGGCACGCGAGCGCAAAGAGGTGGCTGTGACCCACGATGGCACCGTGCAGATAAACTTTGGTATCCTCTTCTAACATTTCCTCGCGGGTAAATCCCTCCTTTGACAAAGGAGGGACTTGCTCAAAGAGCCTCAAAAAGGCTCTTTGATAAAGCGGATGTTTCGGAATTTCAATAAGTTGAAATTCACGAAACTCACG
>JAZOCT010000019.1:0-11895 GCA_045596685.1 Tidjanibacter sp. | reverse complement strand
CGGGTGTATGTTTTACATTTTTCAAAAACACCTACTATACACAACTGCCCATTGATGTATTCCGAGAGATGGAATTGAGATTCAAAAATGAGGTGCGATTTGAACTGACCGAAGAGGGTAAAAAAATGACGCACTATTCTACATATTGGTCGCAATGCCCTTGTGGTAGAGTGGATAGTGGCTTGGCAGTGCCCGAGGATGGCGAGAAACTCACACTGCCCGATGGTAAGTTGGATGACGCGGTAGGCTCCCTCGGAGGCTCGATTGGACTGCCATAAAAGATGTATGAAAACGTGAAAAGGTTCTTAATACATATTGTATTGCTGTTCGGGTGTGCGGATATTTCATTTGCGCAACGATACTATTCGGTATATCACGAAAGTGATTATAAGAGCGATACTATCGTGAATAGTAATTACACTTATGTGTGTGACACGTTAATGGGGTACCAAATCAACATATACAACATAAACAACCACCCAGGAAGAGGAGATGTTTCTTATACTAATGGAGATGTAATAGATGATGAAAGCCTTGAACTCATTGACTTAAATTATAGTCAGAACTTAAAATTGGAGTCGTTTGTCGATGACGCTTTTTCGAAAGAACAAGTAGAAACACTTGATGGCGCACCACTGATAATTGCGCTTGATATATCTTCGACAGATGGTAAAATAACAGATGTTTATTATAGTTTTTTCAAGGATACGGGATACGCCAATTTGCCTATTGATGTTTTCTATGATTTAGAAATGAGGTTCAAAGATGAAATGCAATTTGAACTCACCGAGGAGGGAAGAAAGATGAATTATTGCTATCTTGCGTGGTCGCAGTGCCCCAAAGGTAGAGAGGATAATGGCTTGGCAGTGCCCGAGGATGGCGAGAAACTCACACTGCCCGACGGCAAGTTGGGCGACGCGGTGGGCGCACTCGGAGGCTCGGTTGGACGACCATAAAAGGGCTACAACCGTACACTTGTGTCGGGATTCCGAAGCAAGGCGGTGGATAGAATTGCAGCAGAGGGCTACACTAAAAATTTTTGGGGCGACTTTTTATAAAAAGGCGCGAAGAAAAGGATACAAAACAAACAATATATATAACAAACCTAAAAACTAAAAAATTATGATGGACATTACTATGGCTCAACTTTCGGGTAAGACCCGCGAGGAGCACGACCTTTTGGGCTGGAAACAGATTCCCGAGGAGTATTATTTTGGTGTGCAGACTATGCGTGCCGTTGAGAACTTCCACATTTCGAGGGTGAAACTCTGTATGTTCCCCGAGTTTATCAAGGCTTTGGCCGAGGTTAAGGCTGCGGCTGCTATGGCCAACCGCGACTTGGAGTTGATGGATGCCGAGGTTGCAGAGGCTATCGTGAAGGCTTGTAAGGAGGTTGCCGAGGGCAAACTCGACGCTCACTTTGTTGTGGATATGGTTCAGGGTGGTGCAGGTACCTCCACCAATATGAACGCCAATGAGGTTATCGCCAACCGCGCGCTCGAACTTCTGGGCCACGCCAAAGGCGAGTACAAATTCTGTCACCCCAACAACCACGTCAATCTCTCCCAATCGACCAACGACGCATATCCCACCTCGGTGAAGATTGCCACCATTAGGAGCATCGACAAACTCATCGTTGCCCTCAAAGAGTTGGTTGCTTCGTTTGCAAAGAAGGGCGAGGAGTTCAAGGATGTAATCAAGATGGGACGTACCCAATTGCAGGACGCAGTGCCTATGACCCTCGGTCAGGAGTTTGCTGCTTATGCCACAACCCTCGGTGAGGAGATTGACCGCTTGGAGCAGAACAAAGTGCTTCTCTATGAGCAGAATATGGGTGCTACCGCAATTGGTACGGGTATCAACTCCGACCCCGACTACCCCGCACTTTGCTGCAAATACTTGGCAGAGGTAACAGGCCTTCCTATGGTTGTGTCGCCCAATATGATTGAGGCCACCAACGACACCGGTGCTTTTGTTATGAACTCGTCGGCAATGAAGCGCTTGGCAGTGAAACTCTCGAAGATTTGTAACGACTTGCGCTTGATGTCGAGCGGTCCTCGTTGCGGTCTCAATGAGATTAACCTTCCTCCTATGCAGCCCGGTTCGTCGATTATGCCTGGTAAGGTGAATCCCGTAATTCCCGAGGTAGTAAATCAGGTAGCATTCCGCGTTATCGGCAACGACCTGACCGTAACTTTTGCAAGTGAGGCTGCGCAGTTGGAGTTGAACGTAATGGAGCCTATCATTGTTCACTCGATGTTTGAGAATGTCGATATGCTCATCAACGCTATGAACACCCTTCGTGTGAAGTGCGTAGATGGCATCACCGCCAACGAGGAAGTTTGCAAACGCTTGGTTTACAACTCGATTGGTTTGGTTACTGCTTTGAACCCCTACATTGGCTACGAGACCTCCACTTCTTTGGCAAAAGAGGCTTTGGAGAGTGGCAAGGGTATCTATGAATTGGTAATTGAGAGGAATCTGATGAGCCGTGAGGAGTTGGACAACCTGCTCAAACCCGAGAATATGGTGAAACCTCGCAAGTTCCCCAAACAGTAGGCAAATTCAGCGTTGGGCATCGTAGTAACAGATAGCGAAGTCTGACGAACCAAACACCCCAAAGTTCAACACTTTGGGGTGTTTTTATTTCACCTTTGACGGGGGTTTTGGCACGATTGAATAGCGGAATGATTTGTGGTTGAGATTGGTCTATGATAGAGTTTGGCGTTATTTTCGCGGTAAGGAAAATTTATATTTTAGAGGGAGCGCACACTCCCACAGCAGGTTAGACTTAACAAATCAAGAAAAAGAAGAAAATGGTAAAGGAGAATCTTATAAGGATGTATGAGGAGAGTTTCCGCACAAATGCCGAACTTCCCGCCCTTACGGACTATTTCAAAAAGACCACAATCACCTATTTCCAACTCGCCGAGAATGTGGCAAAATACCACCTTGTATTTGAGAAATACGGCATCAAAGCGGGTGACAAACTCGCCCTGATTGGTCGCAATACCCCCAAGTGGGTTACAGCCTACGCTGCAACCATCACCTACGGAGCAATCATTGTCCCCATTTTGCAGGACTTCAACCCTATTGATGCTACCAACATCGTCAACCACTCCGACTCGCGCGTACTCTTTTTGAGCCGTGATGTGTGGGAGAAAATCGACCCTGCGAAGTTCGAGCAGTTGGAGGCGATTGTGGACTACGAGAACCTCGAAACCCTCTGGGAGCGTAACGAGGGTTCGTTTGCTCCTCTGACGAGCAATATTGAGAGCCTCTTCAAGGAGCACTATCCCAAAGGTTTCACCACCGAGGACATCCGCTACCCCGAGGTTCCCAACGACAAGGTTTGCATCATCTCCTACACCTCGGGAACGACGGGTTTCTCGAAGGGTGTGATGCTCACCGTCAATAACGTAACCTCCAATGTGGTCTTTGCCATCACATATAAGTTCCACTATCGTGGTTCGCGCGTGCTGGGCATCCTGCCCCTCGCCCACGCTTTCGGTTGCGCCTTCGATATGCTCACCCCTCTGGCTACGGGTTCCCACATCACCCTGCTGGGCAAATTGCCCGCAGCGCCCATCCTCCTCAAAGCGCTCAAAGATGTTAAGCCCGACTTGCTGCTGACCGTGCCTCTGTTGGTGGAGAAGATTATCAAGGGTAAGGTTATGCCCACCCTCGAAAAGCAACCCGTCAAAACCCTCGTGAAGATTCCTCTCTTGAATCAGATTGTCTACAAGAAGGTACGCACACAGTTGATGGAGGCCTTTGGTGGCGCTCTCACGGAGTTGATTATGGGTGGTGCTGCCCTGAATAGCGATGTGGAGAAACTCCTGAAAAAAATCAAGTTGCCCTTCACCGTAGGCTATGGTATGACCGAGTGCGCACCCCTCATCTGCTACGCACACCACACCACCTACAAGTCGCTCTCGTGCGGTAGGTTGGTGCCCGGAATGGAGATGAAGATTGACTCGGCAGACCCCAATAAGATTCCCGGAGAGATTTGCGTGCGTGGCGACAATGTGACTTTGGGTTACTACAAAAATACCGAGGCTACGGAGGCGTGCATTGACCCCGAGGGTTGGTTCCACACCGGCGATATGGGCGTATTGGATGCCGAAGGCAACTGCTTCATTCGCGGACGTTGCAAGACTATGATTCTCTCCAATAACGGTCAGAATATCTACCCCGAGGAGATTGAGGCCAAACTCAACAACTTGGAGGCAGTCGTGGAGTCGCTCGTATTCAAGGCCGACGACGGCAAGTTGGTAGCCCTTGTTGTTCCCAACTATGAGTTGGCGCAGAAGGAGGGTTGGAGCACCACACAACTGAAAGAGTTGATGGCGGAGAACCTCACCAAACTCAACACCCTTGTGGCCCCCTACGAGAAGGTATCGGACATTAAGTTGTGCGCTACGGAGTTCGAAAAGACCCCCAAGAAGAGCATCCGTCGCTACCTTTATCCCAATGCCGCAAAGATTGTTTCATAACAACAATAACGTCAATAAAAAACGACCTACACTTGGTGGGAGGTCGTTTTTTTATTGGTTATAGCATCACCCGAAAGCACTACACCCCAAAAATGGTGGTGTAGGATAGTTGCGCTGCTTCGGCATTGGGCAGACAGGCGAGTGCGTAGGTTGGCACTGCGACAATCATTTCGGAGAGCGCCGAGCAAATCTGGTCGAGGGTTCTCTCCTCCTTTTGGAGTGTGGGGAGCGATGAGGGTAGCAAGGCTCCGAAGGCCGCAATGCGCGAGAGTCGTGCGATGCGATTTTCGGGTGCTTGGCTCAATCGCAGGAAGCCCGCAAGGGGGCAACTCTCCTGACGATAGACGGCACCCTTACCACTCCACGGGGAGCCATAGACCAACACCCTGCCATCCTGAAAGGCTCTCACTACGGGTCCGTCATCGTTGAGTCTTTCTGTGCCCTCGATATTTTCGAGCCACAGTCGCGTGTGGGTACTCTTACCCGTACCGCTCTCACCCAGACACATCACTGCTCGGCCATCCTTCACGATTACCGAGGAGTGTATGAGGAGTGTTCGGTGTGGCAGGGTTGCAAAGGAGTAGGCGAAGCAGAGCGCGTGGTCAAACATCACACTATTGGGGCTCTTACCCTCGCCAAAGAGGTTGGTGCGATATTCACTCACCTGGCCCTCCACCGCAAAGGGGCAGACAATAGTAGCCTCGCCGGCCGAGCGTATCGTCAGTCGGTATTCGTCGGGGTAGATGGCGAGTGTGCAATCGCCCACCTGCAACTCGTAGTCGAAAGTTTGCAGAGGCTCATCCTCGCGCCTCTCCACCTGTGCATCGAGCACCACACGAAACAGAGGGTCATCCTCCGCCTCGGTCATAAAGGGGCGAAAATTGCGCGGGCAGGGCACAGGGCGACACATTGTCCCCATCGCCAACTCGAAAATGTGGTCCGCAACAGATAATCTTACCATAGGGTTGAGAATTTTACTTTCCCATAAGCCACATAGGACTTATAGGGCCTATATGATAACCAAATCGGCCTCCTTCAACATCTCCACCCACTTGGTGGCATCGGTGAGGGCGACCTCCCTCTCGACCTCATACTCTGCTGTGAGGAGGTCTGCGACCTTCTCTGCATCGAACTCCTCATCCTGCAACTGTTCCCAGAGCCACTCGCTGGTGGCGTTGAGCGAGATGATGGTTGTCATCTTCACATTCTGTGCGCCCATACGGACAATCACACTTTCGCCCGCAATTTTGCGAACCTTGTAGTTGGTTTTAAGTTTCATATTCTATCGTTTAATTCTACGTTTCACATCCAGCGCAAAGGTGCGCAAGCCCTTTCTTCGAAGGCTCATCATCGTGCGACAGCGCCACCCCGGGGAGGCATACTTCAAGCCTCTTCCACCTGCGAGTTTCAACTCCGACACATAGGCCACAACATCCTTTGCATCAATCTCTTCCCTCTGTCGATAGTTGCCATCGCCCTCCATTATGAGTCTTCCATTCTCCATCCCACATAGGCGGTGCAAAACGTGCGCACCGCGATAACGGAACAGGAGGACCATCCCCCTTTGCAGAGCCCTCTCCCCAAGTGGCGAGAGCACCACCATATCCCTCTCGTTGCGGATAAAGGGGCGCATACTGAACCCTTTGACGGTCATCTCCACGCTCCCACCCTCGCCAATAATCTCCTCAAC
Organism: Tidjanibacter sp.; assembly: GCA_045596685.1. Taxonomy (GTDB): domain Bacteria; phylum Bacteroidota; class Bacteroidia; order Bacteroidales; family Rikenellaceae; genus Tidjanibacter. The sequence continues at coordinate 5,709 of JAZOCT010000019.1, read as the reverse complement.
ACTGGCGAAAAACAACTCATTGGGTATGGTCTTTTTCAAATTCATTCTTTTTCCTTTTTTCGCACCTTTTTTCGCACCTTTTTGTAAAAAGGTGCTACCAAAAACTTTTGTGCGATACTCCGTATCGCTTTTGACTTTGCTCTACCCTATTAGGGAGGTTAGGGAGGTTAGGGAGGTTAGGGCCTTCTTCCCTAAATTCACTAAATTCACTAAATTCACTAAATTCACTAAATTCACTAAATTCACTAATATTTTTTCGAGCGCAAGCATAACACACAAATCGCCCACGAGATGTGCTCGCCCTACAATTCCACAATGCGGTCACAAAAATCCAACGTGCGAGCATTGTGCGAGATAAAGAGAATGGTCAGGTCGCGGTTGGCCTCCGAAAGGCCCGCAACAGCATCCACAACCTCTCTCTCGGTTCTCTCGTCAAGCGAGGAGGTAGCCTCGTCGAACATCAACACCGAAGCCTCCTTGTAGAGCGCGCGTGCTATGCCGATTCTCTGGCGCTGACCGCCCGAAAGACGACATCCGGCCTCACCCGTAACCGTATCGACACCCTCGGGCAAGGATGCCACCAAGTCACCGAGTTGCGCTGTCTCAATAGCCCTCATAAGGCGCTCATTATCAATCTTCTCCCTCTCCACACCAAGAGCAATATTCTCGGCAATGGTCTGGTCGGGGATGAACAAATCCTGCGACACATAGGCCACATTATTCTGCCACATACGCCTTGCCAGCGGCGTATCCACAGCCTTACCATCCACCCTCAACTCGCCCTCGGAGGGTACGAACAATCCCGCGAGAAGGTTGAAAAGTGTGGTCTTACCCCTACCCGATGAGCCCTGAATACCCACTCTCTCGCCCTTGCGAATGGTGAGCGTATAGCCATCCAGCACCCTCTCCGAGGTGTATCCAAAGCCCACATTGTGCAGTTCCACACACTCCTCGAAGGGTAGTCTTTCGGAGGTTTGAGGCACCTCGGGCACCTCACCTGCGAGTTCATCGGTGAGCAGGTCCACAACATAACAGGTGCGCTTGTACTCTGTCCACCCGCCCACAATGCGACTGATGGAGGGCACAATGCGATAGGCAGCAACGGCAAAGACTCCGAGAAAGAGTTTTAGTTCGCCCACCGAGTGACCCATAGCGATACCGAGAAGGATGACGGAAACCACGCCCAAAACCAATGAGAACTCTATGACGTAACTCGACGCACTACGCATCCTCATTGCGCGCAACGAGTAGTAGCGTAGCGAATCTATACCCTTTGCAAATCGTTTGGTGATGGAGGGTTTGGCACCCGCAATTTCAATGTCGGCATATCCGCGCAGAGCCTCATACATCGTCTTGTTTTGCCCCACTTGCAAGCGATTTTCCTCCCTGCCGTTTTCCACCATTTTGCGACGGATAATGCGCGAGTAGATGAAGGCGATGGGGACAAAGACCACAATCGCAAGTGCCACAATCATAGGATTATAGAGGCTCAATAGCACAAGCAACGACACCACCACTATCACCTCCGTCAGAATGCCCAAAAGGCTACTCACCACTCCCGAAGAGAAGCGATGACAAACGGCATTGACATTGTTCACAAGGGTGGTCGTATGGTGTGAGCGCACAAAGAGCAGACCGCGCGAGAGGTAGTTGTCGTACATCCTCTTCGAGAGGTCGGCATACAGGAGGAGCATATACCTCGCCCTGAACTGCGAGAGGGCCACACCCAAGACCCCTTTGAGGGCTATGAGCAGGAGCACCATTATGCACACCGCCACCACAAAAGAGCCCTCGGAGGTGAATCCCAGAGCCTCATATACCCACGCCACCGTAGGATTGTTGGTCACGATGTTCTCATCGAGTACCACCAACAGCACCGACACCAACGCTGCAATGCCCAGCAAATCCACAAGCGCAGAGCAAAGTGCCGAGAGCACTATCCCCGGCAACCCACGCCTACGCTCGGCGGGAATCAAACGGTATGTTTTTTTCAACTCCAAAATATATCTGTTTTGTCCAATGTTCCAATTTGTCCCTTGCTGTCGCCCTCGCGCCCCAAACCCCGTAGGCTCCGTGAACCTCACAAATCCTGCCCCCTCTCGGGTATCTTTTTTAATACCCGGACTGGGTGGGGGCTGACAACTGATTGCTGACTGCTCTCAATTCTCAATTTTACAAAGGTAGTAATTATTTGAAAGAAACCCACCCCCAAACCCTCTAAAAACCAATTTCTACGTTATAATTAGGTATTTTGTTTGTAATGACAGAAAAAAAATATATTTTTGCGCCAAATACGCCGACTTGATTTTGGAACTAAATATTTTAACTAATTAAACATTTATCATTATGAATTTCAAAAGATTGCTTTTGTTTTTTGTGGCTCCTTTGGCGCTGATGATGAACAGTTGTGTTGAGCAGGGTCCCGACTACTCCCTGCCTTCGATTGCCATCACCGATGCCGACAACAAGGAGGTCACCACTGTAAACTTCCCCGAAGCGGGTGGTGAGCAGAAGATTAAAATCACTGCAACTCGCAGTTGGAACATTGCCTACACTTCGGATTGGTTCGCAGTGAATCCTTCGAGCGACACCAATGAGGCTATGGCGACCAAAGTTGTGGAGGTTACTATCACCGCAGGTGCCAACGATGGCGAGGCTCGCAACGAGACCATCAAGGTGACTATGGACAAGACCGAGAAGAGCATTCTCATCTCGCAGGCAGGTGTTGGTCAGGTAGAACTTGGCGAGGACCTCTACTACGAGAACTTCGACAAGGATGGCAAACAGGCACAGAAAGGTTCGAGTGGCTGGGATACCTACCTCGATGGTGCAGGCGCAGAATTCCTCAACCCCACTCCCGAGAATCAGTCGGGCGTAACCTACTCTGGTACAAAAGTTTCCATCCGCAGCAACTCTGCAAACGGTTCGGCAGGCACCCACTCCAACTGCTCGGATGTTGCATCGGGCTTGAACTACGTTTGGTTTGGCACCGCCCCCACCAATATGACCATCAGCGGCATTTCGCTTGCGGAGTTGGAGGGCAACGCTCTTACCCTTTCGTTCACCACCGAGCGCTATGAGTATGAGGCCGAGGACAACACCTACAAAAACGACGAGTTCAAGGTTTATATCAGTGGCGATGGTGAGAAGTGGAGCGAGGTTAAATACACCTTCCTCGAAGGCGTAAACCTCAATGGTAAATGGAACATTGCAACCGCACAGTTCAACCTCAAAGAGGTTCCCGAGACCCTCTCCATCCACTTCACTGCAAGTGTAAGTTCGGCTTATGCAATTGACGACGTGAAACTCACCGCAGGTGGTGGTGGCACCGAAATTGACCTCTCACAGGGTGGCGAAATCAGCGGTGGCACTTCCGGTGGCAACCAGGGCTCCGAACCCGACCCCAACGCACAGCAGGTAACCGTTCAGCAGTTCTTGGATGCTGCCGAGGATAGCACTGTTTACCTCCTCACCGGTACCATTAGTGGCAATGTAACCACCCACTACGGCAACTTCGACTTGACCGACGAGACCGGCACCGTTTATGTTTACGGTTTGGTTGATGGCAACAATAAGTTCGTGTGGGACGACCTCGGTTTGAAGGTGGGCGACACCATCACCATTCAGGGTACCCGCACCTCCTACAATGGCACTCCCCAGATGAAGAACGCTCTCTACATCAGCCACGTTGCTGGTGAGGGTGGCGAGACTCCCGACACTCCCGAGCCTGGTGTTCCCGCCGAGGGTCCCTACGCTTCGGATGTAGCATTTGTTTGCTCGGCTGACGATAGCACCAATGCAGTCTACACACTTGGCGCAACCACCATTGGTGGCAATGCTGCTACCGGTTTCAAACTCGGTAAGAGCAAACAGGAGGGTAAGTTCACCTCGGCTGCCGTTGGCGTTTCGGGTGACAAGTACCTCAACTTCTACGCTGTGACTTGGAAGGGTGCCAGCGATGTAACTCTCTATTGGCGTGTTAATGGTGGCGAGGTAATGTCGCAGGCCCTCACCTCCAATGCAGGTGCAACTGGCAATCCCCCCTACAACAACATCGTTGTAGCCGAGGGCGACCACTACTCGGTGAAACTCACCGGCCTTACCGCTACCGATAAGATTGAGTTCTCGACCAACGCAAACTTCGAGCTCAACACCTACTCGGGCACCGCTCCCGACATTGCACCCCGCGCTATCGTCTTTGGTGTGAAACTCACCGACGAGGCTCTTGGTGGCACCACTGGTGGTGGCACTACTACTCCCGACCCCGAGGATCCCGAGGATCCCGAAGTTCCTGGTGATGTTGTGAAGGCTACCGTTGCCGAGTTCTTGGCTGCTGCCGAGGATGCAACCGTCTATGAACTTACGGGTGAGATTAGCGGTACCTACAATACCGACTTCGGCAACTTCTATCTGAAAGATGCCTCTGGTGAGGTTCTCATCTATGGTATCTACAAAGATGGTCAAAAGTGCTACACTTCGCTTGGCTTGAAGGATGGCGACACCGTAACCGTTCAGGGCGCTCGCACCTCCTACAACGGCAAGGCACAAATGAAAAACGCAGAGTATATCTCGCACACCGCAGGTCAGGGTGGCACCACTCCCGACACTCCCGAGCCTCCCGTAGCAGAGGGCGACTACGCTTCCGATGCAGCATTTGTTTGCTCGGCTGACGATAGCACCAATGCAGCCTACACACTTGGCGCAACCACCATTGGTGGCAATGCTGCTACCGGTTTCAAACTCGGTAAGAGCAAACAGGAGGGTAAGTTTACCTCGGCTGCCGTTGGCGTTTCGGGCGACCTCTATTTGAGTTTCTACGCTGTGGCTTGGAAGAATACCACCGCGACCCTCTATTGGCGTGTTAATGGTGGTGAGGTTATGTCGCAGGAACTTGCGGGCAATGCAGGTGCAACCGGCAATCCTCCCTACACTGCACTTGCACCTACCGAGAACGACCACTACTCGGTGAAACTCACCGGCCTTACCGCTACCGATAAGATTGAGTTCTCGACCAACGCAAACTTCGAACTCAACACCTACTCGGGCACTGCTCCCGACATTGCACCCCGCGCTATCGTCTTTGGTGTGAAACTCTCCGAGGATGCTATGGGTGGCACCACCGGCGGTGGTACCACTACTCCCGAGCCCGAGGACCCCGAGACTCCCGAGGAGCCCGAAGAGCCCGAAGAGCCTGAACAGCCCGCAGAGGCCATCGTGGCAACCATTGCAGAGTTTATTGCTGCTGCCGAGAGCACCACACAGTGGTATGAGCTCACAGGTAAGATTACCTCTATCGAGAAAGCCGACTATGGTAACATCTACATTCAGGATGAGACAACCAGCGTACTTATCTATGGTTTGTGCGCAACCAAAGTTGAGAAGAACGACAAATCATTCGCGTCGCTCGGCCTGAAAGTTGGTGACACCGTTACCCTCCACACCCTCCGCACCTCCTACAATGGTACTGCCCAGGGTGGTGGCACTCCTCCCGCATACTACATCTCCCACGAGGAGGGCGTAGTTGTTGAGCCCGAGGTTCCCGAGGGTTCGGTTTTGGCTTCGGCAGTGTTCGCAGAGATGGGATTCTCCGACAAACAAAATGTTGATGGTCAGACTATCGCTATCGACGAGAACGTCAGCGTAGTATTCAAGAAAGGTGGCGCAAGTACCGCTCCTACTTACTACGACAACGGTATGGCTATCCGTATG
>JAZOCT010000018.1:0-15862 GCA_045596685.1 Tidjanibacter sp. | reverse complement strand
GGTATGGCTATCCGTATGTACCAGAATGGCGCAACTCTCGATGTGACTGCCAATGGCAAGACCATCACCTCGATTGAACTCACCTTCGCAAGCAATATGTACTACGTTGGTGCCGACAGTGGCGAACTCTCCGCAGAGGCTGCTGTTCGTACTTGGACAGGTAGCGCAAGTGCTGTGAAATTCACCAGCACCGGTACCGACAAGGACCACCGCGCATACGTTGCAGGTATCAAGGTGACCTACACCGAGTAATCACCCGCTTCGACAAACACAAAGGGGCCTCCGAATGTTCGGAGGCCCCTTTATGTGTTTGGTCTGCTACTGACGATTATGCAGACCGCTTAACGATGTTAGTTTACAAAGTCTGCAAGGGTCACCTTCTCGTAGTGGTAACCGCGACGGCGCAACTCGATGGTGACACCCGCACGGAACATAACCTTTGCCGAGCGCGCCAAAACGTAGAAGGCGCGTGTGGTCTGGTGCTCGATATTCTCGTGCTGAATGGCACTCATAACCGTGTGGGAGAGGGTGCGCATCAACTCATCGATGCCCTCACGAGCCTCGCTCTCGGGAGCAACACCCACAATGTGCTCCAAAATGTACTCATCAACGGTGTCGAAACCGCCCCCCTTATTCTTGAACCCGACGTAGGAGTCGCGTTTGTGGGCCTCCCAATTGGTGTTCCACAATGCCGCGAGTGCCATACCGTAGAATCCCGCCACTGCGAGGGTGAATGCGGGGTAGGAGTTTATTTGGCTAACGGCATCGACCATATATTCGGGTGCGTCTTCCATCCAACGCTCCTCCAACTCCTCAACGAGCATCATTCCTCCTTCGGAGCCACAGATGCGTGCGAGTAGTTTTTCGAGCCTTTTTTCGTACTCTTCGAGGTATTCTTTCTCTTCCATATAGTGGTTATGATGTTGTTTTGTGGCCGCAAATATCGCACAACGCCCCGAGAAAAACAAATCCTTTTGGGGTTTACGCTCAACGAAAGCCACGTTTGGGAAGGGTAGAGAGGAGAAAATAGGCGATGGTTTGGAGCCATAGAGTGGCTATCTGGGGTGTCAGACTATGGAGAGGTGCCCCCATCGCTTCCGCCTTTACGAAGGCAAGGATGGCGGGTGGCGCGGGTAGGAGGTGGTGTACAATCTGCCACCCTCGGGGCATAAGCCCCAACGGAAATGAGATACCGGCACAAAATATCAGCCCTACGGAGAAAAAAGTTATCATCAAGAGGGGAGCATCGCTATCGGCAAACATTCGCCCAAAAGCCTGTGCGAAAAATGAGGTGGCAAGTAGCAGGGGAACAAAGAGCGACACGAGAGTCCCCACGCTCGCAAGGTGGGGGAGCGAGAAGAGGCGCGGAAGTAGCCCCAACAAAAAGAGCCCCAAGAGGGCATAGATGCCAACGTGGAGTGCGCATCTGCCCGCCACGATGGTTGCTCGCGCCAAGTAGCCACATTCGACACCGCGCAGCACTCCCTGGTGGTGCGCCCTACGAGAGCCGGCAATCATCGTCACGACCATCATCAGCGTCTGAAAAACTATCACCACCAACACGACGGGAATGAGGTAGTGGGCATATCCTTTCGAGGGGTTGAATACAGCAATTCCCTCAATATTAATTGGTTGTCTATTTGCCATTGCGCTCCTTACATTCTGGGGAAGCATCCACGCCATCTCACCCCTTGCCCCCTCGTCAAGTGACAGCATCGCCTCCGCCACAGCCCCTGCCGTAGCCTCGTAGTAGAGAAAAGTATTGGTGGTGGCAAGCGACACAAATACCGCACTCTCGCCCCTGCCAAACCTCTCTTCGAAGTCGTGTGGAAGGTATACCATCGCCTCCACCTGGCCACTGCGCACCGCCATTTCGCCCTCGCGAGGGTTGTCGAAGATGGCCACCACCGATGCCGATGGCGAGGCATCAATGAGGCTCGTGAGGGTGTGTGAGAGGTGGCTATGGCTCTCATCGACCACCACTAATGGAGCATCGCGCACCACGTTGGGAGCGTACAAAAGGTTGTAGAGAACCCCATAGAGGAGCACTCCGCCGAGAAGCACCATAAGCACCGCAGGGGTGCGCACAATGGCCCTAAATTCCTCGCGCAGAGTGAGCCACAACAGTCTTGAAAAACGACCTCTACTCATACGATTTTCCGATTTAACACCCTTCTCATTCGTCCCATAGTGAGCAGTGGCAGGAGTGCAAAGGCGAGGAGTGCGGCGGTGTGAATCCACCCCTTGCCCGTCATATCATTCTGCATCAGCAGGGTGAAGTGGCGCACGGGGAGCAGGAGGGATAGGTGGCGGAAGGCAGGGTACATCGACGCTATGGGAAAGGTTACTCCCGAGAGTGTCGCACCCAACGAGCCAATCATCGAAACAATGCTTATGGCAACCCCCGTAATGGGCACAAGTGCATAGATTGCCTCGGCAAGCGAAACACTCGCCACAACAAGCAAAACCATCAACCACCAAAGCCTGCCGATAGCCATCGAAAAACCCACAAAGTGGTTGAGTATTAGCAGTGACCCACTGCCCACGATGGTGAATATCAAAACGAGGGTGAAGAGTTTTCCAAGCGTGGCTCGGCCCGCATCTCCGCCCGCTGCTTGCAACCATTCGCCCACTCTGCCGCTATCGCGCTCGTATCCAAACAGGTAGAGAGTGGTGATGAGGATTATGATTTGAAACATAATAAAGAAAAATGGGACCGAGAGGTAGGTGTTGTAGTTGAGCGTGGGGTTGCCCAGCGGGTGGATGTCGGCACCAATGGGGGCAAGGGTGACCACGATGCTCTCTTGGGGCACTCCGCGTGCCACGCCACTCTCAACCACAGGAGCCCCCTTTACCATCTCCAAAATGGAGCGCAGAGTGGTCGCAACCTCACCCCCAACGCTCATCAAGGCGTAGTGGTAATAGTAGGGGATGGTGGCACTTTTGCCCTCCTCCATTGCCCCTTCAAGCCCCTCGGGAAGAAGTACATAGCCATAAATCACTCCTTTGCGCAACTCTCCCTCCGCGTCGTAGAGGGAGGTAGGGAGAGATAGGACTCGGAGGGTGGGCGAGGAGTCGATGGTGCGGATGATTTGGCGCGAGGTGGGAGAGGCATCGAGGTCTATAATCCCGATGGGCAACTCCTCCATTCTCCCTGTGCCGAAGATTGTGGCAGTCAGTAGGGCACAAAAGAGTGGGGTGGCAATCATTGCTACCCACATCAAAGGGCGAGAGGAGAGAACCTTAATCTCGCGTCGGAGGATTTGCCACCACCTCCTCATTGGGCCTCGATGTTATTGAGGGTGGTGAGAACGCTCATACCCGCAAGCAACCCATCGACAAGGTGGGTAGGGCGGGCGTGAATCTCGAAGGTGCGCATATCGTATCCCCCCGCAATATTTGTGGCACGCCAGGTTGCAAAGTTGCCCAAAGGTGCAATGTAGAATATCTCCCACTCTACACTCTCGCCCCCGAGTGCAGGTACTCTGCCCACAAAGCGACCACCGAGCGAAAAATGGGGCATCAGGTCCTCTCTGATGTTCAAAACCAAATAGGGGGCCGAAAGGTTGGTGATGGAGAGTAGCGGTGTGCCCGAAGTGACCAATTCGCCCACCTCGGGGTATATGTCGGTGACGATACCGGCAGTGGGAGAGAGTAGGTGCTCGTCCTCCAAAAGTGCATCCACAGCATCCACCACAGCCTCTGCCGAGAGGGCCATCTGCTCGGCACTCTCCTTATCCTCACTCTGGGCCCCCTTGCGGGCAAGACGGTACTGCTCCCTTGCGACGCTCTCGGCAGCCTTTGCCGAGAGGTAGAGAGCCTCGGCCTCCTCGGCCCGTTGGAGCGATACAACACTATCAGCCCAAAGGCGCAAGAGTCGTTCATAGGTCTTTTGGGCAAGCGATAGTTGCGCCTTTGCTCCTTGCCACGCCTCCTTTGCAGAGGCTACAATCTCGCTTCGCGTGCCCTGCTCAACTTTGCGGCTTTGGGCTTTGGTGGCCTCGGCAACGGCTTGTGCTCCTGCACGCTCGGCCACAACCTCGGGAGCGTGGATGGCTATGAGCGTGTCACCCACACTCACCGTTTCGCCCTCACCAACATAGACCTGCGACACCCTCCCCGTGAGTTTGCCTGCAATGCGCACTTCGGGGGCCTCCACCGTACCCTGAATCGTGAGCGGCTCTTTGTGTGGAAGTAGTATCCCGAGGAGAGAAACCACTGCGATGATTGCTATGGTCGCCACAAATAGAATGGCAACAATTCTGTTGGTAGTTTTCATCCGTATAGTCTTGTTTATTAGTGAATGTAGGTCAAGTAATCTTCCGTCGTGCCCGTTAGCATCAAAAGGTTTGCAAGGGCCACGTCGAGTGTGTAGAGTGTGGCAAGCCCACCAATCTCCACCTCGGTAAGCAATAGGCGGGCATCGACCACCTCGGAGGAGGTAGTCATACCCTCTGCAAAGGCTCTTTGGCGTGAGCGTAGAAGTTCGCGGGCGAGGCTCGCGGTGTGGGTGACGACGCGGTATTCATCCATCGCAGAGGTCATCGTGGAGTAGAATTTTTCGACTGCCAGGTGCATATCATTGGTCACCTTTTGGAGCGCGGTGGAAGTGGTGCGCACAAGGCTTCGGGCACGGGCAATGCCCCCCTCACGAGAGAGGCCATCAAAGAGTGTCCACGAAAGTCCCACACCCATAATAGTGCGCGGAAATAGGTTCTTATTGAGCCCCACCGAGAGGAGTTGCTGATGGCCCACGAGAACAACCGAAGGAAAGTAGCGACCACGCTCCGCAGAGAGCGAAAGAGAGGCTACATCACCCTGTAAGCGAGTGGTTTGCAGAGTGGGAGAGTTAGCTATCTGTGCGAGTAGAAACTCTTTCGTGGGTGGCGATGTTGGGAGGAATAGTGGGGTCGAGGGACTCTGCAAGAGAGAGTCGCAACCGAGGAGTGTGGAGAGGGCACGATGTGCCACTTTGAGGTCGCTCTGCGCTTTGGCAAGGCGAGCCTTCGACTGCTCCCAAGCAACCTCGGCAGAGAGCCTCTCGGAGGGAACAATCATCCCCTCACGTTCCAAACTGTGGGCTTGGCGTAGGTGCTCGGAGAGCGATTCGACCTCTTGTGTCCGCAGGCGCACCACCTGCTCGGAGAGCCACTGTGCAAAGTAGGCCTCCACTACGGCACACCTCACTGCCTCTTGGCTTGCCGAGAGCCTTTGGCTGGCGAGTGCCACGACAGCATCGGAGATTTTTGAGGCCTGAATACGCCTCCCGCCACTGAATACTACCCACTGAACTTCCACCCCTAACTCGGCAGTGTTGCGAGGAATCAGAGGTAGGCGTATGGTGCTTTGAGCCACCCCCTTCACGATGTTTTGGAGGGGAGGATTGCTGGCAATTAGGGGCTCCAAATTGCCCAATAGTTCGCCTCCAATCTCTCCCAAAGTCGTAACAGCCGCAACCTCCGACAGAGAGTGTGAATACTCACCCGCAAGGGAGATGGTGGGAAACCACAGAGCCTTCATCTCTTTGCCCTCGGCGCGAGCAGTTGTGACCCCCTCGCGAGCGATGGAGATGGATAGATTCTGCTCCTCTGCTCTTCGGAAAGCCTCCGAGAGTGAAAGTGAGGAGGTGGTGGGTTGTGCCGAGAGCGAAAAGAGCGAGAGAAGAGATGAAAGAGAGAGTGTGAAGAGGTGTTTTTGCATAGCAATTCTACTTGTTTTTGAACCGTGTAGTTCAAATGCCGTACCAATCTTTACGCGCCCCACAAGGCCTATGTGGAGGGGTGAAAATATGGTAAAAACTGTTATTTAGTAGGAATAATTGACAAAAGGGTTGGAGTATTGTGCGCGCGAGGTGGGAGAGTGGAAAATAATTTGTACATTTGTATGGGTCAAATTGTGCGCCCACGAAAAGATGTAGAAAGACAAAAATTATAGTGTAAAACATAAAACTCAAACCTTATGAAAATCGTAACTCTTGGCGAAATTATGTTGCGCCTCTCACCCGCAGGACTCAATAACCGATTTGTACAGGCAGACCAATTCGATGTGGTCTATGGTGGCGGTGAGGCCAATGTGGCTGTGAGCCTCGCAAACTACGGACACGAGGCCTATTTTGTGACCAAACTCCCCAAACACGAGATTGGCCAGTCGGCACTGAACGCTCTGCGTCGCTATGGTGTTAAGACCGACTTCATTGCGCGTGGTGGCGATAGGCTGGGCATCTACTACTTGGAGAGTGGCTCGGCAATGCGTCCCAGTAAGGTTATCTATGACCGTGCAGGCTCCTCCATTGCTACGGCAGATGTGGAGGATTTCGACTTCGATGCAATTATGGAGGGTGCCGATTGGTTCCATTGGTCGGGTATCACCCCCGCAATCTCCGACAAAGCAGCCGAATTGACCCGTTTGGCGTGTGAGGCGGCAAAACGTCACGGTGCAACCGTCTCGGTGGACCTCAACTTCCGCAAAAAACTCTGGACCAAAGAGAAAGCACAGTCGATTATGCGACCCTTGATGCAGTATGTGGATGTCTGCATCGGTAATGAGGAGGACGCAGAGTTGTGCTTGGGATTCAAACCCGATGCCGATGTAGAGGGGGGCAAAACAGATGCCGAGGGCTACAAGGCTATCTTTGAGCAGATGAAAAAAGAGTTCGACTTCAAGTATGTCATCTCCACTCTGCGCGAATCCTTCTCGGCAAGCCACAACGGATGGAAGGCTATGATTTACAATGGCGAGGAGTTTTATGTCAGCAAACGCTACGATATTCTCCCCATCGTTGACCGCGTAGGCGGTGGCGACTCGTTCAGCGGAGGCGTGATTCACGGCCTGCTGACCAAACCTACACAGGGTGAGGCTTTGGAGTTTGCAGTGGCTGCTTCGGCCCTCAAACACACCATCAATGGTGACTTCAACCTCGTGAGTGTCGAGGAGGTGGAGGCTTTGGCCGGTGGTGATGGCAGTGGCCGAGTACAGAGATAATAATCAAGAAAAACGATATACTTATGGCAAAGTTCAGTAAGATGGCAGTGATGGCTGCTATGCAGAATACGGCAATGGTGCCTGTGTTCTACGATGCCGATGTCGAGGTGTCGAAAAATGTGCTCAAAGCGTGCTATGATGGTGGCGTGAGGGTGTTTGAATTTACCAATAGGGGCGATTTTGCAGCAGAAGTGTTTGCCGAGTTGATGAAATTCAGCCTCAAAGAGTGTCCCGAGATGATTCTCGGCGTGGGCTCCATTGTGGATGCCCCCACCGCAGCACTCTACATCCAATATGGTGCAAACTTCATTGTGGGTCCCTGTATGAATGAGGAGGTGGCAAGGCTCTGCAATCGTCACCTGGTGCCCTACGTTCCCGGTTGTGGCACCGTTACGGAGATTAGCAAAGCCCAAGAGTTGGGGTGCGATGTGACCAAAATATTCCCCGCAGGGTGTGTGGGCGGTCCCGACTTTGTGAAGAACATCAAGGCTCCTCTGCCCTGGGCCAATATTATGGCTACGGGCGCTGTGGAACCCACCGAGGAGAATCTTGGAGCGTGGTTCGCAGCGGGTGTATTCTGCGTGGGTATGGGCTCCAAACTCTTCCCCAAAGCAGAACTCAAAGCGGGTAATTGGCAGGCTGTGACCGAGAAGTGTCGCGAGGCCCTTGCTATTGTTGAAAGTGTCAGAAAATAAAAAAGTATAGAAATGCTATGAAAACAAATTACGAAATTCGATATGCAGCCCATCCCGAGGATGCAAAAAGTTATGATACGAAGCGTTTGCGTCGTGACTTCTTGATTGAAAAACTATTTGCACCCAACGAGGTGAATATGGTCTATTCGATGTATGACCGTATGGTTGTGGGAGGTGCAATGCCCGTTGGAGAGAGCCTGCTGTTGGAGGCTATCGACCCACTGAAAGCCCCCTATTTCCTCACCCGTAGGGAACTCGGTATCTACAATGTGGGCAAGGGTAAAGGTATTGTCCGTGTGGGCGAGGAGTGCTATGAATTGGACTTCAAGGAGGCACTCTACCTCGGTTCGGGTGACAGAGAGGTTCGTTTTGAGAGTGCCAACCCCGAGGAACCCGCAAAATTCTACTTCAACTCCCTCACCGCTCACCGCAACTATCCCGACAAGAAGGTGACCAAAGAGAATGCTATTGTGGCACATATGGGCTCGCTCGAAGGCTCCAATGACCGCAATATCAACAAAATGTTGGTCAATCAGGTGTTGCCCACCTGCCAATTGCAGATGGGTATGACCGAACTTGCTCCGGGTAGCGTGTGGAATACTATGCCCGCACATACCCACTCACGCCGTATGGAGGCATACTTCTATTTCGACATTCCCGAGGAACACGCCATCTGCCACTTTATGGGTGAGGTGGATGAAACCCGCCACATCTGGATGAAGGGCGACCAAGCGGTCCTCTCGCCCGAATGGAGCATCCACTCGGCTGCCGCAACCCACAACTACACCTTCATCTGGGGTATGGGTGGTGAGAACCTCGACTATGGCGACCAAGATTTTTCGCTTATTACCGACCTTAAATAGAGTACTATGAAGGCTAATTTTTCATTAGAGGGTAAGGTGGCACTCGTAACGGGTGCAGCCTACGGTATTGGTTTTGCTATTGCCGAAGCGTTGGCCTCGGCAGGTGCGAAGATTGCTTTCAACTGTCGCTCGCAACACCACTTGGATGAGGCTCTTGCAGAATATAAGGCCAAAGGCATCGAGGCGCGTGGATATATCTGCGATGTGACCGATGAGGAGGGTGTGAAGGCTATGGTGGCCGATATTGAGCGCGAATTGGGCACGGTGGATATTCTCGTGAACAATGCGGGCATCATCAAGAGAATCCCTATGCACGAGATGACCACCGAGGAGTTCCGACAGGTGATAGATATAGACCTGACGGCTGCTTTCATTATGTCCAAAGCGGTGATTCCCGCAATGATTCAAAAGGGTGGGGGTAAGATTATCAACATCTGCTCGATGATGTCGGAGTTGGGTCGCGAAACAGTGTCGGCCTATGCAGCGGCCAAAGGCGGTCTGAAAATGCTTACACGCAACATTGCCAGCGAGTATGGCGAGTATAATATCCAATGTAACGGTATCGGTCCCGGCTATATCGCAACGCCCCAAACAGCACCCTTGCGTGAGGTGCAACCCGATGGCGAGCGTCACCCATTCGACAAGTTTATCATCTCGAAGACTCCCGCTGCTCGCTGGGGTACGCCCGAGGACTTGATGGGGCCGGCTATCTTCCTTGCATCGGAGGCTTCGAACTTTATCAATGGTCACATCCTCTACGTTGATGGAGGTATTCTGGCATATATTGGAAAACAACCTAAATAATTGATAACTAACTATGAAGAGATTATTTGTTATACTTGTGGCGCTCGCTGTGGTTGGATGTGGGCAATCGAAAGAGCAAAACATATTGGTTCTCAATACCTCCGACTTCGATAGGGTTGGAGAGATGGTTGAGGTGAGTGTCTCGTGGCTCGATGTTGAGGATGGAAAGTGGATTGAGTTGCGCAACAACGAGGGTGAGATTGTCCCCTCGCAGATTACCTACGATGGTAAACTCATCTTCCAAGCCGATGTGATGGCAGGCGATACGGCAAGTTATGCCATTAGAACAAAGCGTCAGGCTCCCAAATACCAAACCTACGCTTGTGGTAGGGTCTATCCCGAAAGGGTGGATGATGTGGCTTGGGAGAGCGATCTGATTGCCTATCGCGCCTATGGTCCTGCGCTCCAAAAGAGTGGCGAGAGGGCCTTTGGCTACGATGTGTGGGTGAAGAATAACACCGACCTTCCCGTTGTGGAGGCGCGCTACGCCAAAGAACTCAACCCCGAAACCAAAGCCAAGATTGCAGCGTTGAGGGAGAGTGGTGATGTGGCTGCTGCCGACGCTCTGGCAGCCTCCGTATCGTACCACAACGATCACGGCAATGGTTTCGATGCCTATAAGGTTGGTCCCACCCTCGGAGGTGGCGCTACGGCTATCTTGGATGGTAGAACAATCCTCTATCCCTACTGCTGGGCGAAGTGCGAGATTCTGGACAATGGTCCTTTGAGATTCACCGCGCGTCTTACCTACAATCCCACCGAGGTGGATGGCAGAATGCTCACCGAGGTGCGTACCATATCGCTCGATAAAGGCTCATTCCTCAATAAAACCACCGTTGTGTATGAGGGCGAGGAGAGCGATGAAGAGTTGGATGTGATGGCAGGTATCGTTCTCCACGAGGAGAAACCCCGCACACTCTATAATGCCGAAGAGGGCTATGTGACCTATGCCGAGCCTGTGGAGGCTCCCGATGGTGGCGAGTTGTATCAGGCAATCTATTTCCCCGAGGGGTGGGAGAGTGCCGAGGATAGGTTCTGGAACCGTCGTGACGAGAAGCCCGCAGGCGCGTATGGTCACGCAGCAGTCTACAACGAACTCTCGGTGGGCGAGCCTATGACCTACTATTGGGGTGCTTTGTGGAGCAAATCAACCGCTATTGATGTGGACTCCAAAGAGGCATTCGATGATATTGTGGCAAAAGTGGTGAAGGCCAAACGAAATAGCCTGAAAGTTGGTGTGGAAATGATTATGGCAGTAGTAGATTAAAACTTTAATATAAATAATTAACCTATGACAAATCTTCAAAATGGACGCAAAACCAACTACCGTTGGGTAATTTGCGCAATGTTGTTCTTCGCAACAACAGTCAATTATCTGGACCGTCAGGTGCTCTCGCTCACCTTCGAGGACTTCATTCGCCCGGAGTTCCATTGGACCGACTCGGACTATGGTAACATTACGGGTATCTTCTCGCTCTTCTACGCCATTGCAATGTTGTTTGCAGGTCGCTTTGTCGATTGGCTCGATACGAAGAAGGGTTATATGTGGAGTATCGGTATCTGGTCGTTTGGCGCGTGTATCCACGCAGTGTGTGGCATCGTGACCGAGAGGATGGTGGGTGTCGAAGCACTCGCTTTGGTGGATAATGCCGAACTCGTGGCACGCATCGCGCTGATTAGTTCCACCTTCTTTATTATTGCACGTTGTGTGCTGGCACTCGGTGAGGCAGGTAACTTCCCCGCAGCAATCAAGGCTACGGCAGAGTACTTCCCCAAACGTGACCGCGCATTCGCAACAAGCATCTTCAACGCAGGCTCGACAATCGGTGCTCTGATTGCCCCCTTCTGCATTCCCCCTCTGGCCGCTAAATGGGGCTGGGAGATGGCCTTCATCATCATTGGTGCCCTCGGTTTTATTTGGATGGGATTCTGGCAGTTTATATATAAGAAACCCGAAAAGAACCCCAAAGTAAACGAGGCAGAGTTGGCTTATATCCTCTCCGACGAGGCTCCCGCAAAGGAGGAGAAACCCGTAGAGGTGGCTCCCGCAAAGGAGGAGAAGAAACCCTCGCTGTGGCAGTCCTTCAAGTATCGCCAGACTTGGGCCTTTATCGTGGGTAAGTTTATGACCGATGGCGTGTGGTGGTTCTTCTTGTTCTGGATGCCTTCCTATCTGAAAACAACCTACAATCTGGCATCTACCGACATTAAGTTCCAATTGGCGCTTGGTGTCCTCTATCTTATCGTAATGATTTCTATTGCAGGTGGTTATCTGCCCACGCTCTTTGTCGATAAGAAGAAGATGGAGCCCTATTCGGGACGTATGCTTGCGATGCTTATTTTTGCATTCTTCCCCCTTGTGGCATTGGCAGCACAACCTTTGGCTCACGTTTCGATGTGGTGGCCTGTGGTGCTGATTGGTATTGCAGGTGCGGCACACCAGGCGTGGAGCGCAAACTTGTTCTCGACCATTGGCGATATGTTCCCCAAAAGTATGATTGCGACCATTACGGGTATTGGTGGTATGGCTGGCGGTATTGGTTCGTTCCTGATTCAGAAGAGTGCAGGTGCGCTGTTCGATTATAGCGATAAGGTAGGACTTATGCTCTTTGGTTTTGAGGGTAAGGAGGCCGGCTATATGATTATGTTCTCGTTCTGCGCCGTTGCCTATCTGATTGGCTGGGTTATTATGAAGGTGCTTGTCCCCAAATATAAACCCATCGAGTTGTAACCCATATAGTTTGACTATTGATTTGATAGGGCGGATGACACCATCCGCCCTATATGTTTGTTTTCCTGGATGATGGAACCCCAAAATTTTGCAAACTTTTATTTACACCCTTAACCCCCTGACAGGGGGCACTTTGGGGTCGCTTCGGGCGAGCCATCGTGTCAAACGAAAAAAGCAGCCCATTTGGACTGCTTTTCTTCGTTTGAGCGGAAAACGAGACTCGAACTCGCGACCCCAACCTTGGCAAGGTTGTGCTCTACCAACTGAGCTATTTCCGCAATTAACTAAAACGCGCCACAAGAACTAAATCCCGTTTTGCGGGTGCAAATATAGGAGGTTTTTTGCTCTTTCCAAAAAAAACTGCAAAAA
This sequence comes from Tidjanibacter sp., assembly GCA_045596685.1. Taxonomy (GTDB): domain Bacteria; phylum Bacteroidota; class Bacteroidia; order Bacteroidales; family Rikenellaceae; genus Tidjanibacter. The sequence continues at coordinate 3,419 of JAZOCT010000018.1, read as the reverse complement.
AAATCAAAAAAAACACTCCTCCACATATTCACCCCATCCTAAATCGCTTCCAAATTGTTCCATTTTCCATCCATCATTCGTATCTTTGCGGAAGAAACCGCACACTCATAAAATATGCAACGTCTATTTTCACTCCTGATACCCATCTTTGTGGCGGTGGCTTGCACCACAGTTACTGACGGTGGTGACGATTTGCTCCCTCCCGCCCAATTCATCTCCTACTCGTTCCTCAAAGCCGACAACGAGGGTAACATCCTGGGCACAATCCGAACCTCCACCAAAGAGGGCATAGTGGAGTGTTGTACGCCTCTTGCTCTCAATCCCAAAAGCCTTGTGGCCACCTTCAAAGTCGAAGATGGCAGCAAGGTGTATGTTGGTGATAAGGAGCAGATTAGTGGCGAGAGCGTCAATGATTTTTCCACCCCCGTAACCTACCGCATCGTATCTCCCGACGGTCAGGCGGGTAAAGTAGTCGTAAGGCTCTCCAACACGGGGCTCCCCGTTGTTGCCATCAACACGCCAAATCAAAAGGCTATACCTCCCAAAACGGAGGATTGGTTGGAGGGCGTGAGGCTCAAAATTATTGCTCCCGACTACACGGTGGAGTACGACGAGGAGATAAACATCCGAGGTAGGGGAAACACGACTTGGAATTTTCCCAAGAAACCCTATGCGCTGAAACTCAACAAGAAGGCCTCCATACTCGGTATGCCCGAGCACAAGAGGTGGGTGTTGCTTGCCAATTGGCTCGACAAAACCATACTACGCAACCACATAGCCTTTCGTATCGCCCAGCAGACGGGGCTGGAATGGACACCGCGTGGCGAGTTTGTGGAGGTGGTGATAAACGGGTTCCACAGGGGTAACTACTACTTATGCGAGCAGATAAAGGTCGATGAGAAGAGGGTGAACATTGCTGAATTGGGCGAGGGCGACCCTTCGGGTGGATACATTATGGAGGTGGATACATATTTCGACGAAGAGTTCAAGTTCTACTCCGAGGTGTGCCAATTCCCATATATGTTCAAAGACCCCGACGAGGTTAGTGAGGAGGAGTTTGCCTATATGGAGCAATACATTGCGGGGCTCGAAACGGTGCTCTACGACGACGCTCGCCTTGCAAGGGGAGAGTATCTAAACTATCTCGACGTGGATTCTTTTATTGACTATTGGTTTGTCTATGAACTGACGGGCAATTGGGAGCCACAGCACCCAAAGAGTGTCTATATGCACAAGGATAGGGGTGGGGTACTCAAAGCGGGACCTGTGTGGGATTTCGATTGGGAGACATTTGTGCCCTATAAAACCACGACCTTTGCCACGAAAGAGGCACTATACTACAAGCGTTTGTTTGAGGATAGGTCGTTTGTTGCTCGCGTCAAGGAGCGCTGGGAGATGTTCAAACCTCGCTTTGAGGGTGTGGTGCAATTTATTGATAGTGAGGCTTCACGCTTGGCCGTATCGGGCAGGCTCAACGATACGATGTGGAAGATTACGATGGTGGTCAATGGCGATGAGGACCTCTCGTATAGCGCTGCTGTCACACGCCTGAAAAACACTTATGCACAAAAGTTGCGTTGGCTTGACGAGCAAATCAAAGGGATGTAGCCACGCTGTGCCACACCCCCTCTTCATAGGTCATATATATTTCTATCGGGCGAGTGCTTCCTCCACGACTTCCACTGCTCGGTGTAGTTCGTCGGGGGCAAGCCAGAGGGTTGTTGTGTCGCGACGAAACCAGGTCATTTGTCGCTTGGCGTAGCGTCGGGTGTTGCGTTTTATGAGTTCCACCGCCTCCTCGCGCGAGGTGTTCCCATCGAAATAGTCGAAAAACTCTCTGTAACCCACCGTCTGCAACGATGAGAGGTGTCGCAGATGGTAGTGTGCACGAGCCTCCTCTTCGAGCCCCTCGTCAATCATCATATCCACCCTTCTGTTTATGCGGTTGTAGAGTGCCTCGCGTTCCCAAAGCACCCCAATCTTCACCACATCGAATGGGCGCTGCTTGTGCGTATCGGTGCGTTGCTCGGAGTAGGGCCTGCCACTTGCAATGCAGACCTCCAAAGCCCTCACTACTCGTGCAGGATTTCTCCTATCGACAACCTCCCAATAGGCCTCATCGCGCTCTCTCAACTCCGCCACAAGACTCTCCAAACCCTCGCTATTGAGGCGTTCCAGGAGCGCGCCACGAATCTGGGCAGTGTCGCTGGGTAGGTCGTCGAATCCGTTACACAAGGCATCAATATAGAGTCCCGAGCCACCCACAGCAACCACCACCTTGTGACGCTCAAAGAGTCCCTCTAAACGCTCCAAAGCCTCCCTCTCGTAACCTCCTGCGGAGAGTTCCTCCTCGGGCAGTCGGTCTGCAATGAAGTGATGTGGAACGGTGGCGAGTTGTTCTGCCGAGGGTTGGGCCGTACCGATGGGCATACCTCGGTAGAATTGGCGCGAATCGGTAGAGATTATCTCGGTGTGGAAATGGCGTGCAAGGTCCACTGCGAGGTCGGTTTTTCCCGACCCCGTAGGTCCCAGCACCACCACAAGTAGTGGTCGTTTAGTATTCGTCGTCGTAGGAATCATCGCCACCTCCGAAGTCGCCAAAATCGTCCATCATCTCCTCGAAGATGCTCTTTTCGCCAGCACCACCCGCCTCGGGGTCATATTGGTCGGAGGGCTCACCGTGCGCAAAGAGCGTGCGGGGATACTTCACCCCTTCTTCGGCAAATTTGGCTTCGATAAGTTCGAGATAGTAGGCGCGGTCTGCAAACATATCGAAGAGCCAGATGAGCCTATCGTGATTCTCGTGAATGAGTTGCCCGAGCACCACCTCTTCCATAGGCATAGGAGGCTCGTTCTCATCGTCATAGCCACCCATTCCATTGCCCATATCCATCAGTGTAAATTCGCGCAACTTGCGCCACTGGCCATCGGAGAGGAAAAAGGAGGTCATACCCGAGTTGTCGTAGTTCAAATCTTTGCAGATGAAGTCGTTGAATTCCAAGAGGTTCATATCATACTTCACCTCATAGTCTCTCACGAAAACGTCGCTCTCGTCGGAGAGCATACGAAATTTGAAAATCATTGACATAGTTTCTCTCTATTTTTTTTCGGTTTGGCAACACAAATATACAACCGAAAATGGAAAATTGAAAATTGAAAATTGAAAATTATGGTGCGCCCTTGCGGGCGCGGGTATTAAAAAAGATACCCGCGAACAAAAGGGGAAAACCCTCTCATAAGTTAGGAGAGGGTGCCGAAGGTGGGTGAGGTCTGTCAAATCCGTCTTGCCACGAATCATTGCAAATGAGGCGGTTGGCATCTACCGCGCTTTATTGCGGGCAACCGAGTTGCCCGCTTTTCTTTGCCACTTTTGGTGGCAAAAGTGGCGCAAAAGCCACGCACGACATCTCTGGCGGGAG
>JAZOCT010000017.1:0-7205 GCA_045596685.1 Tidjanibacter sp. | reverse complement strand
CTCCCGCCAGAGATGTCGTGCGTGGCTTTTGCGCCACTTTTGCCACCAAAAGTGGCAAAGAAAAGCGGGCAACTCGGTTGCCCGCAATAAAGCGCGGTAGATGCCAACCGCCTCATTTGCAATGATTCGTGGCAAGACGGACTTGACAGACCTCACCCACCTTCGGCACCCTCTCCTAACTTATGAGAGGGAATAATTTTGAATTTTGAATTTTGAATTCTCAATTGATAGACCTCACCCCCGCTACGCGGACCCTCTCCTAACTTATGAGAGGGTTTGTCTATGTAGGGCCTATATGTTTTCGGGGTTGCAAGCGGCGAGCCCGCGACGGTTGACGGTCAACGGCCTATTTTGCAAATTTTTTGTTGCAGACGGGGTGGGATTCTAAAAAAATTGAAGAAAATTTTGAAAAATTTTAATAACAATGCTTTTTTATTAAAAAAAATGCATATCTTTGCTATTGGAATTAAAATTTAAGGAAAATTTACAATGGCACTTCTTAAAGATTTCTTCTATCAACCGGACAAGGAGAACCTCAAAGGTATCTCCCACAAAAATGTCCTCTTAAAGCAGAGCATCATCGCACATATGGCGGTGCACGGATGGTGTACGTTGGCGGAACTCACAAAGGCTCTGCATATTAGCGTGCCCACGATGACCAAGCTTGTGGGCGAATTGGTGGAAGAGGATATTGTGGTGGACAATGGCAAGGTGGAGACTGCGGGTGGCAGGCGACCCAACATCTTCGGCCTCGCCAATACGGCCATCTATTTCACGGGCGTAGACATTGGTCGTGACTACCTATGTATGCTCGTTACCGACCTGAAAAACAACGTCATAACCTCGCAGACCATCACTCCCTTCACCCTCTCCGATGACGAGGCGTGCTTGCGTCTTATCTGCTCCCACATCAACTCTTTCCTTGACAATTGCGGTGTTGAGAGGGGCAAGATTCTCGGTATGGGTGTCTGCATTGCGGGACGTGTCAATCCTGCAACGGGCCACAGTTATATGTTCTTCACGGGGAGTGGTAAGTCGCTCAAAGAGAACATCGAGGAGGCTACGGGTGTGACCGTTTTGGTGGAGAACGACACCAGGGCGCGTTGTTTTGCCGAGTACTACTCGGGTGACTCGGTGAAGGAGAAGAATATGCTCTACCTGCATCTGGGCAAGGGTGTTGCCATTGGCATCATTGCCGAGGGAAAACTCTACTATGGTAAGAGTGGTTTTGCGGGCGAGTTTGGCCACACACCTTTCTTTAATAACGAGATTATCTGTTCGTGTGGCAAGAAGGGTTGCCTCGAAACGGAGGTGAGCGGTATGGCTATTGAGAACAAGATGGTGGCGGAGATTGCCTCGGGTGTGAACACCATTCTACGCGAGAAATGGAGTGCTGGTGAGAGTATCCACATCGACGACATCATTGCGGCGGCCAAGAACGATGACAACCTCTCCATCGAGCTCATCGAGGAGGCGGGCGAGAAGATTGGCAAAAGTATTGCCTTTTTGATAAACATTTTCAACCCCGAGTTGGTAATCATTGGTGGTAATATGGCGCAGGCGGGCGACTATTTGATGTTGCCATTGAAGTCGGCAACCAACAAGTACTCAATGAATTTGGTCTACAAAGACACCCTTTTCCGCCTTTCGCAGATGGGTGCCGATGCGGGCGCATTGGGTGCAGCGATGCTCATTAGGAACAAGGTAATCGGATTGTAGTATGAACGCACTGGAAACAGACATCATAAAACTGCGTGCTCTCGAACCCGAGGACATCGACATTCTCTACCGCTGGGAGAACGACCCAAAAGTATGGAAGGTCAGTGGCACTGTTGCTCCCTTCTCGAAGTACATCCTGCGTCGTTTCATCGAGAACCAGAAGTACGACATCTACGAGACACGCCAGATGAGGCTCGTTATTGAGTCGAAGAGTTGTGGCAGGCCTGTGGGCGTAATAGACCTCTTCGACATCGATCCCTACAACCACCGCGCAGGGGTAGGTGTGCTCATCTACGACAAGGACGACGAGGGTCAGGGCTACGCATCGAGCGCTCTGCAAGCCCTCATTCGCTATTCGTTCCAGATTTTGGGGCTCAACCAACTCTGGTGCAACATTCTCTCAAACAACACCCGCAGTTTGAACCTCTTCCGTAGCAAGGATTTCAGCGTTGTGGGGTTGAAGAAGGAGTGGGTTCGCACCACCACCGATTGGCTCGATGAGTATATGCTTCAACTCATCAACCCGATGAAATAAATTCAAAATTCAAAATTCAAAATTCAAAATTATTTATAGTACAGTATGAAAATTGGAAAAGAGACAGCAGTAGCAATCAGCTACACGCTCACAGTAGATGGCGAGGTTGCAGACCAGGCAACCAAAGAGGCTCCCCTCAAATTTGTATATGGTATTGGTATGTTGCTCCCCAAATTTGAGGAGTATCTGCTCGGCTTGGAGGCTGGCGACAAATACGCCTTCACGCTCTCTCCCGAGGAGGGCTATGGCGTTCAGAACCCCCAGATGGTTATCGACGTACCCAAAGCAGCCTTCGAAATCAACGGCACCATCGAGGAGGGACTCCTCACTATTGGCAACCGTATTCCTATGATGACCCAGATGGGCCAGCCCGTCATTGGTGTTGTTGTGGAGGTGTCTGACGAGGCTGTGAAGATGGACTTCAACCACCCTATGGCGGGCAAAACGCTCAACTTCGAGGGTGAGGTTGTGGATGTTCACGAGGCTACCGATGACGACTATCCCCACTCGTGCGGTTGTGGCTGCGGCGAGGAGGGTTGTGGCTGCGAGGGCAACTGCGACGACGGTTGCGAGGGCGGACACTGCCACTAAAAACAACGAGCCCCCTCATTTTGAGGGGGCTTTTGTGTTTAATTGAGAGTTGAGATTTTTAGTTTTCAACTCTCAACTTTCAACTCGTATTATGCTTTTCACACTCATACACTACACCGAAGGTTGGCGCATAGGTGCCACCGTCACACTCTCGGGGGTGCCTGCGGCAGGCACACTCGTCAAGGCGACTATGGATTCGCCCGAGGACTATACGGATATCTATTACATCGACAATGTACTTTGGGGTGATGGGGGTGAAAACTACCTCTTCGTGCGCCCCTTTGAGGGGTACGGCGAGGTGGCTCCTCTGACGGAGATTGACCGACTGAAAACATCCGTAGATGAGGTTGTAGCCGCAATCGACAACCTCAACGACAACATTATGGAACAATTCTCTCGCGAGGATTAGAGGGGAAAATCACACTCCGCATAGGTGCCCCTTTCGGTAAGCCTGAAAGCACGCACCACCCTGCCGTTGGTAACCATCACTTGGGGCGCGCCAATCACACTGTTGTAGCGTGCCACTTGGTCTATAACACTCTGTGTGATAGGCACCTCGGGCGCTTTACACTCCACCACCAAGAGCGGTTTGAGGGCTCCATCAAAGACCACAATATCTGCCCTTTGTGGTTGCCTATTGAGCCTTACGGGATACTCTTCGGCAATGTGGGTTGGGGGCACAGAGAGCCCCTCGGTCAGATGGCGCACGACCCTACGGCGCACCTCCTCCTCGGGGGTGAGCACCAGCCAATTTGCGCGTGAGGGAACCCACACTTCGACCTCTCCCGAGGCCCCCCGACGTGTGCGCAAGGAGTGGGGCGGGAAGAGAAAATTGGGATATTTTTCGTTTTCTTCCAAAAAAAGCGTACTTTTATAGGGTCAAATATAGCAATTTTTCTTTTTATGAAACGCATAACTACACTTCTTTGGGCGCTTTTGGTGCTCACAACAACCTCCCTCTCGGCACAAGCAGACTATGTGCTACCCGCACGCAGAGCCCTGCTCTCACCCGAAAATACCGCCCACGCAAGGCTCACACCCCGTAGTGCCTCGCTCTGCTACGCCTCACGCGAAGAGATGGAGGTGAGCAAGAAGAGCAGCCTTGTGATACCCCTCACCTCGTGGCAGGTGGATTCGCTCCCCGAGGGTATGCGTTATACCACAAAATTCAAGCGCAACTACCGCTACGACGACAAACAGGTTGTCCTCCGCGTGGAGGGCGCAACAGGTGCGGTGAGTGTAGATGTCAATGACCAAGAGATGGGTTATAGCGCCTCGGGCATCGGTAGGCTCGAATTTGACCTCACCAAGCACCTCAAAGAGAACAACAATACCATAAGCATCACCCTCCATCGTGACTATATGGCCCGCGAGATAGAGCCCACAGAAGATGCACCCCTCACCTTCACTCGCGCAATGCTCCTCACCCCTCCGAGAGTTGCGGTGGCCGACTACATTGCCAAAACATCCTTCAATAAGCAGGGCGATGGTGTGCTCAACCTGGGCGTTGTGATGCAGTCGTTCCTCCTCAATAGCAAGGACTACACCGTCTATTACGAACTCTACTCACCCGAGGGCGAAATGCTGTCGAGTGCCAATAAAACCCTCACCACCCGTATGCTCTCGCGCGATACAGTCAATTTCTTTGTTCGCGTGCCCCACGTTAAGCGTTGGAGCCCCGAGGAGCCCAACCTCTACCGCTTGGTGGTCTACACTCGCCACGAAAACCGCATAAAGGAGTTCGGGGCCACCGAGGTAGGCTTCCGCACTGTGGAGGTTAAGGATGGGGAGTTGTTGCTCAATGATGAGAGCCTCTACATTAAGGCCGCCCCCCTCACCTACACCACCGAGGAGCAGACTACCGCAGAGATTCAAAGACTCAAAAAGGAGGGCTACAACCTTGTGTGGGCCACCCGTCCGCAACTCGACGAATACTACACGCTGTGTGACCGCTTGGGTATGATGGTGTGCGCATCGGCAGATATAACCACCCCCGGGAAGGAGGGCACAACAACTCCGAGCAACAACCCCGCGTGGAAGAAGGCGTATGAGTGGCGCGCGATGGCCATCTATCACGCCACGAAGATTCACCCCTCGGTGGTGATGTTTGCCCTTGCACACGAGGCTCAAAACGGCATCTGCCTCTATGAGAGTTACTTGGCGATGAAGGCCCTTACTGGCGAAAGCCGCCCCTTTGTCTATCCCGATGCCAATGGCGAGTGGAATACGGACTTATAAATTGAAAATTGAGAGTTAAAAGTTGAAAGTTATTTCACTCTAATTTAGAGGGGATATTACTGATTACTGATTACTGATTACTGATTACTGATTACTAAAAGTTAATGAAACGGATATTATTTGTCTGCCTCGGTAATATTTGTCGCTCCTCGGCGGCGGATGAGATTATGCGCCAGAGGGTGCTTGATGCAGGGCTCGAAGGCGAATTTGAGATTGACTCGGCAGGCACCTACGGTGGTCACGCGGGGGATTTGCCCGACCCGAGGATGAGGAGTGCGGGTAAACGTCGTGGCTACAATTTCACCCACCGCTCGCGTAAGGTGCGAGGTGAGGATTTCGAAAAGTTCGACCTACTCTTGGCAATGGACGACTCTGTGTATGAGAGCCTTTCGCGCCTCTCGCCGAGCGTGGAGGGGCTCCAAAAATTGGAGCGTATGGCCGACTATATTCCCGACCACTTCGGCTACACCTACGTTCCCGACCCCTACTACGAGGGAGCCGATGGCTTCGAATTGGTGCTCGATATGCTCGAAGAGGGGTGCAAAGTTCTACTCCAAAAACTGACAACTGACAACTGATAACTGATAACTGACAACTAACAAAAAAGGCTTGGCAATATTGCCAAGCCTTTTTTTCGTATCACAACCTTCCCGGGTAGACTTTCAGTGCCTCACGCAGACACTCGCAGGCTGCCAGCAGGTCCTCCTTGCAGAGCACATAGGCTATGCGTGCCTCTTGTGTACCCTTGCCTTTGGTGGCATAGAAACCATTGGCGGGTGCAAGTTGCACCGTTGCGCCCTTGTAGGAGAAGTCCGTCAGGAGCCACTCGGCAAACTTGTGGCAATCATCCACAGGAAAGCGCGCCATCGTATAGAAGGCTCCCTGTGGCTTGGGGGAATAGACACCCGGTATTTTGTTCAACTCCTCCACCAGACAGTTGCGCCTTGCGGTGTACTCTGCGACCACATCGTCGTAGTATTTTTGTGGTGCATCCATCGCTGCCGAGGCGGCAATTTGTGCAAGATAGGGGGGCGAGAGGCGTGCTTGTGCGAGTTTGAGGGCCGCAGCCATCACCTCCTTGTTGCGCGACACGATATTTCCGAGCCTCACACCACACATACTGTAACGCTTCGATACGGAGTCGATAACCACCACATTCTCATCGACACCTTTGAGCGAGAGGGCCGAAATCTGCTTGGTGCCGTCGTAGCAGAACTCACGATAGACCTCGTCGCTGATGAGATAGAGGTTATAGTGGATGGCCATATCGGCGAGCATCTCCATCTCCTCGCGTGTGTAGAGGTGTCCTGTGGGGTTGTTGGGGTTACATATTAATATAGCGCGCGTGCGCGGGGTGATACGTTTGAGGAACTCTTCGCGTGGGGGGAGTGCAAAGTCGTTATCTATGGTGCTTGGTACGGGCACGAGGATTGTGTCGTAACTTGCCGCGAAGGTGTTGTAGTTGGCATAGAAGGGCTCTGGCACAAGAATCTCCTCACCCGGATTGGCGCAGATGAGCATAGCCATCTGTGCGGCCTCCGTACCTCCGAGGGTTACGATGATGTCATCGATGGCTACCTTTATCCCATTTTTGGCGTAGTAGTCCACGAGTTTCTCGCGGTAGGGTAACAGACCCGCCGAGTGGGAATAGGGGAAAATTTGGTCTTTGACTCCCTGCACAGCCACCACAGCCTCTTCGGGAGTGTGGATGTCGGGTTGTCCGATGTTGAGTTTGTAGATGTGTGTACCCCTTGCGGCGGCGGCCTCTGCCAGAGGAACAAGCCTACGGATGGGCGAAATGGGGAGCGTGTGGCTCTTTGCCGAAATCTTCAACATAATGGTCTTGTTTTAGGTTGTTTAGGCACGCAATGAGCGCTCTTGCCCTTTGCGCATCGTAAAGTTATGAATTTTATTGACATTTTGCAAAAAATATCTTATATTTGTGGCAGAGCAAATACCACCGCAATGGACACCGACCGACTCTTCGGCAGGTGGTAGCGAACTGATAACACCTGTCGCGTAGCCCTCGCCCCCGCTATGTCACTCATCGGGGCACAATAAGTTTGAGCGCAAAACCATTCATTATGAAAAAGTTACGCCTACTCATTTCGTTATGCGTGGC
>JAZOCT010000016.1:0-98533 GCA_045596685.1 Tidjanibacter sp. | reverse complement strand
CGGGTGTATGTTTTACATTTTTCAAAAACACCTACTATACACAACTGCCCATTGATGTATTCCGAGAGATGGAATTGAGATTCAAAAATGAGGTGCGATTTGAACTGACCGAAGAGGGTAAAAAAATGACGCACTATTCTATCGGTTGGTCGCAGAGCCCTTGTGGTAGAGTGGAGAGTGGCTTGGCAGTGCCCGAGGATGGCGAGAAACTCACACTGCCCGACGGCAAGTTGGGCAATGCGGTGGGCTCCCTCGGAGGCTCGATTGGACTGCCATAAAAGATGTATGAAAACGTGAAAAGGTTCTTAATACATATTGTATTGCTGTTTGGGTGTGCGGGTATTTCATTTGCTCAACGCGACTCTATTGCTAATAAGCATTTACGGTTGGTGAGTGACACCATTAGAAGGGGTGATTTTACTTATATTTGTGACACCATTGGTTCGACGCGAATAAACCTTTTCAATGCCAATAACCATTCGGGCAGAGGAGAAGTGGCATATAAGGATGGAACCCAAATACCTTTTGAGCGACTTCTTAATGATGATATAGATGCGGTTGTGGTTACGGATGAACTACATCGGTTGATGTGGAACATAGTGGATGAAGCATTTACATTGGAACAAGCCTCTTCATTTGGTAAGTGGCGTTTGCGCACCACACTGAATATATCTTCGACAACGGGGATGATTACAGATGTATATTTTGAATATATCAACATTTCGAACTATGCAAACATACCGATAGAGGTCTACCGAAATATTGAATTAAGATTAAAAAATGAAGTAAGATTTGAATTGACCGAAGAGGGGAAAAGACTAAATTATTGCCTATTGTCATGGTCGCAATGTCCCATAGGTAGGGAAAATAGCGGTTTGGCGGTGCCCGAGGATGGCGAGAAACTCACAATGCCCGACGGCAAGTTGGGTGACGCGGTAGGCACCCTCGGAGGCTCGGTTGGACGACCATAAAAGATGTATGAAAACGTGAAAAGGTTCTTAATACATATTGTATTGTTGTTCGGGTGTATTGATAGTTGTTTTGCACAAGACTATACGCAGTATTTGGATTTAAGCAAACCCTTACCACCCGAGGTTTCAGTTTTCGAAACCATCGAGTTGGAGGATTGTACATACATTAGAGAAGTTGTAGATGATGCCGACATATATCTTTACAACGAAAGATGCAGACCTCGCAAAGACGAGCCAACATATTTGAATGGGGAACAAGTGCCACAAGAGGTGTATATGACCAAAGAGGGGCGATTCTCTGTGCAACCAGAATCAAATCAAGCGCGGTTGATGCTCTCAATTGTGGATAACGCATTCACTATGGAGCAAGCCGATTCGTTGAAAGGATATTATATGTTTATTGCATTGAGAGTATCTTCTACTACGGGAGAGCCGACAGATGTGTATTTTCATTTTGTAAAAACCACACCTTATGAGGATATACCCATAGAGGTATTCCGTAGTATAGAGCAACGAATGAAGCGTGAATTGCATTTTGAAATTACAGATTTTGGCAAAAGTTTGACATATAGTTCACTTGGTTGGGCACAATGCCCCAAAGGTAGAGTGGAGAGTGGCTTGGATGTGCCCGAGGATGGCGAGAAACTCACACTGCCAGATGGTAAGTTGGGCAATGCGCCATTTTCGCAAAACTCACGTTAAAAAAGACACAAAAAAGAAGACAACGCCCGAGAGGGCACAATATAAACACAATAAAAAAGGAGGATATTATGAACGTAAAGATTCAATCCGTTAAGTTCGATGCCGACAAGAAACTCATCGACTTCATTGAGGCTAAAATGGACAAACTTGACCGTTTCGTCGAAAGAGCCACAGCCGCAGAGGTGATCCTCAAACTCGACAAAGACCCAGAGCAGGGCAACAAGGTGGCAACCATCAAAATAGAGGTCCCCACCGACACTATTATCGCCGAGCACCAGAGCAAATCTTTCGAGGAATCGGTGGATGCAGCAATCGATGCAATCAAGAAGCAACTCGAAAAGCACAAAGATAAATTTGCAAAATAGGGTAAAGTCGTTTCAAAACGAAAGATAAAATGCAAAGGAGGCCTGCCAATTTTTTGGCGGGCCTCCGTTTTCTGGATTTCTTTTGCAAGGGCGTTTAATTATTATGTGAGTTTCACAAATTTGGCACAATGTAAGTCGTTGCTAATCAATGTGATTTCAAGTGTGCCAATTCGCCAAACACACGTTAGGACTTGCACTGCAAGTCCCGTAGCCCACTGCGTGGGTCGCATAGTGCTTACATTCCTCCCTAAATCCCTCCTTTGGGAAAGGAGGGACTTGGTCAAAGAGCCTCAAAAGGCTCTTTGATAAAGCGGATGTTTTGGAATTTCAATAAATTAAAATTCGCAAAACTCACATTAACTTTTGGGGCGCAAAACGATGTAAGGCACAATCATCTCCTCCATCGACACACCTCCGTGTTGGAAGGTGTCACGATAGTAGCGGATAAATTGGTTGGCATTGTTGGGGTAGGTCAAAAAGTCCTTGCCGAGAGCGAAGATATAACTGCTCGTGAGGTTGCTCTGGGGCAGTTGTGCCTCCTCGGGGCGGGTAATCTCAAAGACCTCTTTGGGGTTGTAGTTGAGGTGTCGCCCTGTCTTGTAGCGCAGGTTGGGAGAGGTCTCCTTGTCGCCCAATACCTTCACGGGGTTCTCAACTTTTGTGGAACCGTGATCGGAGGTGACAATCACCGTGTGTCCCGCCTCGGCCAACAGGCGCAGTAGTGTGTAGAGTTCCGAGTGCTCAAACCACGAGCGTGTCAGGGAGCGGAATGCCGCCTCGTCTTCGGAGAGTGAGCGGATGATTTGCGTCTCTGTGCGTGCGTGGGAGAGAATGTCGAGAAAGTTGTAGACAATCACCGAAAAGTCGGCCTCGCGGATGTGTTGGAAGTTGTCGATGAGTTTGCGACCCGACTCGGGCTTGATGAGTTTGTCGAAGGTCACCTTCCAACTCTTGCCCATACGGGTGAGTGCGCGGCGCAAGAACTCCTCTTCGTACTTATTTTTCGCCCCTTCCTCATTGTCGTTGAGCCACCGCTCGGGCATAATTTTGTCTATCGCCAGAGGCATCAGCCCCGCAAAGAGAGCGTTGCGGGCATACTGTGTGGCGGTGGGAAGGATGCTACAATAGAAATCTTCGGTGTGGAGGTCGTAGATGGGGTGTAGCAGGGGGAGAATGGTGCGCCATTGGTCATAGCGGAAGTTGTCAATAACGAGCAACGTAACCTTGCCTCCCGCCCCCTCCACCTCGGGGACTATGCGGTTGCGCAGGAGGGTATGTGACATTATGGGGCGCTCCTGGTCGGAACCGTTTATCCAATCGAGGTAGTCACGACGCACAAACTTACCAAACTCATTGTTTGCCTCACTCTTTTGGTAGGCAAGAATATCGCGAATGCCTTTGTCGGTTGATTCGGTGAGTTCCATCTCCCAGCCCACAATTTTGCGGTAGATGGCACACCAATCGGCAAAGGTGCGCGCTTCGCCCAACGAGAGGCTAATCTTACCAAACTCGGCACGATAGTCGGCGGTGGTCTGTTCCGTCACCAACTTCTCTCTCATAACGTGTTTTTTGATGGAGAGGTGTACCTGATTGGGGTTTATGGGTTTGATGAGGTAGTCGGCAATCTTGGAGCCTATGGCCTTGTCCATAATGTTCTCCTCCTCGCTCTTGGTCACCATAATGACGGGCGTAGAGGGGCGCACCTCCTTGATTTGGGGGAGGGTTTCGAGTCCCGTCATACCAGGCATCATCTCGTCCAAGATTATCAGGTCGTAGGGTGTTGAGCGCGCCATATCCACAGCATCGTAGCCGTTGTTGCAGGTCTCAACATCGTAGCCTTTGCCTTTGAGGAAGAGAATGTGGGGTTTGAGCAGTTCAATCTCGTCATCGACCCAGAGTATGTTCACCTCGTTGTTGTTCATAGGTTTTTTGTGTGCGTTGTTCTAATTGTGCGTACACAAATATAATGCACAAATTGCCCCTTTTATTGTGCAGGCACTACTCTTTCTTTTTCTCCTCTGTTGCTTGCAATTTCACACCCCTTTCGATACGTCTTGTGCGCTCGGTCTTGCGACGACGAAGGGCCACTTTTGCTCCCGAAACCGCACGACCCGTCACCACATTGTCGATGGCTATCATTGTGTGGTCGAAGAGGCGGCGCAAGGGTCGCCTGCGTTTTAGACCGCGAGTGTGTCGCTCGGTCTTGTGGGGGTAGAGGTCGGGGATGGAGAGCAGTATGGCCGTATCCTGCAACTCGCCCAAGTCGGGTGCCAAAATCGTGTCGAAGACCTGCATATTGGGCGATACGTTCATATAGGAGTTAATCATCGGAGGAATGTGCTCACCCCTCTCCTTCAACTCGCGGTTGAGAATCCTGTGGTCGGCGGCGTAGTCCTCGCCCGAGAAGAGGCGCTCCATCGACTCGATGTCGATACCGAGGTCGATTTTGTTGATGGGCTCCAAGAGGTTCTCCTCGGCGGGGAAGTGTTTGTGGAGGAAGTACATCAGCATATTGCGAGCCTCCACATTGTAGTGACCGTAGATGGTAACCTTGCCGAAGAAGTATTTTTTGTCGGGATTATTGACAATAATTGCCCCCAAACCATCCCAAATATTGTCCATTACATAAAGGCTTTTGGCATTGGCGCGTGTGCTCTGGTAGTTGGGGTGGACGTAACTCCTGCCGAGTTCTATGGAGTGGGGGAGGTACTCTTCGCGGAACTTGTCGGTGAAGTGGAAGTAGTGCTCGGTGGAGATGTGCTTTTGGTCCTTATGTGAGCAGACGATGAAGCGGTAGCCACCCACAATCTCTTTGGCTGCGGGGTCCCACACCACGAGTTGTTTGTAGCCATCGGGTGCCAAATCGTCCTCGTCGATATCCATAGGTTCGCCCGTGCCACCTCCTGCGCTGCGGAATGCCCATTCGCGTAGCCTGCCAATCTCCTTCATTACGTTGGGACACTCGGCGGCGGTCACAATGTAGATTTCGTTACCGGCGCGAACAGTCTCGCGTAAGAAAAATTCTTCTCTCAACTCTTTCATCAGAAGTGCCCTCGATACGGGCTTGATAATAGGTTTCATAAGCGTTTCTCCCTTTTTTGTCATAGCCAACGGACGGTAGCCAATCAGCCATTATTTTACACTATATATCTTCTCCAAATCGTTTGCGCAAGATGCCCTCATCATCCTTGACACTCTCCCTCATCCACTCGTAGAGCAGACGGCTGCGCTCCTCGGCTCCCAATCGCCAATCCAAGTCGCTGCGGTGAATCTTCTCCACCAACCCCTGAATGAGGATTGCAGCGCAAGCCGACACATTAAGACTCTCCACAAAACCATACATCGGTATCTTCACAAATTCGTCTGCCACAGCCATAATCTCGGGTGAGATACCCTGCTTTTCGGTGCCAAATACGATGCAAAACTTGCCCTTTGTGACATCGAAACTATCGGGTGTGAGGTCGTTGGTGTGGGGTGTGGCGGCGACTATGCGGTACCCCTCGCCTTTGAGGTGCGCGATAGCCTCCGATGTGCTCTCGTAGCGCCTTATGTTTACCCACTTGTCGGTGCCTCTGACTATGTGCGTATTGGCCTGAAAGCCACACAAAAACTCTATGGCGTGCAACTCCTGAACTCCGAAGGCCTCGCAATGGCGCACCAGAGCGCTGGCATTCTGGGGATGAAAGGTGTTCTCGGCACATACGGTCATATATTTTGTGCGGTCCGCCACCACGCGACACATCGTAGCGTAGCGCTCGGGGAGCATAAACTCCGCGAGGTATTCGATACGCTCATCGTACCACTCTTTCGGTTTAGCGATATTTGCCATCGTCGTCGAGCATTTTGAGGTAACTTTCATAGCGGCTCTCGGAGATTTCGCCCTCCACCACCGCGTGCATCACCGCACATTGGGGTTCGTGGGTGTGGGTGCAGTTGTAGAATTTACACCCCTTGCTCACCCTCATAATCTCGGGGAAGTAGTGGTACAACTCCTCGGGCTTGATGTCGATGAGCCCGAAACCACGAATGCCCGGGGTGTCGATAAGCCTGCCACCAAACGAGAGTGCATAGACGTGCGAGAAGGTTGTTGTGTGTTTACCCTGCAAGTGGGCCTCCGAGATGGCTCCCGTCTTGGCGGCAGCCGAGGGCTCAATGGCATTCACGAGTGTCGATTTGCCCACACCCGAATTGCCCGCCAGAAGGGTTGTCTTGTCGCGCAGAAGTTCCACAACATCCTCTACGCCCTCACCCGTGAGAGCCGAGCACTCTATTATGCGGTAGCCTGCCGAGGAGTATATGTCGTGGAATTTTTGGAGCAGTTCGGGGTGCTCCCGTGCGGTGTCTATCTTGTTGAGGATGATGACCGCCGGCACCTTATAGGCCTCGCAGGTAACCAAAAAGCGGTCTACAAATTCGGGGGCTGTGACGGGGGCGGCAATGGTCACCACCACCGCTGCACAATCAATATTGGCGGCAATGATGTGGCTCTCTTTCGAGAGGTTCGAGGCGCGACGTATGATGTAGTTGCGACGCTGGGCTACGCTCACGATGATGCCATCGCCCTCTTCGCTAAACTCCACACCTACCCTGTCACCAACAACCACAGGAGAGGTGGAACGAACACCTTTGAGGCGCAACTTGCCACGAGTGCGACAGTCGTAGACTGCACCCTCAATCTCCACTTTGTACCAACTGCCGGTACTCTCAATCACAAAACCCTCTTGTATCATAGTTGTTGTGTGTTAGTAGTTTTCATAGTCGATGCCCCCTCGCCATTCAATTGGAACGAGTCGCTACCAATGATAGCATCCTTTGCCTCTACAAGATAGGGGAAGACCACATCCGAAACCCTCTTGATGGGCTCAACGAGCACCGAGGTTTCCAGAACTTCGGGTTCGACGATTTTGAGCGAAGTGTTGATGTTGCGGAAGAGTCCCAGCAACAGGCTCAACACCAAGCAGTAGACCACCAGCGAGAGGAGCGCTCCGCCAATCTTGTCTACAAATCCGAGCCCTATGCCATTGAGTATCCATCCCGAGATGCGCGAGAAGAGCCACGCGCCCAGCACACCCACAGCAAAGAGGATGATGTAGGCCACGATGCCCTCCACCTCCACGCCAATCCACTCGGAGAGTTGGCCGTTGAACTTGAAGGCGAGCCACACGCCCAACAAAAGGCCCGCAAAAGAACTCGCTTGGGAGATAAGCCCCTTGCGCAAACCACTGATGAGTGCCCACACAAGCACAATCGCCAGGATAATATCTACGATATTCATAGTTATTCTCTGTTAGTCAAGCAAAAAAAGATATTTTTGCCACCCAAATGGAGGTTTGGAGGGCCAAAAATTTTCTCAAATGTAGTTATTTTTTTACCTTTGTGCAAATCTGGCGCACCAATAGCGCCAAAAGAGAGCCAAATGAAGACGAAAAACGCACTCATCAAACTCCTCGCGTGTGTGGCTGTGCTCCTGGCAGGAACCCACACCGCAGAGGCACGACAAACCTATACACTCAACCGCGATTGGAAGTTCTTTACCTACTCCGAGGACTTCTCAACCATCGTCAATCTGCCCCACCAGTGGAACTCCGATGCTCTCGGTGGCAGACTCGACTATTGGCGCGGTACGGGCAACTATCTGCGCTATGTCGATTTCCGCTCCGAGTGGAAGGGTAAGCGTCTTTATCTCCGCTTTGGGGGTGCCAATCTTGTCACCGATTTGCTCATCAATGGTCACCACGTTGGGCGACACGAGGGTGGCAGCAGTGCCTTCACCTTCGAAATTACCGACTATGTGAACTTCAATGGCAGGGATTTGCTCTGGGTGGTGGTCAATAATGGCCTCCACACCGAGGTGATGCCCACTGCGGGTAACGAAATATCCTATGGTGGTCTTTTCCGCGAGGTGAGCCTCATTGTTGAGGAGCCCACGCACATTGCCATCGACCACTACTCCTCCAATGGTGTCTATATCCACACCTCCAAAGTGTCCGATGAGGTGGCCAAAGGCGAAGTGGAGGTGAAGGTCAGTGCACAAGGCTCACAGAGCGCCCTACTGACCCTCTCGATCAAGAATCCCGACGGCGAAGAGGTGCTCACCACCACCCAAAAGGTGCGCACAACCAAAGGTACAACCAGCACCTTCATCCCCTTCGAAATAGAGGACCCACGCCTGTGGAACGGCACCCTCGACCCTGCGCTCTACTCCTTTGTAGTGGGGCTCTCGGTGGGTGGCCAGAGGTGTGACGAGATAGGGGCCCAGACGGGTTTCCGCTACTACTCCATAACCTCCGATGGCTTTATGCTCAATGGCAAACCCTACCCCATCAAGGGTGTGCTGATGCACCGCGATAGGGCGCTGTCGGGTATGGCTGTCACCGAGCGTGAGGTGATGGAGGATGTGGAGTTCGCGTGCGAAATGGGAGCAAACACCATCCGCGTGGTGGGTGGTATGCACCACTCCTCCTTCTACCGCATCTGCAACAACCTCGGATTGTTGGTCTTCTGCGACCTGCCATTTATGGGAGCCACCACGCTCAATGGCAAAGGTTTCTTCGATACCCCCGAATTCCGCGAAAACGGTAACTCGCAACTCCACGAGATGATTTACCAAAACTACAACCACCCATCGGTTGTGGCGTGGAACCTCTTCTCGGAACTCGAAACAAGGGGCGAAAACCCTGTGGATTACATCCGCTCACTCCACTCCCTGGCCAAAAGGCTTGACCCTATGCGTATGACCTCTGGATGGAGCAATCAGGACGGAGAGATAAACTTCGTGACCGATGTGGTTGTGTGGAGCCACTCTTTCGGTTGGATGGAGGGACGACCAGGCGACATTGCCGTATGGCAGGAGCAACTCCACTCCGTACCCGAATGGCACGCCTTACACTCGGCTGTGAGTTACAAATGTGGAGGTAACATCTTCCACCAGAGTGACTTGCTGGAAAAACCCCTCTCGTCGAGCAGTTGGCACCCCGAGAGATGGCAGACCCACTTCCACGAAACCTACCTCTCCTCACTTGCCGAGGATAAGGATTTGTGGGGCATCTTTGTAGATGGGCTCTTCGACTACGCCTCGGTGGATACCCATCGCTCGGCAGGTGGTGTGTGCGATATGGGTGTGGTGAGTTTCAACCGCCAGGTGCGTAAGGATGCCTTCTACCTCTACAAGGCGCGCTGGAATACCAATGAGGACTTCTTGTACATTGCCGAGAAACGCTGGGCGCGTCGTACCGATACCCTCCAAACCATCAAGGTCTATACCTCACTTCCCGAGGCAGAACTCACCCTTAATGGTGAATTTTTGGGTTCGAAGGAGAGTAGCAATGGTATGGTTGTGTGGGAGGCGGTTGATATGGAGCGTGGCACCAATACCGTTGAGGTTACTTCTCGTGGCATTACGGACAGGGTGTCGATAGAGATACCGCGCACTTATGCCGAAGACTTGTAGCGAGCGAATCTCGCGGGCAAATCCCGAGCGCACCTTGCGGACGATTACTTCGTTACGCTCAAAAATTACCCCCTCATTTACGTTCAGTAAACTGCGGGGGTAATTTTTTTCGCAAGCCTTGTACTCGCCTCGCAATCTGCACTCGGAGGGGGCTTTGGAGAACCACCCTCACAAAAGTGCCGTTACGGCACCTACTCGCGCTCGCTCATCTCTCACTCGGAGGCGGCTTTGGAGAACCACCATCACAAAAGACGCTATGCGTCCCGTTACGGCACCCACCAGCAACCCTCCCATAAGTTAGGGGAGGGTGCCGAAAGCGGGTGAGGTCTGTTGCGCCAAAGGCGCAGTCTAATGTCCAATGTCGCGGGCCCGCAAAATGGCGAGCCCGAAAACTTAATTAATTTTCAATTTTCAATTTTTGGGGGAGTGTAGGGAGTGTAGGGAGTGTAGGGAGTGTAGGGAGTGTAGGGAGTGTAGGGCTCTCTCCTTAATCTCTCTAACCTCCCTAAATTCCCTAAATTCCCTAAATTCCCCAACAACCTCCCTAATACGTTTTCGGGGGCTCCAAATTTGGAGCCCCCGCGACGTTTGACCAGATTGCGTCTGCTCTAAAATGCTCACGCTCGGCATAGTCTGCAAGCAGCCTCTGCCCTCGCTTACTCGCATTTGCGACGTTAGACTTTCGACGTTATACCTTTTCCCTCGTTGAAGAGGTGGTCAATTATGGAGCAGTTGCTCTCGAATGGTAGGCGTTCCGAAAATACCTGATAGTAGGGGTTGAACGCGGGGCGGGGGCCGAGAAAGTTGTGTCCGCGCAGGTCCACATCCCCCTCACCGGCAATGATATACTCCTCCGAGATGCGTGGCACACTCCACCCCTCAACCTTACACACCACCTCCAATAGTCCCCACGACAGGTCGTAGAGGAACTCCTCGTGGCGCTCAAAAAATGGCTCAAAGTGGTGGGCGTAGTAGTCGTAGTAGGGCGAGGATTTATATGCCGAGCGGATGGCTACTGCGTGTTGGTGTTGCCAACGCTTGGAGTAGTCGAGGCGCATATCCTTGACGGCTTTTTTGTGGATGCTGGCACCCTTTATTACGTTGGCGGTCAGTGGCATACGGCCCGCTGCTGTGGCAATCTCGCAACGATTCCGAGCAGTCTGTTTTATGAAATGTTCGCCCACGTCGATGATGGCATCGGGGGCGAGGGCCTCCTGCCACCACTCCTGGGAACCGAGATATGCAAGTGGAAGAATCTTCATCGGTTTGCTTTTAGTTTTTAGGCTCCACCCATCTGCCATCGGCCTTGATGAGTGCCACGAGGCGGTCTATTGCTTCGGCCTGTGGCACATTGCGCTCCACGAGCGTCTTGCCACGATAGAGCGATATGTGGTCGGGGAGTCCGCCAACGTAGCCATAGTCGGCATCGGCCATCTCGCCCGGGCCATTGACAATACAACCCATAACGCCAATTTTCAGTCCCACGAGGTGGCTGGTGCGCTCCTTGATGGCGGCAAGTGTACTCTCAATGTCGTAGAGTGTGCGGCCACACGAGGGACAGGCGATATATTCGGTGCGGGAGATGCGCACACGCGCGGCTTGGAGAATGAGGAGTGCTATTTCGTCAATCTCCTCTTGTGAGAAGTTGGGATTTTCGATGCGTATGCCGTCTGCCATCGAGTCGATAAACATCACGCCAAAGTCGGCAGCGGCCTCAATTGCAAAGTCGTATTTGTCGGTGGTGGTATATTTTCGTGCAAGGATGACGGGTTTTGCACCTTTGTGCCCGATGAGCCTGCTCCTCCACTCCTGCACGGGGTGGTGGCTCACGGCCTCCACAACCTCATAGTCGTCGGGCCTCTCCACTTCGCTCCACAACACAGGGGTCATACCCAATGGTCGGGGCCTATATTCGTAGGCCTCGAAGAGCGCCTCGTCCACCTCGGGGAAACTCTCCTCGGGGCGTGAGGTATAGTGGTCAGCAAGTTTTTGTGCTGCGGGAATCTCGTTTTCGGGGGCTTCGGTGAGCGACACGCGGATGGTGTCGCCGATGCCGTCTGCCAGGAGGGCTCCAATTCCCACCGCAGACTTGATACGTCCTTCGATGAGGTTGCCCGCCTCGGTGACACCCAGGTGTACGGGGTAGTCCATCCCTGCCTGACGCATAGCCTTTGCCAAGAGGCGGTAGGCATAGACCATAACCCTCACGTTGCTCGCTTTGAGCGACACGACAATATTGTGGAAGTCCAACTCTCGGGCTCTCTCCAAGAACTCCATAGCCGAGGCGGCCATTCCCTCCGGGGTGTCGCCCCACAGGTCAAAGACTTTCTTTGCGAGGGAGCCGTGATTGACACCAATGCGCAGTGCCACGCCACGCTTTCGACAGAGTTCCACAAGTTCTTCGAACTTACCTCCCCTGTCGTTGTAGTTTCCGGGGTTGATGCGCACCTTATCGGCGGTGGTGGCGGCAACGGCTGCCACTGCGGGCACAAAGTGCACGTCTGCCACAAGTGCCACCTCGGGGTGGATGGCGCGTACAGCCTCACCAATGGGTGCGAGGTTCTCTGCTTCCCTCTCATCGCGAGTGGTGAGCCTTACGATTTTGCCGCCTGCGCGTGCTATGGCATCAATTTGAGCCACCGAGCCTTCGGTATCCATCGTGCGGGTGTTGGTCATTGTCTGCACCACAATGGGGCTATCGCCACCAATGGTGTGGGAGCCTATGCGCACCTCGCGGGTGGCGCGTCGGCGGTAGTTTGTGAGCGAAAAGCAAAATTTTTCCATCATTTTTCCTCCTTTGTCGGACAAATATACAACTATTTTGCGTTATCTTTGCCTTATGCGAGCCGATATGGACATAAAATTCCTCCCGGGGGTGGGTGAAAAGCGCGCCTCGCTGCTCTATTCCGAACTCGGAATCAAGACTGTGGGCGACCTATTGCACCACTACCCACACCGCTACATAGACCGCACAAAGGTCTATCGCATCGGTGCGCTCTCGGAGGAGAACTCCAACGCCTTTGTGCAACTGCGAGGAAGGATTGTGGGCAAGGCTTTTTTGGGCGAGGGGCGCAAACAGCGACTCTCGGCAACCCTTGCCGACTCCTCGGGGCAGATGGAACTCGTGTGGTTCCAGCAGACCAAGTGGGTGGAAAAACAGTTGGAGGTGGGGCGCGAATACCTCATCTTGGGCAAACTATCTTTTTTTGGCGGCAAACCCAATATTGTTCACCCCGAGATTGAAACCGTCGAGAAGTTCCTCTCGCGTGGCAATCAGGGGATGCAGGGGGTCTATGGTACCACCGAGCGACTAACCTCCGTAGGGCTCGCCTCGAAGGGGCTGTACGGTTTGGTGTGCACTCTGTGGGAGCGAATCAAGGATAATATTGTCGAAACACTCCCCGAGGGATTGATGCACCGTTTGGACCTCCTCTCGCGTCGTGATGCGCTACAAAACATCCACTTCCCATCCTCCCCACAGATGCTCCAAAGGGCCATCTATCGACTGAAATTCGAGGAACTCTTTGGGGTGCAACTCGGCATTCTCGGTGTGAAGGCGGGGAGAACCACTATGCAAAATGGGTTCCTCTTTCCCCGCGTGGGTGAACTCTTCCGTGATTTCTACGAAAACCACCTCCCATTCACTCTCACAGGGGCGCAGAAAAGAGTCGTCAAAGAGATTCGCTCCGACTGCACTTCGGGGCACCAGATGAACCGACTCTTGCAGGGCGATGTGGGTAGTGGCAAGACTCTTGTGGCACTTATGG
Organism: Tidjanibacter sp.; assembly: GCA_045596685.1. GTDB lineage: Bacteria > Bacteroidota > Bacteroidia > Bacteroidales > Rikenellaceae > Tidjanibacter. The sequence continues at coordinate 85,278 of JAZOCT010000016.1, read as the reverse complement.
CGATGCTCCTTGCGAGCGACAACGGCTACCAATCGTGTATGATGGCACCCACCGAGATTCTTGCTCGTCAGCACTATGCCTCCATCACCAAAATGCTCACAGGAACCTCTTGTGAGGGGCGCGTGGCGGTGCTTACGGGCTCCACAAAGGTGCGCGAAAGGCGCGAGATTTTGGAGCGCACGCTCTCGGGTGAGGTGTTGATTCTCATCGGCACTCACGCGCTGATTGAGGATAGGGTGCAGTTTGACAACCTCGGTTTGGTGATCATCGACGAGCAGCACCGATTCGGAGTGGAGCAAAGGGCCAAACTATGGACCAAAAACTCACAACCTCCTCACATCCTCGTGATGACCGCAACACCCATACCACGCACGTTGGCAATGACGCTCTATGGCGACTTGGATGTGTCGGTCATTGACGAGATGCCGGCGGGCAGAAAGCCAATCAAAACATACCACTTGAAAGAGGCTCTGCGACTCAAACTCAATGGGTTTATGAAGAGTGAGATAGCCAAAGGCAGGCAGGTCTATGTGGTCTATCCTCTCATCAAGGAGTCGGAGGCAATGGACTACCAAAACCTCTACGATGGCTTTGAGCACATCGTGCAGGAGTTTCCCTTGCCCGAATATAAAGTGGGAGCCCTTCACGGCAAAATGTCGCCCGAGGATAAGGCGGAGGCTATGAGGCTCTTTGCCGAGGGGGTCAATAATATTCTCGTTGCCACAAGCGTTATAGAGGTGGGGGTGGATGTCCCCAATGCCACCGTTATGGTCATTGAGAGTGCCGAGCGTTTTGGACTCTCGCAACTCCACCAACTGCGCGGCAGGGTAGGCAGGGGTGGCAATCAGAGTTATTGTGTGCTGATGAGTGGCGACAACATCTCGCGCGATGCCGAGGCGAGGCTCTCGGCTATGGTCGAGACCAACGACGGATTTGAACTCTCGGAATTGGACCTGAAATTGCGTGGTGCGGGTGATGTGAATGGCACACGTCAGAGTGGCGAGGCAGTTGATTTGCGCATAGCCTCACTCTCCACCGACACCCAAATCCTGACACAAGCAAGGGATGTGGCAGCCTCCATCTTGGCCGACGATGCAACCCTCTCCAAACCCGAGAATAGAGCACTCGCCAACTTGCGCGAGCGCTACAAACCAAAGAATACTATTGACTACGGGATGATTTCCTGAAAAAAACGCTATATTTGCACCGCCTTACAATATATTTAATAATAAGCACACTATGGCAGACTACAAAGATAAGGACCTCTACGAAGACGACGATTTGGACTACAACGAGGAGTATGGTAGCGACGAGCCCTCACAAAGCGCCAGCGATTTGCAAAAAACGCTCAAAGGATACCGTATAATCATCATCTCCCTCGTGGCTGTTTTGGGACTTCTCACCTTCCAGCACTTCCGCGTGACCTCCGATATCAAAGAGGAGTTCCGCATCGAGCGCGATACGCTCAACAGCCAAATCAGCGGACTGATTACCGAAATCGACAACATCAACCTCCGCAACGACTCGGTGAGCAACGAGTTGAGGGCACACATTGCTGTGGAGAGAGATAAGGCCGACTCGCTGATGTCGCGCCTGAAAAAAGAGCGCAATATGAACCGCGAGAAACTCCGCAAGTATGAGAAAGAGTTGGGCACCCTGCGCACCATTATGCGTCGCTATGTCCACCAAATCGACTCGCTCAACACCCTCAATAGGAAACTCGCCGATGAGAATATCACCATCCGCAAGAAGGTGGCCTCCGAAACCACACGCGCAAATATCGCCGAGGAGAGAGCACAAGAGATGGCAAACAAAATCAAACTCGGCTCCATTGTGAAGGCTCGTAATGTGGTGCTCGGAGCATACAATACGGGAGGTACCAACGTCACCCGCGCATCGCGTGCGTCGAAGTTGCGCACCTCACTTACCCTCACAGCCAACGAACTCACTATCCCCGGTAAGCGCAATGTCTATGTACGCATCATCGGACCCGATGGCGCAGTGCTCTCGGGTGGCTCGGAGTGCATAATGGAGTTCGAGGGCGATGTGATTAGTTACTCGGCAGAACGCGAGGTGGACTACGACAACAAAGACCTCGATGTGAGCATCTTCTTCACCTACCTCGACCTCACCTCGGGTGTCTATAAGGCAGAAATCTATATGGATGGCTACCTGATTGGCGAAACCGAACTCGCCCTGCGATAGCCACAAACCATTCACCAAACTTTTGGGAAGAAAATCGGAACAATGGAACAAAATAGAAAGAGCATAAAGTGTTGGGTGCTGTGGCTGATAGTCGTAGGGCTTGTTGTCATAGACCAAATCGTGAAAATATCGGTCAAGACCACAATGACCCTCGGTGAGAGCCACAATGTGTTGGGCGATTGGTTCCGCTGGTGCTTCATTGAGAACGAGGGCGCGGCATTCGGTATGGCGCTCGGGGGTGACTACGGCAAATTGGCATTGAGCCTCTTCCGTGTGGTGGCCATTGGCGTGCTCGTGTGGTTCGTGGGCAAGTTGCGCAAGGATGGTGCCAAGAGAGGTGTCGTGGTGTGCTTTGCGATGATTCTTGCGGGAGCCATCGGCAATATGATTGATAGCGCCTTCTATGGCGTTCTATTCTCCGAATCGACCTTTTCGAGTGTTGCGCAATTTCTGCCCGAGGGCGGTGGCTATGCCCCCTTCCTTCACGGCAAGGTTGTCGATATGCTCTACTTCCCGCTCTTCCATTTCCCCGATTGGATGCCGTTGGTGGGTGGAGAGTTGTTCTTCTCACCGGTTTTCAACTTTGCCGACAGTTACATCACCATTGCGGTGTTTTACCTTATAATATTTCATTGGCGAGATTTCAAGTAGCGAGCGAATCTCTTTGCGAGCGAATCTCGCGGGCAATTACTGCGTTGCCCTGCGATAAACCTCCTCCTCATTTACGTTCAGTAAACTGCGGAGGAGGTTTTCTTGTGCGCCTTGTACTTGCCTCGCGATATTCTACTCGCGCTCGCTCATCTCTCACTCGGAGGGGGCTTTGGAGAACCACCATCACAAAAGACGCTATGCGTCCCGTTACGGCACCCACCAGCACAAAAGTGCCGTTACGGCACCCTCCCCTACGAAAGGGGAGGTTTGGAGGGGTGGTCGAAATTGCGCGAGCGTCCTCGCTCGCAGGGAGGGTGCCGAAGGCGGGTGAGGTCTGTTGCGCCAAATTCGCCAAACTCACATTATATTATTAATATCGGGGGGAATTGAGGGAGGTTTATGGTTGGAATATACCATCAATCCATTGACCTTGAAGTGTTATAACACCCTCGGCATTACGCACAACACCTTCGCCGTGACGTTCATCATCCTTCCATCCCCCATTGTAGACACTACCATTCTTGTCTGTGTGGGTTCCTATGCCATGACGCATACCGTTTAGCCACTCGCCAGAGTATATACTACCATCGTCGAAATAATATGTGCCCTTGCCGTTGTAATCACCTTTTGCCCATTGACCATCATAAACAACAGCGCCTGTGGAACCATAGAGTATGCCCTGACCATTTTGCTTGTCATTTTCCCAATTGCCGACATACTTTGTACCATTCTCATATAAGTAGGTCCCTTGCCCCGAGCGTTTACCATTGTTCCATTCGCCCGAATAAGTGCCACCATTTTGTGAATTGTATGTACCCTGACCGTGATACTCATCTTTGGCCCACTGACCGTCATAGGTGACAGCACCTATACTATTGTAGAGCACACCTTGACCACTTCGCTCATTGTGCTCCCAATCGCCGACGTACTTTGAACCATCTTTGTAGTAGTATGTGCCCTTGCCACTATACTCGTTGTCGCGAAAATTTCCCTCATACTCCACCTTGTCATTACGATAGACGGTGCCTTTGCCGTGACACATATTATCTTTCCACTCTCCTGTGTAGTAATGAGTACCGATACTGTTGAAATAGAAAGTTCCTTTGCCATTGCGTTTGCCGTTTTTCCACATACCCTCATAGCGAGAACCATTCGACCAACGGAAAGTGCCCCTGCCACTTTGCTTGCCAAATTTCCAATAACCAACGTAGGAGTTCCCGTCTGACCAATAATATGTTCCCTCTCCGTGTGGACGACCATTGGCTACATATCCCATATAGGTGCTACCGTCAGGATAGTTGATTACTTGGTGAGTTGTTTGACTACTACTCGCATTGAATAGGGTTTGTGCCCAAGAGAAATTTATAGCCCCCAATAGAATGGCGGTGGTTACTGCGGCTTTCTTAATAAAAGTTTTCAAGGTGTTGTCGTTTTTTTGAAATTTTACGCAAAGGTAATAAATATATTGTTCGTCACCATTGTGGGGCTGATTTTTTTATGCAGTAAGGTAGCAGGCCACCTTACTGCATAAAAAAGACTGTCTTGTATTCATCTCGTTTTGTGCGGTTTTTTGTTGTTCATTGTGAGCCCGCAAACATATAAGACCTATACGTCATATACAAAACCCTTCTCGGGTATCTTTTTAAATGCCTACGAGCGATAGGGCTACCTCGGGGCGGTCTGTAGTGATGTAGTCCAGAGAGTGTTTTATCATCCAGCGCATAGTGCCCTTATTATTGACAGTCCATACGCTTGCCTCCAAGCCACACTCGTGGAGCCTCTTAATAAATCGGGGGAAGAGCCTATAAAAGAGGTGGAAATAGCTGGCTCCCGCAAAATTTGAAGCCTCAATCTCCTCGGCAGACAGAGCCCCCGTAAGGGAGAGGAAGAATACCTTTGCGTGGGGTGCCGCAGCGACAAAATCCAAGCACGCATCTTTTGAGAAGCAGATGTAGTCGGTACGCTCGGCAAGCCCCAGGGCTTCAACCATCGCCACCGATGCACGCACAGCCTTGCGCTCTTACTCCCTATTGTTATGTGATTTGAGCTCAAAGACGAGGTGTAGGTTGGGGTACTCTTGTGCTACGCGCAGGAAATCTTCCAATAGGGGCAACTCTTCGCCATTTTCGAGGCGGTGATGCCTTATCTCTTCGAGAGTCAATTCCTCAACTCTGCGCCCCTCGAACTCATCGTCGTGGTAGAGGATAAGGTGGTCGTCGGCTGTCATCCACACGTCGAACTCCGAGCCCCAGCACCCCAATTCCCCAGCCGCGCGGAGCGAAGAGATAGAGTTTTGGGCACAACCCTCGGCCTTCCAATAGCCCCTGTGTGCAATGATTTTTGGCTGTGCCATCAGTGAGGTGGTTACCATAGATAGTGCCGCTACTATTAATAAAAGTCGCCTCATACTTAAATGGTGATTAATTGTGGTTACAAATATAGTAAATCTCACCCAAACCCGCATCTCTTGTTTCCTGACTTTGGTGAAAGTTTGGGATTTATCCCTCTCTTTTTGCAATGGGAAATTGCAAGGGCTCGCGGGATTACGTCGCTACGCTTGTGATCCCTTCGCTGCAAAATATTGTTGGTTGCATTTGCGACCAACAACCAAGTCCCCCTTTGCCAAAGGGGGATTTAGGGGGAATGTAAGGGCTTGGGATTTATCCCTCTCTTTTCGCCCCGAGAGCGATTGAGGATTTAGAGGGATTACTGCACTGCGCTCGCCATAGGCTCGCTACGCTTGTGATCCCTCTAAATCCTTAATGCTCAAAGATTTTTTTTTGATGGTGCTCCCGATGGGGCACTGTTCTTTTTTTATGCGAGGTCACTTTGTGAGCGAGCTCCCAGTGACCTCGCACAAAAAAAGACGATTGCCTTTCAGCAATCGTCCATCAAAAAAATCTTCGGGGCGGAAAGAGAGGGATTCGAACCCCCGGAACATCGCTGTTCAACGGTTTTCAAGACCGCCGCATTCGACCACTCTGCCATCTTTCCAATGCAAATTCCCGCCCATAAGGGGTGGTTTGCAGCCGCAAAGGTAATACATTTTTGATAATTTTCAATTTTCAGTTTTCGATTTTCAATTTTATTTGTATCTTTGCGGGCTGTTTAACCAATTAAATTTTATCGAAAATGCCAAAAATGAAAACAAACGCCGGCGCGAAGAAACGCTTTGACTTCACCGGCACCGGTAAGATTAAGAGGAAACACGCTTATCACAGCCACATCCTCACCAAAAAATCTACCAAACGCAAACGCAACTTGGACTACTCGGCTATCGTAACTCCCGCCGACGCAGCCAAACTTCGCAAACTCCTCGTTAAATAATCAAGTTTAACCCGTAGAGTTATTGTTTAACCAAAGAGAGAATTAGCCCCGAAGAGTGGGAGAGAAACCCGCCGCTAATCTTTCGATTAAAACTTAAATTTTTTATGCCAAGATCAGTAAATGCCGTAGCATCGAGAGCGCGCAGAAAAAAAGTTTTAAAACTTGCCAAAGGTAACTTTGGTTCAAGGGGAAACGTCTGGACAGTCGCTAAAAACACTGTCGAGAAAGGTTTGCAGTTCGCATACCGCAACCGCAAAGAGAAGAAGAGAAATTACCGCAGTTTGTGGATTCAGCGTATCAACGCTGCCGCACGAATGAACGGTATGACCTATTCTGAATTTATGGGCAAGTGCCACGCAAAGGGCATCGAGATGAACCGCAAGGTTCTCGCTGACCTCGCGATGAATCACCCCCAGGCTTTCGAGAAAATTGTGAACACGGTTAAATAGTTTGCACACGCAGTGCGAACTTGCGGAGGGCTCCTTTTTGGGTTGCCCTCTTTTTTTGGGCGATTTTGGTGGGTGTTTTCTGCGTTACGCTCGCATTCGAAATCCTCATTTGCGCCAGCAAACTGCGGTTTCTCACGCTTCGCAAGCCTTGAAAACCCCTCGCCAAAATCACCCAAATATGTTAGAGTTGCGTGTGTTTTCTGCGTTACGCTCGCATTCGAAATCCTCATTTGCGCCAGGAGCCCTCTTTTTTCTTGTGCGACTACTACTCGCCTCACAATCTGTGCCCCGAATCCTATAAGGCCCATAAGTCCTATGAGAACTGCCTACTAATAACTGACTGCTATAATCTTAAATTTTCAATTTTCAATTTTTAATTCTCAAATTTATTTGTATCTTTGCGGGCTCATTGGGCTCTCGTGAAGGGCCCCGAGTGAATTAACAGACCCTCGGGTAGGGTCACAATAGACTAATAATTAAAAGTTTACACAAAATGTCTGTAAAAATTCGTTTGGCTCGTCACGGTAAAAAAGGTTATGCTTTCTACCACATCGTAGCTGCTGACAGTAGGGCTCCCCGCGATGGTAAATTCATCGAGAAACTCGGTACCTACAACCCCAACACCAACCCCGCAACTATTGAGTTGGACTTCAACAAGGCTCTCGATTGGTTGCAGAAAGGTGCTCAACCCACCGATACTTGCCGTGCGATTCTCTCGTACAAAGGCGTGCTCTACAAAAAACACCTCTTGGGTGGTGTGGCAAAGGGCGCTTTCGATGAGGCTACCGCAGAGGCTAAATTCAACAAATGGATGGGTGAGAAAGAGGCTAAAATCGCCGCTAAAACCGGTAAGGTCGCTGCCGACAAAGTTGCTGCTCACAAGGCTGCTGTTGCCGAGGAGACCAAAACCAAAGAGGCTATTGCCGCTAAAATCGCAGAGAAGAAGGCTGCCGCTGCTGCTGCCGCTGCCGAGGCTGCTGCCGAGGAGAACGCAGAAGAGGCTGCTACCGAGGAGGCATAGTTTTGCTTCTTGAACGGTAGGGGGGGAGAGATAAAAAGAGGTGTGCAGATGAAAGGTTTTGCAGTTGCCAAAGTCGGTAAGAGTTTCGGTACTCACGGCGAGGTGACAATCAACCTCTACGACACTTTCCCTTCGGACTTCACAATAGAGGAACCGCTGTTTGTCTATATAGACAACTTGGCGGTTCCTCTTTTTTTCGACCACTTCGAGCGCAGGGGTAAGAGTGGGGCAGTGGTTGCCTTTGCCGACTTCGACACCACCCACCGCGCAGCAGAACTCATCGGCAAGGAACTCTTTATGGGTTTGGAAGAGGAGGTGCTTGGCATTGAGCCCGAAGAGGAGGAGTTTGATGAGGATGACGAGTTGTATCTCGAAGATTTTGTCGGTTTTCGTGCCACCTTTGAGGGTGTGGAACTTTCGGGTGAGATTACCGATTTTGAGGATAGCGATTGGAATCCGCTGTTTATAGTTGAGATTTCGGGCAGGGAGGTTATGATACCTGCTGTGGATGACTTCATTGTGGAGTATTCACCGAGTGGCAAGACCATACATTTCAATCTACCCGACGGACTTTTAGACCTCAACTAAAAACGCATCTCAACAAATGAGATGCGTTTTTAGTTCAAGTGTGTGGGCTAACGGCTACCTTTTTTGTCTGGGTGGAGTGTGTGTTGGGGAACTCCAAGTATCAACCCTATTTTTGTGGTTGCTACTATTTGACTCAAAGGTGCTTTGGTGCGTCACTTTGACAACAATGGGGAGCATATAGAAGAACTTTGCGGGCTCGCCATTTCTGGTTCCTGGTGTCCATTGTGGTGAACTTTTGACAATCGTGACCATTTTTTGCGCCAAGTTGATGTTGTTGGCTTTTTCAATCTCCACGCTCTCCACGAAGCCATCGGTGCCGACAGTTAATTTCAGTAGTATATCGGCATTTTCCAACTCCTTTCGTGGAATTTTACTTTTAATCTCCGACTGGAACCACGAGCGGAAAGCGCTTATGTCGCCATCCATAAATTTGGGGTAGATGAGTTCATCTTCCTCGCCATTTCCGTTCTGTGACTCGGGTGTCTCGCTCGTGATGTTGCGACGCAGGGAGTTATTTGCCAACAAATCCGAAATGGGGTATGTTTCGTAACTCTCCCAAATTAAGTGTCGTGTCAGATAGACCTTGCCATCCCTGATACCAAAGAACTGTGTTGTTGGGTCGGACTCCTTAATCACAAAGACCATCTGGTATTGTTGCCTTGCAATCTCAATGAGAATGTTTTGTGGTGAGTTGCCCGTCTGTTTCAAATCCACCCTTACGGCTTTCCCATCAGCATATATCCACTGCATCTCCCCATTTGAGTTGTAGATATAGTCGGCATAGATGTTTGTAGGTTCTTCTCGGTTCTCAAACAGGACGGGGGTTTGGATGTCGATTGCTTGGATGAAGTCCGCTTGTGTTTCTATTTTGTCCCAATCAACACCTTCGCGCATCTGTGCGGCGAAGAAGTAGAGGTGGTTGTAGTTCTCTTTTTTCTTGAAACCACCTTTGCGTGGTAGCCTCCGTACGGCCTCCAAGGCCTCCTGCTCGAAGGCTACAAAGTCTATATTGGGGAGTACAAATTTCTGGGCACGGAGCGAACTGCCGCATAGGATTGTGGCAATCAGTATGGAGATACCAAGACGCAGCGACCTCATAATTGTTGCAATTTTTGTTTATTTAAGACAAAGATATGCATTTTTTTACCGAAAAAGATGCTGGCGCACCAGAAAATGGTGCGCCAGCAACATTAAACTTTCGACCTTACCTAAAATATCAAGTATGCCAACCACGCAAGGAGCCACGCCACCGAGGTGTTATATATAATGGTAAACCACATCCACCCTCTGCTACCCGTTTCGCTGCGGATGGTGGCGAGGGTGCCGATGCAGGGGAAGAAGAGCAGGATGAATATCATAAACGACACCGCCGAGCGAGGAGTGATGCCACTGCGGGATATGATATTCTTCGACAGAGAGGCGATGTCGTCACCACCGTAGAGTACGGCCATCGTGCTCACCACCAACTCTTTGGCGGGGATGCTCGTGAGCAGAGCCACGCCTGCCCTCCAATCCAATCCCAGGGGACGCATTACGGGTTCGATGAATTTGCCCACCTGTCCGAGGTAGGAGCCGGTGAGCGCTATGGAGTCGTCACCATCTGCCACAACCATCTCTTCACCCACAATCTCCTGCTGTGCCAATAGCTCCTCTTTGGGGCGTGGGTAGTAGGAGAGTGCCCAGATGAGAACGGTGGCAAGGAGGATGGTGGTGCCAATCTTGCGGATATACTGCGCACACTTATCCCACATATGTTTCACCGTAGCGCGTGCGGTGGGGATGCGGTAGGGTGGGAGTTCCATAACAAAGGGGGTCTCATCCCTCTTGAACTTTGTGCCACGCAACAGGCGTGCGGTGAGAAACGCCACAACGATGCCCAATAGGTAGAGCCCGATGAGTACGGTGGCTGCGTGGTGGGGGAAGAAGGTGCCCGCCAAAAGTAGGAATACGGGGAGGCGTGCACTACACGACATAAAGGGGGTGACGAGGATGGTGATGAGCCTCGAAGAGTGGCTCTCGATGGTGCGCGTGGCCATAATGGCGGGAACATTGCAACCAAAGCCCATAAGTAGTGGTATGAACGACTTGCCGTGCAAGCCCATACGGTGCATCAGTTTGTCCATAATGAATGCCGCACGAGCCATATATCCCGTATCCTCCATCAGCGAGATGAAGAAATAGAGAATCAGAATATTGGGTAAAAATACGGCAACGCTGCCCACACCACCGACAACGCCACTTACGACCATATCGCGCAGGGCACCCTCGGGCATAAGCCCCCAAAGCCATTCGCCCAACCACCCAAAGAGATTCTCAATCCACTCTTGGGGGTAACTTCCTAGTGTGAAGGTCGCCCAAAACATCAGCCACATAAGCAGCAAAAAGAGCGGGAAACCGAGCCACTTGTTAGCCACAAGTCGGTCTATGCGTCGTGAGCGACGATTGATATCCGATTTGCCCTCGTGGAGAGTCTCTTCGAGAGCGCCGGCAATGAAACCATATTTGTAGTCACCAATAATGGTCTCCACATCGCTACCCACCTCCGAAGAGATGCGCTCCGAGGCGCTCTCGGCACACTCGCGCCAATGGGAGTAGTCCTCACAACGCGCGAGAACACTCTCCACCTCGCGGTCCCCCTCAATGAGTTTGAGAGCCCAATAACGCACGGGGAATTGACGTGGCAGGTCGCTCGATTGGCGAATCTCGTTTGAGAGTTGCTTGATTTCGCGCTCCATAGCCGAGCCGTAGTTGATGTGGATGTGGCGAGAGGTTGCGTTTTGACCCTCGAAGAGTTCGATGACGGTGTCGAGGAGCGCCTCCAAACCGTAGCCCGTCTTGGCAATGGTCGGTATCATAGGCACACCAATCATACCCCCCAGCGCCTCGTAGTCGAGCGTGGAGCCACTCTGTTGCAACTCGTCATACATATTTAGGGCCACAACGGTCCTTTGATTCAGGTCGATAAGTTCGGTTGTGAGGTAGAGGTTGCGCTCCAAGTTGGAGGCCACAACCGCATTGATAATCACATCGGGCATCTGCTCGTAGAGGTGACGGCGCACATAGACCTCCTCGGGAGTGTAGGCCGAGAGAGAGTAGGTGCCCGGCAGGTCGGTGACGTTTATGCGGTAGCCTCGGTGTGTGAGTTTTCCGAGTTTGGCATCCACCGTCACACCGCTATAATTACCAACGTGTTCGCTACTGCCCGAGAGAATGTTGAAAAGGGAGGTCTTGCCACTGTTGGGGTTGCCCACCAATGCGACGTTTATCTCGTTCTTTTTGAGTGCCTTGCGCCCGCGAAGCGAACAATCCGAGATGGCGCAACCCTCACAAAGAGCATTGCAAAGAGTGCCACCCACACCCTCCAATGGGCGGTTGGCCTCACCGCTGGGGAGCACCTCTACCATCTCTGCCTCGCTTCTGCGCAACGACACGTCGTAGCCCATAACACTATATTTCACAGGGTCGTTCATTGGCGAATCCTGCACCGAGCGCACCTCCACGCCCCTGACGAAGCCCATCTCCATCAGACGCTTGCGGAAGCCACCGTGTCCCGCTACGCGGACAATCACCGCCTTCTGACCCGTTTTTAGTTCCGAAAGTTTCATTTGTTGTGGTTTATCTATTTTTGCCAAATGCAAAAATAGCCCCTTTGCGCCACACTATCAATACCCAAAAATGTGTATTTTGCAAAGCCAAAAGCGGTAAAACGGAGGTTGTGAGAGCCGAATTACCTAATTATAGTAGGGGAGAGAGAGCATAAAGTGAAGAAATTGAGATAATTTTCAATTCTCAATTTTCAATTCTCAATTTTTGTTGTACCTTTGTGCCCGCAAGTGACTATGGGGGTCGGTGAGATTGCATGAACCGAACTGAGTGTCACCCAAGAAACATTATTAACTTTAATACGTTTTATTACTATGCAAACCATTCAGATTAAAGGCGTTAAACGCGAGCAGTTTGGCAAAAAAAGCGCAAAAGACATCCGTCGCGAGAACCTCATTCCCTGTGTACTCTATGGTAACGGTGGCGAGACTATCCACTTCTCCGTTGAGGCAGCCGAGGCTAAAAAACTCCTCTACACTCCCAAAAGCTACATCGTAGAGATTAACATTGAGGGCAACGTAGAGAAAGGCGTGATGCGCGAGACCCAGTTCCACCCCGTTAAGGACTACTGCCAGCACATCGACTTCTTCCGCGTAGTTGAGGGCAAACCCGTAGCAATCGAGATTCCCGTTGCTATCGTTGGTAACTCGGAGGGTGTGAAAGCCGGTGGTAAACTCCAAGTTCTCCGTCGTAAACTCGCAGTTTCGGGTCTTGAAGAGCACCTCCTCGATGAGCTCGTAATCGATATCACCACTCTTGGTGTTGGCAAGACCATCAACGTAGGCGACCTCAAATTCGAGGGTCTTACTATGTTGCAGCCCGCAAGCACTTCGGTGGTTGCTGTTGTGGCTACTCGTCAGTCCGGCAAATAAAAAACGCATATAATCGGCGACTTTGGCGTTGCACTGCGATAAATCCCCTCCTCATTTACGTTCAGTAAACTGCGGAGGGGATTTTCTTGTGCGCCTAAAATGCGCTCGCTTATCTGCGTTTTTTACCTCCAACGTCCAACATCGCGGGCTCGCATCTTGCAAGCCCGACGACAAAAATTCTCCCGATAAGCCCTATGGGCCCTATGAGAAATAGAAAAATGCCTACCACACGCAAAAGAGGCCTTACACCTCCTCGGCATACATTTTGAACAACTTACATTAGGAAACAAACAACAATAGATATGACCAAGTGTAAAAAAGAGAAAACCACCGCTGAAAATCAGCAGGTTAATGATGAGAATATGGGCGCAGAGGGCACCCAAAATACGACAACCCAAATACCCGAGTCTGACAATGTGGCAGAGGGTGATGTGACAGAGTCTGCCAAAGTGTCACCCGCCAATACCGAGGCCGAGGAGTGGAAAGACAAATATTTGCGTTTGAGTGCCGAGTTTGACAACTACCGCAAGCGCACTCTACGCGAGAAGATGGAACTCATTGAGAGTGGAGGTGAGGACGTTATCAAGTCGATGTTGGCTGTGATGGACGACTTTGACCGCGCGCTCGGGGCAATGCAGAGTGCAACCGACGTTGTTTCGGTACGCGAGGGTGTGGAACTCATCTCGCAGAAGATGCGCGACGCTCTGAAAGCAAAGGGCGTGAGCGAGATTGAGGCTGTGGGTGAGGTGCTCGATACCGATCTCCACGAGGCTGTCGCACAGTTCCCTGCGGGCGACGACAAAAAGGGTAAGGTTATCGACGTGGTACAGAAGGGATACAAACTCAAAGATAAGGTTATTCGCTACGCAAAGGTAGTTGTCGGCGAATAGCGAGCGCGAGCGCATCTCGTGGGCGATTTCGTCGTTATGCTTTTGATTTTGCTTCCTCATTTACGCCTTGTAAACTGCGTCGCAAAATCAAAACCAAGCCTAGAACTCGCCTCACGATATGCACTCGAAGAGTGGTGGTGTTGGCACAAAAATCCATCCACAAAACCCACTCGCTGGGTAGTGGGGTGGCACAAAAACCCCTCCACAAAACCCACTCGCAGAGGAATTGAAAATGGAGAATTGAAAATGGAAAATTAAGGTGCGCCTACGGCGCGTAATTTTGAATTTTGAATTTTGCATTTTGAATTAATCAAGTTTTCGGGCACAGGGTGCCCGCGACGTTAGACGTTGGACATTAGACGTTAGACAAAAAAGATATGGCAAAACGTGATTATTACGAGGTGTTGGGCGTGGAGAAGAACGCCAGCGCCGATGAAATAAAAAAGGCATACCGCAAGGCTGCCGTAAAGTACCACCCCGACAAGAACCCGGGTGACAAGGAGGCCGAGGAGAAGTTCAAAGAGGCTGCCGAGGCTTACGACGTGCTCTCCAACAGCGACAAGAGAGCCCGCTATGACCAATTCGGACACGCCGGTATGGAGGGCGGTGCAGGTGGCTTTGGCGGTGGAGGATTCTCCGGTGGCTTCACGATGGAGGACATCTTCCGCAACTTTGGCGACATCTTCGGAGGTCATTTCGGAGGTGGTTTTAGCGGTTTTGGGGGTGGCTCTTCGCGTGGTGGTCGCTCGGTGAATCGCGGTAGCGATTTGAGGGTAAAGGTGCGCCTTTCGCTCAAAGAGGTGGCCGAAGGTTGCACCAAGAAGATAAAGATTGCCAAGCAGATAGCCTGTGATGAGTGTGGTGGCTCGGGTGCGAAGGATTCGCATAGTTACTCCACCTGCCCCAACTGTAACGGCGCGGGCTATACCATCGAGACGGTCAATAGTTTCTTTGGCAGGGCCCAAACCCAGAGGGTGTGTCCCACTTGTGGTGGCGAGGGTAAGGTTATCACCTCGCCTTGCTCGAAGTGTCGTGGTGAGGGCGTTGTGCGCGGTGAGGAGGTTGTGGAAATCCGCATTCCCGCAGGCGTTGCCGAGGGTATGCAACTCTCGGTGAGTGGCAAGGGTAACGCTGCCCGCAGGGGTGGTGTGAATGGCGACCTGCTGGTGGTCATCGAGGAGGAGAAGAACCCCGAGTTGGTGAGGGACGGCAGCGACCTGCTACACAACCTGAAAATACCCGTGACTACCGCTATTTTGGGTGGCGAGGTAGAGGTGCCCACCATCGACTCCAAAGCCCGCATAAAGATTGCCCCCGGAACGCAGGCGGGCAAGGTGTTGAGGCTCAAAGGCAAAGGCCTACCCGAACTGAATGGCTATGGCAGGGGTGATATTTTGGCAATTGTGGATGTGATAATTCCCACCAAACTCACCTCCGAGGAGAAACGCCTCTTGGAGAAACTCTCCGACCAACCCAACTTCAAAAAGACCGACACCCCACGAGGGGAGCAGAACATTTTTGATAGGATGCGCAATTTTTTCGGATAAAATAACGTACATTTGTGGGTGGCTTTCGGGTCACCCACAAATTGTAAGAATATAAACTTGAAACCTATGTTCGGAATTGGTCAGTCTATAAGGCGCAAACCCCGCCAATTTAGTTACAACCCACGCTATTACGATGCCGAAAAAGAGGCACGCAACCAGCGTCGAATAGAACTCGGACACGCCCCTATTGAGGAGGATGGCGCGGGAAAAGAGCGCCAGCCGGGGGACCTTCTGCGTGCGCGCAGCCAGCAACGCCAACAGATGGCAGAGAGGGATATGGCTACACGCAAGAAGAGCAATACTACCCGACTGCTCTTTGTCGTCTTGTTGATTGTGGGCTTCTATATGTTGCTCCGAAGCATCAAGTTTTAATTGAGAATTGACGAAAAAAATGTTTTTTTCGTCTAAAATGCTCACGCTCGGCAGAGAAAACGAGTTTTCTCTACTCTTGCTTAATCGCATTTGCGAGAATTGAGCTGCGCCAATGGCGCGTAATTTTGAATTTTGAATTTTGCATTTTGAATTAATGAAGATTCGCGTTTTGCCTGATAGTGTTGCCAACCAAATAGCCGCAGGTGAGGTGGTTGGCTCTCCCGCCTCGGTGGTGAAGGAGATGACCGAGAATGCCATTGATGCGGGTGCGTCGTTGGTGACGGTCAATTTCCGCGCCGATGGCAGGGAGTTGGTGCAGGTTATCGACAACGGCTCGGGTATGACTCCTGCCGATGCAAGGCTCGCATTCGACAAACACGCAACAAGCAAAATAGCCTCTTTGGAGGACATCTACAACCTCTCGACCTTCGGTTTTCGCGGTGAGGCTCTGCCCTCCATTGCCGCCGTTGCCGAGGTCGAACTCATCACCCGCACCGAGGGTGAGGCTTTGGCCACGAAGGTGGTGATTGAGGGTGGTGAGTTCCGCTCGCAGGAGACGGTAGTGGGCGCAAAGGGGTGCAACTTCAAGGTCTCCAACCTCTTCTACAATGTTCCCGCAAGGCGCAAATTCTTGGAGAGTAGCGAGAGAGAGGCGGGCAAGATAAAGTGTGAGTTTAGACGTGTGGCCCTCTGCCATCCCGAGGTCGCTTTTATGCTCTACAAGGACGACGCACCGCTCTATAACCTCCCCGCAGGCTCTCTGCGTGGTAGGATTGCGGGCATTATGGGCAGGAGCATTGCGGCACAACTATTGGAGGTTTCGACAACAACGACCATCGTTAAGGTGGAGGGTTATGTTGGTCGCCCCGAGTTTGCCAAAAAACGCAAAGACGAACAATATTTCTTCATCAATGGCAGGTTTTTCAAGAGCCCCTATCTGCATAAGGCAGTGATGTCGGCATACGAAAAACTCATACCCGCAGGGCTCACCCCCTCCTACTTCCTCTACCTGACGGTTGATACCCAGAAGGTGGATGTCAATGTACACCCCCAAAAGACCGAGGTGAAGTTCAGTGAGGAGAGCGAGATTTGGCAGATTGTGGCTGCCGCAGTCAGGGAGGCACTCGCCAAAACAGGAGCCGTTCCGATGATGGACTTTGAGGATGAGGGTGAGGTGCAGATTCCCGTCTTTGAGAGCGCCCGCGAGAGGGGCTTCGAGGAGCCTCGCACCACGCTCAATCCTTTCTATAACCCCTTTACGGCCACCCCCAAAACAACGGTGAGAGAGGGTGCCTCGCGCGCATTTTTGTCGGATAGCGCGGAGCCCTATCCCACTTCACCCGAGGATGAGGTGGAGAGGGAGTTTGAGAGCGCTATTGCCGATTTCATAGAGAATGGGGAGCCCACACAGGAGCGACCTTTGGCATTGGATATAGAGGCGGAGGTGTTCAAGGGTGCTGTGGCCCTCTCGGGTGGTTATGCTGCCACCTCGCTTGGAGGCCGACTCGCCATTGTGGACCTCGCAAGGGCACGCGAAGTGCTACTCTACAAACGATATATGATGATGCTCGGCAGTGGCAACTCTGTGAGTCAAACCCTCCTGTTTCCCGAGAGAATGGTGCTCTCGCAGGATGATGTGGAGATGCTCTCGGAGAACTACGACTATTTTGCCGCCTTCGGATTTGAATTTACGGTTGTGGATAGCAACTCGGTGGATATGTCGGCACTGCCCGCCGACCTGCCACACGCGGAGTTGGAGGACACACTCTACGATATGCTCGACTCGTTGAGGGATGGGGTCGATTTGAGCCAGCAGAGACGCAAGGAGCGCTTGGCGCAGATACTCTCGCGCACACGCGGAGTGAAAACCCTCACACAAGGTGAGTTGGAGGCGGTTTTGGAGTCGCTCGAAGGGTGCCATAAGGATAGCCTCACGCCCGATGGAAGGGCTGTGGTGACGGTGCTCGATGTGGCAGATTTGAAGAGCCTCTTTGCTCGTTAGTGATTACCAAAAAACAGAGAGAACAATAATAAGATGGATAACGGATATTATAGACCTCAAATCAATATTCCCCCTGTGGTGAAAAACCTGCTTATTGTCAATGTGCTGGTTTTCTTCACCCAGATGCTTTTGCCTGCGGGTGCCAAGGCGTGGTTCTACGAAACCTTCGCATTGAGTTTTCCTGTGGGACTCCGCACACTCTTCCAGACGGTGAGTTATATGTTTATGCACGCCAACTTCACACACCTTCTCTTCAATATGTTTGCGCTGTGGATGTTTGGCCGCATTGTGGAGTACGACTTGGGGAGTAAGCGTTTTTTGACCTACTACCTCATCTGTGGTGTGGGTGCGGCGCTCATACAACTTGCGGTCAATTATGTGGAAATCTCCGCACTCGTGGCGCAGGGCTACACCCGCCTGCCACGCTTCACGACTGTGGGTGCTTCGGGTGCTGTGTTTGGTCTGCTGTTGGCCTACGGAATGTTGCACCCCAACAATGTCGTGATGCTGATGTTCCCTCCCATAGCGCTGAAAGCCAAATGGTTTGTGGTGATATATGGCGTGTTGGAACTGATGGGTGGTGTTGCGTCGAGTGGCTCCAATGTGGCCCATTTTGCCCACTTGGGAGGTATGCTCTTTGGCTTCTTGTTGCTACGCTATTGGAAGAAGAAAAATCAAATTTGGTACTAATCACCTCACAATCCCTCACACATAGAAGAGTATGGCAAAACGTGCAGATTACTACCACGACGAGAATAGACGAGTGGTTCGGAGACGACCCCAGGGTGGGGGCCGTGCGCTCTTTTTGTGGGTGATGGATGCGGTGATGTTTGTGGTGAGCGTGGCTGCTGCCATTGCTCTGCTGGCGGGCCTGCTGGCAAGGGTAATCGACCCCCGCTCGGTGGTTCATTTTGCCTTTGCAGGACTCTTCTATCAGGTCTCCTTCATCGCCAATGTGGCGTGTGCCCTCTGGTGGGTGGTTCGGTGGAAGAGATGGTTTGTGATTTCGGCAGTGTCGTTGCTTTTGGGCGCAGGGAGCATAGGACTCTTCTATCGCTCCGATATGAGCGCCAAAGAACCCGAGGTGGAGCGCACAAGAGAGGACTTGAAGGTTGCCACCTACAATGTGATGAATTTCAGCGACACAAACACCCCCGAGGGTGAAAATAACTACAATAGAGTGATGGAGTGGCTCAACCAACAAGAGGTGCAGATTGTCTGCCTCCAAGAGGGCCATTTCTCACAGGGTAAGAGTTTTGCGGGATTCAAAGATGGGCTCAAAAAGATGGGCTATGGGTTCTTTACGAATGCGCAGTCGGAGGATGCCGAGTCGAAAACCGGGTCGGGATATGCCGTTTTGAGTACCTACCCCATCGTGCGACACGAAGTGGTCTATGCCAACGATAGTCGCTATGGTAATGTTAAGGGTGTGTGGGCCGACGTGAAAATTGCACGCGACACGGTGCGTGTCTATAACCTGCACCTCCAATCGACAGGCATCACCAAAGAGGAGCGTAATGATACTCTATCACCACAAATTATCGAGGATACGATGGCACGCGCCAAACTCTCGGCAGTGGTGGGGAAGATGGTGGATAACTATCGCGCACGCGCCGAACAAGCAGAACATATTGCCGAACACATCGCTCGCTCGCCCTATCCGACAATCGTCTGTGGCGACTTCAACGACACACCAATGTCCTACACCTATGGCACTATCATCTCTACGGACCTCGCAGATGCCTTTGTGGAGGCTGGAAAGGGCTCGGAGTACACCTTCAAGGGGCTCTACAACCTCTTCCGCATAGACTACATACTTGCCGATGAGGAGGCCTTCGAGGTGAAGGAGTATCGCTCCTACGACTTGGACTACTCGGACCACAAATCTGTCGTGGCCGTATTGTCTCCGGTGGCATCAAATAATTAACGTGAGTTTCGCGAATTTGGCGCAATGTAAGCAGTTGCTAATCAATGCTATTTCAGGTGCGCCAATTCACAAAACACACGTTAAGGCTTTCTGCGAAAGCCCCAGTCTGCTTCGCAGACCGACAAACTTTTACATTCCCCCTAAATCCCTGCTCGGCGAGGACACCGAGCACAATTTCGACCACCCCTCCAAACCTCCCCTATCGTAGGGGAGGCTTGACAGACCTCACCCCCGCTACGCGGACCCTCTCCTAACTTATGAGAGGGTTTTTCCCTACAAAATTAGAGGTTTCCCCCTTTTGTTCTCGGGTATCTTTTTTAATACCCGTGACCATCAGGGAGCACCGTAACTTTCAACTTTCAACTCTCAACTCTCAATTCTCAATTCTCAATTCTACCTATGATGGTAGGGCTCGTTGTTGATGATGGTCATCGCGCGGTAGAGTTGTTCGGTGAAAATGGCGCGGACAATCTGGTGCGAGAAGGTCATACGCGAGAGTGAAATCTTACCGCTTGCACGCTCATATACCTCCTGCGAGAAACCATAAGGACCGCCAATGATAAAGACCAACCTCTTGCATCCGCTTGCCATACGTTTTTGCATCCAATCGGCAAACTCTTCGCTGGTGGGTTGTGTGCCCTTTTCGTCGAGAAGGGTCACATAATCAGACGTTTGCAATAGGCGCAAGATGCTCTCACCCTCAACCCTCTTTTGCTCTGCCTCGCTCATCGAGCGGGTGTTTTTCACGTCGGGGATAATGGTTATACCAAAGCGCGTGTAGTGTCCGATACGCCCCTTGTACTCTTCGACAAGTGCAGCCACTTCGCGCGAGTCGGTCTTGCCAACAACTATCAGTTCGATGTTCATTGCTTTGCTTCGGGGAGGTTAAGGTCGCTATTCCACTCGCCCGAGCCATAGACCACTGGGCGTTCTTTTTCGCGCTCTTTGAGCCACTCGTAACACTTGTACATATTGTAGCCACCGCCCGAGTTGCCACCCAGACTCCAAGCCACCACCGAGGGGTGGATGCGTGCGCGGTAGTAGGAGGCTGCCACGCGCTCCACAAACTCATCTAACCACTGTGGATTGTTGGCAAGGGTGCCCTTGCGTGAGCGGTCACCCCCTTTGGGGTCGGTATTTATGTTTGCCTGCTCCACAACGTACATACCCACGCGGTCACAGATGTCGTAGAACCAATAGGGCTGTGGATAGTCGATATAGAGGGTGTTTATGTTCTTCTTTTTGAGTGCGCGGATGTCGGCTTCGGTGCTTGTTGCTCCTGCCGAGGTGTTGTAGTGTGCGGCATTTATTACCACCTCCTTACCATTGCGCAAGATGGTTCCATTGGAGTAGGTGGTGGTGCCGAAACCTACGTTGATGTTGATGTATTCCGAGATGATACCTCCGCGTTTGAGGTAGAGGGTGACATCGTAGAGTTTGGGGCTCTCGGCACTCCACAGCCTCTCCATTGCACCATAGATGTTGGTCGAGAAGCGGATGGTGTCGAGACTTCTACCCTTTATGCTTGCCTCGCGTAGGTCGTAGTATTTGAGTTCCTTTTCGGGAGAGTAGATGTCGTAGCCCACCGAAATCTGCTCGGTGGTGCGGCGCGACGAACTGACAACCACATCCATCTCCAAGATGCCGTGCCTTTGCGTGGGGTCGGGCTTGGCGCTCACGATTATGTCGTGAATCCTGATGGGGGGTTGCGAATAGAGGAAGAGTTGCTCCTGTAAGGGGTTCACCCCGAGCATCTCCGCAGGGCGGAGGTCACACTCGCGAGGAGTGGTTATCTCAATGCGGGTGATGCCGTCTTTGAGATACTTGGTGATGAGAAATTCGCTCGGAGTGCGGTCATCCCTACACTCGCCAACCACCACACCATTGACACTGATGCGCTTTTCGGCACTTCCGCCCTCTGTGTGCAGAAACACATCTCTATCGCGCCACACGAGTGGCAACTCCACCTCATATACCTTCACGACCTCGCCACTCTCATTCGTAGAGGTGGAGGTGAGTCGATAGAAGAGGTTTTGGTAGTACCTCTCTGCACCTCGGTCCCCTTTTTCGGCGGCGTTACGAGTGGAGTAGGAGATAAATTCTGCGCGTCGTGGAGCCACACCTTTGTAGGTATAGCCATTGGTGCTTTGTGCCTCGACAGTCAGAGCGCCCATCAGTATGCAGAGCGCAAGCAACGTCTTTCTCATCGGTTGGTTGTATTACGGATAAAGGTTTTGTTTTTGAAAAGAGCCCCCGAGTTGTGCCCTCGGAGGCTCTTGGTTGTGTTACCTATCGAAAGGTGGCGGAGATTACTCCTCTACCTTTTCGAGTTTCACGGTGAAGTGACGGAGGATAGGAGCCTCCTCTACAATCTTGTAACCGTGAGTAATCTTTTCAGCCCTTGCTTTGATGTTCTTCAATGCGGCTGCGATAACTGCCATATGGTTGTCGGTGTAAACCCTACGAGCAATTGCCAGACGGGTGAGTTCGAGGTCGGAGTAGCGGTTCTCGCGGGTAACGGGGTCGCGGTCTGCCAAAATCGAACCAATCTCGCAAGCACGGATACCGGCCTCCAAGTAGAGTTCAACAGCCAAAGTCTGGGCTACAAACTCCTCTTTGGGAACATTGGGCAACATCTTCTTGGCATCCACAAAGATGGCGTGACCACCTGCGGGACGCTGGTAGGGCACACCGTAGCGGTCAAGGAGTTTGCCGAGGTAAGCCACCTGACGCATACGAGCGTCGAGTTGCTCAAACTCGGTGTTCTCATCAAGACCTACTGCCAGAGCGTTCATATCGCGACCTGCCAAACCACCATAGGTAACGAAGCCCTCGAAAGAGATGCAGAAGCGTTTTGCGAGGTCAAACTCCTCCTGGGTACGCATAGCGCAGAAACCACCCATATTTACCATACCGTCTTTCTTTGCCGAGATGGTCATAAGGTCTGCATAGGAGTAGATCTCTCTAACAATCTGTTTGATGGTCTTGTTGCCGTAGCCGGGCTCGCGTTTCTTGATGAAGTATGCGTTCTCTGCGAAACGTGCCGAGTCAATCAAGAGTTTGATGCCATACTGGTGGCACAACTCCGAGGTCTCGCGGATGTTCTTCATCGAAACGGGCTGACCACCTGCGGTGTTGTTGGTGATGGTCAAAACACAGAAAGGAATCCTCTCTTTGGGGTATTTCTCAAATACTGCGCGGAGTTTCTCGATGTCAATCTCGCCCTTGAAGGGAATCTCCAACTGGGTATCTTTTGCAGCGTCGATGGTGCAGTCGATAGCGGTTGCTTTGCGCGACTCGATGTGACCCTTTGTGGTGTCGAAGTGCGAGTTGCCGGGAACGATGTCGCCCTCTTTTACCAAACCGGAGAAGAGAACGTTCTCGGCTGCGCGACCCTGGTGGGTGGGCAGGAAGTACTCGAAACCAAAGATGTTCTGAACGGTCTTTTTGAGGTTGAAGTAGGAACTTGCGCCTGCGTAACTCTCATCACCGGTCATAATTGCAGCCCACTGCTTGTCGCTCATAGAGCCGGTACCGGAGTCGGTCAGAAGGTCAATGAATACTTGGTCCGAAGGAAGGTTGAAAAGGTTGTAGTGTGCCTCTTTAATCCATTTCTCGCGCTGACGACGAGTCGAAGGTTTGATGGCTTCTACCGCTTTGATGCGGTAAGGTTCTGAATAAGGTAATTTCATAGTTCTTTTTGTTTTTAAAAAGGTTGATTATTTGTTTGGTTTTTATAGTTGTGTTTACTTGTTTTTTTAGTGTTATGCTGCCGGTCGTGCGTCTTCGTGGCTTGCCTCTCCATCCTCGGGCAGCACCACCTCGCTCTCCTTCTTGCTCTTTGGAGTTGTTTCCCAAGAGAGATATACATAATTCATATTTCGCCCTTGCTCGGTTAGTTCAAAGACTATGTCCTTAAACTGCAACTCCATATTTCTAAACACCTCTATGGGAACATTTGCATAGTAGGTGTCGGGGAAAATCATAAAGTATACATCCGTAACCTCTCCCGTAGAGGATGATATATCAAGGTTTATCTGGAAATAATCATCTCCAAACTTTGCTATCTGCTCCTCTGTAAATGCATTGTCCGTAATTGCGTCTATTGTATTCAAGAGTGTTTCAGTATATACAATGGGTTCCAGATACTCATCTATATAACTACCATCTGCCCATCTTACCTCATCCCTACCTGGGTGATTTTGTGCATTATAGATGTATACTGCAACATCTTCCATAAACACATCCCAGATATACTTACAATCGCTCAAAACAACAGTATCTGCCTTGTAATCACTCTCTTTGTAAATTCCATACTCCAAGTAGCGTTGTGCAAATGAAATATCCGCACACCCGAACAGCAATACAATATGTATTAAGAACCTTTTCACGTTTTCATACATCTTTTATGGCAGTCCAATCGAGCCTCCGAGGGAGCCTACCGCATTGCCCAACTTACCATCGGGCAGTGTGAGTTTCTCTCCATCCTCGGGCACTGCCAAGCCACTCTCCTCTCTACCTTTGGGTAGCATCTCCCAAGAGAGATATACATATGTCATATTATGCCCTTCTTCGGTTAATTCAAAGATGATATTTTCCTTTAACTGCAACTCTATCTCTCGAAATACTTCCACAGGAATTTGAACATAAAAATCTGTGGGGAAGAACATAAAGTACACATCTGTAATACGCCCGGTCGTCGATGAAATATTCAACGTTATTTGCAATTCATCATCACCTATATTTGCCACCTGCTCCTTTGTGAAAGCGTTACTTACAATTGCCTCCATTGCATTATCTTGTTGGCGTGTAGAAACTATGGCTTCCAAGTTGTAACCCCAATCTATTGGTTCGCCATTTGCCCACCTAACGTTATCTCGGCCGGGGTGATTTTGTGCATTATAGAGATATATTGCAACATCTTCCATAAACACATCCCAGATATACTTACAGTCGCTCAAAACAACAGTGTCTGCCTTGTAGTCACTCTCTTTGTAAACATCGTACTCTAAATAACGCTGCGCAAAAGAAGTGAAAACATTAATCAATAACAATACGACTATGATAATGTGTCTCTTCATATTATCAATGTTTACTTGTCGTCATCACAAACCTCTCACAGCGCGGAAGTCGGCCAGGCGCTCCTCTTCGGTCAGGCAGTCGATGCCGTAGCCTACTTGTGCCACCTCATCGTAGTCCTTTTTGCGGTCCAGGTCGGTGATGGTCTTCATCTTTTGGGCGTACTCCTCACCGAGCCTTATAACTTCCTCTATATCAGTCTGCGTCGCGGGGTGTCCCACGAGTTCTTCCACAGCGCCAACAGCCCAATCGTAGGCGTAGTCGTTGTAGTTGTCCATAATGTGGTCGAAGGCGGCTTTGAGCCCCTCGGCGCTCTCTATCTTACCCGCTTCGAGCCTCTCCAAAATGGCGTTCATTGCCGAAAGGGGCATAAACTGACCGCCACAATCTATCCAATGTCCTCGGCCCGAGATATCCTCGCGCGAGGCTCCGCTTGTGAGCATCTGTGCGAGGTATTTGTAGAGCACCTCTTGGTAGATTCTCTTACCGATGAGTGCCGACTTGCGGGTAATCTTCATTCTGCCCCAGTTGAATACGTCGGGTCCCTCGTTATCCTCATTGCCGAGGATTTGTTGGAGGGTATGTATTGCCTTCTGGATGCGCACCGCAATGTATGGGTTGCACTCCTCGAAGTTTATATTATCACGTTTTGCCCCCTTGCGTTTGTCCCTCTGTGCCCACTTTGCCAAGTCACGCACCGTACCATAACTCATAAGGTTTTTGGCTGGCATCAAATACGAAGCACCATCCTTCTCTACAAGGTAGGAGTATGGGAAGGAGTCGGTGTCGGCGTGGTTGCGGTGTCGTCCGATGACCACAGTGAATGCTCCGTTGCAGCAGGGGAGCATTGTGTAGGCGTTGCTGCCAAACTTCACACCCCTCAAATGGATACCTTGATGTACGGCACCCGTGCGGAAGAGGTGGTTGGACTGATTGGTGCCCGACCCTGCGTTGAAGAACGAGAACATACCCGCAATCAACAACGAGGAGGAGTGGTGCGATACGGTGAATGGACCGGCAAAGATGCTACACGCCTCGCAATTCTCCATATGGGAGTTTGCGAAGATGAGCGAGTCTGTGGCGGTGAGGTTCTCGATTATCACACTCTGGCCCACAAAACACTTGCGCAAAAGAGCGCCATTGTCTATCGAGGAGCCATCCTGCACGATGAAGTCATACATCTTCACATCTGCGCCAATCTCGGTACGGGAGTGTGCGTAGGAGAGCACCGTTCCGTTCTGCAAAATGGAGGCTCCGATAATCTCGGCACCCTCGCCAATGCGCACATTGCGCAACACTTTGCAGTCACACACCCTTGCTCCTTCGCCAATGTAACCCATTGAGGAGGTGACACTCTCGGCATAGGTGCGCGCTATCTCGCCAAGCCTTTCGATGGTCTTTGGGCGGTGGCGATAGAGGGCACAGACGTATGCCGCTTGTGCTGTGAGGTGGTCGTAGATGGGGGTACTCCTACCTCCGTTTTCGTTGATGGTTGCCACCTCGGTACCGTTGCCAAAGGTGCTCTCGCCTTTGGTTTCGAGAATGCCGATATTGACAATCTTCACCCTGTTGCCAATCTCGTAGTTTGCAATAAACGAGGTTACATCCTTGATGGTTACACCTGCGCCAATCCACACGTCGTCCTTGAAACGGCAACGGCAAATCCTCTCGGGGCAGAATCCCTCGTGAGCCACACGCACCCTTCCCCAATCATCGGCACGACACCCGTTTGTGACGAGTGCGGCAATCTCCTCGGGGGTGAGGGAACGGTAGTTTTGGGTGTCGGTTTGTTGCATTCTACTCATTGGAAACAGTTATCAACCTACAAATGTAGATATTTTTGCGGAAAAACACTAAAAAAAGGTGGCTAATAATGCACTTTTTTGATACTTTTCAGAAAAGAATGATTACATTTGTGACCTCAATTAGTTTGGCGTATAGTGTGCGATTCGTATCCACACAGCGAACAACGAGAAGAACTAAACAAACGTGTCGGAAAGATAAACAAAATAATAAAATTTGAACTATGACAGTACGAATTATTGATTTGCTTGGCACTAAACCCGAAGGACAAGAGGTTGTTGTGAAGGGCTGGGTGCGTACCAAACGTGGCAACAAAAATGTGGCCTTCATTGCCCTGAATGATGGTTCGACCATCAACAATATTCAGGTTGTTGTGGATATGGCGACTGCCGACGAGGCTCTCTTGAAGGAGGTGACCACAGGTGCGTGCCTCTGTGTGAAGGGTGCCCTTGTGGAGTCGGTAGGCTCGGGACAGCCAGTTGAGGTGCAGGCAAAAGAGATTGAAATCTACGGCAAGGCCGATGGTGAATACCCATTGCAGAAGAAGGGACACTCGATGGAGTTCCTTCGCGAGATTGCCTATTTGCGTCCCCGCACCAACACCTTCGGTGCCGTATTCCGCATCCGTCACGCTATGGCTTACGCCATCCACAAGTTCTTCAATGACAAGGGTTTCTACTATTGGCACACTCCTCTGATTACCGCCTCGGATTGTGAGGGTGCAGGTGCTATGTTCAACGTGACAACTCTCGATTTGAACAACGTACCCAAAGGCGAGGATGGCAAGGTGGACTATTCGCAGGACTTCTTTGCACGCCAGACCGCACTGACTGTTTCGGGACAGTTGGAGGGTGAGTTGGGCGCACTTTCGCTCGGCCAAATCTACACCTTCGGTCCCACCTTCCGTGCAGAGAACTCCAACACTCCTCGCCACTTGGCAGAGTTTTGGATGATTGAGCCCGAGATGGCCTTCTACGACTTGGAGGACAATATGGTTCTTGCCGAGGAGTTCATCAAATACTGCGTTCAGTACGCTTTGGACAACTGTATGAGCGATTTGGAGTTCCTCAATAAGATGTTCGACCCCGAACTCATTGAGCGCCTCCGCAGTGTTGTGGCTTGCGACTTCGTAAGGCTCGACTACACAGAGGGTATCCGCATTCTGAATGAGAGTGGCAAGAAATTCGAGTTCCCTTGCTCGTGGGGTTGCGATTTGCAGAGCGAGCACGAGAGATACCTCGTTGAGGAGTACTTCAAGAAGCCCGTCATACTCATTAACTATCCCAAAGAGATTAAGTCCTTCTATATGAAGCAGAACGAGGATGGTAAGACTGTGCGTGCGATGGACGTATTGTTCCCCAAGATTGGTGAGATTATCGGTGGTAGCGAGCGTGAGGCCGACTACGATAAACTCAACGCCATCATTGAGGAGCGCGGTATGAGCAAAGATACCCTTTGGTGGTACCTCGACACTCGTCGTTGGGGTTCGGCACCTCATAGTGGCTTTGGTTTGGGCTTCGAGCGCCTCTTGTTGTTTGTGACGGGTATGGCAAACATTCGTGATGTGATACCATTCCCACGCACGCCCAAGAACGCCGAATATTAGTCGAGCACATCTCGTGGCGAGCGTGCCTTGTGGGTGCTTTTTGCACCATCCCGCACATCGCAACTTCCTCATTTGCTGTCAGCAAACTGCGGAGTTGCTCGCTTGGATGGCACAAAAATCCCTCCACAAACCCCACTCGCGGGGTGGGGAACCTACGTGGCACGATATGCACTCGA
This sequence comes from Tidjanibacter sp., assembly GCA_045596685.1. GTDB lineage: Bacteria > Bacteroidota > Bacteroidia > Bacteroidales > Rikenellaceae > Tidjanibacter. The sequence continues at coordinate 57,160 of JAZOCT010000016.1, read as the reverse complement.
TGGGAATAGAGAATAGTCTTTAAGGGCTTTAATAACCTTAAAGTCCTTAAAGACTTTAATAAATCCTCGGACACGAAGTGTCCGCGACGTTAGACGTTAGACGTTAGACGTTGGACGTTAAATGTTGAACCCAAAGAAACTTTAATGAATGAAGAGACCACAAAAACATAATAGTGGTCTTTTTTTCACGTTAAAGTATAAAAATTATGAGTTCATTTAGTCAAAAGCAGGTATTGGGTTTGAGTCAGAAACTCTCACCCCAACAAATCCAAATGATTAAACTCCTCGAACTCCCGAGTTTGTTGCTCGAACAGCGCATCAAGCAGGAGATTGAGGAGAACCCCGTGTTGGAGGAGAGTGTGAAGGAGGCAGAGGAGAGCACCGAGCCCAAAGAGATATCGGTGGAGGAGTATCTGCGCGAGGACGACACCCCCGCCTACAAGATGCGCACCAACAACTACTCGAAAGATGACCGACAACCTACGGTTTACATTTCGGGAGGAAGGTCGTTGCAGGAGTTCTTGGAGGAACAATTGGGCTACAAGGACCTATCAACCAGAGATTTGGCTGTGGCAAAATATCTCATCGGAAGTCTTGATGATGACGGCTATCTGCGTCGTGATTTGATTTCGGTCTCCGACGATATAGCATTCAGTGTGGGGCTCGATCTCTCGGTGGAGGAGTTGGAGCGCGTGTTGCACATTGTGCAGGAGTTGGAGCCCTCGGGTGTGGGTGCGAGGAATTTGCAGGAGTGTCTGCTTCTGCAACTGCGCTCAATGGAGCCACTCGGAGAGGCACAAAGGCTTGCCCACAGGATACTCTCGGACCACTTCGACGACTTCGCAAAGAAGCACTATGACCGCCTCCTTTCGCGCCTTAATGTGGAGCGTGACGAGTTCGCCGAGGCGATAGAGGAGATTCGTCACCTCTCGCCCAAGCCCGGCAACCTCTATGGTGATGCCTCCGACGATACGGCACCTTACGTTGTCCCCGACTTCATACTCGACTACCGTGATGGTGAGTTCGACCTGCGGCTGAACTCCTACAATGTTCCAGATTTGAAGGTCAATCGCCACTATATGGATATGATTCGCACCTCGCTTGCGGGGGGAACAACCAGCCAACAGGACAAAGAGGCCCTCCAATTTGTGAAGAGCAAAATCGACTCCGCAAAGTGGTTTATATCCGCCATCAAGCAGCGCCACGACACCCTATTGGGGACAATGACAGAGATTTTCGAATACCAAAAGGAGTACTTTACCGATGGCGACCCCAAAAGGCTCAAACCAATGATTCTGAAAGATATAGCCGAGCGCACCGGGTTGGATGTTTCGACCATTTCGAGGGTCGTCAATAGTAAGTATGTGCAGACTCACTTTGGTATCATCCCCCTGAAAGGGCTCTTTTCGGAGGCTATGCAGACCGATAGTGGCGAGGAGGTTTCGTCGTACGAAATCAAGCAGATTCTCTCGGACTGCATCGAGGAGGAGGATAAACGTCACCCCTTGACCGATGAGGCGCTTATGAATATCCTCAACGATAGGGGGTATCATATTGCGCGAAGGACGGTGGCGAAGTACCGCGAGATGCTCAAAATCCCCGTAGCACGTCTGCGTCGCCAGATTTAATCGTTTTGCAACTATATTGTACAACTATGGATACCACTCGTCTGATGCGCCAATTGGCACAAGGAACCACAACTCTCTTTCACCCCCTCACAATGGTTGGGTGGGTTGTGGCTATGGTGATGTTTTCGCTTGCCTCGCCATTGGCATACCCTCTGCCCGTAAGGTGGTTTGTGATGGGCACGGTGGTGCTTATGACCATCGGTATCCCTTTGTTGTTTTGGCTGCTTGTGAGGCTCTTTGGGGGCCGTCGCAAGGGAGAAGGAATGGAACGTCGTACCTCCATTATGATGTTGGTGCTTGTCGCGCTCTGCTACACTTGTTGTGGGTGGGTGTTTGACGACATTGTGGTGCTCTATCTTGTGCGCAAGATTCTCTACACCTCTACGGCAGTTGTTGCTCTGTTGCTGCTGTGCGAGTTGTTCTATCCGCTTGACTATCACACGACGGCTCTGGGTGCATTGCTCGGAATTATGTGGATGTTGCTCTATGTGGGTAATGTAGAACTCTTGATTCCCTTCATTGTGGGCATTGTGGTAGTGGGAGCGGTTGCCTCTTCGCGTCTATTTCTCACCGAAGAGAGGGTAGGCGCAGTGGTGTGGGGCGCGCTCGTTGGGTTTGCATTCTCGGCCACGATACTCATCTTCATTTGATAAGCGAGAGAGGGTGATGAAAAAAGCGAGCAGACTCATTGAGTCTGCTCGCTTTCTCTATCCTCCAAAGGGTAACTCCTTACTCGGCAACCTCCTCTACCTGGTTGGGCATTACGGGAGCCTCATCAGCAACGTCCATAATCTGCTCGATGATAGCGTCGCTTGCGGGAGCGCTGGCTTTCTTGTGCGACGACATAGCAACAGTCGAGAGAAGGCTCAACACTACGATACCGATTGCGAGGTACCAAGTTGCTTTTTCGAGGAAGTTAGCGGTTTGACGAACACCCATAACCTGGTTCGATGCGCCGAAGTTGGCAGCCATACCGCTTTTGGGGCTCTGTGCCAACACTGCCAATACGAGCAGAATGCTGGCGATAAGAATCAAAATTACAAGAAATGTGTACATTGTGTTTGTAGTATTTAATTATTTTCGTTGTCTTTTTTGAGTTGCTCCGCTTTTAGGCGCTCAATAAGTTCGGCAAAATAAACACTTTTTTGTGAATCTTGCAAACTTAATTTTTGATATATCTCAATTGCGAGGTCAAAAAGGTGTTGTTTTGCGTAAATTTCTGCCAACTCCTCGCTCATAAACTCCTCTTCCATCTCCTCGTCGGGCGAAAATTCATCCATCGGAGCATCTGTCCTCTCCTCGTCTATGACGATGCGGTGCTCACCCTCGCGCAGAAATTCGTCGATGATTCCGAGTGTGGCACTGCGGTGCAACTCATCGCTCGCGATGGTTTTCAGGTGTGCAGCCATAGGCGTAAGCCTCTCGCGCATCCTTGTGGCAAAAATAGCCGCATCGGGTGCGCCGATACCCCTATGGTGCAACTCCATCCTCACAGCCCCCCACCAGGGGAACTGCTCCGCCCATAGGCTCAACTGCTCGGTGGAAATACTATCAAGTCGGCACTGCATACTACCAATTGGCTACGGCTGCGTTGAAAATATCCTGCACGAGTTGTTCGCAAATCTCCGTGATGAGCATATCCTGCACATCCTGCAACAGCGAGGTTGCATCGTACTCGGCAAAGGCACTGAACGACTTGTTGTAGTTGTTCTGTGGCTCATAGATGTTGGTGAATTTCACCTTCACCGTGATGGTTAGGCGGTTCATTGCCGCAGTCTCCGCAGAGGTAATAGCCGCAGGTGTGGAGGTGTAGTTGGTAATCTCACCCTCGAATGCCAAGTCACCACCGCTTGCCACGAGTTGTAATTTGGTCTGCCTTGCGAACTTATCCTGCAACGCATCTGTGAGGGTCGAACTCAACGATGGAGCAACCATTGGTGCGTTGTTGGGGAAGTAGGGGACACTCACTGTTGTGGCTTCCAAAGGGATGGAGGCTCCCGAGAAGGAGTACTTGACCGTACAACCACTGGTGGCAACCATTACCGCAATGCTTGCCAATATCATGACTATATTTCTAAATTTCATCTATTCCGAGGTCTTTGATTTTCCTATATAGTGTTCTTTCGCTCATAAAGAGTTCCTTTGCGGCATCTTTTCGCTTGCCACCATTGCGACGCAGAGCCTTTACGATAGCCTCCCTCTGCACATCCTCTTTGGAGAGTGGGCGCAGTGGCTCGTCGAATACCTCCTCACCAACCGCATCTTGCGCCTCGCGCGCATAGTGGCCCGAGGAGGTTGGCAGGTAGCCCGCAACGGGACTCTCGCCGGGGCTCTCGGTGGGGTAGGATGGGGTGTTGCCGCTCATTACCTCCAAGAGCATACGTTTGACATCCGAGATGTCGCGTTTCATATCGAAGAGCACCTTGTAGAGGAGTTCCCTCTCGTCGGTGAAGTCCTCTTGGGAGCCGGTATTCATAACGATGGGTGTGGAACCCACGCCCTCCATTGGGAGGTATTTGCGCAAGGTCTGCTCCGAGATTATGCGCGAGGGCTCGATTACCGATATTTGCTCTGCCACGTTTTTGAGTTGGCGTATATTACCCTTCCAATAGTAGTTTTCGAGCACCACTTTTGCACCCTCGTCAAGTGCAATGGCGGGCATCTTGCAACTCACCGATACGTCAGATGCAAACTTGCGGAAGAGGAGGTGTATATCCTCCTTGCGCTGTCGCAAAGGGGGCACGGCGATGGGTACCGTAGCAAGCCTATAATACAAATCCTCGCGGAACTTACCCTCGGCAATCGCCCTCGAAAGGTCTACATTGGTCGCTGCCACGACCCTCACGTTGGTCTTTTGCGGTTTCGAAGAACCCACCCTCATAAACTCACCCGTCTGCAAAACCCTCAAAAGGCGCACTTGGGTGGAGAGGGGCAACTCGGCAACCTCGTCGAGAAAGATGGTGCCACCATCTGCCTCCTCGAAATAACCTTTGCGGGCATCCACAGCGCCCGTAAAAGAGCCCTTCTCGTGACCGAAGAGTTCGGAGTCTATCGTACCCTCGGGAATGGCACCACAGTTCACCGCAACGTACTTTTGGTGCTTGCGCGCCGAGTGGTGGTGGATGATTTGAGGGAAGAACTCCTTACCCACACCGCTCTCGCCCGTAACGAGCACCGTCAGGTCCGTAGCGGCCACCTTCACAGCCATCTCTATGGCCCTGTTGAGTGGCTCACTGTTGCCGATTATCCCAAATCGTTGTTTTATCGCAAATAAGTCTAACATACTTCTTTTGTCTAACGTCTAAACGTCGTAGCCCTTAAAGTCCTTAATGGCCTATAAGGCTTGTAAGGCTCGTAAGGCATATAAGCCTCATAATTCAATTTTCAACTTTCAATTTCTTCTCGGGTATCTTTTTTAATACCCGTGACCAAGTGGGGCTGGCCGCTGACTGCTGATTGCTAACTGCTGACTGCTGACTGCTGACTGCTGACTGCTGACTGCTGACTGCTGGCCGCTCTCAATTCCCATCTACCTCGAAGGGGATAGGCTCCACATCCAACTCCACGCGGTCATTGGAGGGTATCGCGCCCCAAATGAGAGAGATGAGTGCCAGAGCCAAAGCAACAATGGCGACAATGGTGATGCCGTCCATCTTCTTGCGCGTCATATGAGGATTGATTTTGCTCTTGCGCTCAATGGGCTCCTCCTGGTCCTCTGTTTTGAGGAGCACCTTTTTGGGTTGAGGTGTGGGTTGAGGTGCGGGTCGAGGTGCGGGTCGAGGTGCTGTTGTGGTACGAGGTGCTGTGGTACGAGGTGCAACCTCCACTTTGGGCTCTGCAACGGGGGTTGCAGGAGCCACAGGAGTGGCGGGTTTGGCGGGTGCTACGGGAGCATCCTCTTCGAGAATATCCACGCCCTTCTCAAACTCGGGAAGCGACTGTGCAAAGGGGTTGAAGGAGAAATCCACGCCCCCATCACGACGAAGCAGAAGCACGCCTACGCCATCGAGAATAAACTTTTTGTTGGAGGCGAGTTGCTGTTTGATAGTCGCCACATAACTTGCCAGAAGTTCGTTTGCCTTGCTGGGGCTCACGTCGAGCGTGTTCACAATCAGCGAGGCGAGTGCGCCATCGCTCTTTTTGAGCATCTCCATAAAGACAATCTCTCCGCTCTCTTTGCGGCGAATGAGTGTGCCCACTTCGGGGATGATAATCCTTGTCTGTGAGGCAATGTGCTGTGCAATGATTGCGCTGATTTTTGCTGTCATAACGCTATGTTGTTTTTGTTTATCCTCAATAATAACCCCCAAAAATAGCGATTATTATTGAATAATCTGCCAAAAAGTCAGAAAAATATGACAAAATAGACATAAATGTGCTCCGATGGTTGATTATATCAAAAAGAATTATTTGTTTTGCATTGTGAAATTTTCGAAAAAGTAACTCGATTACTTTGGTGAAAATTTCCGAAAGTAGCGAAGACGGATTGTGAATTAAAATTGTTTTTGAAAAAATGAAGAACAAGTACACCGACCTTATTGAGCAAACTTACGATTGGCCACAAGCCGAATTTTCTGTGGAGGATAACGAACTCTATTTCCACAATGTGCCCCTGATGGATATCATCAAGCAGTACGGCACACCGCTCAAAATTACCTATCTGCCCAAAATATCTTCGCAAATCCAACGAGCCAAACGACTCTTCAATGTGGCAATGGCAAAGGTGGACTACAAAGGTACCTACAACTACTGCTACTGCACCAAATCCTCCCACTTCTCGTTTGTGTTGGAGGAGGCTTTGAAGAACGATATCTATCTGGAAACCTCGTCGGCATACGACATTCCTCTCATCAATGCGCTCTACGAGCAGGGGCTCATTGATAAGAATATGTATGTGGTTTGCAATGGTTTCAAGCGTATGCAGTATGTGGAAAACATCGCAGCCTTGATTAATTCGGGTTTCGAGAATACCATCCCCGTTTTGGATAATAAGGAGGAGTTGGACCAATTGGAGGGGCTTTTGGAGAGGCCTTGTAAACTTGGTATACGCATTGCGGCGGAGGAGGAACCCAAGTTTGACTTCTACACTTCGAGGCTCGGAATTCGCTACAACGACATCGTGGAGTTCTACAAGAAGCGCATCAAGGGTAACAAGAAACTCAAACTCAAAATGCTCCACTTCTTCATCAATACAGGTATGAAAGATACCGCCTACTATTGGAACGAGTTGAACAAGTGTATTCAGGTCTATTGCGAACTTAAAAAGATTTGTCCCGAACTTGACAGCCTAAACATCGGAGGCGGATTTCCCATTAAGAACTCACTCAACTTCGACTACGACTATGAGTATATGGCCGAAGAGATTGTTGCACAAATCAAGAGTAACTGCAATCTAAACGGGGTGGAGGAGCCCAATATCTTCACAGAGTTTGGTTCGTTTACGGTGGGCGAGAGTGGCGCAACATTATTTTCGGTGCTCAACCAGAAGCAGCAGAACGATAGGGAGCGCTGGTATATGATAGACAGTTCGTTTATGACCACGCTGCCCGACATTTGGGGTATCGACCAGAGGTATCCTCTGCTTGCCATCAACCATTGGGACAAGCAGTACCAGAGGGTGTTCCTCGGAGGCTTGACGTGCGATAGTGAGGACTTTTACAGTGGTGAGTCGCACTCCAATGCGGTCTTTTTGCCCAAGTTGGACGATGTTGAGGAGCCCTTGTATGTAGGTTTCTTCCATACGGGAGCCTATCAGGAGTCGGTGGGAGGCTTTGGAGGTATCCAGCACTGCCTCACCCCTGCGCCCAAACATATCCTCATCGACATCGACAAGGAGACGGGCGAATACTACACTCGCCTGTTTGCCAAAGAGCAGAGTTATAGGTCGATGTTGCGTATTTTGGGCTATTAGTCCGAGTAAGACTTCAAACAAAAACTCCTCTCAAACCGAGAGGAGTTTTTGTTTGTTTTAGAACCTCCAACCGACGGAGATTTGCAACATTCCCGAGTAGACATCCTCGGCCTCGGGAGTGAGGGGTGTCAGTCCGTAGCGATACCTGCCTTCGAGCACCATACCGAAGTCGAAGTCGTAGGCCAAACCTGCCAGGAGTTGGATGTTGAATCGGTTGAAGTCGCCATCCATATCGACCTCCACATCATCGACCTTTGCTCCTGTGTGTATGAGGTAGTCAAACGAGGCACCCATTTGCAAGTTCAGTCCGTCGATGACGTAGTATTTGCCCAGCACAGGCATAGAGATGTAGTTGAGCCTAACGCTTGCTTTGTGGTTGTCGTTTTCGACCTTGAAGCCCTGCATTGAGAAGAGGAGGTCGCTTTCGATTACGAACCAATTGCAGGCTACGCTTTCGAAGAAAAGACCAGCCGACACACCTGGGAGGATTTTGGCATCGGGGATGCCGTTAGCGGTGGCGAAAGTTGCGCCTACTTTTGGACCCCACGCCCAACTTTGGGCGGAGATGGTGCCGACGGTAAGGAGTGCGGCAGCGCAGAGGAGAAGAAGTTTTTTCATAATACATCTATTTTTATTGGTTAAACTTTGCTGCCGAAGAGGGCTCTGGGGGCGCTCCCGACAACTTTTTTCCTCTACTCTCGCAAAACAAATGCCACTTTTTTCTTTTGTCTAATGTCTAATGTCTAACGTCTAATGTCTAACGTCTAACGTCGTGGGCTTGCAAATCTGCAAGCCCGAAAATATTAAGCCCTATATGGGCAAACCCTCTCATAAGTTAGGAGAGGGTGCCCGAAGGGCGGGTGAGGTCTGTAAAATCGTCGACCGTCAACCATCGACCGACTGTGGGTTTGCAAACTGCAAGCCCGAAAACATTAAGCCCTATATATAAAAAGTCACGGGTATCAAAAAAGATACCCGTGAACAAAAAAAGGTGATTTTTTTTCTAATTGTGGGGAGGGATGTTTTTACTCCTCGCCCTCTGTTTCTGTTGTGCCGAAATCGTAGCCAACAATCTTGCTCGCGTAGTTCTTCCAGCCCTCTGCTGCCTTGTAGGTCTCCACGCTATTGGTGGGAACATAGATGCGAGCGCAGGTTGAGGGGATAGATGGGTAAGAGCCTGTGCTAATAGTGGGGGGAGTAGTGGCCTTGATGTAGATTACAGACACATTGGTATAACCGAAAGCGGAGCTTCCTATCGATGTTATACCGCTACCAATATTCACCCTTGTTAGATTGCTACAAAAATAGAATGCATAACTGCCAATAATCGTAACATTGTCAGGAATGTCAATAAGGGTTAAGTAGGTGCAGTCTTGGAATGCATAGGAACCAATCTTTGTTACCGACTCACCGAAGGTCACTCTGTTGAAGTCTGCTTCATAGAAGGCGCCAGAATTAGTAGATTTGTCGGCCGTGTCGCAGTTGAGAATTAGGTGGCCAGAGCAGCTCACAAATGCAGAAGATCCAATAGATGTAACACTTTGGGGAATAGAGACAGTGCTCATGTTTTTGCAACGGCGGAATGCGCAATCGCCGATGGTGATAAGCCCATCGGGGATAATTATCTCGCGTAGGGAGGTTGCATCCTCAAATGCATAATTGCCAATGGAGAGGCAGCTGCTGGGGATGTTGATGGTTGTCAGAGCCGAGTTCTGGTAGAAAGCATAGTTTCCAATGGAGAGAATAGTCTCGGGAAGAGTGATGGTTTTGAGGTTCTTTTTGCTCTTGAATGCCTCTGCGGGGATGTTGTAGATGTCGTCGGAGAAGGTAATAACGCCCTTGCCGTTCTCGTAGACATTGGAGGAGATGATGGCCGCCCAAGTAGCAGATGTGGTAACGGCCAAACTATCGGTGGTGGTGTACCAAATCTGGTTGTTGGGAGGAAGAACGAGGTCTTGGTCGTCATCATCGTCGCCGGTGTTGTCGTCACCGCCATCCTCGTTGCCGGTGTTGTCGTCGCCACCATCGTTGCCACCCTGCTTGTTGAGAGGAATGGTGAGCACGGTGCCGTCCGAGAGGGTGAAGTAGGCGTAGTCCTCATCCCAAGTAACGCTCGCGAAGAGAGAGTCGCCACCCGAAGTGGTGCCGTCACCTGCGGCCTCGCCCAACTGTTTCCAAGTTGAGCCACCATCGTAGGAAACATACCAGAAGCCATTCTCGATTTTCAGTTCGGGAGTGATGCCATCCTTGCCATTCTCGCCATCTTTGCCATCCTCGCCATCCTGACCTTCGGCCTTAATCTTGTTGCCGTTCTCGTCCAAAATCCACTCGCCATCGACAGTCCAATAGAGAATACCATCGGAGAAGCGTGCTACGCCAATAGTGGGGGTGTAGCCCTCGCCGCCATTGTCGGTAGTGCCCTCGCCAGGAGTCTCGCTACCTACGTTGCCCGAGTTGTTGTTGGTCTCGCCAAGTTTGGTCCAAGTGAGGCCCTCGTCGAAGGATATCCACCAAGCGCCATTCTCAATCTTCAAGAAGGGAGTGGTTCCATCCTCGCCATCTTTGCCATCCTGGCCGTCTTTACCATCCTCGCCATCTTTACCATCCTGGCCGTCTTTGCCATCGGTGCCGTTGGCCTTGATTTTGTTGCCGGCATCATCCAACAGCCACTCGCCATCGAGAGTCCAATAGTAGTTGCCATCGGTATCCTGCTTAACACCAATAACGGGGGTATAGCCATCCTCGCCATCCTCGCCATTGGTACCGTTGGTGCCATTGGTGCCGTTGTAGATAGTGATGGGGTCGGCATTGGTGAAGGTGATGGTGTAGCCCACAATGGTATCGCCCTCCTTGATGGGGGTGATAGCAGTGATGCTGTCGTGGCTCTGCATTGCGGTTACGAGGGTTTGGAGTGCCTCAATGTTGGTGTTGGTCTGATTGCACTGCTCTTCGAGAGTCTCCACGCGACCTTCGAGGTCTTCGAGGCGGTCAAGTACGGTGACCCAATCTGCCAACTCGGAACATCCTGTCAGTGATAAGGCTACCACCGACATCAACAAAATGGATAGTTTTTTCATAAAAATAAGTTAAAAAAAAAGTTAAAAGTGTATGTGTTTGTTTAAGTGTTACCTATTAACAAAATACACCACGCAACTCCTCGATGGTAAAAAAAGCAAGTAAAACAACAAAAAGAAAGTGTGGAGCTGACTTCCGTTTACTAAATAGAGGCTCTGACACAACCTGACAACAATAAACGATGCAATACCCCACACCTGAATAGTATGGGGCATATATGCACAAAATGTGCATAGTCCACACGACTACACAAGATATGAGTGCTGTTCGTCTGTCCTGTTGTCTTTGAAAACTGTCAGATTTTCTATTTAGAACTGCGAAAACACTTCCGAAAATATGTCTGTCTACGGGCTTATGGCCTTTCGACAGCGCAAATATAAACATATTTTTCGCAAAACGAACAACACTCACGCGGGGAATTGCATCACATCAATAATTTAATAATTATTGGCAATATAAAATCGGGTGTCGTGGGTTCTATATCTCTTTTTTAGTCGTATCTTTGTCACAAGAAATCATTGGAAACTATGGAAGAGAAAACTGTTGAGGAGATTAAACGTGAGCGTATGGTATTGACCCTGCGCAGGATGTGCTATTGGCTCTGTGCCATCGGTAGTCTGTGGCTCTCGCCCGCTGTGGCGCTCTTTATGGGTATCGCCATTGCGCTTACAATCGGTGCACCCTACGCAAAGGCCAACAAAAAAGTCTCAAAATACCTGCTGCAAGTGGCCGTTGTGGGCCTGGGATTCGGTATGAACCTCCACAGCGCAATAGCCTCGGGCAAGGAGGGTATGCTCTTCACCATCGTGTCGGTGGTGGGTGTGATGATTCTGGGTGTGGTGCTTGGCAGGGTGCTGAAAGTCAATCATAAGAATGCCTATCTCATCTCGGCGGGCACGGCAATATGTGGCGGTAGTGCCATCGCGGCGGTTGCCCCCATTATTGATGCCGACGATAACGACACCTCGCTGGCGCTGGCTACAATCTTCATTCTCAACGCCATAGCGCTCTTCATTTTCCCACCCATCGGTGAGGCACTCGGGCTCACCCAACAGCAGTTTGGCACCTGGGCAGCCATTGCCATCCACGACACCTCCTCGGTGGTGGGGGCAGGTGCCGCCTACGGTCAGGAGGCCTTGCAGGTGGCTACGACCATAAAACTCACCCGCGCGCTCTGGATATTCCCCCTCGCACTCGTGTCGATACTCCTCTTCCGCTCGAAGGGTAAGAAAATCGCCATCCCCTGGTTTATCCTCTTCTTTATCCTTGCGATGATTGCCAACACCTACCTCAATATCCCCTCGGAGATAACAAAAGGGGTGGTTGTGGGCGCGAAGAAAGCGTTGAGCCTCACGCTCTTTTTGATTGGCTGTGGCTTGTCGCTGGGAGCCATCAAAAAGGTGGGTGCCAAACCGCTCATCTTGGGCGTAATACTCTGGGCCGTCATCTCGGTTGTCACCCTTCTGGTGGTGTTGTAGGTCATAAGAAACTTGCATATACAAAAGGTGCGCTCACTGCGAGCGCACCTTTTTTCTGGGATGATGTGGAGTTTAGAGCAGTTTGCTCATAAATTTCGCAGCATTGACCACGAAACGCAGATGGGTGCCTTTGCCGATGACCTGACCACCGCATCGAGCCTCCACCTCGAACTCAATTTTGCGTCCCTCAACAGCCTTCACCACTGCCTCCGCCTCAATGGTCGCACCAATGGGGGAGGGTGCCGTATGGGAGGTGGCTATGTGACCGCCAACGGTGGTGTCACCCTCGGCAAGGTATGGGGCCACAGCATTCATTGCGGCGTGCTCCATAAGTGCCACCATAGAGGGGGTGGCAAATACGTCTAAACCGCCAGAGCCCACAGCCGAGGCTACATTTGTGTGGTCTACAATCGTTGTGCTGATGTGTCTTGTTCCAATCTCAATCATAGTGCTATTAGTAAATTGGTTCTACGCTTTTCTGCTGCAAAGGTAGCAATATTTCACAAAACTTGCCCCCACTTGCGAGTTTTTGAGCCGAAGGTTTTGATGTTCGGGATTTTAGAGTTATTTTTACGCACAAGTGATAACCCAAAAACAGAAGAGAGTATGAATACTAACCGTAAGATTCTATCAATTGCCACGTTGGCTCTATTGCTGACCTTGTGTGGCTGCCAAAGTAAGAGCACCACTCCCGTTATGGATGCTATAATGGCCCGAAGGTCAATACGTCACTACACCTCCCAGCCGGTTGAGCGTGACCTCTTGCAGAAGATTGCCGAGTGTGGTATCAACGCCCCCAATGCTATGAATAAGCAGGAGTGGGAGGTGAGGATTATCGACAGCGAGGAGTACCTGAACGAGGTGACCGAATTGATGAAGGAGGAGATGCCCTTCTTTGTTAGCGACGACGACCCCAAATTCCGAAATGCATTTCGCAATGCTACGGCCCTGATTGCTGTTGCCTGTCCCGATGACCCAATGGGGATGACGTTGGTGAATGTGGGACTGATGGGTGAGAATATGTGCCTTGCAGCCCAGGAACTCGGCCTCGGCACCTGCGTGATGGCGGCACCTTCAATGTTTCTCACCACCAGCCCAAAGGCAAAACCCTACCTCGACAGATTGGGATTCAGCGAGGGCTATAAGTTGCGCTATGTGCTGGGCGTGGGCTACCCCGATGAGGCTCCCGAGGCAAAACCGCGCGATAAGAGCAAAATAAGGTTTGTGGAGTAGGGAAGAGTAGTAAATAGGAGGTGCGTTTCGATGTAAGCGAAACGCACCGCATATAGTGTACTTTACCTCGTAGGGTGACGACACCCTGAACACTATTATTATTACTTGCCGATGCAGAATTTCGAGAAGATTTCAGCAAGAAGGTCGGAGGTGGTAACCTCACCGGTAATTTCGCCAATGGCACCCAAAACCTCACGAATATCTTGGGCCACAAGGTCGGTTGATATGCCCATTGTGAGGGCCTCGCGCGCTCTGCATAGTGCCTCGCCAGCCCTGCATAGTGCCTCGTAGTGGCGGCCATTGGAGACCACAGTCTCGCCACGCATCACATCGCTCGTGTCGACACACCCCCTAATCGCCGAGGACAGCTCCTCCACGCCATCGCCATATTTTGCCGAGATGGTAAGCCATCCCTCGGGGGCCTCACAATTACCTCTATCGCATTTATTAAGCACCCTCAAAAGGTGTTGGTTGCTCTCTATCGTTACAATATCTTCGCCCACATTCTCAAACATCTCAACGACGATTTGAGCCTCATTAACAGCCCTTTGCGTGCGTTCTATGCCCATACTTTCGAGCCTGTCGCCCGTTTCGTGCAGACCTGCGGTGTCGATAAATCGGAACACTACGCCATCAATCCTCACGCTCTCCTCAATCGTGTCACGAGTGGTGCCCGCAATTTCGCTAACCATAGCCCTATCTTCGCCCACAAGGCGGTTCAAAAGGGTGCTTTTCCCCACATTGGGCTCACCCACAATAGCCACCGCAATGCCCCTCTTGATGGCATTACCCACAGCAAACGATTCAGCGAGGCGCTTGATTTCGCTCCCGATGAGGTCGAGTAGGGTAGTGAGTTCCCTGCGGTCAGCAAACTCCACATCCTCCTCCGAAAAATCCAACTCCAACTCCAAGAGTGAAGCCAAGCGTACCAATTCGCTCCTCAACTCGGCAAGTGATGCCGAATAGCCACCTCTCAATTGGGTATCGGCAAGTGTGAGGGCGGCTCTCTCCTCGGCAGCAATCACATCTGCCACTGCTTCGGCTTGCGAGAGGTCTATTTTGCCTGCGAGGAATGCACGTTTTGTAAATTCGCCCGCTGTTGCGGCCCTTGCGCCCGCATCAATAGCAAGTCTTACAATCTCGCTCACAATGAATGCCGAGCCGTGACAAGCAATCTCCACCATATCGCCTCCCGTATAACTATTGGGTGCGCGAAAGAGGGAGATGATGACATCATCCACCCTGCGCTCGTGGTCCCACACCTCACCGTGTGCCATTGTGTAGCCCTTCATTTCGGCGATTTTTTTGCCTTGTGTCAGGCGCACGAAGTGCTCGGTGGTGGCAATGGCTGCTTCGCCCTCTACTCTCACGATGGCTATGGCTCCTCCCGAGGGGGTGGCGGGTGCTACTATGGTGTCGTTGTGAATCATTGTTGAGTTATTTCAGAAAAATCTCCAACTTCTGTCCTACGCGGATTTTGGAGGGATTTTTGATGTTGTTCCACTTGCAAATCTGCTTTACCGTAACGCCATATTTCTTGGCGATGAGGCCGAGGTTTTCGCCCGACTTGACCTTGTGTATCTTGCTGTCAATCACAAAAGTAGGCATTTCGCCATTCTTCTTCGGGCTCATATATTCTGCCAAGTAGAGGGTGTCTTTGCCCATAATTTCGGCCTCCTTGTCGAGAAACTTGCCCACTTCCGATACGGGGAGAACAATATCATAGGAGCGTCCCCTTACAGCAGGTACGATATCTTGTTTGAATTGAGGGTTGAGCGCTCGCAATACATCCATAGGGGTGCCGATGGTTGAGGCTATCTGTTCGAGGTGCATTATGCGACTTATGTGAATCGTATCCGTCGAGAGAGGCACAGGTGCTTCCGAGGGGATAATCTCGTGTTGGTCGTAGTAGTGGTAGGCGTAGGTTGCGGCAATGAATGCTGGAAGGTAACCCCTTGTCTCTTTGGGAAGATAGGGGTAGATGTCCCAAAAGCCGCCCTTGCCATCCACCTTGCGGAGTGCCTTATTCACGTTACCCGGGCCACAGTTGTAGGCCGCCAGTGCGAGGTTCCAATCGCCGTACATCTTGTAGAGGTGTCGCAGGAATTTGCACGCTGCTTTGGTTGCGAGCGTGGGGTCGAATCGTTGGTCGATGAAGGAGGTGATCTCCAAGCCATAGCCTTTGCTGGTGCCGTACATAAATTGCCACAGGCCCGCAGCCCCTTTTGGAGAGCGTGCTTTGGGTACGAGAGAGGACTCAATTACGGGCAACATACGCAGTTCGAGGGGCAAACCTTGTGCGTCAAGTTCCGCCTCGAAGATGGGGAAATAGTAGAGTGAGCGGCCAAGCACCCTGCTCATAAGGCTCTTATTGCGAGTGGTGTAGGAGATGATGTATTTTCTCACCACCTCGTTGTAGGACAGGGGGATGGCCGACCCGATGGCCTCCAAGCGGGCAATGTATACCGAGTCGGGAATCTCGCTTGCGGGCAGGTCCACAGTATCGATTGCTACAAGTGGATTGAAGAGTTTTTCGCTTGTGATCTGGCTGTGCCTTTCGCTCCACGCCACGAGTAGGGAGTCGAGCATTGGCATTGATAGTTCCTCGTCGAGGCTTTGTGAGTTGTTGCTATCGCTCTCTTGTGGCAGATTGATGTGCTCTTGTGCCAACGCTCCCAGAGGAGATAGCAGTGTGAGGGTTGCCACGAGGATTTTTATTGCTTTCATTTTGAAATTAGAAATTCATCGTGAGGTTAAGGCCGAAGTTGTTGCTTATGCCACTTGGCGTGACGCTCTGCGTTATGCAGGGCTCGATTTTCATAGAGAGGTTGTCGCTGATGTCGTAGGCCTGCATATGTGCATCAATGTGTGCATCTGCCACCTGTACGAGATAGACTGCCACAGTACCGATGATGGCCAAGTCGCGGTTGCGTCGGTAGGCGTTACGGATGGAGCGCAATGACTCTTCGGAGGTGCCTGGGAACTCATTGATGGTGGAGTCGTCATTGTCGGTTGCGAGGTCATAGGCGGTCTTGAATCGCACATAACCCCTTTGGTTCCAGTCGATAACGTAGGCCATAGATGCAATACCCACCACCACAATTGGGACCTTCCAATAACTGCCATTGTAGATTTGTCCCGCACCTGGGCAGACAAACGACAAGGCCGAGGCTTTCTGTATGTCGGAACTATCATCGGGGTGGTTTATGATACCATCCACCATAAAGCCCATATAGGATGCCACAGCCGTACCTATCAGGAGCGTGCGGTAGGATTTGTGTTTGAGCATCTTGGTCTGCACGGGGGTGCGCTGCTCTTGGGTTGCACCAGTGGAGGCCAAAATATCGAACTCTTTTTTGTAGGATAGGTATTTTTTGTTCTGCTCGATACCCGCCCAGAGGGGTAAGCCGACCATTGCATATTCGAGAGGAATTTTCCAATATTTCTCCTCATAGAGTTGCGCAAAGCCCGGGAGTACGGCATTCACAAGTGTTGTTGTTGTGAGCGACAACGAGTCGCGGAAGAGCCAATTGTAACGCTCCTTCTTGATGGTGTCGGCAGCGAGGCTGTCGGGGGTGAGTGCGAGGGTGTCGGTTGCCACTTCGGGAAGCAGGGTGGTACGCCTTGTGGTAAGCGAGTCGATGCGCGACGAAGCGGTGGCAAGTGCTGTGCTATCCTCGGGGAGAATGCTCTCGCGTGCCACAATGAGCGAATCAATCAGGCGTGTGAGTTCCACCACCTCCAACGAATCCTGCTCTGCGGTGCGCACAACGGGTGCCAACCTCTCGCCCCCCTTCACCTCAAATCCGTCGGTGAAATTGGCGATGGCAACCACCTCTTTTTTTCTCTTTTTTCTTCTCTCCTTGCGCTCGTTCTTCTCCACCTCCCTCGTCACCTCTTTCTGCTCCTGCATTGTTTGCGATGGCTCCTGTGCCGAGAGCACAGAGGGAGCGAGGGTGGCAAAGACCACCAACGCAACAATCCTCAATATAACCCTTCTTGTCAGTTCCATTGTCTATTTTACGAGTTTTTCCAGACGCTCAACGATTGTGGCAATCTCCTTGTCGCCCGAAAAACCTATTACAATCTTACCACTACCATCGCCCGAGCGCTTGATTTTGATATTCTCGCCCAAGAGTTTCGAGAGCCCCTCCACCACGCGGGTGTAGATTTCGGGGAACTCCTCTTCTGCCTCCACCTCGGTGGGAACCCTCTCCTCGGAGAGTTTTTTGACGAGAGCCTCGGTGGCCCTCACCGAAAGTTCCTTTTTGGTGATTTTCTTCACCAACGAGGGTTGCATCTCCTCGGGGGCTGCGGCGATGGCTTTTGCGTGGCCCATAGTTATGAGGTTGCCTTTCAGAGCGGCCTGCACCTCGGGGCACATCTGCACCAAGCGGAGGTAGTTTGCCACCGTCGAGCGTTTCTTGCCCACTCTTTGTGCCACCATCTCTTGTGTCACCCCACACTCATCAATGAGCCTTTGGAGCGAGAAGGCAATCTCCATTGCGTTCAGGTCCTGACGCTGGATGTTCTCCACGAGAGCCATCTCGTGCAACTCTTTGTCGTCGGCCTCACGAATGTAGGCAGGAATGGTACTCTTGCCAGCCAACTTCGAAGCCCTCCAACGCCTCTCACCACTGATGATGATATATTTACCACCCACCTCCTTACGCACTGTGATGGGTTGGATAAGGCCGAGGGTGGCGATAGAGTCGGCCAACTCTTCCAAAGCGTCATCGTCGAACTCTGTGCGAGGCTGCTTGGGGTTGGGGATGATGCTCTCCACCGCCAACTCCTCCATACGGCTCACTGCGGGGAGTTCATCAATGTAGTTTTCGGCTTCGAGAATGGCACCCAAGCCACGACCAAGTCCTGTGTGTTTTTTCATAACTATGCTGTGTTTCTATTTATTGTTTCTTTGTGTCGGCTTTTTTTCGGTTGCGTTTGAGGAACTCTTTGGCGAGTTCGAGGTAGCACTTGCTACCCGTCGATGCGGCATCGTGGAGGATTACGGGCACACCGTGCGAGGGTGCCTCGTCGAGCCTCACGCTACGCGCAATGATGGTGTCGTAGGTCAGGTGTTTGAAGTGCTCCTTCACCTCAAAGGTCACCTGATTGGCCAGGCGGGAACGAGAGTACATCGTCATTACAAACCCCTCAATTTCGAGTGCCGTATTGAGTTTGCTTTTGACCATCTTGATGGTGTTGAGCAACTTGCCAAGACCCTCCAACGCAAAGTAACCACACTGCACGGGTATCAGCACCGAGTCCGCTGCCACCAATGCATTGACGGTTGTGAAACCGAGGCTGGGGGAGCAGTCGATGAAGATGTAGTCGTACTGGTCGCGTACCTCGTCGAGCACCCTCTTCATTCGATAGTGTCCATCGTGAAGAGTCGCAAGTTCGGCATCGGCACCCACAAGATTGATGCTCGAAGGCAGTACGGAGAGTTTTTTCACATCCTCGCTCTTGACTATCACCTCTTCGGCCTTGTGCTTGCCAATAATGCACTCATAAATACCCTCGCTGCGAATATCAAACCCGAGTCCCGACGTGGCGTTGGCCTGCGGGTCGGCATCCACAAGGAGAATTTTTTTGCCCATAATTGCGAGGTTGGCAGCGAGGTTAATCGCTGTTGTGGTCTTACCTACGCCACCTTTTTGGTTGGCGAGTGCTACGATTTTGCCCATAGTGTCCCATATTAATTATGCCACAAAAATAGTATTTTTCTTGGAAAAATATCTATTGTTTCAACTAAAATGCATATATTTGAGGTTGGAAATGGGGCTTATGCTCCAAATGAGGGCGACTATTCACTTAAAACATTAACTTTAAATAACACTTTTTTATGGAATCGTTGAAAGGTAAAGATTTTCTGAAATTGCTCGATTTCTCCTCCGAGGAGATTCGTTATTTCCTCACGTTGGCAGCACAACTCAAAGCCGACAAAAAAGCAGGCGTTGAGAAGCAACACCTTGTAGGTAAGAACATTGTGCTCCTCTTTGAGAAGGACTCCACTCGTACCCGTTGCTCCTTTGAGGTGGCTGTTCACGACCAGGGTGGTCACGTTACCTACCTCGGCCCCAGCGGCTCGCAGATGGGCAAAAAGGAGAGCATTGCCGACACTGCAAGGGTTCTTGGCAGAATGTTTGACGGTATTGAGTATCGTGGCTACGGTCAGTCGATTGTTGAGGAGTTGGCACACTATGCAGATGTTCCCGTATGGAACGGTCTGACCAATGAGTACCACCCCACACAGATTTTGGCCGACTTCCTGACTATGCAGGAGCACTGCGACAAACCTTTCAACCAGATGAAGTTCTGCTACCTCGGTGATGCACGCTACAATATGGGTAACTCGCTGATGGTTGGTTGCGCGAAGATGGGTGTTGATTTCCGCGCTGCTTGCCCCGAGGGTTATGAGCCCGAGGCTTGGCTCGTGGAGGAGTGCCGCAAGATTGCTGCCGAGACAGGCGCGAAGATTACCATTACCCACGATGTGAAAGAGGCTGTGAAGGATTGTGACTTCCTCTACACCGACGTTTGGGTTTCGATGGGCGAGAGCGACGAGGCTTGGGTTGAGCGTTTGGAGTGTATGATGCCCTACCAAGTCAATATGGACGTTATCCGCGCAACGGGCAATCCCGAGGTGAAATTTATGCACTGCCTGCCCGCATTCCACGACCTGAATACCCGCATCGGCAGGGAGGTTCACGAGAAGTTTGGCCCCGAGGAGTTGGAGGTTACCAATGAGGTATTTGAGAGCCGCCACTCGATTGTATTCGACGAGGCTGAAAACCGTATGCATACCATCAAGGCTGTGATGGTTGCAACTCTCGGCGAGTAAGGAATTTGACAACCATTATATAAAGTAAAGAATGAACTTGAATGATGTAGACAAAAACGACGCTTTGGAGGTTGCGGAAGTGACCTCCGAAGAGGTCGTTGTGGAGCCCGAAGTGGTGGAGGTTGTGGAGCCCGAAAAGGGGGCTGCAAGTGAGCCTCCAAAGCCCGAAGAGGAGGTGGTGGAAAAGCCCGTAAAAAAGCCTGCAAAATTCCCCACTTGGACCGACTTTTTTGCCACCATCGGAGTCTTTGTGCTCTCGGTGTTGGTGGGCAGCGTGCTCTCTGTTGTGCTGATGAGGGTTAAGGGGGAGAGTGTGCTCACTCCCGACATCACATTTGTCTACTATCTCGTTCAGATGTTGCCACCGATAGCCTTTGTGCTGTGGCGACGAATGAGGGCAGGAAGGGATAGCGGTATCCACTTCGGATTGCGCCATTTGAATATGCCGATGATACTTTGGGGTGTGCTTTTGGTGGTTGCCTCGGGTATTGTAATTGAGCCTCTTTTGGTGCTTTTCCCTACGGAGGCATACGAGGGTGTGCAACAGGCAATTGGCTTGGGTGGCTGGGCGATACTTTCGAGTGTTGTTGCTGCCCCCATCTTGGAGGAGGTTTTCTTTCGAGGGCTGGTTTTTGAGTCGTGTAGGGAACGCTTGGGCAAGGGGGGTGCTTTGCTGATGTCGGCACTGCTCTTTGGAGCCATCCACATTGTCCCTGTGCAGATGATAAATGCCTTTGTTGTGGGCTTGATTTTGGGTTATGTCTACCTGAAAACCCGCTCTTTGCTCTCGGTGATTATCATCCACGCCATCAATAATGCCATAGCCTATGCGACAATGGCGTTCTTTGGTGACTCCGAGAACCTCACGCTGCGTGATGTTATCACCTCCGATGTGGCCTATTGGATTGTCTATGGGCTCTCTTCGTTGCTCTTTTTGTGGGCGATGGTGCGCTTGTGGCGCTCTCTGCACGACAACGCGGAGTTGGAATAATCACTCTTTACTTGCGAATTTTGAAAGGCGGAGCCACAAGAATGGTTCCGTCTTTTGCGTTTTTGCGCTTGAAAATGTATAGTGTTGCCATAATATCAAGACCTTGTTTTGCGTTTTTAACTCTAAAGAGTTATATTTGCGCCCGTATTTGGTAAAATATGCCAACGAATGAAGAAATTGCACTACATACTCTGCTCACTGCTTGTGATGGTTCTCTTGTCGGGTTGCCAACTGCTCAACTACGACGAGGAGGTGGCGCGCGTTGGTGAGAGTGTGCTCCGTCGCTCCGAGTTGGAGTGTGTGACGGCGGGGCATACGGGTTCGGATAGCATCTGTGTGGCAGAGGGTTATGTGGAGCAGTGGGTGCGTCGTGAGGTGAAGATGCAGGAGGCCCAGAGGGTGCTTGCGGACCAGATGCCGGAGGTGGAGAAGATGGTGGACGAATACCGCACATCGCTTCTCTCGAATAGGCTTGAACAGAGATACCTCGCGGGTAGGCTCGATACGCTCATTACGGATAGTGTGGTGAGGGCCTATTTTGAGAGCCACCGCAAGGAGTTTGTGATGGACCGCACGATTCTCAAAGGTCGTATCGTGAGGCTCTCCGACAAATATCGCCAATCGGTAAAACTCTTCAATCTTATGGGGTCGAAGAGTGCCGAAAAACAGCAGGATTTCTTGGATTTGTGCAAGAAAAATGGCTTCGAACTCCACACCTTCGATAGTTGGGTTGATTTCAGCGAGTTTTTGTCCTATCTCCCCGTAAGGCGCGACAAGAACTACGACTACATCCTTTCGGGCGACGAGATAAGACAGATGGCAGATGCCGATAGTAAATACTTTATTGAGATTACCGACGTGTTGCGTAAGGGCGAGCCTGCACCTTTGGAGAGGGTGGAGGAGATGGTACGTCGCCTTTTGTACAATCGTCGTAGGGGTGAGATTGTGACGCTCTACAACGACAGCCTCTATAATGCAGCCCTTGTGGAGGGGAAAATAAGAATCAAAGTAGGAGAATAAAACGTATAGAAACGATATGAAAAAGAGTTTTTTGATTGGATTGTTCCTGATGCTTTATATGGCTGTTCCCGCTGTGGCACAGACCATTATTGCCGACAAGGTGGTGGCTGTTGTGGGTAACTCGGCAATTCTCTATTCGGAGGTAGTCGATTACAGCAAGCAGATTCTCTCCCAACGCAAGGAGAGGGGCTACACCTCTGACCGCGACCCTATGAGCGAGGCACTCGAAGGACTCCTCACACAGAAATTGCTCTACAATCAGGCCCTCATCGACTCCATAGAGATAAATACGGCAATAGTGTCGGAGAATGTGGACAAGAGGGTTGAGGCAATGATTGCCGAGGTGGGCTCCATTGCCGCTCTCGAAGCGGATGCCGGCAAACCCGTCTTTGAGATTAAGGCCGATATGCGACGTATGGCAGAGGAGAGCCAATATGCCCAGATGATGCAGTCTACCATTATGAACAAGGTGACAATCACCCCGGGTGAGGTGGAAAAATACTACAACTCCTTGCGCACCGATATGCTCCCAATCGTTCCCGAGCAGTATGTCTATGCACAGATTACCAAGTTTCCTTCGACCACCACACAGGCCAAACAGCGCACTCGTGAGCGCCTGTTGGAGATGAGGGAGAGGGTGATTAACGGTTCGAGGTTCGATATGCTGGCGAGGATGTACTCGATGGACCCAGGTAGCGCATTGCAGGGTGGCGAGATGGACTATATAGCACTCGAACAACTCGAAAAACCCTTTGCCGAGGCGCTCTCGAAACTCCAACCCAACCAAATCTCGGGTGTGGTCGAAACGGTCTACGGCTACCACATCATCCAACTCATCGACAAGAAGGGTGAACAGTATAAGTGTCGCCATATTCTCCTGCGTCCCACCTTCACCGATGTGGAGTTGGCCGATGACCTGAAAATGCTCGATAGCCTCCGTACGGAGGTGGCCGAGGGTAGGGTGACCTTCGAGAAAGCGGCATTGGAGCACTCGGACGATAAGTACTCCAAGCAGAATGGCGGCCTTGTGACCAACCACGAACTCTTGGAAGTCTATGGTGCCAACGATACGAGTTACTCGCGCACATCTTTCTATAAGGAGGATTTGGGACGTGACTATACCTATATGCGTGGTCTGAAAGTGGGTGAGATGTCGGCCCCCTTCCAGAGTGCCGATATGAGGGGTAATACACTCACCAAACTCATCAAACTCCTCGATATTATCCCCGCGCACACCGCCAGCCTCGCTAACGACTACTTGCAAATCGAGAATATCGCTCTGCAACACAAACAACAAACCGAGTTCGAAAAGTGGCTCAATAAGAAGATTTCGATGATGTATGTACGCATCGACCCGATGATGTCCACCGCCGAGTTCGAGAATAAGAATTGGATTAAGTAAGGAGCCTTGAAGAGAGTTTTTGCCATATCGCTTGCAGTGTTGTTGCTCTGTTTGGGAGCAACTATCGGTGCCTATGCCCAAAAAGGGGGTAAGAGTGCCTCGCAAAAGAGGGAACTCACACCTGTGGATATCAAATCCAAACGTACACGCCCCGTACCTGTGGGCGACACTACGGGCTATGCACTGACGGGCGACGTGGTGCTCTACCACAATGGTTCGGTTATTACCTGCGATAGCGTTGTGCGCTACAACGAGAGGCAGATGAGCTGCTTCGGCAATGTGATTATCAAAAAAGACGACACGTTCATCTATGGCGATAGGGCAGAGTATAGTCGTGACGAGGGTGAGGCGAGAGTCTATTCTCCGCTCGTGAAGGTGCTCAATGGCGACGCAACGCTCTACACCTATAACCTCGTATTCAATACTGCCGACAACATTGGACGCTTCTATGGTGGTGCAACATTCACCAATGGGGCCAATACGATGGAGTCCGAAAGGGGATATTTCTATGCCGATTTGGATGAAGTTGTGGGTGTCGATAGGGTGGAGATGAAGAATGAAACCTACGAGATGAAATCCGATTCGGTGAACTACAATACCGAGACCGAGATTGCTCGCTACTTCACTCGCAGTACCACTTGGAAAGCCGATGGTGAGATTCTCTCCTCGGAGGACGGTGAGTACCACAATAAGGAGCAGCGCTATATCTTCCGACAGAATGCCTACATTATGAGCGACCAGAAGGAGATGTGGGCCGATACGGTGGATTACCACGAATTGGTGCAGTTCATAGAACTCAAACACAATGCGCAGATTCGTGACGAGGAGTATAAGAGCATTGTTTTTGGCAACTACGGCAATTATAGCCACGAAACCGGCGATACGTTCCTGACCGATGACCCCGCCTATATATCCTTTGGCGATAGCGATGGCAATGGTACCAACGATACGGTCTATATGCGCTCCGACTCGATGTATGTCTACCTCATCGACTCGCTCGGCTATTGTACTCTCACACGCCCCGACTCGGCAACTCTCGCTGCCGAACAAGCCGCCAAATTGCAGGCACTTCGCGATAAAGAGGTTGCAGATAGCCTCGCAGTGGTTAAGGCCGCAAGGGATAGGTTTGTGGCAGATAGCCTTGCACAAGTTGCCCAAAGGGAGCGCGAAGCCCTGCTTGACAGCCTTCACACGTTGCGCTCTGCGTGGAGGGCTATGGAGGAGAACGATAGTATCAAACTACTCTCCCAGAGGGTTGATTTTGTGATAGATAGTTTGGAGAATCCCCCTGTGGATTCCACAGCAATGACCTCGATGGTCGATTCGCTTGTGGGGGCGGGTAGCGGTGTGATGCTCGATTCACTCTCGATGCCTACGGATTCTCTTGCGGGCGATACTCTCGCGCAGAAGAGAACGGCTGACCGTATAATGCTCGGCCTGCACAACGTAAAACTCTTCCGTCGTGACTTCCAGGGTATCTGCGACTCGCTGCTGATGTTCACCGCCGACTCCACCTCGCAACTCCACAAAAATAGCGTTATGTGGAACGAGGTGAACCAGATAACGAGCCAAAGGGCCGATGTCTATACGCGCAACCAGAAACCACATCGCGTCTTTTTCTCGGAGGGCAAACCGATTATGAGTTCCGAGATTGACGAGACGCGCTACAATCAGGTGGCAGGCAAGACCATTGAGGCCAAATTTGAGGATGGTGTGATGTATCGCACCGATATTGTGGGCAATGCCCAGACGCTCTACTATATGGTCGATGATGCCGATGGAGCACTGATGGGCTTCTTGGTGGCGGAGAGTGCCGATATGACCTTCTTCATTGAGAATAATACGGTGGATGGAATTATGTATCGTGGCGACCCCGTCTATACCATCTACCCGATGGACGAGATACCTGCCGACCAACCACAACGTATGCCCGAGTTCGTATGGCACGCAGGAGAGCGCCCCACAGCAGAGGTGATTATGGGTAATTGGATTATCAATCCCTCGGAGAAGGAGCGCTACTTGGCCCTGAAACGCCCCTTGTTCCCCATAACCTACTCCATAATGCGCCAGAAAGAGTCGCTTATAGCAGGAGGTCGGTGGGCAGACCGCACGGATGATATTTCGGATGAGGCAAAAGATTTCGTGGAGCGAGTGAAGGATAAGTAAGAGTATAACAAAATAACACTAACACAACAGGAAAAAATTTATGAAAATCAAAGACATTTTGGCAATTACAGGAGAGCCCGGATTGTATAACTATATCGCAGGTAGCCGCAATGGTGTTATCGCAGAGAGCCTTGTGGATGGCAAACGCAAGAACTTCTCGGGTACCCATTCGAGGGTTAGTTCGTTGGCGGAGATTAGCATCTTCACCGAGGATGAGGATGTGGCTTTGGCCGATGTTCTGGCATCGCTCTACAAACACACCGAGGGTAAGGAGACCATTTCTCATAAGGCTTCGGAGGTGGAGTTGAGGTCGTTGTTCGACGAGGTATTGCCCACCTACGATAGGGAGCGCTTCCACCTTTCGGATATGCGTAAGGTTTGCCAATGGTTCAATATCCTCATCAAGGCGGGAATGACCGACTTCTCGCTCGAAGAGCCCGAAGAGGTCGCAGAGGAGTAAATAGAAAAAGAGGGGTTGAGCGTGATGCTCAACCTCTCTTTTTGTAGGCGCAACCCCGAAGGGTTAAAAGTTTATCTCGAAACGGCAGGAGAGGGTATTGTAGCCCACGCCACTCTTGTCACCCACTACTTCGGTGGGGTTGGTGGTGGGCTCGCCAGCCTCATTCAGACCAACTATCAGTTTGCCATTGCCGTTGGCGTACTTATTATTCTTGACGTGCTGGTAGTTGAACATCATCTTGATATTGCTATTGACCCAATAGTTCACACCCACAGTCCAACCATTGGCGGCACCGCCGTAGATGCCCTGCGAGTCCAAATCGAGGCGGTCATAGCGGGCGCAAAGTTCCACGTCGCCCCAATCGCGACCAGGGGTGATGCGTGTATATTTTGCGCCTCCTGCATCGTAGTTTTGCCTACCACCAAAGAGCAGTACGCCCGCCTGGGCATAGACACCCCAGAAGTGTTTGGTGGGGCTGTCGGTGATGTGCTCGTCGATGTGTACATCGTCGCGCAGATAGGCTGCCTCCCAGCGCAAACCTTTGTAGTGACCGGCAAGTTCGGCTGTGTACATCAACTCGAAATTAACATTGGGGATGTAGCCCGTATCGAGATATTTTTTGCGATTTATGACCGTAGAGTTACGCGAGGAGATGCGCGCAGAGCCAAAGTTCTTGGGCGAGAGGTCGGCTTTTGGGGTGCGGTAGGAGGCCGCAAAGCCGATGTGGAGCGAGGCATCGTCCATTTCGTAGAGAGGACGCACAACGACTTTACCCGTCAGCGAGTAGCCTGTACTGTTGCCGAAGTCTTTGTTGTTGTCCTCCACATTGGCGCGTGTTTCGGCACCATCGACGGGCTGGAAAAAGTAACCCACAGCCGCCCAAATGACGGGCACTTCAAACTTGGCCTGAACACCAACGTGGCGAGAGGGAGCAAATGCCACAGCCATAGGGCGTTCAATGAATTGGAGATAGCGTGAGGTAGTGTTGCGCGAGATGGAGAAATTCTCCTTGAAGTTACCCACCTGCAACTGCATATTGCGGATACCATCGTAGCGCATATAGGCATCTTTGAGTTCCACCACGCCATCGGCAAGGTCCATATCCAACTCACCGTACCAATTTTTGCGGAACTGACCTTTGATTGCAAAGCGCGCACGACGAATACTCACACCATTGCCAATCTTGTCGGCCCAATCGGGCGCTCCCCAGAACAGCGCAGCATCGGTCTGCACGCGCACATCGAACCAGATGCGGTAATCGGCGGCTTTGTTTTGGAAGACGAGAAATCCATCTTGTGACTCTGCCGAGAGGGGAATTACCGACACCGTTTGCCCATATTGGTTGATGTCTGTGGAGTAGGTGGTGGCTTTCAGAGGGGAGTCTGTTCGCCTTGTGTTTTGGTTGTTTTGAGCCGTTGCCTCACCTGCGAGGAGTAGTGCGCCGACGGCCAGGAGGGTGGTAAATGTTCGTTTCATAAGCCGAAGTGTTTTTTTAAATGGTTATCGGCTTGTGGGGATGCAAAATGCTTGCCGAGTGTGGAGTATGAAGGAGCGGGGATGTGTTTTAACTCAAAATTTTCTACTTTCAATTTTCAATTATCAATTTTCTTTGTACTTTTGTGCGCTCCGTAGGGAGTGGAGGTTGCCCGAATGGTGGAATAGGTAGACACGCCGGACTTAAAATCCTGTGGACCGAAAGGTCCGTACCGGTTCGACCCCGGTTTCGGGTACAACGAAGGAGATGTGAAAACATCTCCTTCGTTTTTTTGTGTAAGCACTGTTTTTCCCGCCTGATAAATAGAAAAAAAGGACGGAGGGCAACCACAAAAATCCCTCCGTCCCGCCTCGTGATGCAATACCCCGAGGACTTCTTATTTTCATTAACCTAACAATATATCTCTATATCAGTGGTGTGGGGGAGGACCCATAGGTCGTCTGCCGCTGCCACCACCCATACTCAAATTGTCGAAATCTTTTGCCGACGAACCATTGCCAAAGACGCGAATGTTGTAGACAAACTGTACGGCAACATACCTTCCGATGGCAAGGTTTGTGGTGTTCTGAATGTAGTTGGCACCTACATTGCGCCTAAAATCGCGGTTCTGGTTGAAAATGTCATTCACGCCAATGCTCAACTCGCCACGCTCATCCTTAAATATCTTCTTGCCGATGTAGGCGTTGCAAAGGAGAATTTCCTCGTTGTAGTTGTCGGTGATACCCTTATATTGGTTGTAGGTACCATTGGCGGTGAGGGTAAAGCCCTTCCAGAAAATCCACTTGAAATCTGCGCGTGCATAGTGGCTCAAATATTTGTTGTTCTGTGCGTAGATTTCCGAGGCGTTGTCGTTTATCGAGTAACTGAAATTGTAGGCAATATTAAAGTCTATATTCTCGCTAATGTTACTACCGAGTTGCACACCTGTGGTGTAGTACTGCCCCTTCATAATGTTAAGGTAGTCATTGATTTTACTCGGTGTGCTATTGAAATTAGCATTCAGCGAGATTGTGAGGTTACTCTTGATGAACGGGAGCGGGAAACCGTAACTTATACCCGTAAAGATATTCCAATTGTTCCATCCCGAGATATTCTCGTAGGTGCTGTAAGTGTTACCCACGCCGAGCAATTGACCGTTGTAGCCGGGAATCTCAAAGTCGGGCCTATTCATCTGGATAGAGGAGGAGATAGACCTTGTGGTTGCCCAAATGCCACCGTGCAACATCAAGGTTTGTCCCTTTTCGATGTTGGTATTGGTGTAGAAGGTCATAAGGCTGTGGGAGTAACTTGGCTTCAAATCGGGGTTACCTGCTGTGTAACTCGACCCATTCACGTCGGTAGCCTCTTGCAACTGACCGATGGAGGGGTTTTGGGTGCGCGAGTGGAGTCGCACACGCAACGAGTTGGCCTGGTTGAAATTGACCGTAAGGTTGCCACGATAGGTGAAGTCGTTGAACTTGTAACTCTTCGACAACTCTACGGGGAGTCTCTGTTCATTGCCAAGCGAGGAGTGCTGGAAACCTGCACGCATATTGAACTTAACCTTCTCGGAGGAGAAATTCAAACCGGGGCCCACCTGATGGGTAATGTAGCCACTCTCGGAAATGTTGCTCAACAATGTGCCAAGAGCACTATCCTCCACACCATTGATAAAGACTTGCGCCCTTTTGTTTTGGTCGTTCAGATTGCGGTTGAACTCATACTCCACATCGAGTTGCAACTTCTCGGTGATGGGCTCGGTGTAGGTCACCTCGCCACGAATGGAGTTGCTACCCGTGAGATTCTCGATAATATTCTGATAGGTTGAGTCTGCGGGAATGGTGTAGATATACTCGGGTGCATTGTGGTACTCCGAGGAGTTCCAGCGCACACGCGAGTTGATGGTGATGGTTCTACCGGGCTTGCCGAGGCGGGTACGATAGAGGGCAAAGATGTTGCCGTAGGTGCCCACGCGCTCATCCTCACTCTTTTCGTTCATATTTTTGAGTTCTTGCCCCGTTGTGCCATTGCTGATGATTGACGAAGAGGTGTTCAGATTGGAGTAATTTTGCAGACTTGCATTGGCGCGTACCATCAACGACTGCGACTTGCTAAACTTGTAGTCGAGTCGCATATTGAGTCGGTGGTTCCAGTTCTCGGCATCGGAGTTGGCCACTTTGCTCAAATTCTCCACATAGTCGTCACTACCATAGGTAGTCCTATCGGTTGTATTGACGTTGGTTGTGGTGGAGTGGTTGAAGAAGTAACTGCTCTGCAATTCGAGTTTGTCCCATTGGTTGGCGTAGTTCAGACCTACGGACTGCACAGTGGAGATACCCGACATTGGGCGTACCATAAAGTTGCGCGCCTGACGCATACCGCCACCGCCACCCGACGATGCTACATTTGCCGACGAGGTGGCACCAACAATATCCTCAAACGAGAAGTTGAGTTGGTTGATGTTGTTGGCCATAGCGATGATGGAGATTTTCTGGTCGCCGTGAAAGAAGTTGGCGTTACCTCCCACACTGTATTTATCCTTGTAGCCATAGGAACCATAGACCTTACCGAAGGCACCTTTGCGTTTGCCGAGCGAGGTGACGATATTGATAGCCTTGTAGCCTTCGCCATCGTCGAGACCTGTGAACTCTGCTTTGTCGGAGAGTTTGTCATAGACCTCCACTTTTGCTACCATCTCTGCGGGGATGGTTTTGATGGTGGTCGAAACATCGTCGCCAAAGAACTCTTTGCCATCGACAAAGACTTTTTCTACGGTTTCGCCTTGTGCATTGACCGAACCATCGCTATTGACGGTGATACCCGGCATCTTCGAGAGCAACCCCTCGGCGCTGGCATCCTTCACGGTTTTGAATGCCGAGGCGTTGTAACTGATGGTGTCGCCTTTGGTCGAGGTGCCCAGATAGCCACTGATTTGCACCTGTTCGATGATGGTAGCATCCTCCTCCAAGCGGATGATGCCGAGGTCGTTGTTGCCCGCAACAATCTTCACCTTCTTGTCGTACTCTTTGTATCCCAAGTAGGTGATTTTCATATCATAAGAAGTTGGCGCGAGGTTTTTTATCTCTACTTTGCCTTGATACCCAGATGTGTAGTATTGAGCCTTGCCATTGCTGGTGGCTATGAGTTCTACAACGGCACCATTGATACCATCGCCACTCTTACTATCACGAATGGTCGCTTTTAGGGTGCCAACACTCTGGGCAAAGAGAGTCCCAATGCCCAGAGTTATTAGACCTATCAGCACTACTAACCTTTTCATTGTGCGTGTTTTGTAGAATTAAGAGTCTACTTTTTCGTTGTGTTATTTTGCAATCTTACACTCTGCTTTCTGTGTGGGGACACACTGTTTGCCTTCGGGTGCGCACAAGTGGCGTTTTGCGAAGTGCTCTTTGAGTTTTACATTTTGCTCTTCGGTGAGGATGTTGCGGATGCGCTCCTTGTTAGCCTTGCGACTCTCGGGAGTGATGAAGTGAGGATGGTGGGGCTTCCTACCACGCTCTGCCTTTTTGCACTCTACTTTCTTGGTGCAATTTGCTTTGTCGCACTCTGCTTTTTTGGGGCAATTTGCTTTGTCACACTCTGCCTTTTTGCACTCGGCTTTCTTGGGGCAATTTGCTTTGTCACACTCTGCTTTCTTGCACTCTGCTTTTTTGGGGCAATTTGCTTTTTTGCACTCTGCTTTCTTGGGGCAGTTTGCTTTGTCACACTCTGCCTTTTTGCACTCTGCTTTTTTGGGGCAATTTGCTTTGTCGCACTCTGCTTTTTTGCACTCTGCTTTTTTGGGGCAATTTGCTTTTTTGCACTCTGCTTTCTTGGTGCATTTTGCCTTGTCGCACGCGCCTTTATCGCACTCTTTTTTGGCATTTTTCATATTCTTCTGAATCTCTTTGCCCTGTGCGAGATATACTGCATAGACCTCTTTCTCCTGTGCATCGGAGAGGTCTACGATTTTGTCGAGTCTTTCGGTTTTGTGTTCAGCGTACTCTTTTGCGTTGAATTTGGTTTTGTCGCACGCATTGCAAGCGCTCATACTCATTGTTGCGATTGCAAGAATGGTAAGTTTCAAGATGGTTTTCATAGTCATAATATTTTATAAAGGTTAATATATCTTCAACTCCACATATAGCCACGCCCTTTGATGGAACGCCCTTTGGATGGTACAAATATAGCACAAGAGGGGCCTAAATGGAGCCCTTTGAGGGGTGAAACGACTAAAATCGGGGGTGAAACGACACCTCCCGAGGGTGAAATGCGCTATTGGAGCCAACTTCTGAACTCTCCGACGCGCGCCTTACTGATGATAATACGCTCGGGTGTGGGGACTATGAGGTTTAGGGCCAGGCGACTGCCAAACCAAATGGAGATGTCTTTGATGGCTTTGCGCGCGATGATGAATTGGCGATTGGCGCGGAAAAAGTGCTCGCCACCAAACTCGCTCATAAGGGCTTCGAGAGTGCCCTCTACGGGATAACTCTTGCCATCGAGGGTGGTGAGGCTGACGTGCTCATTCTCGGTGTAGAAGAAGGCTATATCCTCCTCGCCAATGGGGATAATCTTATCTCTCACTCGGGCCAGGATGGTCTTTGTGCGTGCGCGATGAACCATCTCTGCTGTGCGTGAGGAGTATTCGTTGCGGTTGGCGGAGGTGAGAGTCGAGAATTTGGCAATGGCGCGTGCGAGGTCCTCTTGCTTGATGGGTTTGAGAATGTAGTCTATGCCACTCACCTTGAAGGCATCGAGGGCATATTGGTCGTAGGCGGTGGTGAAGACCACAGGAGAGGATATGGTGGTCTTTTCGAAGATACGAAAGGCGTTGCCATCGGCCAAGTGTATGTCCATAAACACCAGGTCGGGGGCGCTGTTTGCCTCGAACCATTCCACACTCTCGGCCACGCTTTCGAGGGTGGCGAGAACCTCCACTTCGGGGTGTGAGGCAGAGAGCAACATTTGAAGGTTGCGTGCAGCAGCGGTCTCATCTTCAATTATCAGGGCTCTCATTTTGTGGCGCAGATTATGGGTAGTTTGACGGTGAATACCTTTCCATCGTTGAGCACCTCAATTTTGCGACCTACGATGAGTTCGTAGCGACTCGAAAGGTTCGTAAGGCCGATGCCGGTACTCTCCTCGGGTTGTAGTTTTGGGGTGATGGGGTTGCTCACCACGATGTGGTTTTCCTCGGCAGTGATGGTGATAGTCATTGGGCGCGAGGAGGTTATTGTGTTGTGCTTGACAGCATTCTCAATCAGTGGCTGAATCGACAGAGGAGGTATCTCACACTCGAAGAACTCCTCGCCAACATCCACCTTCACGTTGAGTTTGCCGGCATAGCGAATCTCCAATAGGTAGCCGTAGGCCTCCAAGAAGCGCAATTCGTTCTCGACGGTGGTCTTCTCAACCTTGCCCTTCTCTATAATGTAGCGGTAGGTGTCGCTCATCTGTCCGATGTAGGTCACAGCGTCGTCGTTTTTCTGCTCCCTGACGAGCATTGAGAGCGAGTTGAGCGAGTTGAAGAGGAAGTGGGGATTGACCTGATTGACCAGAGTGTTGTACTGCCACGAGAGGTTCTCGTTTTTGAGCCTTTCGTTCTCCATCTCCACCACCTGTTTGGCGTAGAGCAGTTCGAAGATTTTGCCGTAGAGAGCACACACCAAAAAGAGGGCGGTGAGTTTCAGCACGGTCATCGGATTGAACAAATGGCGTGCATTGGCGGTGACGATAATATCCCCTCTCCACGTCATCTGGGGTGAGAGGAAGTAGATTACAATCAGCAATGCCAATCCTAATATGAGCCTTGTGGTGAATCGGTTGAGCCTTCTCTGGGTGGTGTTGGTCATAATCGTCAGCAGACACATCGCCACCAACCAATAGAAGAATATATCCAGAATCATAAACACTTGTCCCTTCTGGGTGGCGAGTGGAGATATGTGGGTGTGTCCGCGAGAGTGGCGGGTGATGTTCTCCTCGCGGATTACCACCTCCCTGCGCAGAGAGTCGGCAACCATATCGCTACTCTTTATCGACTCCTCTGCCACGTCGCTCACTTTTTCTTCGACGACTTGTTCGGTGCGGGGCTTCGAGGGCGTTGTAGGTGAGGGCTCACGATTGGAGCCTACCATAATAAAGACCAGGTAGGAAAAGTTTAGCACAAGGGATAATGTGATGGCTATGAGTATGTTGATAGCCATCTTGCGATATTGTTGTCCGCGCTGTTTCATACCTAATCTCTCTATCTACGGTGGGTTCTATCTTTGTGACTACTCTTCCTCCCCTTTGACGTAGTACTCGGGGAACCACGAAGCGTAGTGCATATAGTCGCGTGTGGTGCGCTCCAAAGTGTTCACCCTCTGCTCGGGAGTCACCTCTTTGAGCCTCTTTGCGGGTACGCCTACATAAAGACCGCCGGGTTCCAAAACAGCGCCCGATGGAACGAGTGCATTGGCGGCGATGATGCAACCCTCGCCAACTTTTGCGTTGTCGAGTACCGTTGCACCCATACCAATCAGGCACCCATCGCCAATCTGCGCACCGTGAATGATGGCGTTGTGTCCAACGCTCACATTGTCACCCAAGATGGTCACCGAGGGGTGGGGCGAGAGGTCGTAGGTGGCGTGCAGACACGCACCGTCTTGAATATTGCACCTCTTACCGATACGGATGGCGTTTACGTCGCCACGAATCACTGCACCAAACCAGATGCTGCTCTCCTCGCCAATCTCCACATTTCCCACAATCGTAGCATTCTCCGCCACCATTGTTCCCTTACCAATCTTGGGACTAAAACCCCTAACGCTCTTTATAATAGGCATATAATTATGAATTATGAATTTTGAATTTTGAATTTTGAATTTTCTTTCGCCTCTTGCCAGAGAGCCTCCATCTCTTCGAGGGTCATCTCTTCGAGGGTCTTACCCATAGTGGCAGCGCCCTTTTCGATGTGCGAAAAACGCGCCATAAACTTCTTGTTTGTGCGCTCCAATGCAGTCTCGGGGTCTACACCATAGAGCCTGGAAGCGTTGATGAGCGAGAAAAAGAGGTCGCCAATCTCCTCCTCAATACCGTCGGTATTGCCCCTCTTCACCTCGGCCTCAACCTCCGAAATCTCCTCTTTGACCTTTGCCCACACATCCTCTTTTTTCTCCCAATCGAAACCTGCCGAGGCTGCTTTTTGGCCAATGCGATAGCCCTTGACCATTGCGGGCAGTGAGCGTGGAACACCCGAGAGAACACCACCTGCCGATTTGCGCTCCTTTTTGGCCTTTTCGCGCAATTTGAGCATCTCCCAATTGTGGATTACCTCTTCGGGATTTTCGGCGTGAACCTCGCCATAGACGTGTGGATGGCGATAGACGAGTTTGTCACAGAGATAGTTGCACACATCGGCAAAGTCGAACTTGCCCGCCTCTTCTCCCATCTTGGAGTAGAAAACGATGTGTAGCAGAAGGTCACCCACTTCCTCGCGGATGCCCTCCATATTGCCATCAACAATGGCATCCACCAACTCGAAACACTCCTCAATGGTGTTGCTACGCAGGCTCTCAAAGGTCTGCTCACGGTCCCAGGGGCACTTCTCGCGCAGGGTGTCCATCACCTCCAATAGTCGGGCGGTGGCTTCAAGTTTCTTCTCGTACATATCTGTTTTTGGACTATATTTTTGTCGGTTAAGATAATCTTATAGTGCAAAGATACTCTTTTTGCCAAAAAAAATGTTTAATTTTGTGAGAAATAAATCCAAAGATGATGGCAAAGAGTAGGTTTCTGATAACTTTCATACTCCTATTGCTTACCGAGGTGGGGCTCTCTGCCGAGGTGGGCGAGGGGAGCCTTGTGGCCGGTGCCGCACGCTTGCCGGAGTATATCCATCTTTTGGAGGGTAGGCGTGTGGGGGTGCTTGCCAATCACACCTCGCGCATAGATGATAGACATTTGGTGGATACCCTGCTTGCCAGCGGTGTGGATGTGCAACTCATTTTTGCACCCGAGGGAGGTTTTCGTGGCGATGCTGTTGAGCGACACCGTGACTCCTATTTGGGCATTGAGATTATCACCCTGCGCGAAAGACCACGCACAAATGATGTTTTCAGGTGCGATGTGATAGTGTGCGACCTTCAAGACGAGGGGTTGCGCACATCGTTGCCATTGAAGGCTTTGGTGCGCCTGATGAGGGTTTGTGGCGACATAGGTGTGCCACTCATCCTCCTCGATAATCCCAATCCCAGAGGTTCGGGAGTTGATGGTGCAATAGTGGAGGCCCCCTACCGTACCTCCGAGGAGATATTACCTCTTCCTTTTTTGCACGGAATGACGCTCGGTGAGTTGGCGCGTATGATAAATGGCGAAGGGTGGCTCGCGGAGGGGGGCAAGTGTCCGCTGACGGTTGTACCCTGTCTAAATCTCAACGCCCACCACAACGACACCTCGGAGGTTGCCTCCTGCGGGCTCTCTCTCGAAGTGACCATTGCCGAAGGAAGCAACCTGGACCTTTCGCGTGTGGTGGAGGCCTATGGTGGGCACAAGGCCGGTGAGGAGGAGTTTTTTGTTGGTGATGGATTCGATAGGCAGATTGGCGCAAGTTATGTGCGCGATATGATAGAGTTGGGCTATACGGCTTCCGAGATTGAGAGTATGTGGAGCGGTGATGTGGAGCGATTCTGTGCCCAAAGAGAACAATACCTTATATATGAATAGTAGAATCCTTGCAATACTCATTGCTATGGTGGCTGTGGGGATGGTGGACACGAATGCAAATTCCGTGACCTCTCTCGGTCTGCTGCCTGCACCTGTGAGTGTGGAGATGAGAGAAGGGTGTTACACCTACAATCCCCACGCAAGGGTGGTGTGTGAGGAGTCTATTGCCGACTATGTGGGTGAATACCTCGCGGGAGGATACTCTGCACCCGAAATACTCCTACGTCTGAATCCTTCGTTGGGGCTTCCCCGTGAGGGTTATGTGCTCGAAGTGGGGGAGTGGGGCGTGCTGTTGCAGGGAGTAGATAGGGCGGGGTTGCTCAATGGTTTCCACACACTCCTTCAACTCTTTCCCCCAGAGGTCTATCGTGGCGGATTTTCTACCCCCTGTGAGATTTCCTGTGTGCGCATTACGGACTATCCCGCCTACAACTATCGCGGTCAGCACCTCGATGTGGCGCGAACCTTCATACCCATTGAGGAGGTCAGGGAGTTTATCTCCCACCTTGCCCACCACAAAATCAACCACCTCCACCTCCATCTGACCGATGATGAGGGTTGGAGGGTGGAAATCCTATCTCATCCCGAACTCACCGAGGTGGGTGCTTGGCGTGGAGGCGATAGTCCTATAAAGGCTGTGTATGGCTCTTTTGAGGAGCGCTACGGTGGTTACTATACGCAGGAGCAACTGCGTGACCTTGTGAAATTTGCCCAACGGAGAGGTGTGGAGATTGTGCCCGAAGTGGATTTGCCTGGTCATAGCCTTACCATTGGCAAAATTCATCCCGAGATACTCTGTCCTGTGGAGCGTGACCTCTCGGCAACGGGTGGATATAGTGTGCAGAATGTCTGGTGCGTGGCAAGGGAGGAGAACTACCGCCTGCTGGAAGATATTTTGGGCGAGATTTGCGAAATCTTTCCATCGGAGTATATACATATAGGTGGCGATGAAGTGGCAACCTCCTATTGGCGCGACTGCCCACATTGCTCGGCACTCTACAAGAAAGAGGGTATGACCTCTTACGCCCAACTCGAACAACACTTTATGAACCGTTTGGTGGAGATTCTCTCCCGTAATGGCAAGAGTGCGGCAATGTGGAATGAGGCCATACTCGGTGGGGACCTTTCGCGCGATGTGCGCATCCACTGCTGGGAGGGATTTGCAGAGAGTAAGGATGTTGCTGAGGCGGGCTACCCAACGGTGGTAATGCCGGGTCCTTCGTTCTATTTCGATATGCGCCAGAGCAAGGATGAGGACGGACACAATTGGGCTGGGGTGGTAACGCTCAACAAGTGCTACTCCACGAATCTTACCGATATGGGCTTCTCGCCTCGCGCAAAGGATAATGTGGTAGGCTTTTCGGGTGCTTTTTGGAGCGAACTGCTCTTGCCCCATAGCGAAAGGTACGAAAGTTACCTCGAATATCAGACTTTCCCGCGTATTTGTGCCCTCTCGGAGGTGTGCTGGATGCCCGAGGAGGCTCGCTCGTGGGAGAATTTCAGTGCGCGCTTGGAGAGGCACACTATGCGCTTGGAGGCTATGGGCATCAGTTACCGCAAGGGGGCTCCCGTGAAGAAGAAGGGACGGCAGATAACACCTGCATTGAAGGTTACGACCTCGTTGCCAATGAGCAATGAGGGGGCACTTGCGAAACTCTCCGCCTATGCCAACGATTGGGGCTATCGCACTACTCGCACCTGCTTGGATGGAGATTGGATTCTCTACGAATTTGACAAACCTATAAGTGGTGTAACTGTTGAACTCACAACGGGTTATCGCCACGTCACACGCGGAGTTTTCCCTGCGGGTGTCGTGGAGGTAAGTCGCGATGGGGAGAGATTTGAGGAGGTGGCAAGGCTCCACAATGGCTCGGCGGAGGTGACCCTCACACGTCCCACTCGTGCCATTCGCCTACGCTCGACCACCACTGCCAATGGTGACCGCTACGTCTTTGTTCAATACCCAATCATCCGCCGTCTGCCATAGCCATTTTCAATGGCACTAAATAACAGACGCACCGCTCTCCTCCGAGCGGTGCGTCTGATTTTTGTGTGCATTCTCAACCCACTACCTAATGGTTGCACCCGCCTTTTTGGTAAATGCATCAATGAGTTTATTCATAGTGTTTTCGATAGCCTTATCGTCGAGGGTGCGGCTCTCGTCTTGGAGAACGAAGCCGAGAGCGTAGGACTTCTTGCCAGCCTCCAACTTGTCGCCCGTATAAACATCAAACAGCGTGACATCCTTCAAGAGTTTCTTCTCGGTCTGGAAGGCTATCTGACGCAGGTCGGAGTAGGAAACTGCCACGTCTACAAGCAGTGCAAGGTCGCGCTTAACGGCGGGGAACTTCGCCAACTCGTGAGCCGTAACCTTGTGTTTGCGAGTATATTTCAAGAGGGTGTCGAAGTCGATGTCGAGATAGTAGACCTCGCCCTTCAAGTCGAAGCGTTTGCGCAGTGCAGGCGAGATGGTTACAATCTGCAACAACTCCTTATTGCCCGCTTTAAGACTCAAACCCTCCGAGTAGAGTTCGTTTGTGATGGGCTCGCTGCGCAGGGTGTAGATGTCCATACCAAAGCGGCGCAAAATCTTCTCCGCAATGGCTTTCAGGTTGAAGAAGTTGCTCACCTCGGCCTTCGAATTCCACGATTGGGTAGTCTGTGCGCCCGAAATGGCAACTGCCAAGCGCATACCCTCCGAATAGGGTGCAAGACCTCCCTCCTCCTTGCGCTCGGGAGCGTAGGTGTAGGTGTTGCCAAACTCATAAATCTTCACACTCTGGGCCTTGTGGTTCACATTGAGTTCCACAACCTCCAACATACCAAAGAGCGACGTCTGGCGCATCACGCCCAAATCGGCACTCAATGGATTCATAATCTTCACGCAATTGGCTGCGGGGAACACCTCCGAATTTTCGTAGTAACTGCTCTTCGTGAGCGAGTTGTTCATAATCTCCGCAAAGCCACACGCCGAAAGCATATCGCTCACCATATTGCGCAACTTGTCACGGTTGGGCTTCTGCTCGTAGGAGAGGGTCGAATTGACGTGCTCGGGAATCTCCACATTGTTGTAGCCGTAGATGCGCAAAATCTCCTCCACCAAGTCGGCAGGGCGCTGAACATCAACCCTATATGCGGGAACCTCAACACTCAAACCATCCTCCCTCTTGTCGGTAATCTCAATGCCGAGGTCGCAGAGAATCTCGCAAATCATCTCGCGGCCAATCCTCTTACCAATCAGATTGTCGATGTACTCAAAGGTGATGTCGATTGCAAAAGGAGCAACGGGGGCGGGGTAGAGGTCGGTAATCTCCGAGGTAATCTCGCCACCTGCAACCTCCTGAATGAGCATTGCGGCACGTTTGAGGGCATAGACGGTGATATTGGGGTCGATACCGCGCTCGAAACGGAACGAAGCATCGGTTGAAAGAGCGTGACGTTTGGCAGTCTTGCGCACCCATACGGGGTTGAAATAGGCGCTCTCCAAGAATACGTTGGTGGTATTCTCGCTCACACCCGAGTGCTCACCGCCAAATACACCTGCAATACACATAGGCTTCTCTGCGTCGCAAATCATCAAGTCGTTCTCGGAGAGGGTGCGCTCCACACCATCGAGGGTGCGGAATTTGGTACCCTCGGGGCAGGTGCGTACAACAACCTCATCGCCCTCAATCCTATCAGCATCGAAAGAGTGGAGGGGCTGGCAGAGTTCGTGGAGAACATAGTTTGTAACATCAACCACATTGTTTTTGGGATTGATGCCGATGGCACGCAGTGCATTCTGCAACCATTGGGGCGAGGGCGCAACCTTCACACCCGAGATATTCACACCGGCATAGCGAGGTGCCGCCTCGGGCCTCTCAACCCTCACCTTCGTAGCCCTCGAAGTGTTGTCCACCTTGAAACCCTCCACGCTGGGCAGTACCAATTCTGCTTGGCGGCCTTGTGAGCGGAGATAGGCGCATAGGTCGCGTGCCACGCCATAGTGCGAGGCTGCGTCGATGCGGTTGGGGGTCAGACCAATGCCCAGACGGTAGTCATCGGTGAGGCGGAGGTACTCCATAGCGGGAGTTCCGGGAACGGCCTCTGCGTCGAGTTCCATAATACCATCGTGGCTTGTGCCAATGCCGAGTTCGTCTTCGGCACAAAGCATACCGAGCGACTCTACGCCACGAATCTTGCTACGTTTGATTCTAAATACCTCTTCGGAACCGATGGGGTGCAACTCTGCACCTACGGTTGCGCACATTACTTTCAGACCTTGACGGCAGTTGGCCGCACCGCAGACAATATTCAGAGGCTCTTCGGCACCCACATCTACGGTTGTAATGTGGAGATGGTCCGAGTCGGGATGGTCCTCACAAGTGAGCACCTGGCCCACTACGACACCTTTAAGTCCGCCCTTTACTGCCTCCAATTTCTCGAAATCCTCGATTTCCAAACCTATGTCGGTGAGAATTACCGAAGCCTCCTCTGCTGTGAGGTCGCTTTTAAGATAGTTTTTGAGCCAATTGTAAGAGATATTCATAATGCTATGTGTTTGTTTATATTCACGTTCTGTTTTTTCTCGCGTGCGCATTAGGCGCAATTAACTCACAAAGATAGAGAATAAAGTTGAAAGTTGAAAATTGAAAATCGAAAATTGAAGCAATCGGTGCAAGCCGAGTGCAATTAGACTTGTTTGAGATGACGAGGTGCAAAAAGGAGAGTAGGTCTAACGTCTAACGTCAATAGTCCTATAAGTCGTATGGGTCGTATAAAAGTTCGCGGGTATCGAAAAAGATACCCGCGATTATGTTATTATCTATTCTACTCGTGTATATGGCACCACTTGTTCGTCGCCTAACGACGTATGTAGAACAGTATTATCAATTATAAATGCTGTGTATGATTGCTCTGCCGTTTTGCCATCATTGCCCAAAGAATAATTAACTTTCAACACACAAGTATCCATATCATACTCATAATGGTTAATCGCAACAGTCCTGGTTTCCAAATTGGGATAATAATAAACCATACTTCCCGTGTTGTCCTCGGAGAAAGTGAGGGTTGTTCTTTTATACAACTGACCATTCACCCACATTTCATTTTGCCAACTGCCCACGATGCTCACCTTCTCTTTGTCGGTGTTGTAGTCGTTATCGCCATTGTCGGTAGTGGGGCTGTCGATTGTAGGGTTGTACTCCTCGGGCTCCGAGCAAGCCACGCCCAAAATAAGCATTGAAATCAATGCTGCCAACTTTGTAAATTTAATCATAATTCGTTTTACATTAATATATTCATTGCAAATGTAGTGATTTTTCTTGAAGTTGGGGAGGTTGGGAGAATAAAAAAACTCCCGACCTTTTTGCGGGTCGGGAGTCTGGAAAAATTGTAGTATGGTTACTACTACTCGTAAACTTTTGGGGTGAGTTTGCCTTCGAGAACCCTCTGGGCATTCATCGCGAGTGCCTCCAACTCGTTCTCGCCGGGCATAACAACCACCTTCGCCATAGGCTCAATCATCTCCTTGATGTAGCCCACAACATTCCTGTCGTAGGCGATACCACCAGTGAGAATCACAGCATCAACCTCGCCCTTCAATACGGCAATCATCTGACCGATGAACTTACCAACACCGTAGGCCATAGCGTTGGAAACCAAAATCGCCTTCTGGTCACCAGCGTTGTAGCGGTTCTCAACCTCCCTCATATCGTTGGTGTCGAGGTGGGCAACAACGCCACCCTTGCCATTGATTTTCTTGGCAATCTCTGCGAGGGTGTAATTACCACTCATACACATCTTTGCAAATGCCAAAGCGGGCATCGTGCCAGCCCTCTCGGGAGAGAAGGGACCCTCACCATCGAGCGCATTATTAACGTCTACAACCAAGCCTTTGCGGTGGGCACCAATCGAGATGCCGCCACCCATATGAGCAACCACCAAGTTCAACTCCTCGTAGGGTTTGCCAATCTTGTCTGCATAGACGCGAGCCACAGCCTTCTGGTTCAGGGCGTGGAAGATGGACTGACGCTCCAACTCGGGCAGACCGGTGAGCCTTGCAACATCCTGCAACTCATCGACAACCACAGGGTCGGCAATGTAGGCTTTCACACCTGCGCGGGTGGCAATCTCCGTAGCAAGAAGTGCACCGAGGTTCGATGCGTGGTGACCTGCGGGACGCTCTTTGATGTCCTCAATCATCTGGGCATTAACCTCATAGGTGCCGCTGGGGATGGGCTTCAACAGACCACCGCGACCAATTACAGCGTCGAGGTCCGAGAGTGCAATGCCCGACTGCTGGATGGCATCGAGGATTACATCCCTGCGGAAATCGAGTTGGTCGAGGATGGTTTTGTAGCGACCAATCTCCTCGCTCGAATGACGCAAGGTGGTCGAGAAGAGTTCTTTGTCGTTCTCGAATACGGCAACCTTTGTAGAGGTCGAGCCGGGGTTGATTGTTAGAATCTTATATGCTTTCTCCATAACTAATTAAGGTATAGTTTTAGGTTCGTTTGACTACGTTGTGTGACTATTTTGCCGAGAGGCAAGCCAGAGCAATAGAGTAGAGTTTGGTCTTGGTCGAGTCGCCACGCGAGGTGAGCACACAGGGGGCGGTAGGACCTGCAACCATTGCAGCCAACTCTGCGCCTGCAAATTTAGAGCAAGCCTTGAAGAATACGTTACCACTCTCAATGTTGGGGAAGAGCAAGCAGTCTGCGTCACCTGCAACGGGGCCGGTGAGTTTTTTGATTTTCACGCTCTCGGGGTCAATAGCAACGTCCAAAGCCAAAGGACCCTGGAAGAGTGCATTGCCGAGTTCGCCATTCTGACCCATCTCCGAGAGGGCAGCGGCCTCTACCGAACTTACAACTTTGGGCAAAAGTTGCTCGCTGGGAGCCAAGAGAGCCACTTTGGGGCACTCGATGCCGATGTTGTTTGCGGTCTGTACGAGGTAGTTGGCAATCTGTTTTTTCTGGTCGAGGGTGGGACAGGGAAGGACTGCTACGTCGCTAACAACCAAGAGTTTGTGGTAGGCGGGAACCTCCAAAACGGTAACGTGGCTCAAAGTGGTGCCGGCGGGAAGCAAACCCCACTCTTTGTTGAGAATACCGCGCATATATTTATCGGTAGGAACAACGCCTTTCATAAGCACGTCATACTCGCCATTGTGGACAGCCTTCACAGCAATCTCCACAGCCTTCACATCCTCGCTCTCGGGGATGATTTTGTACTGGCTCATATCTACACCCTCTGCCTCGCAGGATTTCTTAATCTCCTCGGGGTCACCCACGAGAGTCACCTCTGCCAAGCCGGCCTTGATTGCCATATCGGTAGCACCAATCGAGTGGGTATCCTGACCGTAGGCCACAATCATCTTCTTTTTGCCACGAGCCACCGCTGCGGCAACAATCTCTTCCAAGTGTTTAATCATAGTTGTAGTGTGTGTTTATTGTATTAATTTGTAAATTATTTGCCAAGTTTGCTTACGATATTGTAGGTGTCGGTTGCAATAACGAGTTCCTCGTTGGTGCCGATAACCACCACTTTAACCCTCGAATTGGGAGCCGAGAGAACCTTATCCTCGCCCTTGACACCGGCATTGGCTGCCGAATCGAAGTCGATGCCCATAAACTCCATATCTTTGCAGACATACTCCCTCAACTCGGGACCATTCTCGCCCACGCCACCTGTGAAGACCACAAGGTCAAGGCCACCCATAGCAGCAGCGTATGAACCTACAAGTTTGCGCACGCGGTAGAAATATGCCTCCTCTGCCTCGGCAACAACCTCATTGCCGGCAATGGTGGCAGACCTAATGTCGCGCATATCCGACGAAAGGCCACCCGAAAGACCATAGATACCCGACTCTTTGTTGATGAGGTTCCAAATCTCCTCCATTGTCTTACCCTCTTTCTGGTGGATGAAGTTGAGCACACCCGGGTCGATGGAACCACAGCGGGTACCCATCATCAGACCATCAACGGGGGTCAGACCCATTGAGGTGTCCACACTCTTGCCATTGAGCACAGCGGTCACCGAACCACCATTACCAATGTGGCAGGTTAC
The DNA here is from genome assembly GCA_045596685.1 of Tidjanibacter sp. GTDB lineage: Bacteria > Bacteroidota > Bacteroidia > Bacteroidales > Rikenellaceae > Tidjanibacter. Next base: position 12,720 of record JAZOCT010000016.1, on the reverse strand, counting down.
AATCTTGGATTTTTCGAACTCCAAGCCCACCATTTTGGCAGCCTGTTCGGCAACAAAGCGGTGGCTGGTGCCGTGAAAACCGTAGGCCCTCACCCTATATTCGTCGTAGTAGCGACGAGGTATTCCATAGAGGAACGCCTTTGCGGGCATAGTCTGATGGAATGCGGTGTCGAAGTTTGCCACCTGGGGAACGCCGGGGAGGAGTTCGTTGATGGCATAGATACCTTTGAGGTTGGCGGGGATGTGCAAGGGTGCCAAATCAACGCAACCCTCCACCATCTTCATTACTGCCTCATCAATCAGAGCGCTCTCTTTGAACTGCTCACCTCCGTGAACTACGCGATGACCCACAGCATCCAACTCTTCGAGCGAAGCGATAACACCACTTGTGGGGTCGGTAATGGCCTTGATAATAAGGTCGATACCCACAGTGTGGTCGGGAATGTCACACACCCTCTTCACGGGCTCTTTGCCTGTGGGTTTGTGGGTGATTACACCGTTGTCGATGCCGATGCGCTCAACCAGACCTTTCGCCAAGAGGTTGTCGCTGCCCTCGGACATCTCAATTACCTGATACTTAATCGAACTGCTACCGCAGTTAAGAACAAGAATAACCATTGTTTTTAGTCTCTTTTTTTGTGTATTTTGTTTTGTGTTTTTCCTTTTGTTACGTCCTCATTTGTGGGTGGTTGGATAACTCTTTGCTCTATTGAAACTTATATCCCACGCCCTTGATGGTTACAATGTGGTCCTCTCCAATTTTTGTGCGCAACTTGCGAATGTGGACATCAATCGTGCGGTCACCGACAATCACCTCGCTGCCCCAAACTGCCGAGTAGATTTCCTCGCGGGAGAACACCTTTTGTGGCTTGGAGTAGAGTAGTGCGAGGAGTTGGAACTCCTTGCGAGGCAGGAATAGTTCCTTGCCATTTTTGACCACCACAAACCTCTCTTTGTCGATGGTTATGGTGTCGCTCGAAGGCACGCTCTGACTCTCGTCCGTCGTTGGACTATCGTCGCCACCCTCTGCACGTTTGAGGATTGCTTTAAGACGGCTGACCAACAACTTGGGGTGGATGGGCTTTGTGATGTAGTCGTCGGCCCCCAGGTCGAAACCTTTCAGTTGCGACTCATCCTCGCCACGCGCCGAGAGAAAGACAATGATGGTGCGTGCAAGGGAGGGTATCTCCTTGATACGTTGGCAGGTCTCCATACCATCCATCTCGGGCATCATCACATCGAGCAATACGAGGTGGGGTTGGAAAGCCTGCGCCTTTTCTATCGCCACGCGCCCATTGGAGGCACTCTCCACCTCGAACCCCTCTCGCGTGAGGTTATATCCCACAAATTCGAGAATATCGGGCTCGTCATCTACAAGCAGAATGCGGTAACTCATAAAAAATTTTCTCTCTGTAAGTTTGTGTACAACACAATTAACCGCGAAAGTTAATAATTATTGATGGAAGTTCCTACAATTTTCAACCATTTTTAGGTCTAATGGATGATTTTCTTTTCGAAGGGTTGGAAAGTCGAGCAAAACTCCCTATATTTGTAGGTTATCTGTGCGCATATATGTGCGCGCGATGGATGAATCGAGTAAAATTTACGACTATGACTACCGAAAAATTGAATTCTGTTCCCGAGGAACAAGTCGGCGTTGCCGAAGATGCGAAAATGGTTGCTACCCAAGAGAGTGCTCCACAAGAGGAGAACTCTGGTGCTGACAATGAGGAGGTTACTCCCGAGACCGAAAGCGTGAGTTTCGATGAGGAGGATGCGGCGTTGGCTGCCGAGGCTCCCGAATTTACGCTCGAAAATGACGAAATGGGTGAGGATGAAGCCGAGACCCACAGTCGCCTTGCCGACTCTCTGGCCGATGTTGCGGAGATGAGCAAGGGTGAGATTGTAGATTACTTTGCGACCTTGTTGGAGAATAGGCCTGTTCAGACTTTGCGCTACGATGTGGAGGCTGTGAAGGTCGCTTTCTACAAAAAACACCGTGCCGAGGTGAATACTTTGAAGGCTAAATTTGTCGAAGAGGGGGGGCTCGAAGAGGAGTTTGTGGCACCTGCCGATAGCGACGAGATAAGGCTCAAAGAGTTGTATGCCCTCTATCGCACCCACCGCGAGGAGTATATGGCATCGCTCGAAAAGAGCAAAGAGGAGAGTCTTAAAGTTAAGCTCCAAATAATCGAGGAACTCAAAGCACTTATTGATGCGGGCGAGACCGTAGGTCAGACATTCCAGACCTTCCGCCAACTGCAACAGCGTTGGAAAGAGGCGGGTGTGGTGCCCCAGGCCCACGTTAAGGAGGTGTGGGAGACCTATAACCTCCACGTTGAGAATTTCTACAATTTTGTGAAGATAAACAAAGAGTTGCGTGATTTGGATTTGCAGCGCAATTTGGAGGCGAAGGTGGCGCTGTGTGAGGCTGCCGAGGCATTGGCCGGTGAGCAGTCGGTAGTTGTTGCTTTCCGCAAACTCCAAGACCTCCACGAGCAGTGGAGAGAGGTGGGCCCCGTTGCTGTGGAGCACAAAGACTCCATCTGGGAGCGCTTCAAAGAGGCCTCTTCGCGCATCAATCGCCAACATCAGGAGTACTTCGAGGGCATCAAAGAGGAGCAGAAGAAAAACCTCACATTGAAGACCGAACTTTGCGAGAGGGCCGAGGCGCTCACGAGTGAGATTCTCACCACCCGCAAAGAGTGGAATAAGGCTTCGGATAGACTCATCGAGATACAAAAGGTGTGGAAAACCATCGGTTTTGCACCCAAGAAAGATAATACCAAAATCTACGAGCGTTTCCGCTCGGCTTGTGATAGGTTCTTCGAACTCAAACGTGGCTTCTACGAGGGCATAAAGAGTGAAATGGAGCACAATCTGCAACTCAAATTGGAGATTTGCGAGGCTGCCGAGGCTATCAAGGAGAGCGAGCAGTGGAAGAAGAGTGCCGATGAACTTATCGCTTTGCAGAAACGCTGGAAGGAGATAGGCCCCGTATCGCGTCGCCACTCGGATGCTGTATGGAAACGCTTCCGTGCGGCTTGTGACTACTTCTTTGCACGCAAGAGTGAGCATTTTGCGAGCGTGGATGCAGTGCAGGGAGAGAATTTGGCGAAGAAGAACGCCCTCTTGGCGGAGATTGAGAACTACGATATTATCGGTGGTAGCATTGAGAATATCAAGGAGTTCCAGAGGCGTTGGAGCGATATTGGCTATGTGCCTATCAAGGAGAAAGAGGCGCTCCAAAAACGCTATCGTGAGGCTATTGACCGCCTCTTTGCTGCCTTGCGCAGTGGCGATAGGGAGCGTGGTGCCGAGCGTTTCCGCAATAAGATTTCCGCAATGAAGGGCAATGGTGGCAGGTTGCGTAGTGAGCGCGAGAGGTTGTACAACAAGGTGAAACAACTCGAAGCCGACATTGCAACTTTGGAGAACAACATTGGCTTCTTTGCCCGCTCGAAGGGTGCCGAGGCTCTGATTCGTGACGTGGAGAACAAGATTGAGCGCGCGAAACAGGAGATGGCAGCAACCATTGAGAAGATTCAGGTGATTGACAACGAACAGGAGAATAACTAAAATAAAGGGAGAATATCGCTATGTTTAACAACGAAAACAAAACCACGAAATATGTCTTTGTGACGGGTGGCGTGGCTTCATCGCTTGGTAAGGGTATCATTTCCGCATCGCTTGCACGTCTGTTGCAGGGTAGGGGTTATTCGGTGACAATCCAGAAGTTGGACCCCTATATCAATGTGGACCCCGGAACCCTCAACCCCTACGAGCACGGCGAGTGCTACGTTACGGAGGATGGCGCAGAGACCGACCTCGACCTCGGACACTACGAGCGCTTCACGGCAATCACCACTTCGCAGGCAAACAATGTGACAACGGGTAAAATCTACCAGAGTGTCATCAACAAGGAGCGCAGGGGCGACTTCTTGGGCAAGACCGTGCAGGTTATTCCCCACATCACCGACGAGATTAAACGTCGCATTATGCTTCTGGGCAAGAAGGGTGGATATGATGTGGTGATTACCGAGATTGGTGGTACTGTGGGCGATATTGAGTCGTTGCCCTTTATTGAGGCAGTGCGCCAATTGCGCTACGAATTGGGATGGGGAAATACTATGGTACTCCATTTGACGTTAGTACCCTATATGAGGGCTTCGGGTGAGTTGAAGACCAAGCCCACACAGCACTCCGTAAAACAACTCTTGGAGAATGGTTTGCAGCCCGACGTGCTCGTGCTGCGCTCGGATGTAGAACTCGGTCAGGATTTGCGCAAGAAGGTGGCTCTGTTCTGCAACGTGTCGCCCAACGCTGTTGTGGAGTCGATTGACGTGCCCACCATCTATGAGGTGCCTCTCAAAATGCAGGCGCAGAAACTCGATGAGGTAGTGCTCGAAAAACTCCACCTGCCCTACGAGGGAGAGTCCGATATGGAGAATTGGAAACAGTTTGTGGAGAGGGTCAAAAACCCCAAAGATGTGGTCAATGTTGCCCTTGTGGGTAAATATACCGCACTGCCCGATGCCTACAAGTCGATAGTTGAAGCGTTTGTTCACGCAGGAGCAGTTAATGAGGTGAAAGTCAAGGTGGAGTATATCAATGCCGAGATGATTAGCGATGAGAATGCTGCCGAGATTCTCGGAGGTTGGGATGGTATTTTGGTAGCCCCCGGCTTTGGTCATCGCGGTTTGGAGGGCAAGATTGCCGCAGTGAAATATGCACGCGAGAATAGGGTGCCATTTATGGGTATATGCCTCGGTATGCAGTGTGCGGTGATTGAGTTTGCACGCAACGTGCTCGGCTATAAGGATGCCACCTCCACCGAGATGGAGACTCCTACCGAACACCCCGTAATTGACCTTATGGAGGGACAAAAGAATGTCACCGACAAGGGTGGTACGATGCGTTTGGGAGCCTACCCCTGCCACATCAAGAGGGATTCGCACCTCTATGATGCATACGGTCAGGAGGTAATCTATGAGCGTCACCGCCACCGCTATGAGTTCAACAACACCTTCCTTGCCGACTTCGAGAAGGCAGGTATGGTGGCTACGGGTATCAATCCCGAGACGGGTCTTGTGGAGGCCGTCGAGATTAAGGACCACCCCTGGTTTGTTGGTGCGCAGTTCCACCCCGAGTACAAGAGTACCGTGAAGCGTCCTCACCCCTTGTTTGTGGGATTTGTGGCCGCAGCAATTAAGAATCGTAAATAATTAAGTATAAGAACGTAAAGAGTAGAAAATGGACAAAAAAAGTATCATAGGCTTTGTGCTCATTGGCCTGATTCTCTTTGGTTACAGTTGGTACCAGGGAGAGCAGGGTAAGAAGCAAAGAGAAGCCTATTTGGCTGCCCAGAGGGAGCAGTTTGTGGCCGACTCCATCGATAGAGCCGAGCACCCCGAAAAGTATCTCCACGAGGTTGTGGAGGCACAACAAAATAGTTCACAGGCACAAGCCGAGGCGGTGGCTAACTACCAGCGTGAGGCAGAGGCACGCTTGGAGAGCGAACTCTCGCGCAACTTCGGAGAGGAGTTGGTGAAGGCTATGAATGGCGAGGAGAGGTTCTACACGCTCGAAAATGAGGTTATGAAGATGACCATCTCGTCGCTTGGCGGTAGGGTTGCCGATGTGACTTTGAAAGACTACACCAAGTATGCCGATGAGGGCGAGGGTGAGCCTATTAGGATGTTTGACCCCGAGAGCGCCAAGTTCAATGTGGGTTTCTATATGCGTCGTGGCTACAACGAGTCGAGGCTCAATACCGAGGGTTTCCATTTCACCTCGGAGGGTGTCCAAAATGTCACATTGGAGGAGGGTGTTCAGGCACAAAGAGTGGTGATGCGCCTTGCAATGGATGAGGGTTCGGCTCTCGACTTTGTCTACACAATGCGCCCCGATAACTATATGGTCGATTTCGACGTGCAGTTTGTGGGTATGGAGCAGTGGATGCGCAACGCCACATCGTTTGATATGACTTGGAACAACACCTCCTACCAGAACGAGCGCGGATACCAAAACGAGAATATGTACACCACCATCTCCTACCTCTTCCCCGATGAGCGTAAGGTGGAGAAGTTGCCCTTTGCGGATGCCAGCAAGCGTGGTGGCGGTAGCCGTAGCGAGAATATCACAACCGAGTTTGAGTGGTTTGCTTTCCAACAGCAGTTCTTCTCGTCGATTATGATTGCCCCCGATGGGTTCAGCAATGGCGAGGTGGGCTTCAATACCTACAAACCCGAGAGCGGCTACATCAAGGATTTCAAGGCGAGTGTGAGCGTTCCCTTCGACAGCCAGAAACAGACCTACAACTTCAAGTTCTACTATGGTCCCAATAAGTATTCGCTTTTGAAGGAGTATGACCTCGGTTTGGAGAAGGTTGTGCAACTTGGTGGTAGGCTCGTAAGTTGGGTGAACCGCTGGATTGTAATCCCCGTATTTGACCTTTTGAGCCGTTTTATTGGCAGTTACGGTCTGATTATCCTTCTGCTCACCATCTTCATCAAACTGCTCATCTTCCCCTTGACCTATAAGTCTATGATGTCGTCGGCGAAGATGAGGGCCATCCGTCCCGAGATTGCCGCCATTCAGGCCAAATTCCCCAAAGCACAGACCGATCAGAATGAGATGATGAAGAGCCAGCAGGCCACAATGGAACTCTATAAGAAGTACGATGTGAGCCCTATGGGTGGTTGCTTGCCTATGCTCATTCAATTCCCCGTGCTGATTGCAATGTTCCGCTTCTTCCCCACAGCAATTGAGTTGAGGGGTGAGAGTTTCTTGTGGATGAAGGACCTCTCGACCTATGACAGCGTATTGAATCTGCCATTCAATATTCCCTGGTATGGTAACCACGTCAGCCTTATGGCGTTGATTATGGCTGTGACCCTCTTCTTCTACACCAAACTCACCTACAAGGAGCAGGAGCAGGCAACCGCAGCACCGGGTATGGCGGGTATGAAGTTTATGATGCTCTACTTCACCCCTGCTATGATGCTTATGTGGATGAATAACTACGCGAGTGGTTTGTGTTACTACTACTTCGTGTCGCAGATTTTGACCATCATCCAGAACTTCGCATTCCGCTATGGTATCAATGAGGAGCGCTTGCGTGCCAAGATGCTTGCAAGTGCGAAGGCAAAGGCTGCCCAGCCCAAGAAAAAGAGCAAGTGGCAGCAGCGCTTGGAGGAGGCACAGAAGCAACAAGAGGCTATGATGAAGGAGCGAGAGAAGAGGCAGTATCGCTCGAAACACTAAAAACAAAAAGAGAGGAATCGGGACTATTGGATTCCTCTCTTTTTGTTTTTAGCGTCTAACGTCTAACGTCTAACGTCTAACGTCAATAGTCCTTATGGGCCCGATAATACCTATAAGTCCCATAGGGCCTATGAAATGTTCGCGGGTATCAAAAAAGATACCCGCGAACAATTTTCAATTTTTTACAATCCTGTGATTTTCTTTATTTCGTTGAGCGTAGTGAGGGCTTCCAGAGGGGTGAGGTTGTTGATGTCGATGTCGCGTATCTGGTCGCGTATCTGGACCAATACGGGGTCATCCAATTGGAACATACTCAACTGTATGCCCATCTGGGGTGCTGTTTGCACCGCTTTGACCCTGGGTTGCGCCTTGCCCTTACCCTTTGAGGAGGACTGCTCTACGGCCAGCGAGTCCTCGGCGTGGGAGGCAACCAAAACCGAGAGTATCTCCTCGGCCCTCTCTACAACCTTCCCGGGCATACCCGCAAGCCTCGCAACGTGGATACCAAAGGAGTTGTCTGTGCCTCCCCTTTGGAGTTTGCGCAAGAAGAGAATCGTGCGCCCCACCTCTTTGACCGACACGTTGTAGTTCTTGACCCTCGGGAGGCTCTCCTCCATCTGGTTGAGTTCGTGATAGTGGGTCGCAAAGAGTGTTTTGGCCCTTGCGCGAGGATGGTTGTGGAGGTATTCGACCATACTCCACGCAATAGAAATTCCATCGTAGGTGCTCGTGCCCCTGCCAATCTCGTCCAAGAGCACAAGGCTTCGCGATGTGACATTGTTGAGAATGGAGGCGCTTTCGAGCATCTCCACCATAAATGTACTTTCGCCTTGTGAAATATTGTCGCTGGCACCCACGCGGGTGAAAATCTTATCGACAATGCCGATGTGGGCACTCGATGCAGGCACAAAAGAGCCAATCTGGGCCATCAGCACGATGAGTGCTGTTTGGCGCAGGAGCGCGCTTTTACCCGACATATTGGGACCCGTAATCATCATTATCTGCTGGCTCTCCTCGTCGAGGAACACATCGTTGGGGATGTACTGCTCGCCAACGGGCAACATCATCTCTATTACAGGGTGGCGACCATCGCGAATATCAATCACTCTATCCTCCCCAATGTCGGGACGCACATACCCTCTCTCACCGGCAACCTTCGCGAAGGAGGCAAGGCAGTCGAGGTGGGCAACAACTGCGGCATTGCGTTGCAACTGTGCGAGGGAACCCGAAAGATAGCCCAACAACTCCTCCCAGATGCGTGCCTCGATGGTGAGAATACGCTCCTGGGCACCCAAAACCTTCTCCTCATACTCCTTCAATTCGGCAGTGATGTAACGCTCGGCATTGGTGAGTGTCTGCTTGCGTATCCATTCGGCGGGAACCTTATCTTTGTGGGTGTTGCGCACCTCTATATAGTAGCCAAATACATTGTTGTAACTAACTCTTAATGAGGGTATTCCTGTGCGTTGGCTCTCGCTTTGCTGTATCTCTGCGATGCGGTCTTTGCCGTGCAGGGCAAGGGCGCGCAACTCGTCGAGTTCGAGGTCTACACCATCGGCAATAACACCTCCCTTTTGTATCTGGTTATTCTGTGGGTCGGGGTAGAGGGTGGTTGCAATTTTGCGCCTCACATCCTCCATCACGAGGAGCCTTTCGGCAATGGTCACAAGTGCTCCACTATCGCTCCCCGAGAGGAGTATTTGCAACTGCTCGATGGCTCCGAGTGACTCTTTGAGGGCATTTACCTCGCGCGGGGTGATGCGTCCTACGGCTATGCGCGAGGCGAGCCTTTCGAGGTCGCTGATGGCCCCCAGACTTTCGCCCACAGCCTCCGCCTCCTCGGGAGATGTTTTGAGCGCCTCCACAACATCGAGCCTGCTGTTGAGCCTCTCCACATCCTTGATGGGCATCGTAATCCAATGGCGCAACAGACGACCACCCATAGGAGTTAAGGTGCGGTCTATGGCCTCCACAAAGGAGCCCTTGCCATCGCTACTGCCCGAGGATAGAAGTTCGAGGTTGCGAATCGTAAAGCGGTCTATCCAAACGTATTGATCGGCATCCAGACGCGAAATGGAGCCAATGTGTGCAATGTTTTTGTGCTCGGTGTAATCGAGGTAGTGGAGAATGGCACCCGCAGCGGTAATACCCGCGCCCATACGCTCAATGCCAAAACCTTTCAGGCTCCTGACGTTGAACTGCTTGCAGAGTCTCTTGCGTGCCACCTCCTCGTTGAATACCCAGCGGTCAAGACGGTAGGTGTAGTTCTGCCCACTGACGGTACGGGAGAATTGCTCCTCTCGGCCACGCTCATAGACAATCTCTTTGGGGGCAAAACCCGCAATGAGTTTGTCGATGTACTCGCCACCGCCCTCACCAACGTAGAACTCACCTGTGGAGAGGTCGAGTAGGGCGATGCCACTCTTTTTCTCCTCGAAATGGATGGCGGCAAGGAAGATGTTTTCGCGAGCAGAGAGTACGTTTTCGTTCATCACCACACCCGGGGTGACGAGTTCCACCACACCTCGCTTCACAAGACCTTTGACGCTCTTGGGGTCTTCGAGTTGCTCACACACCGCCACCCTGCGACCTGCCCTAACGAGTTTCGGAAGGTAGTTATTCACAGCGTGATAGGGGAAACCGGCCATCTCTATGAAGTTGCCGGGCCCATTGCCTTTGCGTGTGAGGGCGATGCCGAGGATGGCTGCTGCCTCCACAGCGTCGTTACCATAGGTTTCGTAGAAGTCGCCCACTCGGAAGAGGAGTATCGCATCGGGATGCGTAGCCTTCACCGAGAAGTATTGTTGCATCAAGGGTGTTTCCTTCTGTTTTTCTTGTTTTGCCACCGTTTGTTGAGTTTGGGGATTATTATCATACAAAAATAGGGATTAAAATTGAGATTTCGCAAAATATTCATAATTTTGTGGTGATAATAGATACTTTTTATTTGGTGGAAAGTGTGGGCCCAATTCTCACGATGAGGGCCTTCGGCACCACACTTTCTCGGGAATTTATAACTCTCCGAGGTGCGGGAGAAAAAACTCTTTTATGAAAAAATTTCTACTAATCGTTGCGGCAGCATTTACGCTGATGTTTACCGGCTGTTCGCAATTTGATGCAAGTGGCATTTGGGATGCCATCGAAGACCTCACACAGCGTGTGGAGGATTTGGAAGAGGAGTGCCAAAGGATTAACACCAACATTGAGGCTCTCCAAACCCTTGTGGGTGCACAGCAATCGGGTGACACCATCACCTCTATCGCCCCCATCAAACAGGGTGATGAGATTATCGGTTACACCATCACTTTCTCCAAGTCGGAGCCTATTACTATCTACAACGGTAGCGACGGTGCCGACGGTGAGGACGGTAAAGATGGTGCTGATGGTCAGGACGGTAAGGATGGCTACACTCCCACTATTGGCGTAGCACAGGACGAGGATGGTGTCTACTATTGGACCCTCGATGGCGAGTGGTTGCTCGACGATAACGGCAATAAAATCAAGGCTGTTGGTGCCGATGGTGAGGATGGCAAAGATGGCGAGAATGGTGCCGATGGTGAGGATGGTAAAGATGGCGAGAATGGTGCCGCTGGTGAGGATGGCATCACTCCTCAACTCGAAATCCGCGACGGATATTGGTACATCTCCTACGACAACGGCCAGACTTGGAAAGAGTTGGGTAAGGCCACCGGCGAAGATGGTAAAGATGGTGAGGATGGTACCGATGGTACAAACGGCACCAATGGTAAGGATGGCGACAACCTCTTCCAGAGCGTGACTTGGGACGAGGAGTACGCCTATTTCACCCTCTCGGATGGCACCGTAATCACTATTCCTCTCTCTTCCACCGAGGTACCCGAGACTCCCGAGACTCCCGAGACTCCCGAGGAGCCCGCAGGTGACACCTATGGTCTGATGGGTGATTTCGAGAACAACAATTGGACTACCGATATTGCTTTGGTTGCCGATGGTGACTACTTGGTAGCACAGGATGTTGTTTTCGCCAACGCAAACAACGAGGGCCTCGCCTTCAAGGTGCGCAAAAATGGCTCGTGGGATGAAAGTTTTGGTACCGCAAGTGGTACTGCCTTTGACCTCAATACAGAGATTGCTCTTAATGGTACAGGTAATGTGCTTGTAAATGGTGAAGTGGGCGTGAAATACGACTTCTACTTCACTGTTGAGCCTATGAAGATTTGGGTTATGACCGATGGCGAAAAACCCAACACCACCGAAGAGCCCGAGCCCGAGCCCACCCCCGACACCTATGGTTTGATGGGTGACTTCGAGAACAACAATTGGACTACCGATATTGCTTTGGTTGCCGATGGTGACTACTTGGTAGCACAGGATGTTGTCTTTGCCAATGCAAACAAAGAGGGCCTCGCCTTCAAGGTGCGCAAAAACGCCGATTGGACAACTGCTTATGGTGCCGATGGTAGCACCTTCGACCTCCACACAGAGATTGCCCTCACAGGAGGTAGCAATGTGCTTGTAAATGGTGAAGTGGGCGTGAAATACGACTTCTACTTCACTGTTGAGCCTATGAAGATTTGGGTTATGACCGATGGCGCGAAACCCGGCGATGCAATTCCCGAGCCCGAGGAGCCCGAGACTCCCGAGGAGCCCGCAGGTGTTGTGAAGGCTACCGTTGCCGAGTTCTTGGCAGCAGCAGAGGATGAAACCGTCTATGAACTTACGGGTGTTATTGGTGGTACCATCAAGACCTACTATGGCAACTTCGATTTGACCGACGCGACCGGCACCGTTTACATCTACGGTTTGGTTGATGAGAGCGACACCTTCGTATGGGACAACCTCGGTCTGAAGGCAGGTGACACCATCACCGTTCAGGGCGTACGCACCTCCTACAACGGCAATGCACAGATGCAAAACGCACTCTACATCTCGCACGTTGCAGGTGAGACTCCCGAGCCAGAAGAGCCCGAGACTACCGAGATTATCGAGGCTTCCATCTTGGAGTTCTTGAATGCTGCCGAGAGCACCTCGCAGTGGTATAAACTCACCGGTAAGATTACCAACATCGCAAATACCACCTACGGCAACTTCGACCTTATGGACGAGAGCGGTAGCGTCTACGTCTATGGTCTGACCGCTACCCAGGTTTCGAGCAACGATAAATCGTTCTCGACCCTCGGTTTGGAGGTTGGCGACACCGTAACCCTCATTGGTACCCGTTCATCCTACAACGGTTCCGCACAGGTTGGTGGTCCCGCATACTACATCTCCCACGAGGAGGGCGTAGTTGTTGAGCCCGAGGTTCCCGAGGGTTCGGTTTTGGCTTCGGCTGTATTCGCAGAGATGGGATTCTCCGACAAACAAAATGTTGATGGTCAGACTATCGCTATCGACGAGAACGTCAGCGTAGTATTCAAGAAAGGTGGCGCAAGTACCGCTCCTACTTACTACGACAACGGTATGGCTATCCGTATG
>JAZOCT010000015.1:0-4572 GCA_045596685.1 Tidjanibacter sp. | reverse complement strand
GAGTGTAGGGAGTGTAGGGAGTGTAGGGAGTGTAGGGAGTGTAGGGAGTGTAGGGAGTGTAGGGAGTGTAGGGAGTGTAGGGAGTGTAGGGAGTCATTAACCTCTCTAAATTCCCTAACCTCCCTAATCTCACTCTGTATCTCTATTCTTCACCCTAACCCTATACATACGCTCCTTGAATCCGCCCTCATTCACAAAGCGGTTAGATTGCGATTTGAGCAATTGATGTAGGAGATAATCTTCTTGTTTGATAAGAATGATTGCCATATTTGCCACCGTATCAAGAGGGCGAGATTTTGCGATTGTCAGGATGTGGGCATTATCTCCTTTAACACCAAGTTTGCGCATCGCCATATACTCTTTTGATGTGGGCTCCCACTGCCTGAAACCATTGACACGCAAGAAGTCCTCGTAGTCTGATAGCAGTTCCTGAAAACTTGCTTTGGCAATATTTAGCAATTTGATGCCCATTTCGAGCGATGTTTCAATGTCTGCATTTCCCTCGACAATGTTCTGCTTGCCAGAACGAGCGGCTTGTACCATTTGGTCAATCGTGCGATTGCTTTTTGTGAAGGCGGAGTGCGCAAAGTGATATGTCATATCAAAAAGCAACTCGGCCTTACGATAACATATCAAATTGTGGTGATCACCTTGACGCTTGATTAACTCGTTGGTATTCATAGGGTATATTTTTCCAACAAAAATATTGTATTTACAAGACTCTTGCAAGAGTTGATGGCTTTTTGTTGGGGAATTTAGGGAATTTAGGGAATTTAGGGAATTTAGCCCCTTCTCCTTAATCTCCCTACACTCTCTAACCTCCCTAACTTCCCTAAATCTATCCGTTTGGGTTAGTAGTTTTGAAAAGGTAGTCGCCCAGAAACGCCTACCTTTTTTGTTTTGTCGTCTGCCGACAACCATCAACTGAAAACTGAAAACTGAAAACTGAAAACTGATAACCCAAAATAGACCTCACCCGCCCTACGGGCACCCTCTCCTAACTTATGAGAGGGTTTTTCTTTTGTTCACGGGTATCAAAAAAGATACCTGTGAACAAAAAAAGGGCTGATTGCTCTCCATTTTCAATTCTCAATTTTCAATTCTCAATTCTATTTTGTATATTTGTGAAAATCAATAACACGTTACTACTATGGATATTTGGCAGATTTGGGCCATTGTGGCCATCTTGTTTATTGTGGGTGAGATATTTACGGCTGGTTTCGCGCTTGTGTGCTTTGCCGTAGGATGTGTGGGTGGCGCTATCGCCGCCGCTGCGGGTGCCACGCTCGATTGGCAACTCGGTATCTTTGCCATCGCCACCTTCGTGGCTTTCCTCTCGGTGCGACCTCTCTTGCGCAAACTCTCCGCAAAGGACAATGTGGCAACTAATGCCGACGCACTCTTGGGACGCACAGTGAAGGTTACGGAGTGCATAGAGGTAGGAGGCACAGGACGTGTGGCTGTCGATGGCGACCAATGGCAGGCGGTGAGCAATGAGCCCACCGACATAAATGTGGGTGAAAGGGTCGAAATTGTCGCCCGCGACAGTATCATCCTTACCGTAAAACGCAAATAGTCAAACTCTTACTAAAACATTATAACGATGGAAAATCTCTATGTTATCATCGCACTTGTGGCAATTGTTGTCATCTATGTGCTCTCGGGTCTTACCATTGTGCAGCAGAGCGAAACCTGCATCGTGGAGCGCTTGGGTAAGTACACCAAGACCCTTACTTCGGGTATCAATATCATTTGGCCCATTCTCGAAAAACCACGTCGCATCTATACGCGCCATTCGCAACAGGATTGGAATGGCAATGTTGTGGTGTCGTTCCGCTACACCCCTCGCATCGATTTGCGCGAGCAGGTCTATGACTTCCCCGAGCAGAACGTGATTACGAAGGATAACGTAACCACACGCATCAATGCCTTGCTCTACTTCCAGATTGTGGACCCTGTGAAGGCTGTCTATGAGATTAACAACCTGCCCAATGCTATCGAAAAACTCACCCAGACCACACTTCGTAACGTCATCGGTGAGTTGGAGTTGGATGAGACGCTCACCTCGCGTGATACCATCAATGCCAAGTTGCGCAACGTGCTCGATGAGGCTACCAATAAATGGGGTGTGAAGGTCAATCGTGTTGAGTTGCAAGATATTACCCCTCCCTCGACTGTGCGCGATGCTATGGAGCAACAGATGCAGGCCGAGCGTGAGCGTAGGGCGAAGATTTTGCGTGCCGAGGGTGAAAAGCAGTCGGCAATTCTCTCTTCGGAGGGCGAGAAACAGTCGCAAATCAACTACGCTGCCGCCGAAAAGGAGGCACAGATTCTCAAAGCCCAGGGTGAGGCCGAGGCGAAGGTGTTGCAGGCTAATGCCGAGGCAGAGGCTATTCGCAAGGTTACGGAGGCAATTTCGAATACCAAGACCGACCCTGCGACCTATCTTTTGGCTGTGAAATATATTGAGACCTTGCGCGAGATGGCGAGCGGTCAGGATAGCAAAACGGTCTATATGCCTTACGAGGCAAGTTCTGTTCTTGGTTCGTTGGGTGGGATTAAGGATTTGTTTCCTGGTAAGTAATTAGCGAGCAAATCTCTTTGCGAGCGAATCTCGCGGGCATCTGCTGCGTTATACATCAATAAGCGGAGTTCCTCATTTACGTTCAGTAAACTGCGGACTCCGCTTTCTCGTATGCCTTGCATCTGCTCCGCGATATTCTACTCGCTGCTCGCTCATCTCGCGGGGTCGAAAGGAGCAAAAGTTACTTACAGGAATTACAAGAGTTACAAGAATCTCTTGTCGCTCTTGTGTTTTTTAGGGCAGAAAAAGCCTCCCAACCTCCCTTGTCGTAGGGGAAATTATCTACTGAAAACCGATTACTGCTAACAGCCAATTCTCTACTCTGCCTCGGTGTAGAACTCTATCATTCGTTGTATGGCTCTCTGGCAGACGGGGCAGAATTGGGTGGCGGTATTGTTGCGCATACGGCACACTACTGCGGGGCGGAAGGCTCCGGTAGTCATATAGTTAGCCCCCTCGTATGCTCCCACCGTATAGTTCTTCTCGGCACTCTTTGTGGGCTTGCTTGGGATGGTTGCACCCTCGGGCATCATATCTGCCCACTTGCTCTCGAAGTCCACAAGATTGGTGATATTTTGCTGCCAGGGTTCATTCGTGGCGGTCAGCGGATTGGAGGCGATATCGGGGGTGTCGTAGAAGTACTCATCGGCCAGCCCTGCGAAACTATGCCCAAATTCGTGCACCACGACGGGGGCAAAATAGGGGTGATGGGCGGTAGTGAGGGTATAGGAGTTGTAGATGCCTCCACCTCCGTAGGTGTCGGTATTGGCAAGAACAATTATATGCTCATAAGGGATTCCCGCAAGCAGGTCTGCCATACGGAAGATGGCGCTTGTGGTGAGGTAGCGGTCTGCATAGAAGGTGTCGAAGTGGCTATCCACAGCACTCTGGCACCACACGCCCTCGCGAGGAATACTCACGCCACTTGTCGCGCTGGGGCTCTCCACTGCTACGAAGTTGAAATACTCCCTCATTGCCCCGAAAGGCTCGTGTGAGAAGAGTGCTGCGATGGTTTTCTCGGCATCCTCGCGGAAGAGAGCCATCTCCTCTGTGGTGTAACCCTCGGCAACTATTGCCACATCAATTTTTTCGCCCTCGGCACTGCCACTAAAAAGTGTGGTGTGAGGAGTGGTGGGTTTGCCGTCGAGATTGCGGATGAGTATATCGGAGGGGTTGAGGTTGTAGTTCATCTCGGCTGCCACCTCTTGTGAGGGGTTATAGAGCACCACGCGGAGTAGGGCGGGAGCGAGGGGTAGGGGGGCGAGGATGGTAAATTCATAGGCCCTTGTAGCAATTTGCGCCTCCTCCATTGCGAGCCACTCTTGGAAGAGTGACGAGAAGGTTGTGCGATAGATTACCTCCCCCGTTGCCTTATCCGTAAGCGACAGCTCGCCATCGCCACGCAGTGGTACCTCATTGAGATTCACCCTTCTTCCAGCCCAACCATCCCACGAATGGAGGGCGCGGAGGGTGACTGTTTGTGCCTTTGCGTCGCCCGAGAAAATCAAATCCACGCGCAGTGTTCGCTCGCTGAAATATTGCTTAAAATCCTGTGCCGAGACTCCCATCGTCATCGCCAGGAATACCATAAGGACTAATATCTTTTTCATTGTATTCAAGTTTTAATTCTCAATTTGTTTATGGGTATCTTTTTTAATACCTGCGCCAAAAAACAGACCTCACCCGCCCTGCGGGCACTGCTCGGTGGGGACACCGAGCGCAATTACGACCACCCCTCCAAACCTCCCCTGTCGTAGGGGAGGCTTGACAGACCTCACCCGCCTTCGGCACCCTCTCCTAACTTATGAGAGGGTTTTTTCCTACAAAAGTAGAGGTCCCACCCCTTTGTTCTCGGGTATCTTTTTTAATACCTGCGCCCGTTAGGGCGCACCATAGACCCGCACTTTACATCGTCGGCGGAGAAGCGACCTCCTTGTGAGGTCGTGGCGAGGGCGGAGCACAAAGGCGTTAAGAAACAAAGACGGCAA
>JAZOCT010000014.1:0-22277 GCA_045596685.1 Tidjanibacter sp. | reverse complement strand
TCTGTTGCAAAGTCATACCCCCTTTATACAATTCCCATACAATCTCTGGCTTAAACCAATATCTGCCTCGGTAATGGTGAAGGTCCATTCGTTGTGGTAGATGGTGTAGTAGGTTGTGGTGGTATCCTCCCAACTGTTGTGTTTCCACTCCGACTCATCGAAGAAATCGTGCGCACCGTTATCCTTACCCCACACCCACTCTTTCAGAATCTCATCGCTATCCACTGGTGTGAGGTATACCCTACACGAAAGCAACTCATCTACAACTAAAAACAAGCCTAGAAACTCACTGCATACTTCCTTATCATTGCTAAACTCTTGCAAAAATCTTTTATTATTCAGAAGTGGATCTTTGTCAAAATCCACATACACATCACCCTCGTCATTCACATAACACTTCTCCATACAAAGCCGAATGTCTTGTCCCGTTTTATTGATAACAATCCATTCGCTATGGTAGGGTGATTTTTGCTCAAAAACAATAAAAGGTCTGTCACACGCCACGCAAAGCACGCCGATAAGAATAGCCAAAAATCTTTTCATAATAACTATTTTCATTTATAATTATGAGTTACGCAGTTTGGGCTTGACTGTACGAGGTGTGCAAAAGTACAAGTGCTACACATCGAATTGTTTAAAACGGTCCATCGGAGTAGGGGTTTTCGCAAATATAACAATTTTATTGATACGATGTTACCTTTTTCGGAGAATGTTTCCTACTTTTGTGAGAACAAACACCCAAAACCGATGGCGCGACTATTCACAAAACAAGAGATTCGAGGCATAGCACTACTGTTCCCCGTTGTGGTGGTGGCGGTGTGGCTACTCGTCGGGGCACTCACAACAAAAGAGCCCTCCACGCCCGAAGAAGAGCCCGCAAACATCGTGGCACCCACGCCGGCACTCGCACCCTTCGACCCCAACACCATAACCTACGAAGAGTTGCGCGCAATGGGAATCGACAAGTACGTCGCACGCGGAATTGTGAAGTATCGCGAGGGCGGGCGCACCTACGCCATACCCGAAGATGTAGCCATAATCTACGGCATCAGCGACTCGCTCTACGCCACCCTAAAACCCTACATCCGCATCGCACCCGAGTATCGAATAAAACCCAAGACCTACCCCGCAAACACCACCCCCACTCCCAAGCGCGCCTTCCGCAACATCCCCTTCGACCCCAACGCACTCTCTGCCGAGGAGTTCTACGAGTTGGGCTGTTTCTCCGCGCGTCAGGCCGAGGCCCTCGTGGAGTATCGCGAGCGCATCGGTGGTTTCCGTTCCCTCTTGGAGGTGGCCGACTGTTACCTCATCGACAGCACACTCTTTGCACAGATGAGGCCATACATTACCCTGACAGTCAAGCCACAAGCCACCGCAACCCACCGCTCACGCACGTTTCGCAACGTCACCTTCGACCCCAACACACTCTCCGCCGAAGGGTTCTATGAGTTGGGCTGTTTCTCGGCACGCCAAGCCGAGGCACTCGTGGAGTATCGTGAGCGCAGAGGAGGGTTCCGTAGCGAGTTGGAGTGGCGAGATTGCTACCTCATAGACAGCGCCCTCTGGGAGCAGACAAAGGCCTATTTGCGCCTCTCCCCCATCCCCAAAAAACTCACCGACCTCAATAGCGCCGATTCGCTCACACTCGTGGGCATCACAGGCATTGGCCCCCGCACCGCCTCCGACATCCTCCGCTACCGCCAAAGGCTCGGAGGCTACTATTCGGTGGAGCAACTCCTGGACCTTCGGGTGGTTACAAAGGAGAATTATGACCTCTTCAAAGAAGAATTTTGGTGCGACAGTTGCAAAATTCGAAAAATTGATATTAACTTTGCACCCCCAAAGGAGTTGGCGGAACATCCGTACATAACAACCCCGAGGTTAAGACGCATACTCATAACACGACAAACGAAAGGAGGCTGGAAAGGGCTGGAAGAATTTTTGAAGGATGACATATTCGAAAAAGAGGTGAGAGAAAAACTCGCCCCCTACTTCCGGTTTACCTCCATCGAGATAGAGTAGCACCCACACACATCCCCACAACCCACAAGGCAAGGGCGGAGCGCAAAGGAGAGTCCCGAGGCGCACCAAAGAGCCGAAAAACACAACAAACGATTACAAAAAACTAAAAAACTTATACAACTATGATTATTATGCCTGTAAAAGAGGGCGAGAACATCGAGCGCGCTCTCAAAAAATTCAAACGTAAATATGAGCGTACCGGTGTCCTCAAAGAGCTCCGCGCACGTCAGTACTTCATCAAACCCAGCTGGGCAAAACGCGAGAAAATGCAACACGCTGTATATGTAGAGCAGTTGCACCGCCAGGAAGAAGAGTAGCATATAAGTGGCGCCTTTGGCGTTGCACAGCGACAAATCCCACCGAAATTCGGTGGGATTTATTTTTCGCCATCAAACTACAAGGGCTGAACTACAAAGAGTTCAGCCCTTTTTGTGGAGCCAACGCCAGATGCGGGCTTTGGCCACCGTAGGGTGATGACTACCATTGTCAGCAGGGGGGAGTACCCTCTTCTGCTCACTACTTTTTGGTGCCACATCCACAGCCCCCTTTTTTCTCTTCGTGGGGTTTGGAGGTGGAGCAACTACCACCCGCTTTTTTCTCATCTTTGGTATCGCAACCCGAGGTCTTGGTACCGCACTTTTCGTCTTTCATAAATCAACTTCATTTTGGTAAAACTTGTCACCCTTACACAGTACAACTTCCGCGCCAAATAAAACATTTCGACACCCCACCATAAAGCGCAGATAAGCGAGCAGATTTTAGGCGCACAAGAAAACCACCTCCGCAGTTTACTTGGCGTAAATAAGGAGGTGGTTTATCGCAGTGCAACACCAAAGATGCCGCTTATATGCGCTTTATCTGTATAGGAAACGTTTAATAGACTTCTTGGGTGTCTTCTCAAACTCGGTGGGACGCAACTCTATGGCCGCAACCTTCTCGTAACCAGCCACAAGAGCGTTGAGTTCTTTGAGGGTCTCGTTCATAATCTCCTGCAACTGCGAGTGGGGAATGCTTGCCGCATCGAGTTGCTCGTAGTCGGGAACCACAAGGGCTACAAGTTTGCCATCCCTCTCCACAACAAGGCTCTCCAAAACGTAGGCGAGGTTGTTGAGTTTGGCCTCAATCTCCTCGGGATAGACATTCTGGCCACCCGACATAAGAATCATTGTCTTGCTTCGACCACGCAGGAAGATGTTGTGGTCGGCATCGACGGTACCCATATCGCCCGTATGGAGCCAGCCATCCTCATCAATAGCCTGTGCTGTTGCCTCGGGATTCTTGTAGTATCCCTTCATAACCTGCTCACCGCGAATGAGAATCTCACCGGGGATATGTGCAGGGTCGGGAGAGAGCACACGACATTCGCAGAAATCGGTGAGGATGCGACCTGCCGAGGTGGGAATGTAGCCATCGGCATAGAGGCGGTGGCTGATGAGGGGGCCGCACTCGGTCATACCATAGCCCACAGTGATAGGGAACTTGATGCGATGGAGGAACTCCTCAACGTCGGCATTGAGCGCCGCACCGCCCACGATGAATTCATAGAACTCACCACCGAGGGTCGCCACAAGTTTCTTGCGAATCTGGGCATAGACCACGTTGTCAATCAGTGGGATGGAGAGTGCCGTCTTCATCAAGCCACTACCGAGGATGGGGAAAATCTGCTTCTTGACCACCTTCTCAATAATCATAGGCACCGAGCAGATGACGTGGGGGCGCACCTCGGCCATCGCCTCGATGAGAATCTTGGGCGAGGGAATCTTGCCGAGCAACGTAACGTGGGTACCTGCTCCCAGCGAGCAGAGCATATCAATAGCCGCACCAAAGGCGTGAGCCAAAGGCAGGAAGCAGAGCACGCGCGAACCTCGGAAGTGGTACTTCTTGGGCAGAACATAGCCCAACTGCGCGGTGAGGTTGTTGATGGTGAGCATCACACCCTTCGAGAAACCTGTGGAGCCACTCGTGTAACTCAACAAGCAGACCTCGTCGTTATCCACCTCGGGGTATTTGATATCCTCGGCAGAGAAGCCGCGAGGATAGCGTGTGCGATAGTGTTTGACAATGTTTTTCTGGAAGGTGCCTATCTCCTCGCCCTCACGCTCAAAGATACAGCGGAAGTCGGTGAGCGAGAATACGGCGTTGATGGCGGGCACTCGCTCCTCGTCAATAACATCCCAAAAAGTATCACCGAGGAAGAGGAGTTTCGACTCCGAGTGGTTGATGATATGGTTGATGTCATTGGGGTTGAAGTCCTGCAAGATGGGGACAATCACGGCACCATAGGTGATGGTTGCAATGTAGGTAATGACCCAGCGGGGGTTGTTGCGACCAATCAGAGCGATTTTGTCGCCCTTCTGGATGCCACACTGCTCGAAAAGCATATGGAGTTTTGCAATCTCCTTTGCCATTTCGTAGTACGAAAAGGTCTCCTTCTTGAAGTAGTCGGTCAGCGCAGGGAGTTCGCGATTGTCGCGGAAACTCTGCTCATAAATCCTAATTAAGTTCTCTTGTAACATAGTTCTTATCTCTATTTTTACACTTTTGCTTGACGATGTTTGTTGGCGCAAAGGTAAGTCCTGCTACGACAACCAACAACTATGGGTGCTACTCTTGGGGGTGCTCTTTACTACGCCCAAAGAGGTATGTTTTGTTCTCTGTTCCGTGCAACAATCTGCCGATATTGGTGCGGTGAGTGTAGAAGAGGAGCAGCGACACCGCCCCCATAAAAACCATCAGTTGCCACTCACCATCGCCACACAACGCCGAATAGAAAGGCAGCAACAGACCACCAACCATCGACCCCACAGAGACATAGTGTGTTGTGGCGACAATCACAAAGAAGGTGGCCAGGGCCAGCAATATGCCCCCCGTCGAGAAGGCAAACATACAGCCCACCAGGGTGGCAACACCCTTGCCTCCCCTGAAACCCGCAAAGAGGGGGAACATATGGCCCAACACGACCATTGCACACAGCCCCATCTTCAAGTAGAGCCACGCGGGGGTGTGAGCCTCAAAACCACTAAAACCCACCAACATAACTGCCGCATAGCCCTTCAAAATATCTATTGCAAAGACGGGCAGGGCGGCCTTTGCACCCAGCACTCGAAGCACGTTTGTTGTGCCGGCGTTGCCACTTCCTTTGGTGCGCACATCGACACCGTAGAAGGCTTTGCCAATCCACACCGCGCTCGGAATGGAGCCCAAAAGATAACCCCCCACCAGCACTGCAACCACTACTATCCAATTCATCCTCTTTCGTTTTAGTCTTTATCTAACATTTAGCCTAACCTCCAAACTCGAAATTGACATACGAATCCGAGTTGGAAAAAATTTCACAAACACAAAGATACAACTTTTTTGTCAATTTACCATACCCCTCTTCCGCCTTCGCTCCATTCAGCCCTTCGGGAAAAATCTGCTACGATGCCCAACGCTACGATTTGGGGCAAAAACGAACATCCCTCCGCCCCTTTTGAACACCAAAACCCATCGGGGGATATGCCTACTTTGTGAAATAAAAAACAAAAAACCACCAACAATGTAAATCTTTTTAACAAAAAATGTACTATATTTGTGGGTTCTTTATCCCCAAAGGCCTCTTGGCAAGGTAATTTTGTATAGCGGCTTAACAAATGGGGTAAAAAACGGATTTGTGAGATAAGAATTTCACACCCGCAAGGACAACTAACTATTACTACCTAATAAATCTATGAACGAAAAAATCAAATTCTTCATCAAGAAGAAATTAACCCTTCGCAACTTGGTGTCGTGGCTGGTGGTCACTGTCGGTGTTGTGGTTATGTCGGC
Organism: Tidjanibacter sp.; assembly: GCA_045596685.1. Taxonomy (GTDB): domain Bacteria; phylum Bacteroidota; class Bacteroidia; order Bacteroidales; family Rikenellaceae; genus Tidjanibacter. The sequence goes on along the minus strand of JAZOCT010000014.1, from coordinate 16,445 downwards.
AGGTTTTGCCCTTTTCACCAACCCATACAAAATCATCCCTGGTGGTGTCTATGGTCTTGGTCGCGTCTTGCACGACATCTTCCCCAGCATCCAGACGGGTACCTTTGGCTTTATGTTCGATGTGCCTCTGATGATTATCGGTTTGTTGGTATTTGGTGGCAGTTTTGGTGCCAAGACCATCTATGCTGCACTCATCTCCCCTCTGGTGATGAACGGCCTGACGAACCTATTGGGCGAGGGTCCCTACTACGACAACGGCTGGATTGCTACCTCGTTTAACTTTGCCGAGGACCCCTTGATGGCTGCCATCTTTGGTGGTTTGCTGATTGGTGCGGGTGTGGGTATCATCATTCGCGGTGGTGCCACTTCGGGTGGTACGGATATTGTGTCGATGATTATCAGTAAGTTCTGCAAGATGAAGTTCTCGACAGCGATGGTTATGGTCGAGAGTTCGATTGTAGTCATCGGTATGTTACGTTTTCAGGATTGGCAGTTGCCCCTCTACTCGCTCATCAGCATCTATGTAAGTAGCAAGGCTGTGGACTTTGTGCTGGATGGTGCGACCTACGAGAAACTCCTCTTTGTCATCTCGGAGAAGAACGATGCCATCAAAAAATACATTCTCCACGAGTTGAAACGTGGTGGTACCTATATTAAGTCGAGCGGTATGTACACCGACAAGGAGCGCGATATGCTCTTCTTGGTTGTGAGTCGCAAGGAGATTGCCGCCGTGAAGAAGAAACTCCACGAGATTGACGAGCAGTCGTTTGTGGTGGTGGTTGATGCCCACGAGACCTACGGCGACGGCTTCAAGAAGTTCGATGCCGACGAGAACACAAATGCATAGCAAAACAAAAGGCGCAACCCCCAAAAAGGTTGCGCCTTTTATTTTGTCGACCTACGACGGCCAACCGACAAGCATCCATCTATTGATTAGAAATTATAGCCCACCGAGAATATCAAGTCGTAAGTCCTCTCATAGGGCTTGCCATTAAAATCTCTGCAACTCAACGCTTGCACACTCGTTCCTATTTGGATATTCTTATACTCTATGCCGAAGGTTGGGTGAAGTGCAAATAGTGCCACCCCTTTGGTGCAGAACCATTGCAGGCCCGCTTTTATCTCAAAATAGGGAGTGACGGATTTGATATGTGCAATATCATTTCTGACGGTGAGATACAGAGGTATGTAGACACCGTACACACTATCGTCCGAATCCACACCCGCACGTATAAACTGCCAATCCGAATTATAGCCAAAACCATAGCTCAAACCAAAGTAGAAATCCTGATAGGCCAAACCCTGCGAGGTGTTAAGTGCTATCATAGATCGCGAGCCCAAAAGATCAAATTGGCTCCACCTTCTGATTTTAGTTTCCTCTTGTGCAAACGCCCCAATCGACAAAAGCGTTGCCACCACTGCTAATAAAACCTTTTTCATAATTTATACTCTTTATTGTTGTTCATCATTACTCTGCGAAATCCATCTCACATTCAAAGACATACGGTTCTTCTCCATCAATAATAATGGAAACGGTTATGGAGTGATGTTGTTCAAGTGTCGGCACAGAGGTAAATGTCAATGTAAATGTCGGCTCAAAAGCATCTGACAAACCTATATGATAGAGTTTATTGTCCATAAATTTAGAGTCCTCTTTTCCCCACTCCAACAGTGATTTTGTAACCGCATCCCCAGAATAATCGTTGGAAACATACATTCTCTCTGGATCTGTGTGTTTGTAACCATTCTCAATGTAGAAACGATACGTGTAGTACTCTATATCTATCACATCGTTGAGAAAGGTACCACTTGGGTGGTCTGCATCAAAATTCGCACTACTTACCACCGTTATGGCAGAAAAGGGGGTATCGGTATTCCAAACTCTTACGTTAGGATGAAGACCATGGTCTGAATGTTCCCACCTATTAAAGTCTATATCTCCGTTCCTTTGGCTTATCTCTTGATGTTTTGTGTGTAGTTTTTGCACATCTATATCATCTCTACCCCACACGTTTTGTCTCGCACATATCATTTGCGGAAGCGCAATAGCAATTGTTTTATTCCAAACCTCAACCTCTGGCAACTGGCTATAATCCACATTTGCATATTCATAAACAAACGATTTAAAATAGACATCAGGAGGATATAGCAAATCTCCAACAATATCACATCCACCAAGGATTAAACAACTACTTATAAATAGTGTTGAAAATAGATATTTCATAGACATTGTTGTATTTATTGCACAATAGGTTTATCATAGGTTACCATACGGAACAACCAAGTATATGCTGTTGATGAGGGATTTGACGAACTATCATCATATGATTCCGCATCTGCAACATCAATGCTATCTTCAGAATCCAACAAAGTACTTGAGAACCATCCATCACAAGAACCACCCCATCCCCAGTTACAATGCACATAATTAGTGCTATCCACAACTATTTCAGAAACAAATGTACCATTAGGAAGTTTTATGGTGCAAATTTTATCTGTTATTTTATAACCATCTATCACCCAGGCATGACCATTCACACCATGTCTTGGCATTGCCCCAAGCAAGACAGGGCAATCTTTCTCAATTTGTGATTTAACAATGCCATCTTCATAACTCTTGTAACGAACCACATTTGTATAACCAAGTTCTTGGAGGTATTTCTTAGCTGCATTTGGGGTTGCAAAACTATAATCCGTACCCATAAATCCATAATTCATGTCACATCCTTCTCCAACATAATGACAAAGTCTAGCAAAACAATCTTCTTGCTCATCAAGAAACTCGTTCCTCTCTTCAATGTCTGCAATAGTGTTATAATCCATAAACAACCATTCCCAATCTTTCGCATCATCAACACCTATTATATCACCTAAAATAGGATATTTGTTATAGGCAAGAATTTGTGCAGTTGCGATAGCCACACAACCTGCGTATAGATCTTCAACATATATAAGTTCATCATCTTTCCTACTTGTATCATAATCATAGTTTTCCACAAAACTATACCTAATACCGAACAAACCTTTATAATGATACCTTTTGTCGCACTGGTCATTATATGGTGACTCTTGATGCCAAACTGTGCGCAGTTTCTCATCACTTAACATATCGGAGCGATATGAATATTCAAAAACAAGGTCTCCTGTGCCACCACCAGAATCTCCGCCACCAATATTTCCTCCACCAGGTGGCAACATAGGATCGCCAAATTCATCTTCATCGTCCCTCAAACTATCTATCCATCCGATAACATAGTTGGCGACAAGCCCTTCTATAAATCCAGCGGATGTGCCATCATTTCTTGGTTCAGACCCAAGCAAATAGTCATCGTCTTCCTCAACATACAAATCATCAAGAGTTAGCACAGGATCCTCCAAAGGATTGGGATTAAACTCCAAATCGCCAGAGCTTGTCACTGCGATAACCTCATCTGGCAGACGATTGTCGGCCGACAAAATAGCATAGCCACCCTCTTCGAAATCAACTACATACAAAGCATCCGCAACCTCCGTACTTCCCGTGCGCGTTTGTGGCTTAAATGTAGACATAGGAACACGCGTAACTGTCCAATTCGACCTATTCATTGCTCTCGTATTATCCATACCCATAGACTCCATAATTGATTCAAGACTCGATAGTGCCTTGGATATTGGAATGTGATGGGGTGAGGTTGATTCAACATCTTCAACACAAAAATCTTCTTCGTGTACCAACGAATCAACCTCATTTGTACACGACACCAAAATACCAAATATTGGGATTAATACAATCCTCCATAATCTCAATTTCATAGACATAACTTTTTAATTAGCAAACCGTTAAATACAATTCTCGAATGAGTGATACAGCACGAGAGGGCTACAAAAATGCGACACAAGAGCGAGGGTTGGTGGTCACAAAATAGACTTAACTCCCACAAAGTTAAACATTTTGTTAGGATTCCACAAGCAGATAAGGATAAATTATTGCCACAAAAAGGTGATTATTCGGGGGAATTGGGTATTTTTGTGGCACGAAATAGAAACAAAACACAAGACCACAATATGAAAATTGCAAGAGCCACAACGGGTGGCGGACGAAAACTCTACATCGAGACCTACGGTTGCCAGATGAATGTTGGTGACAGCGAGATTATACTCTCCATTATGCAAGCAGAGGGCTACCTCTACACGCGCAACATCGAGGAGGCCGACATCATCCTCGTGAACACCTGCTCCATCCGCGACAATGCCGAGCAGCGCATCTGGGGTAGGCTCAAAGAGTTCCAGCGTTACAAACGCGCCAAACGCTCCCTTATAATCGGCATTGTGGGCTGTATGGCCGAGAGGCTCAAAGAGCAACTCTTGGAGCGCGAGCCCATTGTGGATATTGTTGCAGGCCCCGATGCCTACCGCGATATGCCCCGTTTGGTGGATGCTGCCTCGGCGGGTGGCAAGGGTGTCAATACCGCCCTCTCGCAGGAGGAGACCTATGGGGACATTCGCCCCGTAAGGCTCGACAGCAATGGTGTAAGTGCCTTTGTGAGCATTATGCGCGGATGTATCAATATGTGCGCCTACTGTGTGGTGCCCTACACCCGAGGCATTGAGCGCAGCCGCGACCCCGAGACTATCATACGCGAACTCCACGATATTTACGCACAAGGGTACCGCGAGGTGACACTCCTCGGTCAGAACGTGAACTCCTACCGCTGGAAAAACGAGCAGGGTGAGGTTGTGGTGGACTTTCCACGCCTTATGGAGATGGCAGCAGGTGTGGCTCCCGACCTCCGCGTGAGGTTTGCGACCTCCCACCCCAAAGATTTGAGCGACAGGCTCATAGAGGTGATGGCCTCGCACCACAACATCTGTAAGGCTATCCACCTGCCCGCGCAGAGTGGCAGTAGCCGTATGTTGCAAATTATGAACCGCAAATACACCCGCGAGTGGTACCTCGGACGCATTGCCGCCATCCGCGCCGCAATGCCCGACTGCGCCATCACCACCGACCTCATTGCAGGCTTCTGCACCGAGACCCTCGAAGACCACGCCGAGACCCTCTCGCTAATGAGGGAGGTGGGCTACGAGAGCGCCTTTATGTTTAAGTTCTCTATGCGCCCCGGCACCTACGCCTATCGCCACCTTGCCGACGATGTGAGCGAGGAGGAGAAGACACGCCGACTGACGGAGATTATAAACCTTCAAAACGAACTCTCCATCGCCTCCAATCGCAGGGATGTGGGCAAGACCTTCGAGGTGCTCGTGGAGGGTTTCTCCAAACGTAGCGACAAACAACTCTGCGGCAGGACCTCACAGAACAAAATGGTCGTATTCGATGCCCGCGAAGGCTTGAAGGCTGGCGACTACACCTCGGTGCGCATCACCGACTGCTCCTCTGCGACCCTCTTTGGCGAGGAGGCATAAGACGCACAGCGTCTTTTGTGAGGGTGGTTCTCCCCCCCCCCGAGTGCAGATTGCGAGGCGACTACAAGGCTTGCGAAAAAAATTACCCCCGCAGTTTACTTTGGCGTAAATGAGGGGGTAATTTTTGAGCGTAACGAAGTAATCGCCCGCAATGTGCGCTCGGTCATTTACCCGAGAGATTCGATTGCCAGTGTTAATTCATTGTCAAAATCCGACAATACATTCATATAATTAATGAACGCATTGTAGGCCGAATCATAGGGGTTGAAATAACTGTGCACGTCGCCATCCGAGAACCACTTGGTAGCCATATAGTAGAAGTGGTCGGAAGCCTTCATAAAGTTCCAAACGTAGTTGAAATCCTCATTATTGAGGGCGTGAACCTTCTCCTGCAAACCGTAGAGTTTGCCGAAAGCCTCGTTCTGCAACTCATTACCAAGCCAAGCGGTAACATCCCTCTCCTCATCTGCCCACGACATAGCGTGTGTGCAGTAGAGAACGCCCGTAGGCTGGTTGTTGGCAGCGGTCTCGGTTACGGTACCGAACCTCAACGAGCCCGTAGCGAGCATCGCTGCGGGGAGTGCAGCCATAAAGTCGAAGATACCGCACGAGGATTTCTGGTGCTCACCGAAGGTCTCGTAATCCATAAAGAGGTTCACAACCTCACCTGTGGTGTTCTCATCGGCAATCCAGCCCGCATATTTCTCGGCAGTGAGAGGGTACTCACCCCAGCCCTGATTCGAGAAGCGGAAGGCTATATCGTCGGAGAGTTTATAGTTGCGCAAGAGAACGCGGAGTTTCTGGTCCAAAGCATTGGCATAGACAAAGTTGGGGCTCTTCCAACCCAAGACGTGGCGGGCACCCTCGGCAAGCATCGCCTTGAAGCCCATTGCTGCCACCATCTCACCAATCTGGTCGGAGTAGATAAGTTCCGTATTGCGGAACGAGGTGGGCGTGTAGCCAAACTCGCTCTTCATCAACTCAACGTGGTCCTCCACCTCGCGCTTGAACTCCTCGGGGGAGATGAGCGACGAGAGAGAGTGGGAGTAACTCTCGGCGAGGAACTCCACGCAGCCTGTCTCGGCAAGCGCACGGAAACTATCCAACACCTCGGGGGTGTAACTACGGAACTGCTCAATAGCCAGGCCCGAGATTGAGAAGGTGACCTTGAATGCACCCTCATTCTCCTTGATGAGGCGCAACAAGAGGTTGTTCATAGGCAGGTAGCACTCGGCAGCCACACGCTGCATAATCGAGCGGTTGGCGCTCACGTCGAGGTAGTTGTGGTCCTTGCCCATATTGAAAAAACGGTAGGTTTTGAGCCTCAAAGGCTGGTGAACCTGAAAGTATAGACAAACTGTTTTCATATCGGTTAGTTTTTTTAGATTTTCTGCTTTTGCTCATTGATTACACGCTCGTAGCCCGCCTTGATTTTGGCTGCGGCATTGTTCCATTTGAGGCCATTTACCTCCTCCAAGCCTTTGCGTGCAAAGAGTTCGCCAAGTGCTGGGTAGGTCACCAAACCATAGATTGCGTCTGCCATAGCATCCACATCCCAATAGTCTACCTTCACCGCATAGTCCAACACCTCGGCAACACCCGACTGTTTGGAGATAATGGTGGGCACATTGGACCTCATAGCCTCCAATGGCGAGATACCAAAGGGCTCACTCACCGAAGGCATAACATAGACATCGCTCAAAGCAAACATCTTCTGCACATCGGCACCACGAAGGAAGCCTGTGAAGTGGAACCTGTCGGCGATACCAAGCCTTGCCACACGACGAATAACGTGGTTCATCATATCGCCACTACCCGCCATCACAAACCTCACATTGGGAGTACGTTTGAGCACTTTGGCTGCCGCCTCCACAAAGTAGTCGGGACCCTTCTGATAGGTGATACGTCCGAGGAAGGTGACAATCTTATCCTTCACACCGCGCTCCTCAACCTCGTTGTTGTCGGCAAAGCGCACAGCATTGTGGACTGTGATGACCTTCTCGGCAGGAATGCCATACTTATTTATGATAATATTGCGCGTGAGGTTGCTCACCGCCATAACCAAGTCTGCCGCCTCCATACCTCCGCGCTCAATAGCGTAGGTCTGGGTGTTGATATTCTCGCCACTGCGGTCATACTCCGTTGCGTGCATATGTACAACCAGAGGCTTTCCAGATACCTCCTTTGCCGCAATACCCGCATAGTAGGTGAGCCAGTCGTGGGCGTGAATCACGTCGAACTGACCCTCCAAGTCAATAGCCACCTGACGGGCTACAAGGGCATACCTCGCAACCTCCTCCATCAGATTGGCTCCATACTTACCCGAGAAGTTATACCTCTCGCGCCAAACGTCGCCTTCGTGGTGGATGGTACCGACCTTCTCGCTACGGCTCCTCTCCGCCTCGAACTGCTCGGGCGAAATATAGGGCACCATATTGGAGTTTATCTCCATAAACTTCACATTGCGCCATATCTCGCTATCGGCCTCGCCACTACGATAGACGGCATCCACATCGCTGGCATTGACAACCCTTATGAATCGCTGGTCCTCATCGCCATACGCCTTGGGGACTACAAATATTACTTCCACACCATTGCGCGCCAGACCACGAGTAAGACCATAGCAGGCCGTACCCAAACCACCGGCAATGTGAGGTGGAAACTCCCATCCGAACATTAATACTCTCATAGTGACCTATTTTTTGTGTTTCTGAATCATCTCATATATACGCAGCACAGCGCCAACGCTCCACGCCTGCGAAATCGCACCGCGTGCATCGTGTGGTGGGTCTGCCTCGTAAATCTCCGAAATGGAGCCGATACCCTTGATGCTCATCTCCTCCTCGAAGCCTTCGAGAATCTCCTCGGCCTTGTAGAGGAAGCCCTTGCCCTGAACATCAAACTTCGCCTTCACATAGTGTTCCAAAGGCCATACCCATACGGTACCCTGATGGTAGGCCTCGTCCCTCGACCTCTGGTCGCCATCGTAGCGTCCCTTATAGAGAGGGTTGCGGGGCGAGAGGGTACGCAGACCGCGAGGTGTCAGCAGGTGGCGTTTTACCACATCCGACACAGCCTCCTGCTGTACGAGCGAGAGCATCTTGTAATTCATCGAGCAGGCAATAATCTGGTTGGGGCGGATGAAGGTATTGGCACCCTCCGCACCAACATAGTCTGCCAAATAGCCATCCTCCAACCAGAAGAGCCTCTGGAACGACTCTTTGGTGGTGGCGGGTAGGTCTTTCCACTCCTCAATAAACTTCTTGTCCTTCGCCTCCGCAGCGCAATCCAGCGCGTAGCAGAGAGCGTTGTACCAGAGGGCATTGACCTCCACCTGATAGCCATCCCTACCCGTCACGGGCTTACCATCGACGCAAGCGTCCATCCAGGTGATGGCATATTGGGGGTGCGAAGCCCACACAAGGCCATTGGTGTGGAGCGAAACCACGCCATCTATACCTTTGCGATATGCTTCCAGCACCTCTTTTACATAAGACCCATAGCGCGCCCAAACCTCCTTACGGCCAATGTGCTCCTCCAACTGTTGGAGGGTCCACACAAACCACAGAGGTGCATCCACAGAGTTGTAGGCCGTACCCACATTGGGGAAGAGGCCATTCTGCATCTCCTTTGTGATGGTGTCGAGCACATCCAAGCACGCCTGCACATCACCTTGTGCAAGGGTGATACCAGGAAGCGACACGAAGGTGTCGCGACCCCATCTGCCAAACCAGGGATAGCCCGCAACAACCTCACTGCGACCTCCCGAGCGAATCACAAATTGGTGTGCCGAGTGTTTCAACAAAGAGATGAAATCCACCTTCGAGTTCCTCTCCGAGAGTTCCTTTTCGAAGGCAGCATCCAACATCTCGGGGTCAATCTCCTCCAACGATGCGGAGAAAATCAGGGGTTTATCCTTTTGGAGTTTCACCTCGAAGTAGCCCGTAGTCATCAAGTCCTCGTGGTGGTCATATCCACGCTTTGCCTCCTCGGCATACTCAAAGTCGTAGTACCAATCGGGGGCTGCCACAAACTCCGCCATAGGGTCCGAGCACTGCATATAGAGGTAGGGGAACTCCTCATACAAGCGGCACTTCACACCACCCTTCACATCCCACGAGTGACCATTGGCATACATATTTGCCTTGCTCAATGCGTGTTTCTCCCTGAAAGCCAGGAAGGGGCGCAAACGAAGTGTGGTTTCACTCCTTGCATCCAAAAGGGTGTAACGAATGAAGAGGCGAGAGTGCGAGGTGTGCTGCCTCCAAAGAATCTCCTTTTTCAGGAGTACGCCACCCACGCGGTAGATGATGGTGGGTGTAGGGTTGTACTCGAAGTCCACAATGTACTTGTGGCCACGAGGCTCATAGATACCGGGGAAACGGTGTAGAGCAAGGTTGAATGGCTGACCGTGCTGAATGACGGTCTCGTCGAGTGACGAAAGGAGCACATAACTCTTATCGTCACCCTCCCTAATGGGGCACACCATAAGTCCGTGATACTTCCTTGTGTTGCAACATACGATTGTGGTGCTCATATACCCACCCGTTCTGTTGGTCGAAAGCATCTCGCGTTGGAGCGCATACTCAAGGTTACCCAAACTGTTCTTGTCGAATGTAAGTACTGCCATAGTTCTCTCTCCTTCTTCTGTGTGTTTGGTTTTATTAATAAATTTTGTGTTGTTTTGCTCTACTCTACACCTTCACTCCACCACACTCACCCCTCCTCCCCATAGGCGGGGAAGAGGAGGTGTGGAGTGAATCATTGTATTCTGTGTGGCGAGGCTATTTTGAGACTGCTCGAAGTTCGAGGAACCGCAGTTTGCTCTGCGCAAATGAGGATTCCGAGAACGAGGCAGGTGCCACAATAACCCACCAAACAAACTTTTCGGTTGCGATTATCTCGCTATTTCTTTTGTAAAAGTTCTGTGTGGCGAGGCTATTTTACCCCCCTCTTCGGGTGCGATTTGTGAGGCGAATTCAAGGCTTGCGACGGGCAAGGATGCGCAGTTTACTATGTGTAAATGAGCAATCCGAGCCCAAGCATAACGACGAAGTCGCCCACAAGGCGCAGCCGAAACAAACTTTTACGCCCATTTAACGAGGGCAAAGTCCATACGATGAGGAAGTTTTGCGTTCTTGGGATATACCCTCAACGCAGCATCGTAAGAGCCGGTGTGCTCCATCAGTGCATCCACTGCATAGACCACCTCCGAGCCATTGACGCTCACCACCTCCAACTCTACCTTGCCGGCAATCTTCACATCGCGACCACTCTCAATTTGGCTTGCCAGCAAGAGTTCAACACCTATATCCTCGGGCTTCAAGCCGTCGATATTGATGGTTGCCTCGAAGCGATACTTGCCACCCACGACCATCGTCTGCTTGGTCATATCGGCCTGTTTGGTGCTGACAACCCTCACCTTATCCCACGCGGCGCTCACCCTACGTTTCCAGGCGGCAATCTCGCGTGCCATCAGGAAGTCGCCCTTGACAATCTCGCGGTGACGAGCATAGAGGGGGTTGTAGAATCGCTCCTCATAGTCGGTAATCATACGGTTGGTAGTGAAGTTCGATGCGATGTCGGCAATACAGCTCTTCATACTCTTAATCCAGCCACGAGGCATACCCTCCTCATCGCGGTCATAGTAGAGAGGTACGATTCCCTCCTCGATGGTGCGGTAAATCATCTCGGCATCGAGTTCATTCTGGTGGTTCTGGTCGGCATAGGTGCGCTCCATAGGAAGCATCCAACCTGCGCCCTCCTTGTAGCCCTCAACCCACCAGCCATCCAAGACGCTGAACTGCATAACGCCATTCATAACTGCCTTCTCACCGCTGGTACCCGAAGCCTCCAAAGGACGGGTGGGGGTGTTGAGCCAAATATCCACACCCTGTACCATCTTGCGCGAGATGTCCATATCGTAGTTGGGCAGGAAGAGAATCTTACCTGCAAACTCGGGCATCTGCGAAACGGCAACAATGCGCTTGATGAGGTCCTGACCGGGAATATCCTGGGGGTGAGCCTTACCTGCAAATACGAACTGTACGGGGCGCTCGGGGTTGTTCACAAGTGCCGACAACCTTTCGAGGTTGGTGAAGAGCAGGTGTGCGCGTTTGTAGGTCGCAAACCTACGAGCAAAACCGATGGTCAGCACATCTGCCTTGAAGTTCTCCTTCACAGCCACCATCTGGCGGGGCGAGGCGATAGCCGACTTCGACTTGTCGTTCATAATCTTGCCAACGGTCTTGAAGAGGCGCTTTTTGAGCATCATACGAGCCTCCCAGAGTTCTTTGTCGGGAATATCGTTAGCCTTCTGCCAAGCGGGAATATTGTACTGCTCCTTATTGAAGCCCTCGGCAAAGTATTTTGCATAGAGCCTACGGAGCACCGAAGCGGTCCAAGTGGGGAAGTGTACACCATTGGTAACGTAGCCGATGTGCAACTCATCCTTGAAGTAGCCGGGCCACATATCGCCCAAAATATCCTTGCTCACCTCACCGTGCAGCCAGCTCACACCATTGACCTCCTGCGAGAGGTTGCAAGCGAGGAAACTCATCGAGAACTTCTCGGTGGGGTCGTTGGGACGGGTCTTACCGAGGTTGATGAACTGCTCCCAAGTGATGCCCAACCTATCGGGGTAGTGCGACATATACTGGCGTATCATCTGCTCGGGGAAGGCATCGTGACCTGCGGGTACGGGGGTGTGGGTAGTGTAGAGCGACGAGGAGCGCACAACCTCCAATGCCTCGCTGAACGAGAGGCTCTTGCCCTTCACATAGTTGTGGATTCGCTCCAAGCCGATGAAGGCAGCGTGACCCTCGTTGCAGTGGTAGATGTCCGACTTGATACCCAGAGCATTCAGGGCGCGGATACCGCCAACACCAAGCAAGAGTTCCTGTTTCAAGCGGTTCTCCAAATCGCCACCATAGAGGTGGTGGGTAATACTCCTATCCTCCTCAATATTGAGTTCGTGGTCGGTATCCAAGAGGTAGAGGTCGGTGCGGCCAACCTCGCATTTCCAAATGCGGGCCGTTACGGTACGACCAGGAAGTGCCACCTGCACCGAGCACCAGTTGCCCATCTCATCACGCGCGGGCGAGATGGGGAGTTTCTGGAAGTTCTGCGCCTCGTAGGCAGCCTCCTGTGCACCCTGTGCGGAGAGTTTCTGTGTGAAGTAGCCGTAGCGATACAGCAGACCAACAGCCGCCATAGGAACATTCTTATCCGAAGCCTCTTTGATGTAGTCACCCGCGAGAATACCAAGACCTCCCGAGTAAATCTTCAACGAGGAGTGCAGACCGTACTCCATACTGAAATAGGCGATACGGGGCCCTTTGGCCTCGGCCTTCTTCGCCATATAGGCGCAATACTGTGCATATACATCGTCGAGTTTGGCGAGGAATTTCTCGTCCTGCTCCAACTCCTTAACCCTCGAATAGGCGAGTTTGTCCAAAAGTGCAATGGGGTTCTTGGCGGTAGCGGCCCACAACTCGGCATCAATCGACTCAAAGAGTTCGTGAGCACCGAGAGTCCAACTCCACCAGAGGTTCTTCGAGAGAATCTCCAAAGCACGCAAGCGCTCGGGGAGGCTCTTCTCGACCATCAGACGGCTCCACGAAGGCTGACTGCTCACCAACTGCTGGCGCACGAAGTTTACCTGCTCAAAGGCGTTGCCACCATCATAGACAACCTTATTGGTGCGGGTTACAACCCTATCCAGAGCCACACCATAAGCCTCGGTGTAGTTGTTTACAAAGTTCTTCCACAAGGCCGACTGCGAAACATCGTATGCCGACTTGCGCGCCTCCTCGTACTCTTTGGTGCCCATAGCAACATAGCGCTCCACAACATCCGCGATGGCCTCAACCACCGAAGCATCGTTGGAGTCGTTACGGGTGATAACACTCACACCCTTGTGGCCGCCCACCAAATCATCAACCCACTTACCAAAGCCCGCAAGCGAAGTGGTAACGGTGGGAATCGAGAATGCAACACTTTCGAGAGGAGTGTATCCCCAGGGCTCGTAGTAGGATGCAAAGATGGTCAAATCCATACCCACCAAGCACTCGTAGTAGTTCATCGAGAAGATACCGTCGGCACCCTGCAAATAGGTGGGAACGTAGAGCACCTTAACCTTCGAGGTGGCGCTATCGAGCACGCTACCCGAAATGCTCCTTACGATGGGGTCATTCTCGGGGCTGGTCAAATCGTGTGTGGTGTAGCGGAGTTGTTTGGGGTCGATGGGGTTCTTCTTGTCTGCCAAGTGAGCCATCAAATCACGACGGGGACCCTCGTTACCTGCGGGCACGGTGATAACAGCCAACACCTCGCGGCCCTCGGGCAGGCGACTTGCCACCTTCTTCAAACCCTCCAAGAGCACATCCAAGCCCTTATTCTTGAACTCATAGCGGCCCGAGGTGCCCACAATCAGGGGCTCCTGCTCAAACTTGCTGCCATAGCAAGCCTCGGCAACCTCAATGAGAGCCTTGCGAGCCTCCTTACGACGGCTCACAGCCTCCTCACCTTTCCACACAAAGTCGTCCTCGAAACCATTGGGGGTCACAACATCCACCTCGGTGCCCAAGAGATACTTACACTCTTTGGCGGTAATGCGGCTGACGGTACAGAAGGCATCGTGGTTACGCGCTGCCACCTTTTCGAGCGAGTGTTTGGCCACAACATTGAACTGGCGTGCGTAGTCATCGGCACCAAACGAGCCCAAGCCACTATAAAGGGGAAGGTTGTTACCTGCAATGCAACGACCCATAACGGTTGCGTGGGTGGTGAAGACGGTAGCCACATAGGGCGACGAGTAGCGAAGGTAAAGACCACCACTCGCGGTCATCCACTCGTGGAAGTGAGCAACGGTGCGCTCTGCCGAAGAGCAGAAGGTATTGACGTAACTCTCAACAACCTTACCTGCTGCAAAGCCGAAGATTACGGGCTCGATGTAGTCCCACTGACCACTGATGCTATCCACCTTGTAGTTCTCCCAAAGGAACTTCAAGATGTCGTCTTTCTTGCTGATGAGCGACGAGAAGTCCACCAAAACAACTACGGGCTCACCCTCGATGTTCCAGCGACCAACCCTCACACGGTAACCCTGCGAATAGAGGGCCTGCCTCCACTCGCGGAGCATATTGTGGTCCTCCCTGAATTCGGGGTTTGCACCCTCGCGATTGATATCGGGACCGATGAGCATATACCTATCACCCATCTCGCGTGTCATTGTCTGTGCTTTGGTCGAAACCACCGTGTGGATACCACCGACCTTGTTACAAACCTCCCAACTAACCTCAAATAAGTAATCTGGTTTTTGTACTGTTTCGTTTTTCATAACTTGTTTGTTTGATTGTCGAACATTGTCCATTGCAAAAGACTCGGAGGCATCCTTACTTCATCACACGGCATTTAGCCACCTAACCTGTTAATTTACAGCCTCATTCAAATGCAAGCGGGACAACTGCCCAACCAATAAGTGTTTGTTTTTGTGATTTATAATTTTGTTTCTTTTCTCCTTGTGTGTTCAAATTGGCACCACTGTGCCCAAATAACGTCACAAATGTAACACTTTTTTCCAAACTTACCAATATATTATTTAGAGGATTATTAAAATTTTTTAATAATTAACAATTTGGTAAGATGAGTGGCTGTTTTCGGGGAGTGAATGGTACCTTTGGGGGGGCGTTAGAAGAGTTCGGCTATAACCCCGTCGGAGATGAGCCAGTGGGGCTCCTCGAAGGCGATATTTTGGCCCTTTTGTGTCAAGATTCCACACCTCAAAAAGGGCTCTGCGCGATGGGTAAAATAGGCCACTTTTTCACGCCCAAATTGGGCTTCAAGGGCCACCAAATCGACACCCTCAACGGTACGCAACGACACCATCACAACCTCCTCGTAACGCTCTGTGTCCGAAAGATTTTCGCACTCGGCAGGCGCACCTTCGAGATAGGTTTTAAGCGACGCCGGGTTCCAACTTCGGGTACTCTTTCCGTCAAACGAATGGGCCCCTGGTCCGAGCCCCAAATAGGGGGTGCCACGCCAATAGGCAGAGTTGTGTCGTGAGCGCCTTGTGGGGAGGGCAAAATTGGAGATTTCGTAGTGTTCGTAGCCCGCCTTGTGGAGCATCTCGCAGAGGGCCTCATACTCCTTGTCGGAGAGTTCCTCGGGGGCGGTAGTCACCCCCTTTTTACCGAAGAGTGTGTTCTCCTCAATCGTGAGGTGGTAGGCGGAGATGTGCTCCACTCCCAGGGCGATTGCCTGACTCACATTTTCCCTCCACTCTTCGAGTGTGGCGGTGGGCAGACCATAGATGAGGTCGATGGAGATATTCTCGAATCCCGCTTTGCGTGCCCTCTGCACCGCTTCTATTGCTTGGGAGGCGTTGTGGCGACGGTTCATCATCTGCAAATCCTCGTTGCGGAAGGATTGGACACCTATACTCAAACGATTGACTCCTACCTTGCGCAGTCCCGCAAGATACTCATCGGTGAGGTCGTCGGGATTGGCCTCTACGGTCACCTCCTCCACCTGCGAGCAGTCGAAAATTGCCTCGGCAGTGCGTAGCAAACACCCCAACTCCTCGGGAGTGCATACTGTGGGCGTACCGCCACCGAAGTAGATGGTTTTCAGCGACGTATCGGCCAGCATTGGAGCCCTTTCCCTCATCTCTTCTGCAATGCGGGCGAGTACCTCCGACTTCTTCGCCAGCGAGATGGTTTTGAAGAAATCGCAGTAGCCGCACAACTTTTTGCAGAAAGGAATGTGTATGTAGAGTGAGGAGTTCATTGGCACAAAAGTAATAAGGAGAATTGAAAGTTGAAAATTAAAAATTTTAGTCCAACGTCTAACGTCGCAAATGCGAGTAAGCGAGGGCAGAGGCTGCTTGCAGACTATGCCGAGCGTGAGCATTTTAGAGCAGACGCAGTCTGGTCAAACGTCGCGGGCTCGCATTTGCGAGCCCGAAAACTCATTAAAGCCCTTAAAGTCCTTAACGCCACTAACCTCGTGGGTATCTTTTTTTAATACCCGCGCCCGAG
>JAZOCT010000013.1:0-9536 GCA_045596685.1 Tidjanibacter sp. | reverse complement strand
AAGCGACCTCCTTGTGAGGTCGTGGCGAGGGCGGAGCACAAAGGCGTTAAAAAACAAAGACGGCAAATGCTTTGCCCGCGTAGCGTTTGTTTTAGGCTTTGCGCTCCGCCCTCCCGCCAGAGATGTCGTGCGTGGCTTTTGTGCCACTTTTGCCACCAAAAGTGGCAAAGAAAAGCGGGCAACCAAGTTGCCCGCAATAAAGCGCGGTAGATGCAACCGTCTCACTTGCAATGATTCGTGGCAAGACGGATTTTACAGACCTCACCCCCGCTACGCGGACTGCTCGGCGAGGACACCGAGCGCAATTACGACCACCCCTCCAAACCTCCCCTATCGTAGGGGAGGCTTGACAGACCTCACCCGCCCTACGGGCACCCTCTCCTAACTTATGAGAGGGTTTTTCCCTTTTTTGTTCTCGGGTATCTTTTTTAATACCCGTGAATAAAGTGGGGAAGAATGGTTGGTGTGGGACAAAGAAGCGCGGGTATCAAAAAAGATACCCGCGAAGAAAGTAGGGTGGATTACTATCAACTTCCCCAAGATGGGCAAGTGTAGCACCCGCGATATTTGTCAAGTTACCCAAGAGGGGCAGGTGTAGCACCCGCAAGATTTGTCTGCAAGTGTAGCACCCGTCACCTGCGAGAGGCACTATTTTGCGTAGGCTACGGCGCGAGTCTCGCGGATAACCGTAATCTTCACCTGACCGGGATAGGTCATCTCGTCCTGAATCTTCTTGGCGATATCGTGGCTCAACTGCTCGCTATCGGCATCCGAAATCTTGTCGGCACCAACGATAACCCTCAATTCACGTCCGGCCTGAATAGCATAGGTCTTCATCACGCCAGGGTAGGAGAGTGCGATATCCTCCATCTCTTTGAGGCGTTTGATGTAACTCTCCACAATCTCGCTACGAGCACCAGGACGCGCACCCGAAATAGCGTCGCACACCTGTACGATGGGTGCAATCAGCGAACTCATCTCCATCTCTTCGTGGTGGGAGCCCACAGCATTGCATACCTCTGCTTTCTCTTTGTACTTTTCGCAGAGTTTCATACCAATCATTGCGTGTGGCAATTCGGGCTCATCATCGGGCACCTTGCCGATGTCGTGCAACAAGCCGGCTCTGCGTGCATTCTTCACATTGAGGCCCAACTCGGCAGCCATAATACCACACAGATTGGCGGTTTCGCGTGCGTGCTGCAAGAGGTTCTGACCGTAGGATGAACGGTACTTCATCTTACCGATGAGCCTTACGAGTTCGGGGTGCATATTGTGGATGCCGAGGTCGATGGTAGTACGTTTGCCCACCTCGGCAATCTCATCTTCGATTTGGCGTTTAACCTTTGCCACGACCTCCTCGATGCGTGCGGGGTGGATACGTCCATCGGTTACAAGTTGGTGGAGTGCGAGGCGTGCAATCTCCCTGCGCACGGGGTCGAAGCCCGAGAGGATGATGGCATCGGGGGTATCATCCACGATAATCTCCACACCTGTTGCGGCCTCCAATGCGCGGATGTTGCGGCCCTCACGCCCAATAATGCGACCCTTCACCTCGTCGGAGTCGATGTTGAAAACAGTCACCGAGTTCTCAATGGCGGTCTCGGTTGCCACCCTCTGGATGGTCTGCACAACGATACGCTTGGCCTCCTTGTTGGCGGTGAGTTTGGCCTCCTCAATAGTGTCGTTGATGTAGGTTTGAGCCTCCTGTTCCGCCTCCGACTTCATATTCTCAATCAGAACATTCTTTGCCTCCTCGGCGCTCATACCGCCAATTTGTTCGAGTTTGACGTTCTGCTCGCGGATGATACGCTCAACCTCCTCTTTGCGTTTGTCGAGCGAGGCGAGTTGGCCGTTGAGGTTCTCTTTGAGCCTCTCGATTTCGTTGTTCTTTTTGTCCAACTCGGAGCGGTGCTGATTGAGGGTGTTCTCCTGCTGTTTGATGCTCTGCTCTCGTTGGTTGAGTTTTTGGTTGCGCTCATTGACGGTTCTGTCGTGTTCCCTTTTGAGTTCGAGGAATTTCTCCTTTGCCTGCAACTCTTTCTCTTTGCGAATCATATCGCCCTCGCTTTTAGCGGCGGCTATGAGTTCTTCACGGCGCTTGCGCACTGTGCTTTTGGTTATCGCATTCGATACAAGGATGTAGGTACCAATGCCCACACTTGCCGAGATAACCGATGCTAAAACTATTGTTATCATAACTTGCTTTTTACTTTGTTAATGTTGTTATCGTTTAATTTAGTTGTTTGTGTGTTGTTCTATCGAAAAAAATTACCCACATAGAGTTCCAAGAATTGTTTGACGAAACTACCGAATCGTCATAGGTGAGGGCTCCGTATTTGTATCGCAAACGTCCAACGGCATCGGACGGATTTACGGGTACTATATACCCCACCATCGGACACTCCCCCTTGCGGGGTCACCCAGGCCTGTTTTTGGTACTACGAGTAACTCTCAATTTTTTAAGTGTTGAGTTTCGCAAATCTTGTTTGGAATCTATGCGGGCGTGTTGTGCTTCTTTATGGATTGCTCCCAACCCATAAAACACATATCTATATTCCTTTTATATATGTAAGAACCTATTTTGTGGCTTGCCTCCCACAACTATTGACACTATCTCTACTTCCCCCGGATACTACGCAACCCCTATTTGAGTTTCGCGAGGTGTGCTTCGAGCATACGGTCCAGTCGTGTGAGTTCTGCCATATCGTCGTCGAGGCTTCGTGCGGTTGCTTGTTCGAGTTTGCCGAGTGCCAAGAGCAGTGCGGCATACGCCAATACCCCCTCGTCATCGAGTTCAAACGCCGATTTGATTGTGGAAATCATCTCGTTAGTTTCCCTCTCTGCCTTGCGGTACAACTCTTCTTGTGCGCGGTCAATCGTAAAAGGATACTTTCGCCCTGCAACTGTGAGGTGTATTTTCAGTGGTTCAGCCATTGTGCTCCGAGTCTACCTTTTCTTCGTGTGCCAACTATTTGTTCATCAGCGCGATGCATCGGTCAATCTCCCGCATAAGACGATTGACCTGTGCTCTTGCTCTCTTGCGTGAGTCGCTATTGGTTGCTCCTCCTGCAAGTCCTTCACCGAGGGAGTGCAGAGCCACTTGTTTTTCGGTGGCGTTGAGTTTTTCGCGTAGTGTGCGATTTTCGCTGCGCAACTTCACCACGTCAGCCTCCAAAGAGAGTTGCTGTCGCTCCAAGCGCTCATTTTCGGCAATCAGTCGTGCGACTTTTTCTGCGAGTGCGCCTACTATTTGTTGCTTTGCCATCTCGGTGTTGTGATATTTATATCTGTTTTTGGTGCTACACACCTAACCAACAACAAAGTTACGAAGAAAATTCAAAATTCAAAATTCAAAATTCAAAATTTTAGTCCAACGTCTAACGTCGCAAATGCGAGTAAGCGAGGGCAGAGGCTGCTTGCAGACTATGCCGAGCGTGAGCATTTTAGAGCAGACGCAGTCTGGTCAAACGTCGCGGGCTCGCATTCGCGAGCCCAAAAACTCATTAAAGCCCTTAAAGTCCTTAACGCCACTAACCTCGTGGGTATCTTTTTTAATACCCGTGACCGAGTGGGGCTGACTGCTCTCAATTCTCAATTCTCAATTCTTCTCGGGTATCTTTTTTAATACCCGCGCCAAAAAACAGACCTCACCCCCGCTACGCGGACTGCTCGGTGAGGACACCGAGCGCAATTACGACCACCCCTCCAAACCTCCCCTATCGTAGGGGAGGCTTGACAGACCTCACCCCCGCTACGCGGACCCTCTCCTAACTTATGAGAGGGTTTTTCTCTACAAAATTAGAGGTTTCCCCCTTTGTTCTCGGGTATCTTTTTTAATACCCGCGCCAAAAAACAAAGGGTTGAGAGCAACTCTCAACCCTTTATCTCTCCATAGAGGTCATACTCATCGTAGTCCGTCACTCGGATATCGACCATATCGCCAATTTCGAGGGGCTGGGTGGTGGGGATGAGAATCTCCTCATCGACCTCGGGGCTGTCGTATTGTGAGCGGGCAATGTAGAAGTCGCCCTCCACGCGGTCAATAATAACCCTCATATCCTTGCCAACCCTCTCACTGTTGAGTGCAAGGGAGATACCTTTTTGTATCTTCATAAGTCGCTCCACCCTTGCCTCTTTCACCTCTTCGGGCACGTTGTCCTCCATTGTGAGTGCCGAGGGTGTGCCCTCTTCTTCGGAGTAGGCAAAGGCACCAAGACGGTCAAAGCGCACCCTTTGGATGAAGTCGCATAGTTCTTCGAAATCCTCGTCGCTCTCCCCGGGGAAGCCCATGAGCATTGTTGTGCGCAGTGCTATGTCGGGAATTTCGCGTCGCAGACGTGCCACAAGTTCTTCGGTTTCGGCCTTGCTGATGCGACGACGCATAGCCTTCAATTGGTTGTCGGCGATGTGTTGGAGTGGAATATCGAGGTATTTGCACATCTTGGGCTCGTCGCGCAGCACCTCAATCACATCCTGCGGGAAGTCCGTAGGGTAGGCGTAGTGCAACCTTACCCACTCCACGCCCTCGATGGCGCACAGACGACGCAACAACTCCGCCAGACGACGCTCCCCGTAGAGGTCTTTGCCGTAATAGGTGGTATCTTGGGCAATGACGATAATCTCCTTCACGCCCACCGACACGAGCCCTTCGGCCTCTTCGATGACCTTCTCCATTGGCACACTGCGGTGGTTGCCACGAATCAGAGGAATGGCGCAATAGGCACAGTGCCAATTGCACCCCTCGCCAATTTTCAGGTAGGCGTAGTGGTCGGGGGTGGTCAGCAGGCGGTCCGTTTCGAGTTCGGGGATGTACTCCGCATCGAGCGCCTCCACAACCTCTTTGAGGCTTCGGGCACCGAAGAAATCATCCACCTCGGGAATCTCCCCCCTCAACTCGTCGGCATACCTCTCGCTCAAACAGCCCATCACAAAGAGCCTTTCGATGCGTCCTTCGGCCTTTGCCTCGGCACATTCAAGGATGGTCTGGATGGCCTCCTCTTTTGCATCGCCAATGAAGCCACAAGTGTTCACGATGACGATTTTGGCATCCGTAGAGTTGGAGTCAGTGACGAGTTCATATCCTGCCTCGTCGAGTTGTGCCATCAGGTGCTCGCTATCCACAAGGTTTTTGGAACACCCGAGCGTTATGACGTTGATTTTCTGCTTTGCGCCCATATATGGTTTTACTTCTATTTTTTGCCGAAGAGGGCATTTACATATTCGTTGCGGTTGAATATTTTTAGTTGGTCTACTCCCTCGCCAATGCCGATGTAGTGTACGGGAATGGAGAATTGGTCGCTGATGCCAATCACCACACCGCCCTTTGCTGTGCCATCCAACTTGGTGATGGCGAGCGAATTGACCTTCGTGGCGGCGGTGAATTGTCGTGCTTGCTCAAAGGCGTTCTGCCCTGTTGAGCCGTCGAGTACGAGCATCACCTCGTGGGGCGCATCGGGGATGATTTTCGCCATCACGTTGCGGATTTTCGAGAGTTCGTTCATCAATCCCACCTTGTTGTGCAACCTGCCTGCGGTGTCGATGAGCACCACATCGGCACCATTTGCCACTGCCGATTTGAGGGTATCGAAGGCCACCGATGCAGGGTCGGAGCCCATCTCTTGGCGTATCATTGTGGCCTCGGCCCTGTCGGCCCACACCTGCAATTGGTCGATGGCGGCGGCGCGGAAGGTGTCGGCAGCGCCAATGTAGACCTTCTTGCCTGCCTTGCGCAGTTGGGCGGCGAGTTTGCCGATGGTGGTTGTCTTACCCGCACCATTCACACCCACAACCATCACCACATAGGGCGTGCCTTCGGTGATGTTCAGGCCGAAGTTCTCGTTCTTTTCCTCACACTCCTGCAAGAGTGCCGAAATCTCCTCGCGGAGGATGTCGTTCAACTCCTCGGTGTTCATATATTTGTCCCTCGCGACGCGCGCTTCGAGATTCTTGATGATTTTGACGGTGGTCTCTACCCCCACATCGGAGGTTATGAGCACCTCCTCCAACTCGTCGAGGAAGTCTACATCCACCTGTGAGCGCCCCGCCACAGCCCTGGCCAACTTGCCGAAGAAACCCTCTTTGGTCTTTTTCAGTCCCTCGTCAATCTCTTCCTGCCTGTTTGCGGGTGCGACGACCTCCACCGCAGGTTGCTCTTGGAGGGGAGAGTTGTTGGTTTGTTCCGTTTGCTCGGGCTCTGCCTTGCGCCTTTTGAATATGTCGAATAGTGCCATAAGTTTTTTTGTCTAATGTCAAACGTCTAACGTCAAACGTCAAACGTCAAACGTCTAATGTCTAATGTTGCGGATATAGTGTGTCCGAAAACGCTAAATGTATCCGGCAAAAATACTACTTATTTTTGAATTTCCTCACCAAAGGGGTCCCCTCAAAGAGAGTTTTGCCCTCTTCGGGGGTGAGTTTTGCCCAAAAGTTGCTATTGTAGTCGGTGGGTGTGACCTTCGGTGCGAAGAGAGGGTTGCGCCCGAGTGGGGAGAGTTTGTTGTGTGGGCAGCAGGTCTGGCACTCGTCGCATCCGAATACCCAACCCTTTGTGTCGAAGGGCTCGTCGTTACTCTCCTCTATGGTACGATTGGAGATACAGAGGGCTGTGTTGATACTCCTGTCTGGGCGAATTGCTCCCGTTGGGCATCGTAGCAAACAACGCCCACAACCCACACATCCGTCACCCTCGTAGGGAGTGCTGTACTCGTCGCATTCTTCGGGGAGGATAAGTTCTCCCAATACCATAAACGACCCAAACTTTGGGTTGATTACCAATGAGTTGCGCCCTATCCACCCGATGCCCGCACGGGTGGCGAGGCTCTTCTCGGCAAGCGGAACACTATCGACACATATTTTCACGCTTTGCGGGGTGGTGAAGCCCAATCCGAGGGCCACCTCTCGGAGCATATTGCGCAGGGTGGTGTGGTAGTCATTTGTGAGTGCATAGGAGGCGATTCGTGCATCAAAATCGGGGTTGTAGCCCTCCGAGAAGCGGTTTTTGTAACTCACCGCCCCCACGATAACGCTCTTTGCCTCGGGCCATAGTTGGCGAGCGTCGAATCGTTTGTCGATGTTGCGGGTGAGGTAGTCGAGGCGGTATGCACACCCCTCTTCCAACCAATGCTCAAAACGCGCTTTGGCATCGGAGAGTTTTTCGGCTCTCACCACCCCCCAGGCATCAAAACCTGCGGCGGCCATCAGAATGGATATTTGTTCGCTGTTGAGCATCCCACAAATCGGTACTAAAAAAATTGATTTTTGGGCAAACATAATACTTTTGCACGCGCTTTTGGACGATAGTGCGAAAAAATAATGTATCTTTGCCTTTGTAGAGACCAAAGGTAAATAAAAAACTCTAAACAATGAAATTCGAAACATTAAAGCAGATATTTACCCATAGTGTAAAGAAGTTTGCCAAACTCCCCGCTCTTTCGATGTTTGAGCGCGAGAGCACAACCTATGGTGAACTCGGCGAGAGGGTGTCCTATGTGAGCGACCTTCTCAATGGTGCCGGTGTTGGCGCAGGCGACAAGGTGGTGCTTTTGAGTAGCAGTATGCCCAACTGGGGTGTGTGCTACTTTGCGGCAGTCAATGCGGGTATGGTTATAGTTCCCGTGATGCCCGAGTTCTCGGGTGCCGAACTCGACAAAATCATCGCCCACTCGGAGGCGAAGGCTTTGTGTGTGAGCGACAAACTCTTCACCAAACTCTCCGAGGAGACCAAAGCGAAGATGAATATCATCATCCGCACCAAAAACCTTGCGGTGATGAACCAAACCTGCTTCGAGAGGGTGGAGCCCGTAGAGCCCAAGCCCGAAGATTTGGCGGCGCTGATTTATACCTCGGGTACGACCTCTGCCCCCAAAGGCGTGATGCTCACCCATAGGGCGCTGGCAAAACAGGTGGATATTTGCTACACGATGCAGAATGTGGATGAGAACGATGTGTTCCTCTCGATTTTGCCTTTGGCCCACACCTACGAGTGCTCACTCGGCCTGCTGTTGCCATTGAGTCGCGGTTCGCAGGTGGTCTATATGGACCGTCCGCCCACCGCTTCGGCACTGATGCCCGCATTCAAGAGTGTGCGCCCCACCATTATCCTCTCGGTGCCCCTCATTATGGAGAAAATCTACCGCAGTCAGGTGAAGGCCAAGTTCACCAAAAACAAAGTGATGACCTCTCTCTACTCCGTTGGGCTCATCCGCAAGTTCTTCCACGCGCTGGCAGGTAAGAGGCTCAAAAAGATTTTCGGTGGCAGACTGCGTTTCTTTGGTATTGGTGGTGCGAAGGTGGAGAGGGAGACCGAGCGCTTTATGCGCGAGGCGAGTTTCCCCTACGCCATTGGCTATGGTCTGACCGAAACCGCCCCCCTCTTGTATGGCTCCGCTCCTGCGGATACCCGCTTGCAGGCAGTGGGCTTGGCAGGTAAGGATGTCGAGGGCAAACTCATCGATATGAACCCCGAGACGGGGGAGGGTGAATTGGTGGTTAAGACCCCCTGTATTATGGAGGGCTACTACAAGAACCCCGAGGCCACCCGCGAGGCATTCACCGAGGATGGCTGGTTTCGCACCAAAGACCTTTGTGTATTCGATAAGAAGGGTTACCTTGTAATCAAAGGCAGGGCCAACAATATGATTGTTGGAGCCACCGGCGAGAACATCTACCCCGAAGAGATAGAAAGCGTTATCAACACCCATAGATTAGTAACCGAATCGATAGTTGTGGCCGATAAAGGTTCGCTGGTGGCGTTGGTAACGCTCGATAAAGAGAAAGTAGAAGAGGCATTGGAGGAGTTCAAGGACAACGTGCACGCCAAGTATGACGAGTTGATGAAGGAGATTCGCGACTACGTCAATGAGAGGGTTGCCAAGTTCGCCCGCGTGTCGAAAATCGAGGAGCAGAAGGACGGCTTCGAAAAGACACCCTCAATGAAGATTAAGCGCTTTCTCTACAAGAGGGATAAGTAAGAGTAGTTATCCCGAGCAATTGTTTGCGAGCGAATCTCGCGGGTGAATTTTTCACCAAATTTCAAAGGTGGCTTCCTCATTTACGCCAAAGTAAACTGCGGAGCCACCTTCTCATTTCGCAAAAAATTCCCATCGCGATATTCTACTCGCGCTCGCTCATCTCTCACTCGAAGGGGGCTTTGGAGAACCACCCTCACAAAAGTGCCGTTACGACACCTTCTCCTAACTTATGAGAGGGTTTTCCCCTACAAAATTAGAGGTCCCACCCCTTTGTTCTCGGGTATCTTTTTTAATACCCGCGCCCGTTAGGGCGCACCATAGACCCGCACTTTACATCGTCGGCGGAGAAGCGACCTCCTTGTGAGGTCGTGGCGAGGGTGGAGCGCAAAGGCGTTAAGAAACAAAGACGGCAAATGCTTTGCCCGCGTAGCGTTTGTTTTAGACTTTGTGCTCCACCCTCCCGCCAGAGATGTCGTGCGTGGCTTTTGCGCCACTTTTGCCACCAAAAGTGGCAAAGAAAAGCGGGCAACTCGGTTGCCCGCAATAAAGCGTGGTAGATGCCAACTT
>JAZOCT010000012.1:0-37236 GCA_045596685.1 Tidjanibacter sp. | reverse complement strand
TTTGGTATCCTCTTCTAACATTTCCTCGCGGGTAAATCCCTCCTTTGACAAAGGAGGGACTTGCTCAAAGAGCCTCAAAAAGGCTCTTTGATAAAGCGGATGTTTCGGAATTTCAATAAGTTGAAATTCACGAAACTCACGCTATTTTAACGCGAGTTTTGCGAAAATGGCGCATCGCCAATTTGCTGTTAATAATGTGCTCACGCAAAAAAATCCCCTCCGCAGAATTGCGAAGGGGATTTATCACAGTCGGACACCAAAGATGCCAACCGTATGGGTTTATTAGAGGGTGTTGTTCTCCAACAACTCTACAAACTCGATGTCATTCTCTGCCTGTGCCTTCAATTCAGGTTTAGCAGCAACAGCGCTCTTCAAGTAAGCCAAAGCCTTCTCTGCGTCGCCCTCGCGGTTAGCGATGATTGCGCGAACATAGTCAGCATCAGCACCCTTAACCTCGGCGATAGCAGCCTTTGCAGCCTCTACGTTGTTGTCGCAGAGTTCAGCAATTGCGAGGTTGTAGCCGTTGAGTTTGGTTTTAGCCTCCTGGTAGTTACCCTCTGCAAGTGCGAGAGCGCCCTCGGTTGCTTTCACAGCCTCGGCATCAGCACCCGAAAGGTACTTCTTGGCGGTTTCGAGGTCACCCATTGCGAGCGATACTGCTGCGAGGTTGCCAGCAACTGCGGGCTCTGCCTCTGCTTTCTCGAATGCAGCCTTTGCGCCTGCGAGGTCACCAGCAAGTGCCTTGCAAACACCGAGGTTGTTGTATGCGCGAGCGTCACCATATTTATTAGCAGCGAACTCATAGATAGCGGTCTTCTCTGCTACGTTGTTGGTGAGGGTTGCAGCGTGCAAGAGGTGCTCAACATCGAGGCAATCGCAGCCTTTCTTTGCAGCGTCGAGAATCTCCTCGTCGGTAAGACCGGCGTAGGTAGCCTCAACAGCAAAGCGGGTACGACGCAACTGGGGAAGAATCTCCTCTGCCAATACTTTGAACACTGCGCTCATATTCTGAATCTCCTGATCGCGCTCAACGGGCGACGAGTACATTTGGAGAACATTGAGAATGAGGTCTTTGTCCTCGATATCGGAGTTCTCAACCAAAGTCTTGAAGCCATCCCAGTCCTCGCCATAGGAAGCAATCTCGTAATTCAAGCCTTTAACGCCTTTGAGTTGTTTCTTGATAGCGTTAGCACCGGTTTTACTACGCTGCTCGGAGAGTTCGTTGTTGAACTTCTCGGGACCATCGGGCGAAGCATAACCCGAAGCGTGTACGTTGCCAAGAGTGGTGCGCTCTGCTGCGCTGTTAGCAGCAACAAACTCCTTGAAGAGTTTAATCTGCTCTGCGGTAAGCTGGTTCTTGCGAACATTCGACGAGTTGATGAGGTATTTAATCTCTGCCTCTGCGCTCTTAACCGAACTGCGCTCGAAGTTAGCCTCTGCGAAAGTGTAGTGACCATTGTTGGGAGTGGTAACCTTGCCCTCTACAACCTCAACCTCCTCAACTGCGGGAGCGGTAGGAGCAACGGTGGTAGCCTGCGACTGCTCGCCAGCACCCTCCTGCTCTTTGGTAGCAGCCTGCGAACCGGTAGCAACAGCAGCACCTACGCCCTGTGCCAAAACCTGGGTTGCACGGATACCCTTTGCAGCAGCGATGGTTGCCCAGGGAGCAAAGTCGGGAGTCTCACGGCACTCGTCGAAGCATTTAGCCTCAACACGCAACTCCAAAGTACCTACAACTGCCCTGTCGAAGGGGAAGGAGATGTGCTGGGTGTAGGAACCGCCCTCAAAACGACTGATTGCGGTGTAGTTACCTACAACATCCTCGCCCTGAACATACTTGGGAGCGCAAGCGATCTCCTCATTGCCGTATACAAATACGGGGGTGATTTTCAAGATGGTCTCCTCGTTGAAGAACATCTCGGGGAACGATACGGTAATATCAGCCTCCACAGTCGAACCTTTGAGGGTAAGAACGTCAGGAGTGCAAGTTACCTGAATCTGATCCTGCTTTGTCTGCATCTTCTCATAGCACTCACCGCAGCCAACCAACATAGTTGCAACCATCGAGAGCACCAGACTTACAGTAGCCAATTTTTTCATAATTCTTTGTTTTACTGATGTTTATTGTTATTGTTGTTTGAATCTTTCAATCCATTTTCCTTGTTATGCCGATAGTGGTTTAGCCCAGCATAAGCCGTTCTACACCACTACGACTAACAAAGGTAAATGTTTTTTTTGAAAAAAATACTTTTTCAACCAAAAAAACAGCATTTTAGCCTATTTTTTCTCCTTGCGCTCGTGGCGGTGTCCACCCTTGCGGTCACCAGAGTGCTCACCTTTGGGGCGTGCGGGACGCTCGGCGGGCTCAACATAACCCTCGGGTTTGGGCAAAAGCACCTTGCGAGAGAGTTTGAGTTTGCCGGTCTTGGGGTCGCTGCCAATGAGTTTAACCTCAATCATATCGCCCTCGTTAAGACCCGTCTCCTCCATAGTCTCGAAGCGTTTGTAGTCAATCTCCGAGATGTGCAAGAGAGCGTCTTTGCCGGGAAGAATCTCAACAAACGCACCAAATGCAACAATCGAGCGAATCTTGCCATTATAAACCTCGCCAATCTCGGGAACCGCTACGATGCCCTTAATGCGAGCGAGTGCCGCATCCATACCCTCCTTATCGTTGCCGAAGATATCAACAATACCCTTGTTGTCCTCCTCGGTGATGGTGATGGTGGTACCTGTGGTCTTCTGGATATCCTGAATAACCTTGCCACCAGGACCGATAACGGCACCGATAAAGTCTTGGGGAATAACGATTTGAACGATGCGGGGAACGAAGGGGCGGAAGTCCTCGCGGGGCTCTGCGATGCACTCGGTGAGTTTGCCGAGGATGTGCATCCTACCCTGACGTGCCTGCTCCAAAGCCTTCGCCAAAACCTCATACGAAAGACCATCAACCTTGATGTCCATCTGGGTTGCGGTGATACCATCGGCGGTACCTGTAACCTTGAAGTCCATATCGCCCAAGTGGTCCTCATCACCCAAAATATCCGAGAGGATTGCATACCTATCGCCCTCCGAGATAAGGCCCATTGCGATACCCGAAACGGGTTTCTTCATCTTCAAGCCCGAGTCCATAAGTGCCAAAGTACCAGCACAAACGGTTGCCATCGACGACGAACCATTAGACTCCAAAATGTCGCTCACTACCCTCACTGCATAGGGGTTCTCCTCGCCTACGGGAACCATAGGTTTGAGAGCCCTCCACGCCAAATTGCCGTGACCAATCTCGCGACGCGAGAGGCTCCTTGCGGGCCTTGCCTCACCTGTCGAGAAGGGAGGGAAGTTGTAGTGCAATACGAACTGCTCGCTACCCTGTGTGAGCACCTCGTCAATCATCTTCTCGTCGAGTTTGGTACCGAGAGTTACTGTCGAGAGCGACTGGGTCTCACCACGAGTGAAGACTGCCGAGCCGTGCGCACAAGGCAGAACGCCAACCTCGCACCAGATGGGGCGAATTTCGTCTGTCTTACGGCCATCCAAACGCTTACCCTCGTCGAGAATCATATTGCGCATAGCCTTCTTCATAACCTCGTCGTGGAAGTAGCGGTGAATCATACCCTTCTTCTCCTCCAACTCTTCCTCGGTGAACTGCTCGCAGAACTCTGCCTCCAAAGCCTCAAAAGCCTCGCTACGCTCGTGTTTTGCGCTACCGGCGGTGGCAAAAACGTATGCTTTGTCGTAGGTCTCGGCAACAACTTTTGCCTTCAACTCCTCGTCATTAACCTCGTGGCAGTACTCCCTCTTGACATCCTTACCGAGTTCTTTTGCCAACTCAATCTGTGCCAAGCACTGGGGTTTGATAGCCTCGTGTGCAAACTTGATAGCCTCCAACATATCTGCCTCGCTAACCTCCTTCATCTCACCCTCAACCATAAGGATGTTGTCGTAGGTTGCGCCCACCATAAGGTCGATATCGGCATCTTTGTTCTGCTCAAAAGTGGGGTTGATTACCAACTCGCCATTTACCCTTGCGACCCTCACCTCGGAGATGGGGCACTCGAAGGGGATGTCCGACACTGCGAGGGCAGCCGAGGCTGCAAGACCTGCGAGTGCGTCGGGCTGAATATCTTTTGCAGCCGAGATGAGGTTTACGGTAACGAATACCTCTGCGTGGTAGTTCGAGGGGAACAAGGGGCGCAATGCGCGGTCAATGAGCCTTGCTACCAGAATCTCGCTATCCGAGGGGCGCGCCTCACGTTTGAGGAAACCGCCGGGGAAGCGACCTGCTGCTGCATATTTCTCACGGTACTCTACCGAAAGGGGCATAAAGTCGCAATCGTCCTTTACATCCTTTGCCGCCACTACGGTAGCGAGCAACATAGTGTCACCCTGCTGAACGATTACCGAACCGTCAGCCTGTTTGGCATACTTGCCAGTCGAAATGGTAATCTCACGCTCTGCATCGAGTTTAATTACCTTCTTGATTTCATTGTAAAGCATCTTGTTTTCGTCTAATATTTTTGCATCCAAAAATGTATTTTCCAAACACAAAGCAAAGGCAAGTGCCGAATTTGGAACATTGCCTTTGCTATTGCATCTCTCCTTGTGTGCAGATTATTTACGGATACCGAGAGCCTTGATGATAGCCCTGTAACGCTCAATGTCTACACGTTTGAGATAGTCGAGCAACTGACGACGTTTACCTACAAGACGAAGCAACGCACGCTGGGTGCCGTAGTCGTGACGGTTTTGTTTCATGTGCTCGGTAAGGTGGTTGATACGGTAGGTAAAAAGTGCCACCTGGCTCTCGGGCGAACCAGTGTCAACTTTCGAAGCGCCGTACTGACCGAAAAGCTCCTGCTTTTTCTCTGCGTTCAAATAACTCATTTTGTTTGTTAAATTTAGTTATGTTCCACTTTACGACGAATCCGCCTTATCGAATATCGCCAAAGCGTGGCGCAAAAGTACACAAAAAATTCAAAATGCAAAATTTTGTGATTTTTAGCAATTTAGTGCATCTTTGTGGTGGTTGGACAAGAGAATTTCTCAATTCTCAATTTTCAATTCTCAATTCTGCCCTCTATCTTTGTGGTATGAAACGAACACAACTACTCTTGCCCCTTCTTTTGGCGGCCATTCTTGTGGCGCTCATCGTTGCCGATTGTCGTCGCAATCCCGCCCACAAGGAGGCACAACCCTCTGTCACTCTGCGCGGAGAGGCGCTTGGCACCATCTATCAGATAACTGCCGTAGGTTCTCTTCCCGAGGACTTCGGCACGCGCCTCGACTCGCTCTTCGAGGTTGCCAACCGCTCGATGAGCATCTTCGACCCCACGTCGTTGCTCTCGCGCATCAATCGTGGCGAGACCGACCAGGCAGACGACCACATTGCACACTGCATCAAGATTGCACAAAAGGTGAGCCAACTCTCCGAGGGTGCTTATGATATAACCATCAAACCCCTCGTGGAGGCATTCGGCTTTGCGGGCAAGAATCCCGACTACAACATCAACCTCGACTCGTTGCTCACATTTGTGGGCTACGAGAGGCTCGCCATAGAGGGCACCACCATCCGCAAGAGCGACCCCCGAGTGACCATCGACCTCAACTCCATAGCCAAAGGCTACACCGTCGATTTGGCTGCCGCTTTGGTGGAGAGCACCGGTTGTGAGAACTACTTGGTGGACATTGGTGGTGAGATTTTCTGTCGTGGCACCAATCCTCGTGGTGAGCGTTGGGGCGTGGGTGTCGAGACCCCCTTCGAGGGCAACTTCTCACTCACGGGTGAGCACATAACAACCGTTGTGAGGGTGTCGGAGGTAGGTATGGCAACGAGTGGCAACTACCGCAACTTCCGTACCGATGAGCAAGGAAGAAAATATACACACATCATAGACCCGCGCACAGGTGCAAACACAACCTCCCCGCTTCTTTCGGCTACGGTTGTGGCGGAGAGTTGTGCGTTGGCCGATGCCTATGGCACAATGTTCATCGCCCTCGGTTTGGAGCGCGCCTTTGAGATTGCCGAGAGGGAGCACATTGCCGCCCTCTTCATCTATGATGACGGTGGCAAAATGAGGGTGCACAAAAGCAACGCTTTTGAATTCAAAATTCAAAATTCAAAATTCAAAATTGGGGAGAAGTAGATCGTTATGACCAATGAGGAGATAAAAATACTACAAGGTTTGAACCCTGCGCAGGAGGCAGCAGTGAGGGACTACAACTCCCCGTCGCTCATTGTGGCGGGTGCGGGCTCGGGCAAAACCCGAGTGCTCACTTGTCGCATAGCGTGGATGATTTCGCAAGGTGTGGCCCCCTACAACATTATGGCGCTGACCTTCACAAACAAGGCAGCAAGGGAGATGAGGGAGCGTATAACCGCAATGGTGGGCGAGGAGAGGAGCCGTTACATTTGGATGGGTACTTTCCACTCCATTTTCCTCAAAATTCTCCACAAAGAGGTCGATAAGATTGGCTTCCAGCCCAACTTCACCATCTACGACACGGGCCAGAGCGAGAGCCTTATCAAAAGCATCCTCAAAGAGATGCAACTCAGCGACGAGGTTTACAAACCTCGCGATGTGCGCTCACGCATTTCGCTTGCCAAAAACAACCTCGTAACTCCCGAGTCCTACGAGGCGAGCGCCCAACTGATGGAGGAGGACAAGAAGCGTCGCCAGCCCCAATTTTGGCAAGTCTACAAAAACTACTGCCTGCGTTGTCGCAAAAACAACTCTATGGACTTCGACGACCTCCTGCTGCTGACCAACATCCTCTTCCGCGACCACCCCGATGTGTTGGCCAAGTACCGCGAGAGATTCGCCTACATCCTTGTAGACGAGTATCAGGATACCAACTATGCGCAATACTACATTGTGCGCAACCTTGCAGCGGGCTCGGCAAACATCTGCGTGGTGGGTGACGATGCACAGAGTATCTACTCCTTCCGA
Source organism: Tidjanibacter sp. (assembly GCA_045596685.1). Lineage (GTDB taxonomy): Bacteria > Bacteroidota > Bacteroidia > Bacteroidales > Rikenellaceae > Tidjanibacter. Next base: position 30,289 of record JAZOCT010000012.1, on the reverse strand, counting down.
GGAGCGAAAATCGAAAACATCTTCCGCTTCCAGAAGGACTTCCCCAACGCCAGACTCTACAAACTCGAACAAAACTATCGTTCGACGCAGACCATTGTGGATGCCGCCAACAGCATAATCGAGCACAACCAGCACCGCATCAAAAAGCGCGTGTTCTCGGAGAATAACAAGGGGGAGAAGATAAAAATCTTCCGCGCCTACACCGAGGGAGAGGAGGCACAGATGGTGGCAAACGGCATTCGTGGTGCCCACATTGCCGATGGAGGGAGTGATTGGAGCAACATTGCAGTGCTCTACCGCACCAATGCCCAATCGCGTGCCATTGAGGAGGCGTTGCGCAAGCGCAATATCCCATATCGCATCTACGGAGGTCACTCCTTCTATGACCGCAAAGAGGTGAAAGATGTGATGGCATACTTCAAGACCATTGTCAATCCCCGCGACGACGAGTCGCTACTGCGCATCATCAACTTCCCCGCACGAGGCATTGGTGATGTGACCATTGGCAAGATTCGCACCCTCGCCCAGAGCAAAGGGGTGAGTATGTGGGAGGTTATGACGAGCGCCACTCCCGAGGAGCAGGCGATGATGGGCAAAAAGGTGATGGATTTCTACTCCCTTATCTCCTCATTGTCGCTCTCGCGTAGCAAAAAAACACTCTACGAGTTTGGTTTGGAGGTGGCCACCCGCAGCGGCATACTCTCGCTCTACAAACTCCACCCTTCACCCGAAAATGAGAGCGCGCTGCAAAACATCGAAGAACTTCTCAACTCGATGCAGAATTTCCGCCACGAGATGATTGAGGTGGCGGGCGAGGAGGAGATTTCGGAGCCTACATTGGAGGTGTGGTTGCAGAATGTGTCGCTCCTCACGGATATGGACGAGGGCGAGGAGGAGAAGCGCAATTGGGTGACACTCCTCACAGCCCACTCCTCAAAGGGTTTGGAGTTTGACCACATATTCATAACAGGTATGGAGGAAAATCTCTTCCCGAGTGTCATATCGCTCACCTCCCCCGACCAAGTGGAGGAGGAGCGAAGATTGTTCTACGTTGCCCTCACCCGCGCAAAGATGGATGTAACCATAACCTTTGCAGCCTCGCGTTTCAAGTGGGGAAGTATGGAGTTTAGTCGCCCGAGTCGTTTTTTGAAGGAGATAGACCCACGCTATGTGGATGCCAAATATAATGATGACGAGGAGGAAGAACAGGAGGAGCGCACCTCGCGTCGCAACCAGATAGACGAGCTGCGCCGCCGTTTCGACCAGCGTCAGGGTCGCACAATCGTTGAACGCAGAGAGTTCCAAAGCAACCGACAGATAACCCCACCACCAACCCCCGTACGAGCCTCGTCCGCACCCCCACGCCCCGACTTCTCGAAGTTTAGGAGCGTCGGTATCCGCACCGAAGCGGAGGGTAGCGCAAGGGTGGAGAGTGCGGGAGCCTATGCTGTGGGACAGAAGGTTAGCCACGCACGATTCGGTGTGGGGTGCATTGTGGAGATTGAGCGACTGACCTCGGATATGAAAATTACGGTTCTTTTCGACAATCCCGAGCACGGACGAAAATCACTTCTGGCAAAGTATGCCAAATTACAAATTGAGAGATGAGAAAAGAGGAACGATACAAGGGTGTAATTGACTATTTTAGCGAGGCTATGCCCGTTGCGGAGAGCGAATTGGAGTTCCGCACGCCCTACGAGTTGGTCGTTGCTGTTATGCTCTCGGCACAGTGTACCGACAAGAGAGTCAACCTAACAACTCCCGCTTTTTTTGAGCGCTTCCCCCTCCCCGAAGAGTTGGCAAAGGCCACCCCCGAGGAGATTTATCCCTACATACGGAGCATCTCCTACCCCAACAACAAGGCCAAGAATCTCGCAAAAATGGCGCGTATGTTGGTCGAGGAGTTTGGGGGTGTGGTTCCCGACACCGTTGCCGAATTGGAGCGTCTGCCGGGTGTGGGGCGCAAGACTGCCAATGTGGTTGCCTCGGTACTCTTTGGCAGAGAGGTGATGCCTGTGGACACCCACGTTTTCAGGGTGTCGCGACGCATAGGACTCACCATCGGGGCCAAAAACCCTCTCCAAGCCGAAGAGCAACTCGAAAAAGGGTTTCCCAGACACCTACTCCCCATCGCCCACCATTGGCTCATCCTGCACGGCAGATATATGTGCACCGCACGCAAGCCCAAGTGTGAGGAGTGTGGCATCCGCAAGTGGTGCAAATCGGCACCCAAAGAGTAAATAACAAGAGTTTTCACGCCCACCCATTACTATGAAACAGTACAAAGCACGAGGCATTGTGCTCAACACCCTCAAATATGGCGAGTCGTCAATCATCGCCCACATCCTTACCGATGTGGCGGGTAGGCGTGGCTATATGGTGCAAGGGTTAGGCAAGGGCAAGGGGGCAACACGAGGCAAAGGGGCCCTCTTCCAGCCAATGTTCCTTGTGGAGTTTGTGGGGTTGGAGGGGAGCAAAATGCAACTCGACAGGATGAGGGAGGTGACACTCGCAGAACCATTGCAAAGCATCCCCTTCGATGTGTGCAAGAGTACAATTTCGCTCTTTATGGCGGAGGTGCTCTACAAACTTGTGCGCGAGGTGGAGCCCAACTCTCCCCTCTTTGAGTTTGTCTACCACTCGGTGGTGGCACTCGACAGAATGGAGGAGGGTGTCTACAATTTCCACCTATGGTTTATGGTCGGTTTGAGTCGCCATTTGGGTTTTTATCCTGCGGGCGAGTGGCAAGAGGGGGCCATTTTCGACATCGAGGCGGGTAGTTTCACTCGACAGCGCCCCCAGAGCGGGCTCTTCATTGGCGAGGAGAATACGCGCCTGATGTATGAGTTGATGGAGGTGGAGCCTTCGGCACTCGCCACAATCACCCTTTCGAGGGTGCAACGCAAGGAGTTTCTAAACTCCCTTTTGGCCTATTTCGGCTACCATTTGGACACCATCAATTCCATCCAATCACTCCGAATTCTCACAGAGGTTTTTTAGGAGCAAAAATATGGTACGTTTACGCTGATAACGCACTACCTCTCAAAAATATATCAAAAACAAGTTGTTGGCAATTTTGAAAACAAAAATAAGGTACGTTTGAGTTTCAAACGTACCTTATTTTTATCTCTCACAAGAGGGCTACTGCAAGCGTATATCCTCAATGCTCACAAGTTTGTTCACAATGGCGTAGATTGTAAGGCCTGCGGGGGTGTGAATTTGGAGTTTCCCCGTAATGTTGCGACGGTGGGTAGTGACCGTATGCACCGAAAGGCACAATTTGTCGGCAATCTCTTTGCTGGTCATACCCTTTGCTATGCAGGCAATAATCTCCCTCTCGCGTTGTGAGAGCGCCTCCGAACTACCCTCCGAAGTATCTATAACCTCCTCATTATAGCCCGCGCCACGACTCCTTGCCAACTCTTCTGCCCTCTTCACCGCAGGGATAAAGAGCGAATCCTCCACCGAGCAGTGGAGAGCCAAGTCGTTCTCGCAGTTGATAATGTCGAAGAGTGCCGAGTGGAGGGTGTCGCTATTCATATCCTGCGGATAGTAGCGAATGATGACGTTTTTCAGGTCGGCAAGTTTATCGGCCAGGCGCGAGTCGCGGTTGGAGTGCATTGCCGCAAAGGTCTCGATGGTGTATTCGCGATTGAGGTAGCCATTCATCAGCGAATCAACATAGGCAAAAACCGTAGAGTTCTCGTGCCCCATATGGGCCCTCACCTCCATCACAAAGTCGTCGTAGAACTTCAATATCAGGAGTGCCACTTCGTCTTTGCCCGAGCAATCTATCGCCTCGATGAGTTTGCGACGTATGGCAGGGAGGTTGAACTCCAAAAACCAAACGTGAGCCCTACGCAAATACTCCATAAGTTGTGCAAGGGAGATTTGCGAATCATCCACATCCCTATTGCTCACAAAGTTGGCAACGGCCAGAAATGTTGCCACATCCACCCCTTTGGCATCGCACACCTCCGCCACGCTCTTCTCACCAAAGCCGAGGGGAATACCAAAGCGACTGATTACAAACAAAAGCGCACTATTGTCGTCTATGAGCGCTTTCAGAGGGTCGGTGGCACAATAGGGTGCTCGCTGAATGTGGGTATTCATAGGGAAATTTTTTGATTGTTTCGGCAAAGGTACGACTTTTTCGCCAATCAACGACTACCTACATATAGGGATTTTCCGCCCCGTACAACAAAAAAAGGTGGGGCGATAATCGCCCCACCAAGTCAAAACTTCCAAAACGGTGATTACTGAATCGAACCAGTACCAGCGTTGAAGTTGAGGGTAACGGTCTGATTTGCACTTACAGCAACAGCCTCCTGGTCGCCACCACCTGCGCGGTAAACGATAGCGCCATCGTAGATGTTGAACTCCGAGTGCCACCAGTTGCCAGCGCCATCGGTAGGAACATACATACGGAGGTTGCCAGCAGCGGTAGTGGTAATCGAAGCGGTACCGTCAGCGTTGATGGTGAAGGGGTGTGCACCCTCGTCCCAGTTACCGAATGCGTCACCGATACCGTAGATCTCTGCGGGAGCGATGGTTACTGCACCAGCGGTGAGGTCAACGATCATAGTGTAGAGACCAGCCTCTGCAACGAAGCAGTTGCCATCAGCTACGGTGTAACCGGTGTCGTTACCAAGACCGGTGAAGTCACCGTTCCACTCTTTCAGAGCGCAGAACTTGAAGCCGTTTGCGGGATCTGCAACGTAGCGAACAGTCCAGAATTTGCCAGGAGCGCTGTGTACGGGAATCATCTCAACGCAGTTGTTCCAATCCCAGTTACCAAACTCTACGCCAATGAGGTTCATAGTCTCGGGCATCGAGCTCTCCTGGGTGCACTCCTGGGTGTAGGAGAATGCGTCAGCAACACCGCCAGATGCGGGTTTCCAGGTAAGAGTCAAAGTGTAAAGACCAGCCTTCTCAACCGACATATTGTCCTGTGCAGCATTGTGAAGTTTGCCATCGGTCAAGCCAAGCGATACCTCTGCTTTCACGAGACCATCAACGTCGAGGTTGATTTTCCAGCCGTGACACGAAGCCCATTTGTACTCACCACCGGTTGCAAGGTTCTGCTCGGTGAGGGTGTAGGTAACACTACCGTCAGCATTTACGGCCTCGGTAGCCTCGGTGAAGCCCCAACCGTTCATACCGCCACGAACACCCCATTTAGCGCGCTGGATAATGATCTGGGGATACTCCAAGTCACCCATAGCGTTGTTGTCGAGTACGATATGGTACATACCGGTCTCTTTAACCTGCATTGCAGTAGCATCCTCACCTACGATCATCTGACCAGCAAGAATCTTCATATTTGGGTTGTCTGCGAAGTTCTTGCAGTCGGGGTCGTTAACATCGTAACCGTAGTTTACCTCGGCCAACTCTGCGCTGTAAAATTTCTTGTTGCCGGCCATGTTCTCAACGAGCGAGAAGTCTTTGTTAGCCTCCAACCAGATGTATTTCTCATACATACCGGTACGGATTGCTTTCTCTACCTCATTCGAACCAGCAGCCATCTGGTTTACTGCGAGGAACTCCTGGGTACCTACTGCATCACCATAGATGTAGAAACCATCCAAAACGATTTCAATAGGACCATCATCGGGACCATTGTCGGGACCGCAAGCGGTGAAACCGAACATCAGTGCCATAGCACCGAACAAATACAAAAGTTTTTTCATAATTTGATTGTTTTGTTTGTTAAAAAAGGGTTTGTGTATAAATATTGTAATGTTGTTGTTTCACTATTCTGTCCATACGACGAGCGGGGTGGGACTATTTGAGGTCCTCGTAACCCTCGTTCTGTGTCCAGAAGCGTTTGCCATCCTCACCAATGAGCGATTTCTCCAATACCGAGCGGGGAATGGGGAACCATTTGAGGTAATCATTCTTCTTGGTCACATACTGGATGTCGTTGTATGCACCAAAGCGGATGAGGTCCCTACGACGTACCATCTCCCAAGTGAACTCCCTACCACGCTCATCGAGGATGAGTTCGAGGGTAGGAGCCGAACCATAAGCCTCCTCAAAGGTGCTACCGCCATAAGCAAAGGAGCGTTTTTTGAGGGTCTGGAAGTCGGGGGTATTGAAACCGCTGGCACCTACACCACCGCGCAAGATAGCCTCCTCCTTCATCCAGAGCACATCGGCATAGCGCAACAGAACAAAGTCGTTCTCGCAATACTTGTAAGTACCGGTTTTGTCGGCCTCCCACTTGTTCAGACGTGCGCCATCGAAGTTGTGGGTATCGTAGGGCTTGCCACCCTGCTCCGAAATCTCGGGGCGGATGATGGTGGGCTCATTGTAGTCCTCATCGAGGTACATAGCATTCACGTCGCGGGCAGCAATCTGCTCGGGAGTAGCCGAAGCCATATAAACGGGACCTACAAACCAACCCCAATCCCTCTTGTTACCCGTACCATTCTTCTCGGTACCCATACCACGCACATCATTCTCGTTGTAGAGTTTGAGGAAGTCGGGCCTTGCGCAGAAGCCGTTCCAGGTGTCGAGCACCATACCGTAGGCCTGCTGTACGCCGTAGTGGTGGGTGTTCATCACAAGGCGGAGTTTGTTACTCATATTGCCATTGCTACGCTCGTCGAAGTCTGCCAAACCGTTGTCCACAATCGAGAGGATGTTCTCCTTGCTCGACTCGTTGAAGATGCGGAAGTTGGTGAAGTAGTTGCTCTCGATGCTATACGAGCCACTGCTGATTACAGCGTCGCAGCAACGCACGCAGTTGTCGTAGAAGGAACCCTTGTACTGTGCGGGAGCCTCCACATTCTTAAATACATTCTCGGGAGTACAGCCATACGATTCGGCATTCAGATAGAGCCTTGCCAAAAGACCGTAGGCAAAACCCTGTGTGGTACGACCATAGTTGGCGGCACGGTTGCCATCGGTCACAATAGCCATATTGGGGGCGTTGCGCTCCAAAACAGCCACCAGATTAGACCAAGTCTCCCAGGGCTCGCTCATAGGTCCTACAACCTCCTCATACTTCTCGGTGTAGGGGATGCGACCAAAGCACTCGAAGAGGAGGTAGAAGTAGTAACTACGCAAAACCTCAACCTCACCTACATACTGTGCATAGACCTCCTCGCTCATATTCTCTTTGCCCAATTCGAGGGTTTGGAGAACACGGTTACACGACACTGCACCCGAAATGGTGGAGTTCCAAATATTCTTGATAGCATCACCTCGGAAGTCCCAAGTGTGGTCGTTCTGTTTCATCCAGTAACCACCGTCATTCCAGTCGTTACCTTTGTTGCGAGGTACGCAAAGACCCTCGTCTGCCGAAATGGTCACCAAACCCCAATAGCCCCAGTGGTCGTGAATCCATTTGAGGTCGGCGTAGCACTGACCAACAAGCAAAATCACATTGTGCTCATCGGTTACCATATCCTCAACAGTGGGGTTGCCATAGTTCTGCTCATCAAGCAGACCATCGAGGTCCGAGCACGAAGTCATCGAACCCACAAGAGTGGCAGTAGCTGCCAACATTAAAAGAAATTTTTTCATAATTCGCAGCACTTTTATTAGTTAAACGTCAAGTTAAGACCGAACAACAGAGTTGCAACGGTGGGATAGAAATCGCAGTAGTCGATACCTGCACTCCATACGCTATTGGTATCAACCTCGGGGTCAAGACCGCTATATTTGGTCAAAGTCCAGAGGTTCTGACCGGTAACATAAACCCTCAATTTCTCAACCGACGAACCCTCGGGAAGGTTGTAGGTGTAACCAAGAGTAATGTTGTCGAGTTTCACATAGGAGCCATCCTCCAAGTAGTAGTCCGAGAAGCAAGCCTTGTTGGTGTAAATCAACTTCTCGCCCTCAACATCCTTCATAAAGAGGTTGTCGGCCTGGCTGGGACGGGGACCGTATGCCCAGCGGGTGAGGTTCAACACATCGTTGCCATAAACACCTCGGAAGAAGATGGTGGCATCGAAGTTCTTGATACGGAAGGTGTTGTTCCAACCGAAGGTGAACAGAGGCTGTGCGTTACCAATAACCTGACGGTAGGCATCTGCAAGGGTGTTCTCATCAACAACACCACCTGCGGGGGTCTCATAGTACCATTTGCCGGTCTGCTCGAAATACTGCTGGTGAACCTTGAAGCCGTAGAATGCGCCCACACTCTCACCCTCGATAAGAATCTGGGTGTTGGTGTTCATAATACCGTTCTCACCTACGCCACCCGACGAAGTCTCCTTATAGTTGAAGCCCTTGCTGGGGTCGGAGAGTTTGGTGATATAGTTGCGGTTGAACGAAATGGTGGGGGTAGTGGTCCAAGTAATGTTCTTGGTGCGGATAACGTCTGCGTTGAGAACCAACTCTACACCAAAGCTATCCATCTGACCTGCGTTGGCAAGCAAGGTGGGATACTGATAGGGAGGAGTGGGAACCTCGTAGTCCCACAACAGGTCGCGGGTCTGACGATAGTATACATCCAAACTACCATAGAAGCGGTTGTCATCCAAAGAGTAGTCCAAACCGAGGTTGTACTCGTGTTTCTTCTCCCAACGGAGGTCGGGGTTTACATTCTGGCTAACGCCATAGGTATAAACGTACTGACCGTTGTACCAGAAGGTACCACCATTGGAGAGCATTGCCACCGAGCGGAGGTCGCTATTGAGGTTGTTACCGGTAACACCCCAACCCAAACGGAGTTTCAGGTCATTCACATAGTCGTTACCCATCATAAAATCCTCCTGGTTGATGCGCCAACCGAGCGAAATTGCGGGGAACCAACCCCACTTATTGTTGGCACCAAACCTCGAAGAACCCTCCCTACGAATCGAAGCCGACACGAGGTATTTGCCATCAAACGAGTAGTTCACACGGCCAAAGGCTGCTGCCAAAGAGTTCGAGTTACGATAGGACGAAGCGGTCAGATAGGTCTTCTCGGCATCACCGTTACCAATCTGATAGTATTTCATACCGGGGGTGGGGAATCCCTTGTTCGACACACTCATACCATCGTACATAAAGTTCTGGTACGAAACACCTGCCACTGCGGTCACGCTGTGACCACCCGACGACCAAGCGTAGTCGAGAGTAGCCTCGAAGAGTTTGTTGCGGCTCTTGTCGGAACTACGACCAGCCTTGCCCGAGCCCTCAATATCGGTGTTGATAACACCATTGTACCAATAGGAGGTGTTGTCGCCATCCTCCATTGCAGCAAAAGCACTCAACTTCAAACCCTCGAAGAGTTTGAGCGAAGCCTTAACCGAACCTCGGAAGAAGTTACCATCCTGATAACTCTCCTTGTTGGTCATATTCTCCACAGGGTTGGTAAGACCTGTACCCTGGGGCAGATAGAAACCATTCTCCTGGGTCTCATCGTAGATGGGATAGGTGGGGTTCAAGATGGCAGCCTGCTTGAAGTCGCCACAGAAGTAGTCGTTGCGGTAGTCCATATAGGAGAGGTCATACTGCAACTCCAACCTACCACCCAGAGCCTTCTGCGAAGCGGCAATTTTAGCCATTACCTCCTCACGGTTGGAGGTTTTAGCGATACCCTGTGCATCCTTATAAGCCACCGATGCGCGGTAGTTGAAGTTGCTTGCCGAACCCGTGATAGCCACATTGTGGTGCTGGGTCATAGCAACGTCACGAGTGAGGGCACCCATCCAATCGGTACGCTCATACTCGCCATCGGCATTCTTAATCAAAGTGGGTTTAATAAGACCACCTGTGCTCTCTTCGAGGTTGATGAACTCCTCGGGGGTAGCCATACCCATATCGCCATTGCGAACCGAAGCCGAAACATAGCCAGCATACTCAACCGAGGTTTTAGCCTCTTTCGAGAAGTTCTCGCCACGTTTGGTGGTGATGATAATCACACCATTGGTACCACGAGTACCGTAGATAGCGGCAGCCGAGCCATCCTTCAACACGTCCATCGAGGCAATCTCATCGTTGGAGATGTTGTCGATGTTGCTCACAGGCACACCATCCACAATGAACAAAGGCGAGGTACCTGCACCCTTGTCGAGGGTGGAGAAACCACGAATCTGCATACTATAACCGGTGCTGGTGGGGTCCGAAGTGGTCTTAATGATGTTAAGACCTGCAACCTTACCCTGCAACATACCAACGGGGTTGGTCTTAACGCCCTGATTGAAGTCCTCGGATTTGAGGCTTGCAACCGAACCGGTAACCTCTTTCTTCTTCTGCGAGCCGTAACCCACCATCACAATCTCCTCAATCTGCTGTGCGCTCTCTTCAAGGGTGAAGTCGATAGTTGTACGACCTGCTACGGGCTCATAAGCGTCGGTAAAACCAACATAACTAACCCAAAGTGTGGCATTTTTGTCCACATTGATAGAGTACGAGCCGTCATAACTTGTGATGGTACCAAGACCTGTCTTGGCATCCACAACGGTTGCACCGATAACGGGCTCGCCTTTGGAGTCTTTCACTATACCTGTAACGGTAGTCGTCTTCTGTGCAAACGCGCCAGCGCCACACATCACAACTGCCGTCAGAAGCAAAAGAGCCTTCTTAAAACGTAGTAACTGTTTTAACATAAGCGAATTGGTTTATTGTTTATTAAGTAGTTTTTATTTGTCCTTCTTTGCCAATATGCAGATTGGCAAAAATACTATTTTATTTTTAATATAGGTATTTCGGACTGACAGGTTGCCGTATTGGAGGGACAAACCACCCGTTTTGAGCGACGGGTGGAGTGCCCCCAATGGCAAATTCTACCTTCCCGAAGCCACAATCATTCCCTTGATTGTCTGGTTGAGGGCCTCCTCTTTGAGGAGTTCCTCAACGCTCAAATGCATCCTATAACGCCAATAGTGGTTGGCAATAGCGGGAATGTTGATACGCTCGCTATCGGCATCCGCTTTGCGCACCCTCTCGTCCATCGAGAGCCAATCCTGCAAGGGAAGGATGGTGAGAGCCGAAGGCGAAGCGAGGTGGTTGCTCACGATTGTGCGACAAATCTCACCGCTTGCCTCCTCGGGTGCGAGGCCCTGTTTCCAGAGAATCTCGTTGTAGTAGGCCTGGGTGGTTGCCCTATCCTCGCGCCACCAGCCACGAATGGTGCTTGTGTCGTGCGAGCCTGTGGTACAAACCGACGCGTAGGGGTAGCGGTTCGTAAAGCCGAACTTATCTTTGGGGTCTTTGGGCATCCTCTGAACCTCCAACGAAAGAATACCCAAATTCTGCATCACGGGACCCACACAAGCGGGTACCATACCGAGGTCCTCACCGCAGCACATCATATCGGTAGCATCAACCAATGCGGGGAGTTTCTCCATAGCCAACGCACCCCAGAAGTCGTTGTGGCGGTGGTAGAAGAAGTCGTTGTAGAGTTCGTTGAACCTATCTTTCTCCCACTGCGAGAGCCACTGGTAACTCTTGGTGTGCTGTGCCGAGATGCGGGGGTGGAAGTGTCCGGGCTTGCGGGGGTCCTCAATAAAGAGAACCTCACCGGTGAGGCCATAGAGTGCATCCTTAACCCTATCGTTCTTACCGCCCAATGCCTCCAAAATCTGGCGCTGGGTGCGATACTCGGGTTTGAGCGAGAAATATCCGTTGTCTTTGGCATCCAGATAGGGGGTCCAATCCTCGCCTCCGAAGAACTCTTCCAGGTAGTCCCAATGAATCTGGGGCTCAACATACCTGTCGCGGTTCATAGGCATACCCCTCTGTGCCAACTCGTCGTAACTGTAAGGCATTGCGGGATTGAAGTAGCCCAAAAGGCCCACAACCGACTCCATAGGAATCTCCCAAATGCGGAAGAAACCGAGAATGTGGTCGATACGATAGAGGTCGAAGTAGTCGGCCATCTTCTCGAAACGCCTCTTCCACCAAGCATAGCCATCCTGGGCCATCACCTCCCAATTGTAGGTGGGGAAGCCCCAGTTCTGGCCATCTGCCGAGAAATCATCGGGGGGAGCACCCGCCTGGCAGTTCATATTGAACAGGCGTGCATCGCTCCAAGCCTCCACCGAGTCGCGCGAAATGCCAATTGGAATATCGCCTTTGAGCACCACGCCAATCGAGCGGCAGTAGGCAACGCTATCTTTGAGTTGGCGGTCAAGTTGGTACTGCAACCAATAGTAGATGGCAACTTTGTTGTACTCCTTAAACGAGGGGTTACAGAGTTTTTCCACAAGTTTGGTGGAGTAGTTTGCCTCCTTGCCCCAAGCGTGGAAATTGGCAGTGCCCTTCTTGTCCCTCAAATAGCAGAAGGCGGCATAGTTGTCGAGCCAATCCTTGTTTGCCTCATAGAATTTGGCAAAGGCTTTGGTCGCAAGGGTGCGCTTACCACTCTTGGCAAAAGTCTTGCGGATGAAGTCGAATTTCATCTTCACAACCGCATCATAATCAACCGCTTCGAGAGCATTGAGGCGATCCATCTCCTCGTCCTCGGCACCCAACTCACGAATCGAAAGATACATAGGATTGAGTGCAAAAATAGAGATGGCGCTATAAGGATACGAATCCCTCCAAGTGAATGTTTGGGTGGTGTCGTTGATGGGGAGAATCTGGATAATCTTCTGGCCCGTAGCCACAGCCCAATCACCCATCTTCTTCAAGTCCACAAAGTCACCCACGCCCTGGCTCTGCTCGGTACGGAGCGAGAATACGGGAATTGCCACACCGGCACCCTTCCAATCGAAGTTGCCTCGGAAAGTAGCCTCAATCTGTTCGCTCTCCAACTCGCCACAAACATAGTAGCGACGGTTGTAGCCCTCCTCCCACCAGAGGTTGCCGTTCTCCTTGATGAGGAATTTGTACTCAAACTCGTCGCCCAATTTTGCCAAATCGAGCGAAAGGGTCCAATAGGGGTACGAAGCAAGGGTGAGGGGAAGAGCCTTCTCCACATCCCAACCACCAAGCGCCTCACTGCTACCCGCAATGTAGAGCCTCTGCGAGGGGCGGGCAGTGGGGGCATATACCCTCAACGAGAGGGTGTGCTTTGCCCTACACTTAACCTCTTTCTCCGCAGGGAAGAAGGTCGCAAAGGGCGAAGTTTCATAAATGTTTTTCATCTGCTGATTCTTATTGTCGTGTTACTTAACAAATTCTATTACCTCGCAAGCGTAGCCCTCAACCACACCTTCGCCAGAGGCGACGATGCTCCTACCATTGAGAATGCTACGGCCAACTGCGCCCTCGGGAATTACCTCCTCATAGTCGCTCCACACGAGGTTGCGACCCTCGGGTGAGAAGTTGGTGATGGTGAGGACAACCTTCTCATCGTTGTGACGTGCAAAGACATAGAGGTTGTCGGTGCGGTAGAATTGGGTGAGTTTGCCACTCTGCACAACGGGCTCCGAGGTGCGATAGCGCAACAATGTGCGGGTGTGCTCAAAGGCCTCCTGCTCGTCGGCACTCCTTCCCTCGGCGGTGAACTTATCGTGGGTATCGCCCTTCCAGCCACCTTCGAAATCCTTACGCGAGCCACCGTGTCCCTGCGAGAGGTCGCTGGAACGCATCATAATCTCGGTACCGTAGAGCAATTGGGGCACACCACGAGTGGTGGCAATAATTGCCATACCTATTTTATATTTCCTCAAATCGCCATCCACACTATCGGCAAAGCGCTCAATGTCGTGGTTGTCGAGGAAGGTGAGCAGGGTATTGGGGTCACCATAGAGGAAGTCCTGCACCAGGGTGGTGTAGACACCGTGACCACCCCACATCCAACCATCGGGCTGCTTCGAGAGGCCCTGTGAAATCTTCTCCTGCAAGGGGAAGTCCATCACCGAGGGCAGACCACTCGAATAGCCATCGCGGTTATTCGACGCGCCCTCCCAATAGGCGCAGATTGCAGGAACGGCGTTCCAGCACTCGCCCACAATGTTCAGGTTGGGGTACTCGTTGAGAATCGAGCGGGTCCAGCGGGCCATACTCCATTTCTCGTTGTAGGGGAAGGTATCAACCCTCAAACCGTCCAAATCGGCCCACTCAATCCACCAGCAGTAGAGTTGGCAGAAGTAGTTGAACACCAGAGGGTTCTCCAAATTCATATCGGGCATCGAGTAGTCAAACCATCCCTCCTCCATCATCTTCTGATCTCTCTTGGAGCGGTTTACGGGGTCGGCCTGCATCATCCAACCGTGATTGGTAATGAGGGGTTTGTCGCCATTGTGTACCCAATCGCTCGATGGGAAGTCGCCTGCCCACCAGTGAGCCGTACCGCAGTGGTTCGTAACAACATCGAAGATGAACTTAATACCCCTCTTATGTGCCTCGGCAACCAACTCTTTGTAGAGTTCGTTGGTACCATAGCGGGGGTCGATGTGGTAGTAGTCCGAGCAGGAGTAGCCGTGATACGAAGCGAAGCCCTCATTGTCGAGAGTCAGAGGGGTGCTCCAAATGGCAGTTACTCCGAGGTCGGCCAAATAGTCGAGGTGGTCGATAATACCCTGAATGTCGCCACCGTGACGACCAAAGGGCTCCTGTCGGTTGCAAGGTTCGGCGCACTCCTCAACGGTGTCGTTGCTCTCGTCGCCATTGGCAAACCTATCGGGCATAATCAAATATACAACATCCTTCGAACTAAAACTCTCCCTCTCTGCCGAACCCTCACGACGGTTGTCGATGTGGTAGGCAAAGGTGTGTTTCTTGCGTCCTTTGGTGAGGGTGATGTTCCAATCGCCTGCCTTCCTTACGTCCAAATCGAGGAAGAGGTAGTTGGGGTTGTCGGTGCGGATGGTGCCTTTCAGATAGAGGCCCTCGCCATCCACACTAACCTCCGAGCCCGCAATATTATCGCCGTGAAGCATAAGTTGCAGGGGAGTTTTCATATCCGTGAACCACGAAAGAGGCTCAACTCTATCAACCTTCTGTGCGCTCAATGAGAGGGCACAGAGGGTTGTTATGAGTGTCACAAAAAGTCGTTTCATCATTTTGCGAAATCTATGGGGTTATTAGTTTACCCTACCGAGAACGATATACTCGTGTGCGTTGAGGGTTACACTATAACTCGACGAGAGGGTAACCTTCTCACCGGTGATGATGTTGGTCCAAGTACCCGTTTGAGGCACATTCACAGTGGTGGTTGCCTTCGAGAAGGATTGGTTAGCCACAACGATTACACCACCATTGGTGTTGCTCAATACGAGGGTCTTGCCACTCATCGCGTTGTCGCCAACATTCCAAGTCTTACGCTCGGTATCGCCCGAATCGGAGGAGAAAATCTCGGGATTGTCGGTGCGGAACGAGATAATCTTCGAGAGGTTCTCGTAGAGCGCCTTACGGTAGGTGTTGGTGTCATAGCCGAGTTTCCAGGGAATAGGTTTCTTGCCTGTGCGACCATTCTCCTCAATCGAGTAGTCGTATGCCAACTCGCCAAACTGCCACAACATCTTGGTGTAGGGCGAGAGGAATTCGAGGGCATACATACCTGTGAGTTGGTTCACAGCAGCCGAGGAGGTAACGGTCTTCAATGCATCTTTGCCATACGTCTTCATCTTGTAGGCAACCCTCTCCTCGTCGTGGCTCTCTGCGAAGCCCACGCGACCATAGGCACTGATGCCCGAGAAGTTGCTCTTATCACTACCGGTCCAACCCATTGCACTCTCACACGATGCGCTGTTGATGTTGCGCCAGAGCATAATATCCTTGTAGGCAGCAAGTTCGTTCTCCTCGCTATTGTCGCAGAAGTGCTCGAAGATGATATAGGCATCCTCACCTCCCTCGGCTGCGCGGATAGCGTCGGCATAACCTTTCAGCCAGCCGATACGCTCTGCCGAATAGCCACTTGCTCCGTAGTTCGAGGGGTTCTGAACGATACCCTTCGTGAGGTCGAAGCGGTAGCCGTCGATATTGTACTCCTCAATCCAGAATTTCAGAACCTCCTTGAAGTAGGAGCGGGTCTTGGCGTAGGAGTGGTTGAAGTCGTGATATACGTTGAAGTCGTGTTTTGCCACCTCATTGAAGAATGGGTTGTCGGCTGCGGTGCAGTTCTTCGAACTGTTCCACCACATCTTCGCCCAGGGGAACTGACCTGTCGCGTGGTTGAACACAACGTCCAAAATCACAGCAATACCCCTACTGTGGCACTCGTCGATAAACTCCTTATAGTCGTTCTTGGTACCATAGGCCTTATCGGCTGCAAAGTAGAAGCAGGGGTTGTAGCCCCACGAGTTGTTGCCATCGAACTCCTGGATGGGGAGCAACTCAATGGCGTTCACACCGAGGTCTTCGAGGTAGTCGAGTTTCTCGGTAACAGCGTCAATCGAACCCTCCTCGGTGAAGTCACGAATGAGCAACTCGTAGATAACCAGCGAGTGACGGTTGGGACGCTCAAAGTCGGCAACCTTCCAAGTGTACTGCTCGGGGGTGGTCGAGAATACCGAAACAACATCGGTGCTGTTTGCGGGATACTCCTTCAAGTTGGGGTAGATTTCGTAGTTTTCGTTAATCCACTTATCGTTCCAGGGGTCGAGAACCTTCTCGCAGTAGGGGTCGCCCACCCTCACAGAACCATCAACCAAGAATTGGTATGCATACTCGGTGTTGGGCTGCAAGCCGCTAACGGTTGTCCAGAAGTAGTCACCATCCTGGTACATCATATACTCATTCGAAGGAGCAAAGCCATTGAAGTCGCCAAGCAGAACAACCTGCTTTTTGCCGGGAGCAAAGAGCACAACGGTAGCCTCCGAGCCCTCAACGCTCACACCCTCTTTGGCGCCCGCAGGACGAGCCATCGACTGGGTGCTACCCAAAGCAGCAACCGTAACCTCCTCGGTAGCAGTTGCGCCACTCTCGTCGGTTGCGATAGCCTTGAACTTCATATCGCCCACCTCCGAAACGGTGTGCTCATAGAGAACCTCGCGTTTGCCGCTGGCAACCTCCGAGTCGTTGAGCAACAACGAAACACTCTCGGCATTCTGGGTCACAACCTTCACGCTTACAACGTCGCCAACATTCACAATCTCACCGTGAGCAGGCGACACAAACGACACTACCAACTCGCTGGCATCAACGAGGTCAACATAGATGTCCTGACCATTATTCTTGACCTCTTTTGTACCACCTGTGGTGCGGAATACGAAGGCCAACTGTTTGAGTTCCTCACCAGCGGGTACGCCATAGAATGCGCGGGGGCCACCGGGGATAAGGAGCGCGTAGATGGAGCCTCCAACGTGGGTCAAAAGGCAATCTGCGGCATCTACACTCCAATCGTGTTTCACATATTTCCAGTCGCCACCACCTACACTATTGCTGGTGATAACACCGGTGTGGGCGTAGAGTTTCTCGCCGGGGGTGATGTCGGTACCCTCGGTATTGACAACAACCACGCAATCCTCTGCCATCTCGGGCGAAAGGAGCGAAGGAAGGGTTGCAACCAAAGGCCATTCGAGGGTGGGATCTACATCCTCAATACCGTAGTTCTCTTCGATGATAAAGTCATTCTCAACCCTCTCGAAAACCATATTGTCATTCTCGGCAATCCAATCGGTAACGGTTGCCGTGAATTTGGTTTTGACACTCTCCTTGTCGAGCGAGAGATTGCAAA
Source organism: Tidjanibacter sp. (assembly GCA_045596685.1). Classification (GTDB taxonomy): domain Bacteria; phylum Bacteroidota; class Bacteroidia; order Bacteroidales; family Rikenellaceae; genus Tidjanibacter. Next base: position 12,786 of record JAZOCT010000012.1, on the reverse strand, counting down.
CATAAGCCTTACCCGACTCATACTCGAAGTTCTCGTCGCCGAAGACAAAGTTCTTGCCCGAAGCGGTGGTAACAACAATCTCGGGATTGGCCCCCTTCTGGGGAACGGTCAGAAATACCCACGCATCCTTATTGTCGATGAGTACCTTTGCGGGGGTAATTTTACCCTTCGAATCAATGGCCGTAATCACACCCTCTCGGAGTTCGTAGTTCATCTTGGTGTCCAAACCCGAGATGGTGATACTCTGGATACTCTCACCTTTGGGGTCAATCGAAAGGGTCACCTTCGAGAGAACGTGAGTAAAGGGCAGTGCCACAGCCTTTGCGGTGGGTTTGGAGGTTGCGCGAGCAACCATAAAGTCCGAGGCTTTATACTTTTTGTCGGTGCTCTGGTCTGCGCCTACCTCCACAGTGCAACCCCTCTTGGTGTAGAGAGAGTTGGCGTTGTAGGGATAGTAACCCACGAGCGTTGCCTCCAACTCTGCATCCTCGTACCAATAGTAGTCCTGGGCTGCCTTATAGGAGCCTTTGACGTTGGTAAACATTACGTTGTTAAGGAAGGTAACGTCGGTAATCAAATGCAGACCAATCTGGTCGCCATTGTCAAATGCTGCATCGGTAGCCTTTGTGTAGTTCTGGATGGAAGCAGTGATGCTCACCAACTTCTTGCCACCCGGCTTGACTTCATCCTCATCATCCTTGCAAGAGGTCATAAGCAAAGTCGCCGCCAACAGCACAAGGCTCATAATCTTCATTGTACTGAAAAAAGTCCTTTTCATAGTAATTTGAGTTTTATGTTGATTATTCGTTTTTCGGGGGTTCGAGGCCGAAGACTACTCGTTGGCCTTGCGGGTTTGGATACCAAACACAGCGATAGCCGCAATCACCAGCGAGATACCTGCGATGAGCAACATCACAGCCTGACCACTCTGAACCTGTGCACCACTTTCGAGCGTCACCATAGCACCACCAAAGGTCTTGAAGAGGAAACCACCAACCAATGCGGCCACAATCTGGGGCAAGCAGATGGTGCAGTTGAAAAGACCGAGGTAGGTACCCATAGCCTTACCCGTGAGCGAGTTGGTGAGCATTGCAAAAGGCATAGCCAACATTGCCGCCCAAGCGCAACCAATCAGCAAGAACGATACGAAAAGAAGGTATTGGTCGTGGATGAAGAAGGTCGAAATGAAACCTACGGCACCCAACAACAGGCTCACCGAGTAACCCACCTTCTCGTTGCGGAACAAGGGCAAAACCAAAGCCCAAAGAATCGAACCCACAGCCTGAACAGCGAACAACACACCTGTCCAGTCGCCAGCACTCTGGAAGGCTGCCGACTTGGCATCAACAGTGCCCCACACATTCTCGGCGATGGCACCTGTGGTGTTGTTCCACATATAGAGGAATGCAAACCAGCAGAAGAACTGCACAAGGCCAATCTGCCAGAAAGCCCTGGGGGCATTCAAAAGGAGTTTGACCATATTGGTCTTCTCGCCTTTGGGCTCCCTATCCTCGGGTTTGATGCCGTGAAACTCTGCATACTCCTCGGGGTTCATCTCCTTAACCTTCACACCGGTGAAGAGAACGCAAAGGATGAGAATTGCGGCACCAACATAGAACGACCAAGTTACCGAAGGGGGAATCATACCCTCGGGTGCGGTGTTCTTGATACCAATCCAAGTGAAGAAGTAGGGGAAGAGGTAGCCCACAAGCGAACCCGCATTGCAAAGCAGACTCTGAATCGAGTATGCTTTGGTTTTCTGCTCCTCGTTGACCATATCGCCCACCATCATCTTGAATGGCTGCATCGCCATATTAATCGACGTGTCGAGCAACATCAACATTACAGCACCAAAGGCAAGAGCCGCCTTCACTGTGAGGTTGAAACTTCCCGAATTGGGAAGCAAAGCCATAACAATCACTGCCACAATGGAGCCAATGTAGAGGTAGGGTTTGCGACGACCCAGACGGCACCAGGTCTTGTCACTCATAGCGCCCACGATGGGCTGGACAATCATACCCATAAGAGGGGGCAATACCCAGAAGAAACTCAACGTGTGAGGGTCTGCACCCAGGGTTGCAAAAATTCGGCTGATGTTGGCACTCTGCAATGCGTAGGCAATCTGCACACCGAAGAAGCCAAAACTCAAATTCCACATCTGCCAAAAGGAAAGGTTTCGTTTGTTACTCATAGTTTTTTATTTGTTTGTTGTTTTTCTTGTTTGTTTTCTCTCTTTTTTGGGGTGTTCATCGGGCCCCGACGAGGCGCAATTTCCACACTCACGCACCCGCGCGAGCACCTATTTTTATAAATAAAGTTTTGCAATTTACGTTTTTTTGGCGAAACAACCACATTTTTTTGACGAATGGCAGATTTTTAGCGACGAGAGCGGAGAAAAAATCTCCCCAAAATAGTTGGTTTCCCACAAAAAATCACTACCTTTGAAAACCTAAAACCTAATTTATAGAGAAACAACCTTATGAAAAAAAGTCGTTTTGCGAAGATTTTATTGGCACTTATTTTCGCCTTTGCTTCTCTCTCTGCACACGGAAAAATCTACTATAAATACGACCCTTATTTTAAGGTCAAAGTGTTCGCCAAGCCATCTACTGACTCTGAAATACTTGGTCAAATTAGGGACGAGGTGATCGAAACCGAGTTTAGCGACCTCGAATCTCAGTGGATTGAAATACCATACGAGGGAGGTGTCGGATATATTCTTCGATACGACGTATGCTTCATAGGGGAGAAACGCACGGGTAAAGATGATGTCACTTATAACAAGAAGCTCGATATGGTGGCAGAAAAGATAGGGCATCCTTGTAGCGAGCAGACAACCCTGATACTCACATCCATTGCTGCATTCCTCTCTCTGATAGCAATCTTCCTTCCTCGAATCAAGGGGAAAGGTGGCTGGATTTCAGGATTTTGCCTTCTGACAACATCAATACTCATATTGACTTACATTGCCCTGTTTTGTGGCTACTTGCCCGATATGGGATTGAATGACACAATAGAGATGTTCCTACACCCTGTTTTGCTGATTCTTGTCTACAAAGCAGCACAATCCGTATATTTTAGTATGGGTAACTACAAGGGCGTAGAGGTGAAGTGGAATTGGGGGTTACTTCTTGCGATGGCCGGCGGTGCTTGCTTGTATGCAAACAGAGAGTTCTTCTGGAATATGGACGGTCAAATCCTCGTTGGCTACGCCATTGCCCAACTGCTATTCTCCGTATACATCGCCATTTGTCTTAGATCTTTGTTGGCAATTCCAGTTGCAATATCGTGGTGGGTGCTCTCTTTTGTGATAATGAATTTGACATATGTAGCCGTTCCTGCCATTTTGATAATTCTTGTGGTGCTTGTGACACTCCTTGTTTTGGGCTCGGCAATGAGCTCTGCGGGAATCTTTGGCGGACAATTCTTTGTAACCACAAGTGGCACAATCTTGAAGAGCATATTCGGTGGCGGATATGTAGATTCGCAGGGTAACAGATATCACGACGTTGGTGGTGACAGGGTTGCAAGAGATTGACAAGAACGACACAAACCTAAAACAGAACTAAACCGATTATTAAATGGACGCAAAACTCATCAAAAGCAGTTGGGTGATTCACCTCTTTGCTGTCGCTCACATCATCTCCTCTTGGGCGATGGGTAAGTATGGGCTGAACGACGAGGTTCTGCTCTCACTTTTGACCATATCAATGATTGTGCTGGTAAGTCACGGCTACGGATTACCCCTCGAAGTATCCGCAGCACTCGCCGTGTTGTTTTGCTTCGCGGGCTTCTACCTCGGAACACTCGGAGGCAAATGGCTCACCTCCTCGGGGGTGGATTTTCTTGTGCGCTATTCGAGTGAAATCACCACTTTCTTTGTCACCGAAATCCTCGGCTGGGCAACCACGCTCATTGCCGCAAGGCGCAACTAATCAAGTCGTTGTATGAATAGGGACCTGTTGCGTATTGTTGCCGTCATTGTTGCTATTTTGCTCCTGCGAATTGGCCTCGTGAACATCTACGAATTGCTCGGGATGAAGGACGGCTTGGACCTCTTCGACGCAATGGGTATAATCCTCTACGACCCCCTCAATTTGGCCCTCACACTCTCCACCACCCTACTCTTTGGTTGGCTCATAAATCGTGTCTATTGGTTGCGTGAGCGCATCGTATTGAGGGTTTTGTCGTGGGTTGTTGTGGTACTCGGATGTGCCACAATATCCACAATGGTCGCCACCCACAATAGGGCGATTGTGCTGTGGAGTGGAGAGTGGTACTCGTTGCTCTTCTCCGCCACAATCCTCTGCGTCATCATCCTCGTGGTGCTCTATCTTTGGCTGTGGTTCCGCTCCTCACGCAAGTATGTCTCGAAGGTCTTGGCAAAGAGCGAGCGCACACAGTACCAATACTCCCAACTCAAACGACAACTCAACCCCCACTTCCTCTTCAACAGCCTCTCCATCCTCGACTATCTCGTGCAGGAGAAGCAGACCGAAAGGGCGAGTGACTACATCCGCAAACTCGCAAACATCTACCGCTACCTGCTCAAACAGGAGGAGTACGACACCATCGAACTCTCCAAAGAACTCGACTTTCTCCACCTCTATATTGACATTATGAGAGAGCGATTTCTGGACGGTTTCGAGGTGGAGTTGGATATTCCCCAGCGCCATCGCGGACGCAAGGTTGTCCCCTGTGCATTGCAGGTGCTCGTGGAAAATGCCTTCAAACACAACACCGCAACCCCCAATAACAAACTCCGCATCCAAATCTGTGTGGAGAGTGATAAGGTTGTGGTTAGCAACAACATAAACCACAAACAAGTAGCCCCCGACTCCAATGGTTTCGGGCTCCGTAACCTCCGCACCCAATACCGCGTTTTGGCGGGCAAGGAGGTGGAAGTTATCGAGGAGGGCGCAAACTTTACAGTAAAAGTTCCACTATTATGAGAGTAGTTATTATTGAGGACGAGGTACCTTCGAGGCTCAACCTCCAACGCGCAATAGCAACCATCGCCCCCGACCTTACGGTGGTGGGAAGTATGGGCTCCGTAGCCGAGGCTGTGGAGTGGTTCAATGCTCATCCCGAGGGTGCCGACATCGTATTCTTGGACGTGCAGTTGAGCGATGGTCTTGGGTTTGATATTTTCAAGAGCGTAAATGTGTCTGGCAAGGTCATAATCACCACAGCCTATGATAATTACGCGCTCGATGCTTTCAAGATTCACTCGGTGGACTACCTGCTCAAACCTATTGATAGGGATGCTCTGCGTAGTGCCATAGACCACTGCCGAGAACTCGCCACAAAGAGTGGCGAGGCCCCCTTTGACTACAACAAACTCGCCGAAATTTTTGCCCCCAAAACCTCACCCTATAAGGACCGATTTTTGGTGAAGGTGGGCGACAAAATCATCCTTGTGAGGGTGGAAAATATAGCCTTTTTCTACTCCGAAAACAAGACTACATTCCTCGTTACGGACGAGAATCGAGAGTATATTGTCGATGAGTCGCTCGACGCTATTGAGGCAAAACTCAATCCCGAAAACTTCTTCCGCATCGGGCGCTCATTCATTGTGGCCCTGCCTCACATTCAGGTAGTTACGAAACATTTTGGCTCGCGTTTGAAGGTACAACTGCGCACCTCGCGTCGTGACGACCTTTTTGTTTCGCGCGCCCGCACTGCCGAGTTCCTCGAATGGCTCAACGGCAATTAGTTGTCTAACATCAAAAAAACAATGTCGCGGGCAAGCCAATCGGCTTGCCCGAAACTATAAAAACAGGCCCCAACTATGAAACGAATCTTTGCAATCCTACAATTCATCCTTCTGGCAACCCTCGCCACCTCGTGCGGAACCGAGTATTTCAAAATTTGTGCTATCCCCTGCTCCGAAGACCTAAACCCCAAAGTTATCCCCACAGAGGGGTATGAGGGGTGGTTCTACCTTGTAGAATATATGCGAGATGAGTCCGTGCCCACACGAACACAAATGGGCGAAGAGTGGCAATGCTATCGCTATCGACTTATCATTGAGGATAAAGTCGGGCCACAATCCGACGATTGTGATAGTTATGGGGCTTGGGTGCGCATCCCGAGAAACCAAACGGGCAGAGAGAGGGAACTCGCAATAGAGGTGATGCTGGCGAAGAATTACCACGATTCGGATAGGTTTGACACCCACTGCAACGACCCAAACAACAAATTCACCGAGTGGATGGTCGCTTGGAGGGGTATTCAAGAGTATGTCCCAGAGTCGGAGGATGACAAGGAGGAAGAGGGCGATGATGGGTTGATAATAGTTCCCTTCCCGCCCCAAAAATAGGCCTTCCGGATTGGCTACGCTATGCACACCCCTGCAATGAGGCCTTATCAACCCTTCGACATCTATACCCCACCCCATCTTTCATCATTATCGCCCCCTTGTTCACGGGTATTAAAAAAGATACCCGTAGATATGGCGGTAGGGGTGAGCGTGGGGCGCGGGCTCGCAAGTGTGAATCCGAGGCTATTGGGGTTGGTGGTTGTGGCAAAATCCGAGCGTTGGTCGTGAAAATTTGTCGGTTCATCGGGAAGCGTGTTCTCATTTGGGAAAAAATCGCTACCTTGCGCAACGCGCAAGACGGAAGGAAAAACAATAACAAATAAAAAACAATAATGAAAACACTACTTAAACTTGCCGTTATCGTGTGCGGCGTGATGACTATGGCTTGCAAAACCCAAACAACCGTAGGCGACTATGCGACCTACCCCGAGTACAAAAAGGGTGATCTCGGACTTACCTACACCCCCGAAAAATCGACTCTCCGACTCTGGGCCCCCAGCGCAGAGGGCGTAACCCTCCGCACCTATGCCGAGGGCGTGGGCGGCCAGGCGCTCGAAACTATCGCTATGAAGAAGAGCTCCAAAGGTACTTGGGTGGCAACACTCGAAGGTGACCGCAAGGGTCAATTCTACACCTACCAAGTCACAGCCGAGGGCAAAACCCTCAATGAGACCCCGGGCGTGTGGAACAAAGCAGTGGGCGTGAATGGTCAGCGTGCCGCAATCATCGACCTCGCCGACACCAACCCCGAAGGCTGGGCAGAGGACAAGCGCATCGAGGTGGAGAACTACACCGACATCGTACTCTACGAGATGCACCACCGCGACTTCTCGATTGCCGCCAACAGCGGTATCACCAACAAGGGTAAATTCCTCGCTCTCACCGAGGAGGGCACCCTCACCCCCGAGGGTTTGAAGAGCGGTATCGACCACCTCAAAGAGTTGGGCATCACCCACGTTCACATCCTCCCCTCCTACGACTACGGCTCGATAGACGAGACCCGCTTGGAGGACAACAAATACAACTGGGGATATGACCCCAAAAACTACAACGCCCCCGAGGGTGGATACTCCACCGACCCCTACACCCCCGAGGTGCGCATCCGCGAGATGAAACAGATGGTTCAGGCCCTCCACAAAGCGGGCATTGGCGTGGTGATGGACGTTGTCTACAACCACACCTTTGTGAACGACGGCTCCAACTTCTCGCTCACCGTCCCCGGCTACTACTACCGTCAGGACGAAAAGGGTGACTACGCCAACGCCTCGGGCTGTGGCAACGAGACCGCCTCGGAACGTCCTATGGTACGTCACTACATCACCGAGTCGGTGAAATATTGGGCCCAAGAGTTCCACATCGACGGTTTCCGCTTCGACTTGATGGCAATCCACGACATCGAAACTATGAACCTCATACGCAAAGAGTTGGACAAAATCTCTCCCTCCATTTTCGTCTATGGCGAGGGTTGGATGGCCGGAGGTTCTCCCCTGCCCGGTGAGTTGCAGGCCTCGAAGCACAACGGCCCCAAATTCCCCCGCATTGCTGTTTTCAGCGACGATGTTCGCGATGGTCTGCGTGGTGAGTGGATGAGTGCTGGTGAGGGTGGCTTTGCAACGGGCAAGGTGACGAACCGCCAGAAAGAGAGCATCAAATTTGGCGTTGTGGGCGCTACCCAGCACCCCCAAGTGGATTACGAGGCTGTGAACTACTCCTCGGCACCCTACGCAAATGACCCCATTGAGGTTATCAACTACGTTTCGTGCCACGACGACGAGTGTCTCCGCGACAAGATTGATATGGTAGCCAAAGATGCCACCCCCGAGCAGAAGAAACGTATGAACCTGCTGGCCCAAACGGTGGTTATGACCTCGCAGGGCGTGCCCTTCATCTTCTGTGGTGAGGAACTCTACCGCACCAAACAACACATCCGCAACACCTACAACCAGCCCGACGAGATTAACCGCATAGATTGGAGCCACAAGGCCAAATATGCCGATGTGTTCGACTACTACAAGGGGCTCATCCGTATGCGCCGTACCCACCCCGCATTCCGTATGGCAACCACCGAGCAAGTTGCAGAGAATCTGAACTTTATCGACTCTCCCGAGGGCACCGTTATGTACACTCTCAATGGTAAGGCTGTGGGCGACGAGTGGAGCGAGATTTTGGTTATCTACAACGGCAATCGCTGCGGTGTCGATATGGTCTTCCCCGAGGGCGAATGGAATCTTGTGTGTGAGGATGCGAAGATGCAACTCGATGCACCCCGCTCGTTCAAGGGTGGCCCCTTCTACGTTCACGGCACCAGCGCCATTGTGGCGTACAAATAATCCGCAGAGGGTCAAACACCATCTGCACAACAACGGGGGCTTGCCACTCTTGGTGAGCCCACTTTTGTATCCACCAGGCGGGGAGCACAACAGCCCTGCTTTGCAAAACGAGGAAAATATTATACCTTTGTGACAGAATTGCATAGAAAATAAACTTGGGGCAGGGGATAAATTATGAAGAGATACCTACTATATATAGTACTCACTGTGGTGCTTTCTACTGCGGGCTGCACACGCGGTCAGTGGCTCGATGAGGTTGTGGCCCAACGCGATGAACAAGAGGATGTTGTGCCCATCTTGCGGGCTGCCCAAGCGAAAGGCTTGACCGTAGATTCTGCCGAGGAAATTGAGCGCACCAATAAGTACTACACCGTCGACACTGCCAACGGCTACTACAACGAGTTTAAGCGTTATAGGGTTGTCTTCTCCGACCAAACCACCGTTGAGTTCGATGTATTGGGACTGTTCAATGGGGTGCAGAATGATTATTACGAGGAGAGGGGGTTGGACTATATTGGTTATATTGATTTGGTTAACGTTCTAGGAAATTTAGTCATTGATATTGTCCAATCCGATGACATGATAGTTAGTCTATCATTTATGTACACCACTCCAAACGGTGGAGAAAATACCCCAGAAAACAACAAAATCTACTACACCTCCACCGATGGGCAGGTTGTGACACCCAATGACACCACTGCTTTCGGAGCGAATATTGTGTCCAATACCTACAAGAATGGGCAAGGCGTGATTACTTTTGATGGCAATGTTACGAAGATTGGAGATAGTGCATTCTATGATTGTTTGAGCCTTGCAAGCATAACCATCCCCGACAGTGTTACTTCGATTGGAAGTTATGCATTCTATGCTTGTTCGAGCCTTGCAGAGGTCTATTGCAAAGCCACGACACCTCCTACGGCAGTGCCAAATTACTATTCCTCCTATTGGCGTGCCTTTGATGATAACGCCTCGGGTCGCAAGATTTATGTGCCCGCCGAGAGCGTCGAGGCCTACAAGACAACGCATTATTGGAGCAACTATGCCGATGCATTTGTCCCCTACGACTTTGAGAATGGCGAAGAGATTGAAGTAGAAGTTCCTGAACCATGGGAAATCTACTACACCTCGACGGATGGTAATGTGGTGACGCCCTATTACACCACCGTTTTTGGCGCAAACATTGTGTCCAATACCTACAAGAATGGGAAGGGCGTGATTACTTTTGATGGCAATGTTACGAAGATTGGAGGTCAAGCATTCTATAATTGTTCGAGCCTTGCGAGTGTAACTATTCCGGAGGGCGTTACTTCGATTGAAAGTTATGTATTCGTTTATTGTTATAGCCTTATAGAATTCAAGGGTAAATTTGCTTCGGAGGATGGAAGGTGCTTGATTGTTGATGGTGAATTCATCGCTTTTGCTCCCGCGGGTTTGACCGAATACACTATTCCCGAGGGTGTTACTTCGATTGGAAGTTATGCATTCTATAATTGCAAATCGCTAACAAGCATCACCATTCCCGATAGTGTTACTTCGATTGGAAAAAGTGCATTTTATAATTGTACAAACATTACGAGCATCACCATTCCCGATAGCGTTACTTCGATAGAAATGTTTACATTCTGTTGTTGTAGGAGCCTTGCGAGCATCACCATTCCCGATGGTGTTACTTCGATTGGAAGTGATGCATTCTCTAATTGCAGTAGTCTTGCGGAGGTGTATTGCAAACCCACGACACCTCCTACGGCAGATTTGGGCGGTTACTCCTCTTGGGGCGCATTCGACTATAACGCCTCGGGGCGCAAGATTTATGTTCCTACCGAGAGCGTGGGGGCCTACAAGACAGCCGAGTGGTGGAGCGACTATGCCGATGATTTCGTAGCCTACGACTTCGAGAAGGGCGAGGAGGTGAATCTGGAAAGCCGCAAGATCTACTACACCTCGACTGATGGCAATGTCGTTACGCCCTATGCTACAAATGTTTTTGGCGCAAACATTGTGTCCAATACCTATGAAAATGGCCGAGGTGTAATCACTTTCGCTGGCAATGTAACCACGATAGGTAGTCATGCATTTGAGTCTTGCACCTCGCTGACAAGCATCACCATTCCCGAGGGTGTTACCGAGATTGGATATCAAGCGTTCTATGGTTGTTCGAGCCTTGCGAGTGTGACACTTCCCGATAGTGTTACAGAGATTGGGGGTCAAGCATTCTATGGTTGCACCGCGCTGACAAGTGTAACAATCCCTGATGGTGTCACTTCGATTGGGAGTTATGTTTTTGCCGGCTGTTCGGGCCTTACGGAGTTCAAGGGTCAGTTGGCTTCGAATGATGGCAGGTGTCTGATAATAAATGGTGCTATTCACTCTTTTGCTCCTGCTGGACTTACGGGATATGCCATTCCAGAGGGTGTCACTTCGATTGTGGCAACTGCATTCTATGGTTGCGCCTCGTTGATAAGCATTACCATCCCCGACAGCGTTACTTATATTGGAGAATGGGCATTCAAAGATTGTTTGAGCCTTACGAGCGTATATTGCATGCCCACCACTCCACCTACGGGAGGCACAGGTAGGTTTGATAATGGTGTTGTTGGACGCAAAATTTATGTTCCCGCAGAGAGCATTGAGGCCTACAAGAGTGCCAATTATTGGAGCGACTATGCCGATGATTTCGTAGCCTACGACTTCGAGAAGGGCGAGGTGGTGAATTTGGAAAGCCGCAAGATTTACTACACCTCCACCAATGGTAATGTCGTTACGCCCTACAATTCTGGAACATCTTATTTCGGCGCAAACATTGTGTCCAATACCTACGAGAATGGCCAGGGCGTGATTACTTTTGATGGCAATGTTACGGAGATTGGGAATAGGACATTCTATGATTGTTCGAGCCTTGCGAGTATAACTATTCCTGATAGCGTTACTTCGATTGGATATGACGCATTCGAACATTGTTCGAGCCTTGCAAGTGTAACCATTGGCAATGGCGTTACTTCGATTGGATTTGAAGCATTCTATCAATGTTCAAGCCTTGCGAGTATCATCATTCCCGAGGGTGTTACTGAGATTGGTTTTATGTCTTTTGCCGGTTGCTTAAAACTTACAAGTATTACTATTCCCAATAGCGTCACTTCGATTGGTAATCACGCATTCTATGATTGTTCGAGCCTTGTGAGCATCACTATTCCCGAGGGTGTAACGGAGATTGGATATTCTGCATTCTATAAATGTTCGAGCCTTGCGAGCATAACCATTCCTGATAGCGTTACTTCGATTGGAGAGTCTGCATTCTCTTCTTGCAGTAGTCTTGCGGAAGTGTATTGCAAACCCACGACACCTCCTACGGCAGTGCCAAGTTACAATTCCACCTTTAATGCCTTTGACAACAACGCTTCGGGGCGCAAGATTTATGTGCCCGAGGAGAGCGTGGAGGCCTACAAGACAGCTCAGTATTGGAGCGAGTATGCCGATGCAATCGAGCCTTACGTCTTTGAGTAGGCATTAAGGGCTGATGGGGCATATAGGACTTATAGGTCATTAAAGACTTTTCGCCATTTTGTTCGCGGGTATCAAAAAAGATACCCGCGATTTTATCCTCCGCCGCCCCCCCTTGTTCTCGGGTATCTTTTTTAATACCCGAGAGAAGGTTTTGAAAATTGGCCAAAAATAAAAGCGCAGAAGTTGTGGTGCGGATATTTTTTTTCATAATTTTCAATTCTCAATTTTCAATTCTCAATTTTATTTGTATCTTTGCACGCTCAAAGGTCTGAAATACCAACGAGAACCGATTGGAGAGATGCCGGAGTGGTCGATCGGGGCGGTCTCGAAAACCGTTATACCTTCGGGTATCCAGGGTTCGAATCCCTGTCTCTCCGCTGAGAATGAGGAAGTTACGAAAAGGTAGCTTCCTCATTTTGTTTTTGTTGCCACCGTAACTTGCTGATTTAGGGGTTGATGCAATGACTACTCTGGTGCGAATTATGACTACTTGCCCGATGTAAAGTGTTGGTTATAAGAGGGGTAAAAACAGGGGGTTAGACATCAAGTCGTAACCAATTCGTAACCACGATTTGCATTCCTTGTAACCTGACTACTATTGTCTAAAAAGCGACTACTTTTGACTACACCATT
>JAZOCT010000011.1:0-19771 GCA_045596685.1 Tidjanibacter sp. | reverse complement strand
CTCCCGCCAGAGATGTCGTGCGTGGCTTTTGCGCCACTTTTGCCACCAAAAGTGGCAAAGAAAAGCGGGCAACTCGGTTGCCCGCAATAAAGCGCGGTAGATGCCAACCGACTCATCTGCAATGAGTCGTGGCAAGACGGATTTTACAGACCTCACCCGCCTTCGGCACCGCTCGGTGGGGACACCGAGCACAATTACGACCACCCCTCCAAACCTCCCCTATCGTAGGGGAGGCTTGACAGACCTCACCCGCCCTACGGGCACCCTCTCCTAACTTATGAGAGGGTTTTTCCTTTTAATATTAGAGGTTCCACCCCTTTTGTTCACGGGTATCTTTTTTAATACCCGCGCCAAAAAACAGACCTCATCCCTGCTACGCGGACCCTCTCCTAACTTATGAGAGGGGTAAGTAGAAATTTGAAGGCGGTCGACGGTCGTCGTAACGCAGAAATCGCCCATAAATCACAGCCGAGACCAAGAGATATACAAACGCTCATATCGGGTGGGAGTTATGAGGTGAGTTCAAGGCTTGCGAAGAGGGAGGATGCGCAGTTTGCTTGGTGCAAATGAGCAATCCGAGCGCGAGCGTAACGCAGAAATCGCCCATAAATCACAGCCGAAAAAAAACGCAAGAAAGGGTGTATAGATGCCTTTCTTGCGTTTTTTCGCGTGTGCGCGCGCGTAATTCCAAATAAAATATATAACTTTACACCCCAATATGCCCTTGCCATAATCTGGATAAGAGGAGCAAGCGCAGCAAAGCGAAGAAAAACGATGAAAATTGAGCGTATCATAAAGAGTCTGTTGGCAGTGGTTGTGGCACTAATGGCCACCGCCTGCACCCCCGTACAGACCGTACCCAACGATGTGAATTTCAGCGTGGGCGAAACAGTGGGACACAACACCAAACAACAATTTCTCTCCATCACCTCCGCACAAGCGTGGAGCATCGCTCTGGATTACATCACCCCCGAGGGTGAAAGCGAGTGGTGTTCGTTGAGCAAGACGGAGGGTGAGGGCAACGCCAATATCTTTATGACCTTTGGCGAAAACAAACTCACCGAAGACCGCGTGGTAAACATCACCGTAACCTTCCCCGCCGAAACCATCACACGCACATTCACACAGCGCGCACTCTCCAACTCCACAGACAACGAAGACCTCTCGGGGTGGCTCGAACTACCCGCCTTTGAGGCAGACGGCACACGCACCTACTTCTCCAAACATATGCTCCCCTCTTCGGGATACACCGAGCGCAGCTTCTCGCTCCTCTACGACAGCGACATCTACCACTCGCTGTGGGTGGCTTACCCCATCTCTAAACTCCACACCCCAGGCTCGGGCTCTCGTCAAGATGATTGGGGACGTTACGACCAAAATATCCCCAAAGAGAAGCAGGTTTATCTGAAAAGTAGTTTTAACGGCAGTTACGACCGCGGACACCTCTGCCCTGCGGCTACACGTTTCCACCCCTACACAACCGAAAATTGCAAAGAATTGAGCGTGCCTACCAATATGAGCCCCCAACTCTCGGGACTCAACCAAAACAAATGGGAAGGCATCGAGCGTCAGGTGCGAAATTGGGGCAGCAAGGGTTGCGACACTCTCTATGTGGTTACGGGTGCGGTGTTCAAGACCGTGGGCGGCAACGAGAGTATTAATTACACCTATAGCAAGAGCGACAGCAGCAAGAGGGTTGCCATCCCCAACTATTACTACAAGGCCCTCCTGCAACGCAAGGGCACGGGCGCAAACAGTTCCTTCCAGGCTCTGGCTATCTGGGTGCCCCACAAAGCCGCCACGGGAGGTGTAACACTCAACGATGTGATTACCATTGACGAGCTCGAAGAGCGCACAGGCATAGATTTCTTCCCCAACCTCGACGATGCCACCGAGAATAAGGTGGAGAGCGATATTGACGCTCGCTATTGGGGATTGTAGATAACAAAGGACTAAAACATTCTTACTATTATGAAGAGACTTACATACATACTCTTGGTAGCAATGGCACTCTTTGCCTCCTGCAACGAGGTTCCCGAGCCCCAAAAGGAGAATAACCTCTCGGTGAACATCAACTCCAAGACGCTCGAAGCCACTCACGGCAGTTTTGTGCTCCAAGTGGAGAGCAATACCGATTGGAGTGTGACCTCCTCGGCAGAGTGGCTCACCCCCAACAACAAAGAGTTCAGCGGCTCGGCTGGTGTGCTCATCTCCTACACCGACAACACCACCAACAAGTCGCGTAGCGCCAAAATCTCCATCACTCCCCAAGAGGTGGGTACAACTGCCACTTGGGATGTTCTCGTGACCCAAAAGGGAACCTCGGAGAACGATGGCAACAACGATGGCGGCAACGATGGTGGCAACGACGATGGCAATGATGGTGGCAATGACGATGGTGGCAACGACGATGGTGGCAACGATGATGGTGGCAACGACGATAGTGGTGATGACGATGGTGGTGATGACGATGGTGGCAATACGGGTGGCATTGTGACCGACAGCGATGCCAAGTATGCGGGTTGGGCCGAACTTCCCGCCGAGGAGAATAACCCCGACTACTACTATGCCTACCATATGATTCCCGATAAGGGCAATGGTAAGGTGCGCAACTTTGCGGTGTGCTACTCCGAGGATTTGGGTTGCCCTGTGTGGGTTGCCTCGCCTATGCACTCCTACTACACCGCCAAGAACACCTCGCGTAGCGATGCCTACGCTCCCGACCCCGATATTCCTTCGAGTATTCAGGTACACCGACGCGACGGCTACACTCGTGGTCACCTGCTCGGCAGTAGCGATAGGCTTGTGAGCCGAGGTGCCAACGAACAGGCCTTCTACTACTCCAACATTGCTCCCCAACTCCAATCGGGTTTCAATACCGGCGGTGGTGTATGGAACAACTTGGAGGAGTACTGCGACGGTCTGCTGTGTGCCGACACGCTCTATATGGTCAATGGTTGCTATTGGGAGAACTACAACAAGAAGTCGAGTGGCACGGTAATTCCCACCCACTACTACAAGGTACTCCTTCGCACCAAGAAGGGCAACTCGGGTAAGTGGGTTGTGAACTGCTCGGCAAGCGAACTCAAATGTGTGGTCTTTATGGTGGAGCACAACAGTAGCCAGCACAAAGTGGAGCCCCACAAGGGTATGATGATGAGCGTTGCCGAGTTGGAGCGAATGACGGGCCACACCTTCTTCCCCAATGTGCCCAACGCACCAAAGGATACCTACAACCCGAGCGACTGGGGAATGTAGGAAATTCAGAATGCAAAATTCAAAATGCAAAATTATATGAAACGTAACCTTTTTGTATTGAGTTTGCTGGTGGCGATGGTATTCTCCATCGGCACTGCTTCGGCACAGAGCAAACGCTACACCGTATTGTTCTACAATGTGGAGAACCTCTTTGACACCATCCAGGACCCCACAATCTACGACACAGAGTTTATCCCAAGTGGTGTGAAGGAGTGGAACTCGGCAAAGTACTACAAGAAACTCGACAACCTCGAAAAACTCTTCTACTCGATTGCCCAACAGAACAAATCCTACCCCACCATCATTGGTGTGAGTGAGGTTGAGAACCGCAACGTGTTGGAAGACATCGCCTCGCAGGAGAAACTTCTGCCTGCGAACTACCAGATTTGCCACTACGATGGCCCCGATGCTCGTGGTGTGGATGTGGCCTTCTTCTATCGCCCCGACCAATTCAAATACGAGGGTAGCAAATCCATCAAGGCCAACATTCCTGGTGCACGTCCCAACTTCCGCACGAGGGATATTCTTGCAATGTGGGGCGAAATTGACGGTGAGGATTTCCTCTTCATCGTGAGCCACTGGCCCAGCCGTAGGGGTGGCCAGAGCGCCTCGGCCTACTTGCGTGAGGGGTTGGCAAGCCAGATTAGGGGCATCTGTGACGAGGCACGCAGACAGAATCCCGAGATTAAGATTGCCGTTATGGGCGACTTCAACGACGACCCTGGCGACAGGAGCGTATCGGAGTGCCTCGGAGCCAAACTCAAAAAGAACAAACTCGCCGAGGGTGATCTCTTCAACCCCTTCTGGCAGATGCACAAGGATGGCTACGGCACGTTGGTATACAACGACCTGTGGAACCTCTTCGACAACATTGTCGTGAGTGGCAACCTTGCCAATGCAAAGAGTGGTACGCTCGAATTGTGGAAATCCAAGAAGGCGGAGTACTATGGCAACATCTTCAAGGGAGAGTTCCTCTTCCAGAAGGAGGGCCAATACAAAGGCTACCCCTTGCGCACATACGTTGGTAACAACTTCCAGGCTGGTTGGTCGGACCACTTGCCCGTATTTATCCACATCGTCAAGTAGCGCGACCCGAAAACGGAAAAGAGAGAGAATAGAAATTATATAAACCAAGAGAAATCCTATGAAAAGATTACTTCTAACCCTACTTTTTGTGGCAGGAATGGCAGGTAGCCTTCTGGCGCAGGAGAGTGTAGGTGTCATCACAGGTAAGGTTGTTTCGCGTGTGGGCAGGGAGCCCATTGAGCAGGCTACCGTCACCCTCGATGGCGTGGGTATCCCTACCCAAACTATGCAGACAGCCGTAGATGGTGTATTCACCTTTACGGATATTCCCTTCGGAGGGGCCACCATCAATGTGGAGGCACTCGGTTTCCAATCCACCAGCGTGAATGTGAAGGTTGATAGGGAACTCAAAGACCTCAACTACATTACCCTTTCGCCCGATATGCAGGCAGCCAACGACTTTCTGCTCGACGACGGAGCCTTTGTGGAGTTCGACAGCGACACCGCCAACGACTCACAATCGACCCCCGTATCGCTCAGCGCTTCGAAGGATGTGTTCAATAGCATTGCCGGCTATAAGTTTGGCGCTTTGAGGTTCCGCACTCGTGGCTACGACCAGAATACGGAGATTATCTACCTCAATGGCGTGGAGATGACCGATGCCAATAGTGGCAATGGTACCTGGTCGCTGTGGAGCGGTCTGAATGAGGCCACCCGCAACCAAGAGGCCACCTATGCTACCTCTGTGGGCACCAACGGTGTGGGCGGTATCAATGGTACCACCAACATCTTGGCTCGTGCCTCGCAGATGCGTCAGGGCTTCCGCACAGGCTTTGTTACTTCGAGCGGTTCCTACCGCCACCGTATTATGGCGACCCACACCAGCGGTATGCAGGATAATGGTTGGGCCTACGCAGCGAGTGTTTCGGCTCGCTTGGGTGGCAACGACTTTGTGGAGGGTGTGACCTACAACGCTTGGGCCTACTTCCTTTCGGCAGAGAAGAGGATTAATGACCGCCATCAGGTAGCCTTCACCTTCTTTGGCGTTCCCACCGAGAGGGGTGCCCAGATGGCAGCCACACAGGAGGCCTATTCGTTGGCTGGAAGTTATTGGTACAACCCCAATGTGGGTATGCAGAACGGCAAATTGCGCAATGCGCGTATGAGGTCCTACCACGAGCCTGTGGCTATGGCCAACTGGTTCTACACACCCAACGATAGGACCAAGATTACCGCTGCTGCATCGTTCCGCTTCGGTCAGAACGGCTACTCGGCACTCGACTGGAATGGCGCTGCCGACCCCCGCCCCGACTACTATCGCAACCTGCCAAGTTATTGGTATGCCAAGAATGACCCTGCACACCAGCAACTCTTGCAGCAGGCTTGGGCAGAGAATAGGGATAAGATGAAGTATATCGACTTCGACAAACTCTACAACATCAACTACAACTCCAAACCCGCCTATGGTGACCGCCCCACCCTCAACTATGATGGCACGGGCATCGAGGAGAGTGTTGCCGACCAGAGCCGCTCGCGCTATATCATCTCGGAGCGCCACACCGACCAGAGGGATTTGCGCCTGAAATTGCAGTTGGACCACACCATCAATAGCCACCATAGCGTGACTGCCGGTGTTGATTTGCGTCGTAACCGCACAGAGTACTACACCTCCATCAAGGACCTTTTGGGTGGTGACTATTGGGTGAACGTGGATAACTTCGCAGAGAGAGATGTACACGGCACCGAGGACCGCCAAAAGACCCTCAACGACCTCAACCGCTCGGATAACTACATTGTGCGCGAGGGCGACAAGTATGGCTACGACTACTATGCACACTCGACAGTGGGCAAACTTTGGGGTGTCTATAACCTCCGTATGAGCCATTATAGGTTGGCACTTGCGGGCGAGGCCTCCTACACCAACTTCTACCGCGAGGGCCTCTATCGCAAGGGTATGTTTGCCGACAACTCGTTTGGCGAGAGTGAGCACAAGAGTTTCTTTGGCTACAACCTGAAAGGTAACTTCACCTACGAGCCCAATGGTGCCAACAGCATCCAAATCTCGGCTGTGGCACAGCAGAATGCTCCCTATTTCCAGGACGCATTCGTATCGCCCCGTACTCGCAACACCATCGCCCCCGGATTGGATACCGAGAAGGTGTTGAGTTTTGATATGGCCTACACATTCAGGGCACCCTGGCTGTCGTTGCGCGCCTCGGCATACTACACCACCATTAAGGACCAATCGAAACTCATCAGTTTCTACGACGATGTGTGGGCTGCCTTCTCCAATATGTCGCTTTCGGGTATCGACAGTCGCTACTACGGCTTGGAGTTGGGCTTCAAGATGCCTATCACTGCCGATTTGAGCCTTTCGGGTGCCGCCAGCGTTGGTGACTACACCTACACCTCCAACCCCTATTTCACCCAGACCCGCGACAATACGGCAGCCATCTTGGTTGAGAACGCAAGGGTCTATTGGAAGGGTATGAAGGTTGAGAGCACTCCCCAGGTGGCATTGAGCCTCGGTCTGAACTACCGCACCGGCAACAATATCTACTTCTCGATTGATGCCGAGTACTTCGATAAGATGTACCTCTCGATGAACCCCCTCTACCGTACATTGGGTGCTATGGGTGGTCGCATCAACGATGCTGCTATCGACAGCCACTTCGATGGTACAATGGAGGAGTTGGTGTCCTTCGCCGCCTACAACGAGGGCGAGGCTAACTTCATCCTCACCAACCTCACCTCGCAGGAGAAATTCAACCCTGCACTTGTGGTCAATGCCTCTATCGGTAAGACTTGGTATGTGGGCAGCAACCAGATTGGTTTCAGTTTCGAGATTAAGAACCTCACCAACAACAAGTGCAAGACGGGCGGTTTCGAGCAGATGCGACTCTTCTCCGACGACGAGTATGAGACCACAACGGGTACCCGCTACTCGCGTTTCGACTCGAAGTACTTCTACCTCTATGGTACGAACTACTACCTGAATATCTACTTCCGTTTCTAAACCGACCCTCAAAAAACCGAATCAGAGAGATGAAAAAGTATATTATATCTATGGTTCTCGCGCTCGTGGCGCTGACCTCGTGCGAGAAAAAGTGGGACAATGTGCCCCAGAAGGAGTACACTACAAAGGAGGAAATCGACGTAGATTACGACTTTATGAGTGTCAATGAGTTCAAACAAAGATACTTCTACGATGAGTTACCCAACCCTGGCAAGACCGTCAAAGGTGTGCTCATTGAGGATAAGGTTGCTTTGGAGGTGAAGGTTGTTAGTTCCGATGAGTTGGGCAACACCTATAAGGGCCTCTATGTTCAGGATGCCTCGGGCCCCGAGAGCGGTGGCTTGGAACTCAAAATAGGCAAAGGCTCGCTCTACACCGTCTATAAACCCGGTCAGACGCTCTATATCAAGACCGATGGTTTGATTCTCGGCAACTACCGCAATATGCTCGGCTTGGGTGGTCCCTCCTCGGAGGAGAAATACTCCAATGGCTACATCGACATCCAGACTATCATCGACGAGAAGATTATCCCCAGCAACCAGATAGGCTTCGTTGAGGGCGACGTGAAGGTAGTCAATGAGAGCAACATTGCCGACTTCTGCACCAACTACAAACAGTATCTCGGCACCCTCTGCCGCTTTGAAGGGGCAACCAGCACTTGGGGTATGGTTAAGGTGGGTGGCTACTCCAACCTCTACCCCTCGTTCAGCGATGCCGACAATCAGGTTGTAGCCTACGATGCAAACGGCAACGAGATAAAGAATGAGAGCAACTACAATAAGGACTACGCGCTCTACGGCCTGCCCGCAACTTGGGCTTATAGTTACGACAACGTATTCCTCTACGGCTCTTCGGCCTTTATGCTTGGTGGCAATCCATTTGTTGTGCGCACGAGTGGCTACTCTCGCTTTGCGCTCGAACAAGTTCCCGAGAATGGCAAGAAGTGCGACATCACCGCCATCTTTACCATCTACGACAGCACCTACCAACTCGTTCTCAACTCCCACGAGGATGTGGTTGTAAAATAACGTGAGTTTCGTGAATTTCAACTTATTGAAATTCCGAAACATCCGCTTTATCAAAGAGCCTCAAAAAGGCTCTTTGAGGAGTGGTTCTGGCCAAAATTCAGTTTGTTATAATTGGCGAAACCCTCTCATAAGTTAGGAGAGGGTGCCGAAGGCGGGTGAGGTCTGTCAAATCCGTCTTGCCACGACTGCGATAGCAGGCGGTTGGCATCTACCGCGCTTTATTGCGGGCAACCGAGTTGCCCGCTTTTCTTTGCCACTTTTGGTGGCAAAAGTGGCGCAAAAGCCACGCACGACATCTCTGGCGGGAGTGCGGAGCGCAAAGTCTAAAACAAACGCTGTCGCGGGCAAAGCATTTGCCGTCTTTGTTTTTTAACGCCTTTGCCCTCCGCCCTCGCCACGACCTCACAAGGAGGTCGCTTCTCCGCCGACGATGTAAAGTGCGGGTCTATGGTGCGCCCTAATGGGCGCAGGTATTAAAAAAGATACCCGTGAACAAAAAGGGGGCGGAGGTGAGGCACACAAGAAAATCCCCTCCGCAGTTTGCTCTCAAAAGAGATAAAAACTAAAAATAACGAGGCGAGTTCAAGGCTTGCGCACCCCAAAGAGGCAAAAACGCAGATAACGCGATGGATGCAAGGCTTACGAGAAAGCGGGCTCCGCAGTTTGCTCTCAAATGAGATAAAAACTAAAAATAACGAGGCGAGTTCAAGGCTTGCGATAAAAAATCCCCCGCAACTTACTAAACGTAAGTGAGGGGGATTTTTTTGAGTATAACGCGGAAATCGCCTCGTTATTTTTAGTTTTTGGGGTCCATAATAAGTTTAAGAATATTATTATCCGCCAAAATCTTCGCAGCCATAGCCTTCACATCCTCCGAGGTGAGGTTGGTTACAATCTCCTCATAACCGGTGGTCATATCCACACCCATCATCTCGCGGCTGGTCATCCAGTTCATCCAGCTGCCATTCTGTTTGAGGGCATCGGCGCGCTCTTTGAGCATATACTCCTTAATCTTGCCGAGTTCCTCTTCGGTAGCACCCTCGGTAGCAATCTTCTCAATCTCGGGAAGGAGTGCGCCACGAGCCTGGTCGGCAATCTCGGGTTTGGTATCGAAGCCAATAATCAAGAGGTAGTCGGGCTCCGAAGGCATACCGCTCAACTGTCCCGAGCAGGATACTCCATAGGTTGCGCCCATCTCCTCACGGATGCTCTTGGTATAGCGAATGTCGAGCAACTGGTCGAGAACCGAAAGGGTGAGTTTGTTCTTCAAGTTCACATCCATTGCACCATTGAGCACATAGTAGATAGCGGTCTTGGGCATCTCCATAGCCACCTGGAAACGGTGTTCCTTGCTACCTGCCTGATAGCCGAGCGAGTTCTCGGGGTTGTAGGCGAGGGTCGATTTGGTTTTGGGCAGCGAGCCGAGATATTTCTCCACGAGGGGTTTGAGTTCCGCCTCCTGGAAGTTACCCACGAAGAAGAAGGTCATATCATCGGGGTTGGAGAAGAGAGTCTTGTAAACCCTCTGGTACTGCTCGAAGGTGAGTGCCTCCATATCGGCAGCGCTCCACGCCTTCTGGCGGTTAGGCTTGTCGTAGATGTTGGCAAAGAGTTCGCGTTGGAGTGCGTAGTTGGGGTCGGACTCGATATTGGCATAAGCCTGCACGAGTTGCTCTTTCACAAGGTTGAAAGCATCCTCATCGAAGCGGGGCGATGTGCCATAGAGATAGACGAGTTGCAACATTGTTTCGAGGTCTTTGGGCGAGCAACCTGCACTCAAACCGTGACTCGAAAGCGAGAGGAAGGGACCTACGCTGACAGCCTTACCAGCGAGTTGTTTCTGCAAGTCGGTCATCGAGAATTCGCCAACACCCTGATAGGAGAGGAAGGTGGTGAGCTGGTTCGACATAGCCATATCCTCATCGGCGAGGAGCGAGGTACCGCCCATAACCGAAGCACGCATCATAACCTCATCGGCCTTGAAATCGGTGGGTTTGAGGACTACCCTCACACCATTTTTCAGAGTCCATACGGTGTTACCAAAGGCATCAGCCGAGGTCTTCTTCACCTTCGAACCTTTGAGTTTTGTACCCTCGGGGATAAGGGGTTTCTTCACGCCTGTGTCCTCATAGGGTTGGAGTTCGGCAGCATTCACAGCAGCGATAACAGCCTCAACCTCCTCTACGGTGGGCACTGCGAGACCCTCTTTCTCGGGCTGGCTCATAAGTACCACGTGGTTGATGGGTGCAAAGCGCTCCTGCTGCACTACGGCATTGAGGGTATTGAGGTCCATATTGGTGATGAGCATACTGTCAATCTGCCACTCTTCCTCGGCACCGTAGATGGGGGTGTTGCGTTTGAAGTTGCTGGTGTAGCGACCTACGAACTCACTGTGACGGCGGTCATTGCGACGGTCATAGGCCTGCTGATTGCGACGCAACACATTGGTCTGTGCCCTTTCGAACTCCGAGGGGGTGAAACCAAAGCGACGTACCTTCTCAAACTCTGCATAGATAGCCTCGAAAGCCCTCAAAGCCTCACCCTCGCGGGGCTGTGCGTAGAACTCGATGAGGTCCATCGAGCGGGTGACGTTGCCACCATAGTAACCTGCACCAATGAAGGGAGCACCGGGTTTCTGGGCCATATCCGAAAGACGCTCATTGACGATGGTCGAAATGAAGGAGTCGATAATCGAGTAGAGTTCATAGGCGAGAGTGTTGTTCATCTCGTTGGGCCAAGCCTCGCTGCGAACAATGAACTCCACACTGCTCTCGGTGAGCTCGGGGTCGGTGAAGATACCGATGGCGGGCTTCTCGTTCACAGGAATAGGAATGTACTCGATAGGCTCGGGATTCTCCACTGCGGGGATGTCGCTCATTGTGGCAATAACCTTCTGCTCCATCTCATCCACATCGAAGTCACCGATGACTACGATACACTGGTTTGCAGTGTTGTACCAACGGTGGTAGAAGTCGCGGAGTTCATCGTAGGTGAAGGTTTTGAGCCTCTCCTCGGTACCGATAATGTTGCGCTCGGCATACTTGGTGTTGCCATAGAGGTAGGGAGCGCTCTTCTCGCGGATGCGCCACGAAGCGTCGTTACGAGTACGCAACTCCTCGATAATCACACCCCTCTCGTTGTCGATTTCCTCCTCTTCGAGGGAGATGTAGTATGCCCAATCGTGGAGAATCATCAGCACGTTGTCCACAACTGTGGGGTCCGAAATGGGCACACTCTGCATCATATACTGTGTCTGCTCCATTGCGGTCCAGGCATTCAGGTTGGCACCGAACTTAACACCCACACTTTCGAGATAGTTAATCATATTTTTGTCGGGGAAGTTCTTGGTACCGTTAAAAGCCATATGCTCCAAGAAGTGGGCAAGACCAATTTGGAGGTCTTCCTCTTGGATTGCACCCACACGGTCATAGATGTAGAAGTCGGCCTGATTTTCGGGCTTTTCGTTGTGACGGATGTAGTAGGTGAGTCCGTTGGGGAGAACACCTTTGCGCAACTCTGCATCCTGGGGCAGAGGAGCAAGCATAGGATTCTGCTGTGCCTGTACGCCCATAATTGCGAGGGCAAAGAAGGCTACGATTGTAAAGAATCTCTTAATCATAATCTCTTGTGTGTTTGTAATTTGGTTATTAGTTTTCTTGTTGTTTTTGCGTTTATCTGTGCTATTTCTCACGCACCCTCACGCGCATAGGCGCGCAAATCTTTTGCAATATAACGATTTTTTAGTGAAATATTGTACTTTTCAAACATTTTTTTTGCGTAGTAAGGTGGATTTTGCGTACTCGGGGGGAGTGGATTCAAGGCTTGCGCAGAAGGCGGCTCCGCAGTTTGCTATATGCAAATGAGGAAGCCGCCTTCAAGCGTAACGCGGAATACACCCGCTTTTTTTGCGATTTACTTGGACTCGGTGCGTTGAGCCTCAATAAAATACTTCTGCGATTTGAGCAAGTTACGACTTTGGAGAACCATCGTCTTGGTCTCATTGAGAATCGTCAGGTAGAGCATACTCGCCTTTGTGGAGGTGGAGTTGTTCTGGATACGACGAAGTTGGTTTTTGATAGCCTGCGCAATCAGGTCGAAGAGGTCGTCACGCATTGCAAGCACAAGGTCGATGCTTGCGAAGTTGTTGGACTGCAACATCTCGTTGATTCGGGTGTAGAGTTCCGAAACGGAGTTGTTGATAGTTGTGAGGTCCTCCACCTGTTCCTCGCTCATACCGCGATGGTTGTTGTCGATATGCTCAAAGCAGGGACGAGTGATGTGAACCAGAGCCTTACACATCTCGCTGATGTAGTCCACAACCTGCACATAGTAGTGTCCGGTATCGATGTAGTTCTCTTCGTGGAACTTATGGAGTGTGGGCAACATTGCATATTTTCTCTCGCGAGCAGCATAGAAGAGGTCGTTGGACTGGCGCACGAGGGTGCGGAGAGCCTTACGGTCCTCTTTGAGGGTTGCGGCGATGGTCTGTGCGTAGATGTCGGTAGTGGTCTGCATAGTCTGGCACACCTCGGTTACGATATTGCCGAGCACCTCACCCTCGTCACCCGAGAGGGCAACCTTAACGCTTGTAGCCTCCTCATTGTTGGCTTTTTTCTTCTTGGGAATCATCATATAGACGCAGACGAGGGAGATTGCGATGATTGCAATCACACCACCCCAAAGAAGGAGAAGGCTGATGACGATGGAGAGCACGAATGCCGCCAGACCCGTCACGAACCAACCTGCCACTACGGTGATGACACCTGTGATGCGATATACTGCACTCTCGCGTCCCCACGCCTTGTCGGCAAGCGACGAACCCATAGCCACCATAAAGGTTACATAGGTGGTCGAGAGGGGCAATTGGAGCGAGGTACCGATGATGATAAGCATTGAGCTTGCTGTGAGGTTCACGGCTGCGCGGATGAGGTCATATTGGCCATAGTCCTCGCCGAGTTCTGTTGCCGAAGGAGCCTCGAAACGACGTGCCACACTCGCACGCATCCTTTTGGGGGTGTGGTCCTCAAACCAACGACTGCAACCTACTGCCACGCGCACAAGGGCACGCGAGAAGGCCGACGAACCGAACTTCTCTGCGCCATCATCCTGTGTGGAGGAGAGGCTCAACTCGGTGTCGCTCACGTTTTGTGTCTTCTTGGAGGTCCAGAGGGTCAGTATCATAAATGCACCTGCGCACAGGAGGAAGATGGTATCCGCCTTCACGGGGTTATTGAGGGCCCCCATAAGCATATTGGGGTCGCCAACTTCGCGAGCAATCTTCCACGAATCCAGACCCGCAAGAGGCACACCGATAAAGTTCACAAGGTCGTTACCTGCGAATGCCAACGCGAGAGAGAACGTACCCGCAAGGATGGTGATTTTCAAGATATTGACTTTGAGCCTCTGCAAAATAAACATCAATATCGAACTTGCCACAAAGACCACAAAGAGGCACAATGCGGTGTGCTCATTGATGTAGGCCACCAAATCCACTGCCAAGCCCGAGGATTTCAGACCCTTGATAAGTGCGAAGTAGACAATGATGGTGAAAGCCACACCACACCATACCGCGCCCCAACGACGCAACTGCTTGTGGTAGCGGAAGGTGAACAAAAGGCGACTGAAAAACATCAGTATCGTACCCGTAATAAAGGCCAAAACCACCGACAAAAGGATTGCCGCAATCATCGCCAACGCCTTGCCCGAATTGATTAGGACCTCGGGGTTGCCATCCGCACCAATGACGGGCTCTTTGAGGAGCGTCACTGCGATGGCCGAGCCCAACAGACCGAACACCAACGCTACGGTTGTAGATGTTGGCAGACCGAGAGTGTTGAATACGTCGAGCAGAATCACGTTGGCAAACATCACACCGAGGAAGAGAATCATCACCTCGTGGAAGGTGAAAAATTCGGGGTAGTAGACACCACTACGCGCCACCTCCATCATACCGCTCGAAGTGAGGGCACCGATGATAATACCAACAGATGCTACGGTAAGGATTACCTTTTTGGGTGCGGCTTTGGAGCCGATAGCCGAGTTAAGGAAGTTTACGGCATCATTCGAAACACCCACATAAAGACCGCCGATGGCCAACAGGATAAGCACCACAACGGCGAAAGTGTAAATTACTGACATTTATACTGTTTTTTGGTTTACAAGCAGTTTTTCACGCTACAAAAATACACTGTTTTTCGTGTCAGCCAACGCCCCCAAAATTAATTAACACAAACTTAAAACGTTGGTAACAAAAATTTAACAAAAGAGAAGAGAGAACAGTCAGTAGTCAGTAATCAGTAGTCAGTAGTCAGTAGTCAGTAGTCAGTAATCCCCTCCCTTTGTTCACGGGTATTAAAAAAGATACCCGAGAAGAAATTGAAAGTTGAGGATTAAATTAACGTGAGTTTTGCGAAAATTGCGCATCACACAGCCCCACCAGCGAGTAAAATATCGTGGCAGGTGCCGTAACGGCACTTTTGTGTAGGGTGGCTCTCCTGAAAGTTAAAAGTGCAATTTGTAGAGGGATTTTTGTGCCAAAAGAAGGAGCGGCTCCGCAGTTTGCTTTTCGCAAATGAGGAAGCCGCTCTCTGAATTTTGGTGCAAAAAGCACCTACAAAATGCGCCTTTTACAGGGAGATTGCCTCGTTAGGACAAACATCCGCACAACTACCGCACTCGATGCAGGTATCAGCGTCAATAACGTAAACATCGCCAGCCGAGATAGCCTCTACGGGACACTCGCCGATGCAGCTACCACAAGCCACACATTTTTCGGGGTCAATTTTGTAAGCCATAGTCTTTGTATTTGTTAAAAAAGTTTATTGTGTTTTTCTTCTCTTTCGTGACACAAAGATAATCATTTTTTGTTACTCACCGCCTCTTGTGCAATTTATTTTACACAAACCCTACCAATTTATAGGTAGTGCGGAGAATTATTTGCCACTAATGAGGTCGAAGCCCAAGTAGGGACGCAGAACCTCGGGGACAACGATACCCTCGGGTGTTTGGTTGTTCTCCAAGAGGGCTGCCACGATACGGGGCAGTGCGAGCGAGGAACCATTGAGGGTGTGGCAGAGTGCCGTTTTCTTGTTCTCGGTGCGATAGCGGAGGTGGAGACGGTTGGCCTGGAAACTCTCGAAGTTCGACACACTCGACACTTCGAGCCACCTACCCTGCGCTGCGGAGTAGACCTCGAAATCGTATGTTAGGGCCGAAGTGAAACTCATATCGCCACCACAGAGCCTTACGATACGGTAGGGCAAGCCGAGGGCGGAAACCAATTTCTCAACGTGTGCGACCATCTGGTCGAGAGCCTCATAGGAGGTGTCGGGGTGGTTGATACGCACAATTTCCACCTTGTCGAATTGGTGGAGGCGGTTCAGGCCCCTCACATCTTTACCATAGGAGCCGGCCTCACGACGGAAGCAGGGGGTGTAGGCTGTCAGACGGATGGGGAGTTCCTTCTCATCGACGATGCTGTCGCGGTAGATATTGGTTACGGGCACCTCTGCGGTGGGAACCATATAGAAGTTGTCGAGTGTTGCGTGGTACATCTGTCCCTCTTTGTCGGGCAACTGACCTGTACCAAAACCCGATGCCTCATTGACCATAATGGGGGGCAGTACTTCCAGATAGCCTGCTGCGGTATTCTGGTCGAGGAAGTAGGTGATAAGGGCACGTTGGAGGGCGGCACCCTTGCCTTTATAGACGGGGAAGCCTGCGCCTGTAAGTTTCACGCCCAACTCAAAGTCGATGATATCGTATTTCGAAGCGAGTTCCCAGTGTGGCAGTGCGCCCTCGCCCAAAGTGGGAATCTCTCCGCCCTGTTTAACCACCACATTATCCTCGGCGGTCCTACCCTCGGGGACGATCTCTGCGGGGAAGTTGGGCAGAAGCACTATTTCGGCATTGAGGTTTTCGATGGTCTGCTTCATCTGCACTTCGAGTTCTTTGCTCTCCTCTTTGAGTGCGATGGTGCGCGCTTTGATAGCCTCTGCCTCTTCGCGTTTACCCTGTGCAAAGAGTGCGCCTATCTGTTTAGCGGCAGCATTTTGTTCTGCCAAGTTTTTGTCCAATTTTTGTTGTTGCTCTTTGCGAGCATCGTCAAGTGCTATAATGCGCTCGATAGCCTCACGCGCATCCACACCTTTCACGGCAAGACGGCTAATGGCAAACTCCTTATCGTCGCGCAGTTGCTTCAATGTAAGCATAGGAAATAAGGTTTTTATGGTTTATTTGGCACAAATATACCAAAAATTAGTATCTTTGTAATCATCTGATGCACCTTTTTTATGAAACATAGACTCTTTATCATACTTTTTGCTCTTTCGGCTATGGCTTGTGGCTGCGGAGGCTCTACCCAGAAGCGCCCCAAGAGCGTCAATGTAGCCCCCAATGCGTCGGTCAAGACCTACACATTCCGCATTGTTCAGGAACTCCCCCACTCCACTTCGGACTACACACAGGGGTTCCAATATGTCGATGGTATGTTTTGGGAGGGCACGGGAGGCTATGGTACCTCGGTGCTGAAAAGATACTCACCTTCCGCGACTGCTGCCCCCGAGAAGGAGGTGGCGCTCTCGCGCAACTATTTTGGCGAGGGCATAACGGTATTGGGCGACAGGGTCTACCAACTCACCTGGCGACGAGGCAAGGCTTTTGTCTATGACCGCAAGACGCTACGCAAGGTCGAGGAGTTTAGTTACGAAGGCGAGGGCTGGGGCCTCACCTCCGATGGTAAGGTGCTCTATATGAGCGATGGTAGCCATCGAATTACCGTACGCAACGCCTCCACTTTTGCTCCCCTGCGCACCATAGAGGTGAGTTTAGGTGGGCGCAAGCCCAACAACCTCAACGAACTCGAATGGGTTGGGGGTGAGATTTGGGCCAATGTCTACCTGACAAACAACATCTTCCGCATCGACCCCGAGAGTGGCAAAGTTGTGGGCATCATCGACCTCGCGGAGTTGCAGTCGCCACTCGATGTAACCTTCAACACCGATGTACTCAACGGCATAGCCTACGACGCGGCTACGGGACGCATCTGGCTGACGGGCAAAAATTGGAACAAGATTTATCAGGTGGAGATTATCGAGAAGTAGCCCACCTTCGCACTCTTCCACGTTGGACTTTGCAGATTCACACACCCTATGAAAGATAGTATCAAAAATATCTACCCCACAGCGCTGGCGGCCTACTTCCGCCTCCACGCCCACCCCGAACTCTCCTTCAAGGAGCACCAGACTGCCGAGTGGCTTTCGGCACGCCTTCAAGAGGTGGGTATCGACCATCGCTCCATAGCCACTACGGGAATATTGGCAAAAATTGAGGGCAGGGCCGAGGGAGCCGACCTCTCGCGAGCCATTGTGCTTCGTGCGGATATTGATGCCCTCCCCATTGAGGAGGCCAACTCGCTCCCCTACGCCTCCACCGAGAGGGGGGTGATGCACGCCTGTGGTCACGATATGCACGCCTCGGTGTTGCTGGGAGCCCTGCTGTGGCTCCACGCCCACCGCAAGGAGTTGGGAGTGACCATCTTTGGACTCTTCCAACCGGGTGAGGAGGTCAATCCCGGGGGTGCAAAACTCGTCTTGGAGGAGGCACCCTTTGAGGGCTACGATGTGGTGGCGGTGATTGGCAACCACATAGAACCCACTCTCCCAACGGGCACCATCGGCATCCGCGCAGGTCAGTATATGGCAGCGTGCGACGAACTCCACTTCACACTCTGTGGCAGAGGCGGACACGCGGCACTCCGCGAAAAAATAATCGACCCCATACTCCCCTCCACCAAACTCATCGAGGGGCTCTACCACCTCCCCAACTCGGCACCCGAGTGGGCGGGTGAAACCATCATCTCCATTGGCAAGATTGAGGCAGCAGGTGCCACCAATGTGGTGCCCGATGCGGTCCACTTGGAGGGCACAATGCGTACCTTCAATGGGGAGTGGCGCAAAGACCTTATGGAGCGTATCAACAACCTCTGTGGGGAGTTGGAGAGGGATTACGGCATCCGCGTGGAGAACAATTTTGGTTGTGGCTACCCCGCAGTCTACAACACCCCCGCACTTGCCGAAAAGGCGCGCGAGGTGCTCTCCGACAAGTTCGAGGTTGTAGGGTTGGAGATGCGCCCAACGGGTGAGGACTTCGGCTACTACACCGAGCGCTACCCATCACTCTTCTACCGCCTCGGCGTGGGCTTCGTGGGTGAGGATTTCGAGGGTGGCAAGGCGGGACGACTGCACACCTCCACCCTTGCGCCCGACCTGAACGCCATAGAGGTGGGCATTGAGGCTATGACTACTCTTACACTCGAATTTCAACACCTATAAATATATATGGCACTGACCAAAGCAGATTTTCAACTCGTGCGCTCACTCGCCGACAAGCAGGCACGCATCCAACACGGACTATTTGTTGCCGAGGGCGACAAACTTGTGGGCGAGATTGTAGCCTCCCCCGAATGGCACATCCATAGGCTCTTCGTAACGGAGGAGAGTGTGGTGCGTTCACCTCGCGCAGAGGTGGTGAGTACCAAAGAGATGGAGAGGCTCTCGTCGTTCAAGAGTGCCCCACGCTCTGTGGCCCTTGTGAGGGTTCCCGAGCGCAAGGCCACAATGCCCGAGGGCGAGGAGTTGGTGCTCTGCTTGGATGAGGTGCAGGACCCCGGCAACCTCGGTACCATCATCCGCACAGCCGATTGGTATGGCATTCGCCACATTGTATGCAGCCCCACGACAGCCGACTGCTTTGCCCCGAAGGTTGTGCAGGCGACAATGGGGGCTCTACTGCGCGTGGAGGTGGCCTATTGTCCGCTTGTGGAGTGGCTCCAAAGGGTCACAGAAGAGGGCATCGCCACATACGCCACAACGCTCGATGGCGAAGATATACATAGTGCCTCACTCACTCGTGGTGGTGTGATTATTATGGGTAACGAGGGTAAGGGTGTGAGCCCCGAGGTCCAGAGGATGGCAACGCGCAAACTTTTCATTCCTCCCTACCCATCCTCGCGCAGAGGTAGCGAGTCGCTCAATGTAGCCATCGCCACCGCCATCACCTGCGAAAATTTCCGCAACAGAAAGAGGTGAAAATTGAAGGTTAGAGCAACCAGCGGTCTGCGGTCAGCAATCAGCAATCAGCAATCATCAGTCAGTCATCCACTCCACCTATTCACGGGTATCTTTTTTGATACCCGTAAACTTTTTTTGATAGGGTGTAGAGACTTTAAGGGCCCTAATGCCCCTAAAAACGCATATTACGGAGGGATTTTTGTGCCAAAAGAAGGAGCGACACCGCAGTTTACTTGGCGTAAATGAGGTGCCGGACGCACAGCGTCTTTTGTGAGGGTGGGGCTCCCGAGACTTTCGGAAGAGATTAAAAAAACGCAGAGAATCGAGCGAGTTTTAGGCGCACAAGAAAATCTCCCCCGCAGTTTACTTTGGCG